>NZ_NOYD01000056.1 GCF_002258315.1 Rhodococcus sp. 06-462-5 | reverse complement strand
CCGTCGCCGCACCGGCCGTCACCCTCGCAAGGTCCGTCGCCGTCGCATGGTCCGTCGCTCCACAGTCCCGCATCGCTCGTCGGACCGTCGTCCGGCTCCGGTAGCGGTGGGGTGTCGGCATCGGAGACGCCACCCGGCGTGGCCGAATCCGGTTCAGCTGCTGCAGGATCGGGACGCGCACCCTTGCTCGCGGCCCCAGGGGTCGTGCTGTCCTTGCCGCCGGAAGTGCTGTCGGTCTCGTCGTCGACGATCGGTTTTCCGTCGGCGGGGTTGTACATGCCCGGTTTCGCGGCTTTGGAGAACAAGGCTTCGAGGTAGGCCCGTAGTTCGGGGTCGACGCAGAATTTCCCTCCGACATTCCGTCGGCACCCTGTTCGCCGAGGTAGAAGAACGCATCCCTGCGTTTCGGTGGCTTCGGCGGCTTCCCGTCTTCGTCCTCGTCCTCGTCGTGGTCGCCGTCGGGATTGAGGATCGAATCCAGGTGCGCCACCAACGGTGCGAAGTCGTCGGGCCGCCTCGTCGAGGCCAAGCCCACCAACTGCTCCTCGGCCCGCTCCCGCGTCTGCGGATCGACGTCCCGGGGCAGATGGCAAAAGAACTCGCGGATCATCTGCACATGCTTGGCATCGAGCAACCCCGCCCGCAAGGCTTCCGCGGTTCGCGGCAGCAACGGCGGCAGCACTTCCCCGGAGAAGGAGGTCCGGTCACCCAACTCCGCCGCCAGACGCACTCGCGCTCCGGCTGCTCGTGGGGTGATCCGCAGCATCCACGCCACCGACGACGGCACCGACCCCGGATACACATCGAGGCCGTGCTGAGAGATCAATTCGTTGAGCCAGGTGTACGAGTACGCGGTCAGCGACCGGGTCGCCGTGTCCATCCGCTGAACCACCGCACGCCGGTCCGCGTTCGTCCACGACACCGACGACTGTTCCGCCAACTCGGCGATCGCGGATTCCACCCGGTCGACCAACATCGACAACTTCGGATCGGACACCTCAGGGGCGGGCGGCACCGTCTCGATGCCGTCCACCCCTGATCCGCCGTCCCCCGAAAGCATGAACAGAATCTACCGCGACCCACCGACA
>NZ_NOYD01000057.1 GCF_002258315.1 Rhodococcus sp. 06-462-5 | reverse complement strand
TCGGACGGGTGTTCCGGGTCGATCGGAACGTACGCGGCACCGGTGCGCACGACGGCAAGCAGGGTCACCACGAGATCCACCGAACGCGCGAGCATGACTGCCACGCGGTCGCCTCGCGTCACACCGCGGGCGCTCAACTGCGCGGCCATCGCCTCGACGCGGGTGGCGATCTCGGAGAAACTGAACTCCGCACCGGTGTGATCGACGATCGCCACTGCGTCCGGCGTTCTCGACATCTGCAGGCGGACGAGCGAATCCAGCGTCGCGTCATCCGCGTGCACCTCGACACCGCGCGACCATTCCTCTGCCCTGATTCGGTCGTCGGCGTTCAGTGCATCGAACGTCGCCACCCTCGCATCGGGGTCCTCGGACAGTCTGCCGAGAAAGTCGACGAATGCAGCCGCGGTGTCGGTGACCGATTCGGGAGTTGCCGCAGTGTCGCTCGATGTCAGGTCCACCGCGAACCCGTGCACCCGATCGCGATACACCATCAGGTCCAGTCGGCCGGCCGGTCCACTCGTGACCGTTTCCTGGCGGCCGGCGATCGACCCGAAGCCGTAGTCGTAATCGAAGGCCTTGACGTTCAACTGCGGCAATGCCGCGTAGTCCTCCGGACCGTTCGGCCACAGTCGTGCAAGGGTCTCCCCCGCCATCTGATGACGGACGACCTCCCGCATCTCGCCTCGGACCCGCTGCACCAACTCGGCGACCGTCTCGGACGGAGAAACCCGCAACGTCACCTGCGCGGCACCGACCAACATTGCCGGAGTCCGCAGCGCTACACCGCTCGAGCGGTTCATCTGCGGCAACCGGACCGCGAACAGGTCCCGTCCGTCGCGCGCGGACGTGAACAGCCCCCAGCCCAACGCCACGACGTCGGACCACGTGACCCGTGCCGAACGCGCGAGTGCGTCGACCGACGCCGCCACCTCGTCCGGAACGCGGCCGTGTCCTCGCGCGTCGGTGAGGAAGAACTGACGCGAGGAATCGAATGCGACGGCCGAGGCCTCGGAGACCTCCTCGAACTTCGCTGCCCAGAATCGTTCGGAATCGCCCGCGTCGACACCAGCACCGTCGACGACCGACGCATAGTCCCCGAACCACCGCTCGGGCACCGAAAGGCCCTCGGCCAGAGCGGTGTACACCTCTGCGACACGACGAGTGACGAGCCCGAGACCGTAGGCGTCGAGGAGTAGGTGATGAGTCGAGAACTCCCATGCCCACCCGCCG
>NZ_NOYD01000038.1 GCF_002258315.1 Rhodococcus sp. 06-462-5 | reverse complement strand
GCGCGACGTAACCGGCTTCGCCGATGACGGCGCGAATGCCCACCTCGATCCATTCGCCGACCGGTCCCCCGGCGCTGAACCACACACTCGCGGCCACGACCACACCGACAGCGATCAGTCCGAGGGCAATGCCGTCTCGGCGGTGGCCGTGCTCGATGTCGGCGGCCTTGCTCACCGTCCGGGTCGTGGCACCGACTCCGCGTGCCGCCATCGACCAGGTGGACGCAATGCCCCGCCCGATCGCGTCGAGGGCACCGCGTGACTTCTTCTTCGCCGCAGGCCGCCGAGCCGTCGACGAGCCCCTGGCGGGGGCCTTGCCGCGCGAGGATGCGTTCGCGCGGGACGTCGCCGGATTGCGCGGCGCGGTGGGCTTCTTCGGCGTGGTGACGGTGCGCGCGGTACGGCCGCCACCGGTTTTACGGGCGGTGCCGGACGCGCGCGAGGAGCCGGATCCGCTGGATCCGGCCCTGGCGGTGGAGGTGCTGGTCTTTCCTGCCATGCCCCCAGGCTAGTCGCAACAGCCCCGTCGAAACCATCCGCAACACCAGTAACAGCGGAGGTGAATGTGTCAGAAGCTCAGATCGAGGGCCTTCACGGCAGCGACATCGTCCGCCGAGCCCTCGTACAGCACCTCGATCTGATCGCGCCCGAAAGCGTACAGCAGCAGTTCCGACGGCTCCCCCACCACGGTCACGCCGGGGCCCGACCCGCCCTTGAACGTGGCCTGTCGGCCGTCGGGAGTGCGCACGTGGACCGGCACGGGTGAGGAGCGGTGACCGCCCCGACCCACCAGACGGACCTGCGGCCAGAGCCGGGTCTCCACCGCGGTGGGCAACACTCGCCGAGTCCAGTTCTCCCCTGCCCGGCGCAGGTCCTCGTGATGAACGAACATCTCACCGAGGTTGATCAACGGATCCAGCAATGCGAACGGCGACCACATGGGCGGCCCGGTCCGTACGTCCTCCACCACGGTCGCGAACGGCCTGTTCGCCACGGATCGCTGGACCCGCTCCGTGTATCCCGCGAGCGGGGAGAGAAATATGCCCGGCGAGGCGTCCAGGCGTCGCTCCCGAACGACGAGATGCGCCGCAAGATCGGCCGCTGTCCATTCACCGCACAGCGTCGGCGCATCGGGACCCACGTCGAGAAGGGTCTGGACCAGTTGGGAACGTTCATCCTGGGCAAGGCTCACGGGCTCCAGGCTACGGCCAGACGGAACCAGCGGCATCCTGCCGCGGGATCCCACCCTTTGTCTGGGTAACCTCCCAACAGTGCCGGTATCGGAAATTCTCGTCATCCTGCTCGCCGGGCTCGGAGCCGGAGCCATCAACGCCGTCGTCGGTTCCGGAACGTTGATCACGTTTCCGACGTTGGTCGCGTTCGGCTATCCCCCGGTGGTCGCCACCATGTCCAATGCGGTGGGACTGGTCGCGGGAAGCGTCTCGGGCACGTGGGGGTATCGACGCGAGCTGCGCGGACAGTGGCATCGACTGCGGTGGCAGTTGCCCGCCTCGTTCCTCGGAGCGCTAGGCGGGGCGTGGCTACTGCTGCATCTACCCGAGACGGTGTTCGCCGCAGTGGTTCCGGTGTTGCTCATCGGCGCGCTGATTCTCGTTGTCGCACAACCGAGAATCCAGGCCTGGGCCAAGCGGCGATCGGAAGCCGCGGGCAAGGCCGCGAACCACATCAGCCGTACCCGGATGGCACTGGTCACCGGAGGCACTCTGCTGGTCGGCATCTACGGCGGCTATTTCACTGCCGCACAGGGCATTCTGCTCATCGGAGTGATGGGGGCATTGCTCCCCGAAACCATGCAGCGGATGAACGCGGCAAAGAATCTGTTGTCGCTGGTCGTCAATGTCGTTGCAGCGGTGACGTACACGATCTTTCGATTCGACGACATCAGCTGGCAGGCAGCCGGACTGATCGCGGTCGGCTCCCTGATCGGTGGAGCCGTCGGAGCACGCTACGGCCGCCGGCTCTCGCCGGCGGCCCTGCGTGGTGCCATCGTCGTTCTCGGTCTGATCGGACTCTGGCGACTGCTCGTCTGAACTCTAGGACTGCGGTTGCGGCTTGACCGCGATGATCGTCGGAACGATCATCGGCTTGCGGCGATACTTGTCCGCCACCCACCGACCGACCACACGGCGCACGGCCTGTGCGATGCGATGAGTATCGGACACACCGTCGGACGCCAGACGCTGCAACTCCGACTCGACGAGTTGACCGGCTTCCTTGAGTGCGGCCGGATCATCGGAGAATCCGCGACCGGACACCTCGGGTGCGGTCACCGCACGCCCGGTGGCCGAATCGACGGCAACGCTGATCGCGATGAATCCACCCTCGCCCAGTACCAGTCGATCGGAGAGCGTCGAATCGCCGACGTCACCGACCGAGAGGCCGTCGACGTACACGTGCCCCACGGGCACCTGCCCGACGATCTCGGCGAGACCGTCGACCATGTCGACCACCACGCCGTCCTCGGCCAGCACCACCCGCTCCTCGGGGACACCCGTCGCCTTGGCCAGCGCCGCGTTGGCACGCAGGTGACGCCACTCGCCGTGCACCGGCATCGCATTGGTGGGCCGTACCGCGTTGTAGAGGTACAGCAGTTCACCCGCCGAGGCGTGGCCCGAGACGTGAACCTTCGCATTCTGCTGCGTCACGACGGTCGCACCGCGCTTGGCGAGGCCGTTGACCACCGCGAACACCGAGTTCTCGTTGCCGGGGATGAGCGAGGACGCCAGCACCACGAGATCGTTCGCCTTGACGTTGATCTGGCGATGCTCACCGCGGGCCATCCGGGACAGCGCCGAGAGCGGCTCGCCCTGCGAACCGGTGGAGATGAGTACCAACCGGTCGTCGGGAAGCGTCGCGGCAGTGTCGACATTGACCTCGAGGCCGTCGGGCACACGCAGGTAGCCGAGGTCCTGAGCGATCTGCATGTTGCGGACCATCGACCGGCCGACGAATGCCACCCGACGGTTGTACCGCTCCGCGACGTCGATGACCTGCTGAATCCGGTGCACGTGACTGGCGAACGACGCGACGATGACGCGCTGTTTCGCCTTGCCGATGACGGTGTCGAGCACTCCGCCGATCTCACGTTCCGGCGTGACGAATCCGGGCACCTCGGCATTGGTGGAGTCGACCAGAAACAGGTCGACGCCCTCGTCGCCGAGCCGCGAGAAACCGGCCAGGTCGGTCAGGCGACCGTCGAGCGGCAGCTGATCGAGCTTGATGTCGCCCGTGTGCAACACCAGACCGGCGTCGGTCCTGATGGCGATGGCAAGCGCATCGGGAATCGAGTGGTTCACCGCGAAGTACTCGCAGTCGAACGGGCCGTGCTGGGTGTGCTGGCCCTCGATGACCTCGACGAGGTTCGGACGCAACCGATGCTCACGGCACTTGGCCGCGACGAGCGCGAGGGTGAACTTCGATCCGACGACGGGCAGGTCGGGACGCAGACGCAGCAGGAACGGCACTGCTCCGATGTGGTCCTCGTGACCGTGCGTCAACACCACGGCCTCGACGTCGGCCATGCGGTTCTCGATGTGGCGGAAGTCGGGCAGGATCAGGTCGACGCCGGGCTGCTGGTCCTCGGGAAAGAGCACGCCGCAGTCGATGATGAGCATTTTGCCCTGGTGCTCGAACACCGTCATGTTGCGACCGATTTCGCCTATACCACCGAGTGCGACCACTCGAAGGCCCTTGAACGGGGCCTTCGGCGGTGTGCCGAGGCGCTCCGTCGGATCGAATTCACGACGCTTGTCGGGACGCTGCGTGCGCGCCGAGTTCTGCACCATCGGCTTGCCCTGCCGGGCTCCTGCCGGTTGGCCCTGCTTCGGGGCCGGACGCTCGGAGGGAGGTCCGGCGTTTCGGGTTGCGCGTCCGCGCGATCTGTTCGGTCGTGTCATACAAGAACTCCTGCCGCGCGCAGCTCTGCTGCGAGCAATTCGATGTGGTCGATGCTCGGTGGCACCTGGGGAAGTCGTGGTTCGCCGACATCGAGTCCGATGAGGCGAAGGCCGGCCTTCGATGCGCTGACGCCGCCGAGGCGCGCGACCGAACGAATGACCGGGATGAGGCTGACGTTGATGGCCTGTGCGCGTGCGATGTCGCCCATCATGAAGGCGGTGTGCAGCTCACGGAGACGAGCCGGAACGAGGTGGCCGATGACGCTGACGAAGCCGGTGGCACCGACCGAGAGCCAGGGCAGGTTCAGTGGGTCGTCGCCGGAGTAGAACTGCAAGCCGGTCGACGCGATCAGTTCGGCGCCGGCGTTCAGATCGCCCTTGGCGTCCTTGACCGCGAGGATCCGTGGATGCTCGGCGAGCCGACGCAATGTCTCGGTTTCGATGGGAACGACCGACCGCGGCGGAATGTCGTAGAGCATCACGGGCAGGTCGGTGGCGTTCGCGACCGCGGTGAAGTGCGCGTACAAACCTGCCTGCGGTGGCCGGGAGTAGTACGGGGTGACGACCAGCAGACCGTGCGCGCCTGCGCGGGCGGCGTCACGCGCGAGTTCGACGCTGTGCGCGGTGTCGTTGCTGCCTGCCCCGGCGATGATACGAGCTCGATGACCGACCGCGGCGATCACCGCGCGCAGCAGTTCGAGCTTCTCGTTCTCGGTGGTGGTCGGCGATTCGCCCGTCGTGCCGGCCAGAACCAATCCGTCGTTGCCCTGCTCGACGAGATGATGTGCCAGCCGAACGCCCGCATCGATATCCAACTTACCGTCCGCTGTGAACGGAGTCACCATGGCGGTGAGCACCGTACCGAACACAGGCGCAACGGAAGGAGCGGCGTCACCGTAGGTCATGGCAGCAGATTACCCGGTGCTTTACCCACTCTCGCGCAGCGGGACTCCCCGCCGACACCGACCATGCATACCCGGTCTTCGGCGCCCCCGAACCTGGTCGTCAGACCTCGGTCACGAACGGGCTGCGGGCGACTTCCGTGCCGTCCGGCAGCGTCGAGATCTCGAAGTCGCCGAACACGTCCGGAGCCACTCCCACGAGCTTACGCAGACATTCGACGGCAACACGTCGAATTTCCACGTCCGCATGTTCCGAGGCACGCATCGACACGAAATGCCGCCATGCGCGATAGTTTCCGCTCACCACCACCCGCGTCTCGGTCGCATTCGGCAACACCGACCGGGCCGCTTGCCGGGCCTGCTTACCGCGCAACGCAGCGTTGGTGACCGATTCCAGCTTTCCCTCGAGCGCACCGAGCAGCTCGGTGTAGGCCGCCCGGCTCGCCTCGGTCGCCGACGCGAACAGCGCCTCGAGCTCGGGATCGCCTTCGACTGCCGGCGGAAGAACGACGTTGGCGTCGTGTTCGGGAACGAATCGCTGCGAGAGCTGCGAATAAGAGAAGTGCCGGTGCCGAATCAACTCGTGAGTGCACGATCGCGAGATGCCGGTGATGTAGAAACTCACGCTCGCGTGCTCGAGAACCGAAAGGTGTCCGACGTCGAGGAGGTGACGCAGATACGACGCATTGGTCGCGGTCCGGGGATTGGGCTTGGACCAGCTCTGATAGCAGGCACGTCCGGCGAACTCGACCAACGCCTGCCCACCGTCGGCGTCGGTTTCCCAGGGAATGTCGACGGGCGGCACGAACTCGGTTCGGGCGACCAGTTGCACTCTCAGCGCAACTGTCCGTGGCACAGCTCTACCTTCGTTTTCTGCTGACACCGCACAACCCTAAACGCGGTACCGATGCCCGGCGAACGATGACGTCACGATGCCGCCACGTGACGCCACCAGCGCTGCTTGACCGACGTCAACTTTGACGTCACACTGGCGTCATGGAATTGGACAAGTACACCGCGTCGCTGCGCACGGATCTACTCGCGGCGGCGGCCCTGGGCGACGAGCACACCCGTCAGACGGCCGAAGCACTCGGCAAGACGGCGGAGGCCTCGGCCAGATTGATGCTGCTCACGGCGCTGTCGGACTTCGCAGCAGAGGTATCGAACGATCTGGACGGTCATACGGTCACCGTTCGTCTCGACGGTACGCAGGCGCACGCCGATGTTCGACGCGACAGCCCGGTGCCCGGTCTGCACGACGGCGATCCGGCCGAGCCCGTCACCGAGGACTACCCGACCATGGACGATGTGTCCGGTGAGGTGCGACGGGTGACGCTGCGACTGGTCGAGCAGATCAAGGAACGCGCCGAGGACGCCGCGAACAACAGCGGAGTGTCGCTCAATTCGTGGTTGTCGCAAGCAGTTCAGGGCGCACTGCGCGATCAGATGCGCAAGGATCGCGGCTGGAACAACTGAGCTTCGGGTTCGAGCGAGCGCTGGACCCTACTTCTTCTCGCGCCACTCCCGCTCGAACGGCAACCGCCACGCGTGTGGGGCGATGAGTTGATGGATGGCGTTGGGACCCCACGACCCCGGTGCGTACAGACGAACCGGGGGCGGGTCGGCGAGCAGCGGCTCGGACACCTTCCACAGCCGCTCGATACCCTCGGCCGTGGTGAACAGCGTGTGATCGCCGTACATGGCATCGAGAATGAGCCGTTCGTAGGCTTCGAGCAGATCTCCGGCTTGCTCGGTTTCATGAGTGGCGAATTGCATGCTGAGTTTGTCCAGGCGCATACCGGGTCCGGGACGCTTGCCGTAGAACGACAGTGACACCTTCGAGGCGTCCGCGAGGTCGAAGGTCAGGTGGTCGGGACCTTGCGCGCCCACGCCCGAGCCAGCCGGGAACATGCTCTTCGGTGGTTCCCTGAAGGCGATCGAGATGATGCGCTGCCCCTCGGCAAGGCGTTTTCCGCTGCGCAGGTAGAAGGGCACTCCGGCCCAGCGCCAGTTGTCGATCTCGCACTTGAGTGCCACGAAGGTATCGGTGTCGGAGTCGGGAGCCACCCCCTCCTCCGAGCGATAGCCCGTGTACTGGCCTCGGACAACGCTTTTCGGATCGAGCGGAATCATGGATCGGAACACCTTGTTCTTCTCCTCGCTGATGGCGCGGGGTTCGAGCGCCGTCGGCGGTTCCATTGCCATGAATGCCAGCACCTGGAACAAGTGGGTGACCACCATGTCCTTGTACGCGCCGGTGGATTCGTAGAATCCGGCTCGTCCGTCCAGGGCGAGCTTCTCCGGGATGTCGATCTGGACGTGATCGATGAAATTACGGTTCCAGATCGGCTCGAACAACCCGTTGGCGAAGCGGAAGGCCAGGATGTTCTGAGCGGGTTCCTTGCCGAGAAAGTGATCGATGCGGAAGATCTGATCCTCGTCGAACGTCTCGTGCACCCGAGCGTTCAGCGCGATCGCGCTCTCGAGGTCGGTACCGAACGGCTTCTCCATGATGATCCGGGAGCGCTTCACCAGATCGGCCGACGCGAGCGTATCCACCACTGCCAGAGCAGCTCTCGGCGGAACGGACAGATAGTGCAGCCGTTTGGCGCTTCCTCCGAGTTCGATCTCGGCCTCGGCCACGGCCTCCCCCAACGCCGCCGGTCCTGCCTTCTGCGACACGTACGTCAATCGCGAGGCGAAACGACTCCATTGCTCGTCACCGACTTTGCGACTCGAATAGGCGTTGATCGATTCGCGAGCGAGAGCGCGGAATTCGTCGGTCGACATCTCCTCGAGTGAGGTTCCGACGACGCGGATGTTCGGCGCGAGATCGGAGAGCGCCAGATGCATCATCCCGGACAGGAGTTTTCGCTTGGCCAGGTCTCCCGTCGCCCCGAACAGGACGACGACCTGGGGTGGGAGTTCCGTGGCAGTGTCCGTCCGGCGTGAAGTCACAGTTCGAATAGTGGCACCGATCCTGCCCGAGTGCACTTCGGCAGGAGTCGACTCACTGACGGAAATCACCGCAATGCGGCGACGAGGTCTCCCCGGTCCCCCACCACCACGCTTTCGAGTTCCAGCCAATCCGCCATCTCCCGCAGTACCTCTCGCAGTCGAAGCGCGATGTCACCGGCGTTGCGGTCGCCTTCGACATAAGCCGCGATCACGTGCAGTTCGGACTGCGCTCGCACTGCCTTGAGATCGAGTCGGGCCACCAGGTGCCCGTCGAGCAGAAAGGGGAACACGTAGTAGCCGTGAACTCGCTTGTGTTGCGGGGTGTATATCTCGATTCGGTAGTGGAAGTCGAAGATTCGCTGCACCCGAGGCCGATAGAAGATCATCGGATCGAACGGGCACAGCAGTGCGGCAGCGGTGGCCGTTCGGGGCGTTCTGGCCTCGCGGTGCAGGTATGCCGGTGCGTTCCAGCCTCGAACGGCCACCTGTTCGAGCACACCGTCCTCGACGAGTTCACCGATCGCCGCCTTGGCCTGCTTCTGCGAGAGCCGGTAGTAGTCCCTCAGATCCGGCTCGGTACCGACTCCCAGTGCCCGAGAGGACTTTTCGATCAGAGCACGTACCGCATCCGGTTCGTCGACGCGCCTGCGCAGGACGTCGTCCGGGATAACCCGTTCGCTGAGCTCGTACCGGCGCACGAATCCCGTCCGTGTCGGCACGGTAACCACGCCGGCCGCGAACAGCTGTTCGCAGACGACCTTGACATCGCTGCGGTCCCACCACGGACCCTTGCGACCGGGGGTGTCCACCTCGAGGTGCTTCTCGATCTCCCCCGCGCTGGCCGCACCGGTGTCGCCGATCACCGCGAGGACGTCGTCGACGAGCGTGGGCTCGCGATCGAGAATGTGGGCCGCTCCGCCCCACCGCCCGTGTCGATACAACTCCATTCGCCACCGCATCAGTGCCCAATCCTTCACGGGCAGCAGTGCGGCCTCGTGCGCCCAGTACTCCACCAATCGACGGGGCCGACGTGCAGTGTCGGTCCATGCGGCGTCGTCGACGATCGTGCGGTCGTAGGCACCGACGCGGCTGAACACCGGTGCATAGTGCGCGCGGACGACCACCGACACCGAGTCGATCTGCAGTAACCCGGTGGTGTCGATGGCTGCGTGTACCGCGGCCCTGCTCGCCGGCCGAGTACGCGACCGCCTCGATGCCAGCCCCTGGGCGGCCAGGGCGGTGCGACGGGCGGCAGCGGCACTCATCTCCTGCATCGGATCAGCCTGTCACGGCCCACCGACACACCGACTCAGGTGCTGAACAGATTCGCCGCCTTGAGGATCAATTCGTACAACCCGTAGGCGAACGGCACGGCAACCCACGCCCATGCGACCGCCATCGTGACCTGCCTCTGTGCGCCGCTCATGCCTTCGCTCCTGTGGTCGTCGCGGCCTTCGCCGGATCGGCTTCGTGATACTTCGACGCGACCGGCTTGATCGCCTCGTTGGCCAGGAATCCGACCACCAGCAGGCCGATCATCACGTAGAACGCCGGCAGGTAGCGGCCGGTGGTTCCTGGCTCTCCGGCGTCGGCGATGGCGTTCACGATCAGCGGGCCCAGCACTCCGGCCACCGACCACGCGGTGAGGAGTCGTCCGTGGATCGCGCCCACCTGATACGTGCCGAAGAGGTCCTTGAGATACGCCGGAACCGTCGCGAACCCCGCACCGTAGAACGAGAGAATCAGCAGGGCCGAGACCATGAACAGGATCTTGTTGGTGTTGGTGAACAACGCGATGTAGAGGTACAGCAGTGCGCCGACACCGAGGTACATCCGGTAGATGTTCTTGCGTCCCACCACATCGGATACCGATGACCAGACGAACCGTCCGATCATGTTGGTCAGGGAGAGGAATGCGACGAAGCCCGCGGCCGCAGCGGCGAGAGATTCCGGCGAGGTGGCGTCGGGAAAGAAGTCCTGATAGATGCCCGAGCCCCGCTCGAGAATGCCGATTCCGGCAGTGACGTTGAAGCACAGCACGACCCACAGCAGCCAGAACTGCGGAGTCTTCACTGCGTTCGCGGCCGAGACGTTGTGCGTCGAGATCATCGACGACGACGCGGGCGGGGTCCACCCGGCCGGCGTCCATCCCTCGGCAGGCACTCTGATCAGCACGACACCGAGGGCCATGAACACCGCGTATCCGACGCCCAAGGTGAGGAACGTCTTGGCGATGGAACCTTCGGTGAAGCCGCCGAAGTTCACCATCAGCTGGCTGGTGAGCGGAGACGCGATGAGTGCGCCGCCGCCGAATCCCATGATGGCGATACCGGTGGCCATGCCCGGCCGGTCGGGGAACCATTTCATCAAGGTCGAGACGGGTGAGATGTAACCGATTCCGAGGCCGATACCGCCGACGAATCCGTAGCCGAAGATCACCAGCCAGAACTGTCCGAGGGCCATCCCGAGTGCGGACAGCAGCAGTCCCGAGACGAAGAAGACCAGAGAGACGGCCATGGCCCACCGTGGACCGTTCTTCTCGACGCGGGTTCCGAAGATCGCCGCGGACAGGCCGAGCATCACGATGGCGAGCTGGAACGGAATGGCGGTGACGGTGCCACTGAGCCCGAGCGCTTCGGGCTGCGAGATGGCGTTCTTGAACACGCTCCAGGCGTAGGCGGAACCGATCGCGAGGTGAATCGACAGCGCGGCCGGGGGTATCAGCCAGCGGCTCCACTCGGGTGTCGCGACGATGGCGGAGCGGTCGAGAATGCGGAGGGTCATCGAAATCCCTTGCGATAGAATGTGGTACAAAATTGCACTATCCCCTGCAGTCAAACACGGTCACCGCTCGGCTCGCTCACAACCAGGAATAGTTTCTTCACCGAACTCACATTCCTGACCCGCGTATCCTCGAGGCAGTGGACATCGAGCGGTGGCGCAGCAGATTGCCGGTGAGACGAGCCTCCGACGGTGAGGTGATCGGGTGGACCGTCGCGCACGGCACGAGTGCACAGGACGAATACGACGACGATTATGTGGTCGATGCCGTCAATCCCGCCGGGATCACCGTCGCGCAGGGCGTTCCTATCGAGACTGCGATCGCCCACCTCGAGGATCGCGGTCTGGCATCGCTGTCGGCTCCACATTGGACGAAGGCACCCCTGCCGCTGGAGTCGGAGACCGATCTGAGTGCACCGCAGGACGATTGGCCGTGGCGGCGGGTGCTGATGACGCAACTCGACGACAACCGTGTGTGGATTCGGCCCGCGTATCCGAGTTGGCCGGAACGCCTGCTCGAGATTGCACTACCGATTCCGGCCGACGACATTCTTCGTTCGGACTCCCCCGAGAATTCCGACTGAAATCAGTAGCGTCCCAGCACGGTCCTCATGGCGTCGGCCAGCTGGGTCAGCCCGGGTTCCTCGACGGGCAGGTGACCACACCCGTCGAGCATCACGATCTCGGTGTCGGCCCGGATTCGTTCCAGGAACCGGATACTGACGTCCGGTGGCGTCCACCGGTCGTCGGCCGGGTGAGTCAGGAGTACCGGCGGACCGTCGTAGTCCTCCGGTCGGGTGTGTGAGTAGCCGAAGAAGCTCGCGAGGAATCCGATCGGAATGCGCACCCCGCCGCCCCTGGGGTCACGTGCGCACACGCCGGACAGCTCCGCGTTCAGGCTCATGTTCGCCATGTCGGCCATCCACCTGACCGGAACGAGTACGCCGCCTGCGACGGCCGCGAGTGTCCGCAGCAGCTGTGGTGCCGGCCCACCGAGCAGGTCGAATCTCGCCGCAGCCCGGCGAGCGCTTCGATCGGCCGGATCGAGCAGGCAGGTCGCAATCACCCTGTCCACCAGCCCCGTTCGGTGCGCCACCTCGTACGCGAGCATGCCTCCCATACTTGCGCCCAGCAGTACGAGAGGGCGGCCGTCGCGGGACTTCTCGGCGGCCACGAGCTCGCACAGCAGATCGATCCAGTCGCGGTAGCGAACGGACGCGGGGTCCGAGACGACGGTGTCTCCGTAGAGAGGCAGGTCGGGGCACATCACCTCCTAGCCTTCTCGGGCGGCGATGGCGGCATACGGCCACAACAGACCGGAGTAGCCCCCGGCACCATGCAACGCCATGACGCGGACCCTGGACTCGGGCCGCGCAGCGCGGGCGATGTGCACGCGCTGCTCGCCCCACATCCAGTACGTCGACTCGGGCTTCTCCCCTACTGGCGGCCGATACTGCTCGGGCAGGAACCGGGCATAGCGGTCGACGTCCATCGACACACGGTAGCGGTCAGATCGACAGCCCCGCCGCGACGGTTCCGCCCAATTCGTAGCAGCGTTCACGTGCGGGCTTGCCGCTCTCGGCGATGTGCACGGTGCCGAAGACCTTCTCGAGGCCCCACCCCGACGCGATCTTCTCGATGGCCCGCCCGGCACCCACGGTGTCGTCGTTGCCGTGAACCCAAGCGGCGTAGGGCTTTCCGGCCACGGCACCGAGGCACGGGTAGTACACCGTGTCGAAGAAGTGTTTCAGAGCTCCGCTCATGTAGCCGAAATTCGCCGGTGTTCCGAAGAGAAATCCGTCGGCACCGAGGACATCGGGAACGGTCGCGCCGAGAGCAGGCACACTGCGCACGTCCACGCCGGTGATCTCGGGATCGTGTGCGCCGTCGAGCACTGCCTCGAGCAGCTCACGAGTGAGCGGACTCGGGGTGTGATGAACGACCAGCAGGGTGCGCGACATCGAAGGTCAGTTCTCGTTCCGTTCGAGTGCCACGGCGCGCTTCATCGTCTCGCGGGCCCGCCCGCGGTCACCGGCGTAATCGTAAGCACGAGCCAACCGGTACGAGTTGCGCCAGTTGTCCGGGTCCTTCTCCCACTCCGTCTTGATCTGTTGGAACAACTCGTCTGCGGCATCACGTTCGATGCGTCCCGACGGTCTGCGCGGAAGATCGGCGACGTCGAGTTCGAGGCCCTCCTCGTGGATACGCGAGGCCAGTCTCTGGTGGTCGAAGCCGGCTTTGAGGGTGGCCCACACGATCCACAACCCGAGGATCGGCAGCAGCAGGACCCCGATCCCCAGCGCGATGCTCGCCACGCCACCGTTCTGGATCAGCGTCACACCGCGCTGGCCGAGCAGAAAGAAGTAGAAGCCGAGGACCAGCACCATCACCGTGATGATGGCGAGGACCTTCGTCGTTTTGTTCACCGTCGATCAGCTCACAGATCCAGCAGTGGATCGAGGCCGACGGTCAACCCCGGTCGTCCGGCGATCTCGCGGACTCCGAGAAGAACTCCGGGCGCGAAGGACGTTCGGTCGAGCGAGTCGTGCCGAATGCTCAGCGTCTCCCCCTGCGTGCCGAGCAGAACTTCCTGATGCGCAACGAGTCCCGCGAGCCGGATCGAGTGCACCCGCACTCCGTCCACGTCGGCACCGCGCGCGCCGTCGAGTTCGGTCGTCGTCGCGTCGGGGCTCGGCGCAGTGCCTGCGGCGGCGCGTGCCTCGGCAATCAGCGCGGCAGTGCGGTACGCCGTTCCCGACGGCGCATCGGCCTTGTTGGGGTGATGCAGTTCGATCACCTCGACGGAATCGAAGAACCGCGCTGCCTGCTGCGCGAACCGCATCGACAGCACGGCACCGATGGCGAAGTTCGGCGCGATCAGCACCCCGGTCTGCGGCGATCCCGCCAGCCATTCGCGAACCTGTTCGAGTCGCCGCTCATCGAATCCGGTGGTGCCGACCACTGCATGGATGCCCTGCTCGATCAGGAACTGCAGGTTGTCCATCACCACGTCGGGATGGGTGAAATCGACGACCACCTGGGCGTTCGCATCGACGAAGTTCGCCAGCGGATCGCCCTGGTCGACGGTCGCCACGAGCTCGAGATCGTCGGCTGCCTCGACGGCGGCACAGATGGCCTGACCGACCTTGCCGCGCGACCCCAGTACCCCTACTCGAACAGGTGCCGTTGCACTCACGTCGTACCCACACTCGTTTCGTCGTCTTGTCGGTTCTACCGACCTCAGAGCCTACTTCTCCACGATCCGCCCCGGCAGTTACGGTCGTCGGGTGCCATCCAACGTCCTGTTCGCCGACCGAGTCGATCTCGTCCGCGGCGGCCGATACCTGCTCAGCAATGCCACGATGCGGGTCGAGGAGGGCGAGCACTGGGTGTTGCTCGGTGCGAACGGCGCAGGCAAAAGCACTCTGCTCAGCTTGCTGGGTGCCGTCGTCCATCCCACGCACGGTTCCGTGCACGTTCTCGGTCATCGCCTCGGCCGGGTGGACATGCGCGAATTACGGACGCACATCGGCCACGTCGATCCGCGGTTGAAGATCGAGGCTCCGCTGACTCTGTTTCAGGTGGTGCTGACCGGCCTGACCAACACCCCCGACCTGATCCCGAGATGGTCGGCCACCGAGAACCAGATCGCCCGTGCTCATCGGCTGATCGATTCCCTCGGCGTCGCTCATCGCACCGAGGCGTCGTGGCACACACTCTCCCAGGGCGAACGAGGTCGAGCGCTCATCGCGCGCGCCCTGCTCCCCGACCCTGCAGTGCTACTGCTCGACGAGCCTGCCACCGGACTCGATCTCGCTGCCCGCGAACAACTTCTGAGTGCACTCGACTCGCTGCGCGCCGAGCACCCCACCCTGGCCAGCATTCTGGTGACGCATCACCTCGAGGAAATCCCGACCTCGACCACCCACGCCCTGCTCATCCGTGACGGACGAGTGCAGACGCAGGGAGCCGTCGACGCGGTGCTGACCACCGACAACATCAGTGAGTGTTTCGACCATCCCATCGAGATCTCGAAGCAGCGCGGCCGGTGGGTCGCCACCGCGTCCCATCGCTGACGCTCATTCGAAGACGATGACCTGACGGATCGCGTTGCCGTCGGCCAATTCGTCCATGCCGCGGTTGATCTCGTCCAACGTGATTCTCGACGAGATCAGTTTCTCGACGGGAAGCCGACCCTCACGCCACATCTGGGCGTAGGTCGGGATGTCGCGTGCCGGTACAGCGGAGCCCAGGTAGCTGCCGATGATCGTGCGCGCCTCCGCCACCAGGCCCAGCGGTGAGATGGACGAGCGGGCGTCTGGTGCGGGAAGACCGACCGTGATGGTCTTGCCACCGGGAGCCGTTGCAGCGACGGCAGTTTCGAAGGCTCGGGCGTTGCCGGCGGCTTCGATGACGATATCGGCCTTGATTGCCTTCTCGGCGAGCTCGGCCGGCGAGTAGACCTGTGTTGCACCCAGATCGGTTGCGGTGGAGAGCTTGTCCGGGACCCCGTCGACTCCGATCACCTCACCGGCACCCACCGATACGGCCGTCAGAACGGCTGCCATGCCGACTCCGCCGAGGCCCACCACCATCACCGACTGACCGGGCTTGGGAGTTCCGGCGTTGAGCACCGCGCCGCCGCCGGTCAGTACCGCACAACCGAGGACGGCTGCGATGTCGGCCGGGATGTCGTCCTCGACAGGAACGACGGACTTTCGGCTGACCACAGCGTGGGTGGCGAATCCGGAGACTCCGAGGTGATGCTTGACCTCTTCCCCGTCACGATGCAACTTGATGCCACCGCCGAGAAGTGTCCCGGCATTGTTCGACGCGCTGCCGGTGACGCACGGCATCTGGCCGTCGGTAGCGCACCCGGCACACTCGCCGCAGCGCGGCAGGAACGTCATGACGACGCGCGTGCCGACCTCGACGTCGTCGACGCCCGGTCCGACTTCCTCGACTCGGCCCGCGGCCTCGTGGCCGAGCAGCATCGGGACCGGACGAACTCGATTGCCGTCGACCACCGACAGGTCCGAGTGGCACAGCCCTGCGGCTTCGATTCTGATCAGCAGTTCGCCGTCGCCGGGCGAGCCGAGCTCGAGGTCGGAGACGGTGATGGGATGCGAGTCCGCGAAGGGACGAGATCGGCCGATTTCTTCGAGTACTGCGCCGCGAATCTTCATCCCGCCAGACTATGCGGCTCCGCCGCAGTGGTGTGGAAAAGTGCCGTGGAGGGCACATAAGCACACCACTGCGCGTAGCGCACTACAGCGGCAGACGGGGCCTGAGCAGGTGCGCAACCAATGCGGTCCACCCGGTTTGGTGCGTTGCCCCGAGTCCCTCGCCGGTGTCTCCGTCGAAGTACTCGTTGAAACTGGGATGCTCGCTCCACAGTGGGTCGGCACTGGACTCGATGCGGTTGCCGTCGGCGGGCCTCTTGCCGTCCACCGGCCGGAACAGTCCGGCGAGACCGTTGTCGATCAGATCGGCCGCGTCGGTGAGGGTGCGATGGTTGCCCGAGCCGGTGGGGATCTCGATGGTGAACGAGTCGCCGTAGTACCGGCCGTAGGCTCGCAGCTTGTCGGCCAGCAATACGTTCACCGGGAACCACACCGGACCGCGCCAGTTGGAGTTGCCGCCGAACATTCCGGTACGCGACTCCCCTGGCTCGTATTCGATGGACAGGCTACGACCGTCCACGTCGAAGGTCACCGGCTCGCGATACGAGGCCGAGAGCGATCGAATTCCGAACTGCGACAGGAACTCCTCGGAGTCGAACATCCGCGAGAGGATGCGTTTGAGCCGCTCGGGCTGGACGAGCGTGAGCAGCATCCGCACCTCACCGTTCTCGCGCCGAGCCAGCAGCGGGCTGACCATGTCCGGCCGTCGACGCTGAATCCATCGCAGGCGGGCGGTGAGGTCGGGACATTCCTCCTCGACCCACGGCGGAATCTCGGTGGCACCGAGGATGGGCAGCAGACCGACCATCGACCGCACCCGCATCGGGACCGCATCGCCCTCGGGCTGAACCAGGACGTCGTAGAAGAACCCGTCGTCCTCGTGCCACAGCGAAATATGCTGCGAACCGAAAGAATTGACGGCCTTGGCGATCGAGAGGAAGTGCGAGAAGAATTTGGTCGCGACGTCGTCCCAGGCGCTGTCGTGCCGCGCGAGTTCGAGTGCGATCTTGAACATCTGTTGGCAGTAGAACGCCATCCAGCTGGTCGCGTCGGACTGCTCGAGCCGGAAACCGGGAGGCAGCGGTGCAGATCGGTTGAACAAGCCGATGTTGTCCATGCCGAGGAATCCACCCTCGAAGATGTTCGAGCCCTCGGAGTCCTTGCGGTTGACCCACCAGGCGAAGTTGAGCAGTAGCTTGGTGAACACCCGCACCAGGAATTCGCGATCGCGGTAGCCGTCGATGCGATAGACGTGCCACGCCGCCCACGCGTGCACGGGTGGGTTGACGTCTCCGAATTCCCATTCGTACGCGGGCAGTTGGCCGTTGGGGTGCATCGCCCATTCCCGGCACATGAGCACCAACTGTTCCTTGGCGAAATCGGCGTCCACGTGCGCCAACGGAATCGCGTGGAAGGCCAGGTCCCAGGCCGCGAACCACGGATACTCCCATTCGTCGGGCATCGAGATCACATCGGCCAACGCCAGGTGACGCCAATGCGCGTTGCGACCGCCCGGGTCCTGCCGCGAGTCCGGTGCCGGAGCTCCGACCTTGTCGCCCTCGATCCACTCCTCGACGTCGTATCGATAGAGCTGCTTGGTCCACAGCAAGCCGGCGTACGCGCGCCGCGCCACGTGTCGGTCGACGTCGGTGAGATCGGCACCGATCACGGCCCCGTAGAACTCGTCGGCCTCGGCCTGGCGATCGACGTTGACGGCATCGAATCCGGAACCGAACGTCTGCTCGTCCGGGCGGTTAGGCGAGAGCCGCAGTTGGACGGATTCCGTTGCACCCGATGCGATGTCGTCGAAGCGATACCAGAATGCAGCCTTCGTTCCGGTCTGCTCGGGGTTGACCGCGTCGAGCTCCCCGTCGACGACTCGGCGGCCGATGCCGTCCTTGGGGTAGGCCGAGATGTTCTCCTGGCCCCACAGGGCTTCGGCATTGGTTTCGTTGTCGCAGAACAGAACTGCCGGCGTCCCTGCGGCACTGAGGTAGTAGCGACCGAGAAATCCGTGATCGACGGCGATGGCTTCGAGTCCACCTGCCATGAGGTCCGGTGGGCTCAGCTGCTCCAGCGATCCGCCGCGGTCGTCACGTCCCCAGGACCAGGTGTTGCGCAACCACAGGTGCGGCAGTAGGTCGACCGACGCCGCCTCGGGGCCGTGGTTGGTGATGGAGATGGTGATGCAGATGTCGTCGGGTGAGGCCTTGGCGTACGTGACCTGGACGTCGAAGAATCTGTTCTCGTCGAGGATTCCGGTGTCGGCCAGCTCGTATTCGCGGTCGTCACGCCCGCGTCGGGCATTCTCTTCTCGCAGGTGGGCGTAGGGATACTCCGCATGCGGATAGCGGTAGAGCCACTGCATCCAGCTGTGCGTCGGTGTTCCGTCGACGGCCCAGAAGTATTCCTTGACGTCCTCGCCGTGATTGCCCTCTTCGTTGGCGAGACCGAACAACCGTTCCTTGAGGATCGGATCCTCTCTATTCCACAGTGCGAACGAGAAGTTCAGGAACCCGAAGCGGTCGCAGATTCCGCCGATACCGTCCTCGCCCCAGCGGTAGGCCCGCTTGTGCGCCTGATCGAACGGGAACGACGCCCAGGCATTGCCGTCCTCCGAGTAGTCCTCGCGCACTGTGCCCCACTGACGTCCCGCCAGGTACGGGCCCCACTGACGCCACGGGCCGCTGACCCCGGGCGATTCTGCCAACCGATGGTGTTCGACGGTGGACGGGGTGGGAACGGTCACGGGATTGGTGGTCACGGCACACAGTCTTGTCGTTCGAGCTCAACGATGCACGCCGACGTTGGCCGCCAGATACCCGACGCGACGCTGCACCGCGGCGATCTCGCGGATGCCGTCGGTCAGCAGGCTTCGTTCGAGCGGCGACAGATCGGCCATGATCAGCACGTCGCCGGGGCGGTGGCCCGCGGTGATCTGGTCGATCTGGTGCGACAGTCGCAGGCGCTGCAGCAGTGCGAACACCTCGGTCAGTGCGGCGACATCGCGTTCGGAGAGCATGCCGTTGCCCGACGCCGCCGCGAGCCGCGCGGGGGTGGAGGAAGAGGCGATACCGACCGACAACCCTCCCCAGCGAGCGAGGTTGACGATGGGGGTCAGTGCATGGGCCTTGAGGTCGAATGTGCCGCCGCGCCGAGCCAGCACGTCGCGCAGCGATCGCAGCCGGGCGCGGCCGGCGAGCGCGTCACGCAGTTGCAACCGCAATGCATCGGGGTGATCGACCAGGAGTCGACGGTAGGCCTCGGGAACGGTGTGCAGTTCCCTCGGGCCCCACACCACTCTGCCGTCGATCATCAGTGAGGACATGATCAGGCCCGAGTCCTCTGCCGGGTTGCCGCGTTCACCGAAGGGGTTGCTGAGCCAGTGCGCCGCGGCGCGTTCCCACTGACCGGCCGAGCGGGCGAATCGGGGCGAGCTCGCGACCGCGCCGTTGGTGTCCGACGGTAGCCCGGCACCGTCGAGGCTCACGTGCACGCGAGCGGCCAAGTCCATCAGCGCCTCGTCGCGGGTTCTCGGCACCGCGTCCGATTTCCCTCGCACATCGGGGTCCGCGGTGGCGTCTGCCCAGGTCAATGCGCTGTCGACGTCGGAGGAGGGCATGGCTTCTCGACGCGCCACGCTGCCGAGTGTGATCCAGGCGAAGTGGTCACGCGGCACGTCGGGATGTGCGGTCCACTCGATCTCGACGGCCCGGCGGACGAGGCTGTCGACCACGACGGACAGGATCGCGCTGACCGCCATCGCATCGGTTCCGCCCTGGAACAGATCCACCACCAGTCGCGGCACGAGCCTGCCCGCGTCTGCGAGTTCGGCGGAGGTCGACGCCGATGCCACCGCTCGGCGGACCACAAAACTGCGTCGGGTCGATGCGGCATGCAGATCCGAATCCTCGACGACGCCGAGTACCTCACCGCGGGCCGAGACCACCGGCATGTGACGCAACCCTCGCTCGAGCATGTCCATCAGCACGGTGCCGGCCAACCGATCCGCGGTGACGGTCTCGGCGGGCGAGGTCATGACCTGCTCGATCGGAGTATCGACGCCGATCCCGGCGGCCACCACACGAATGCGGAGGTCGCGGTCGGTGAAGATGCCGTGCCGCGAACCACGCAGCGGAACCAGTACGTAGGAGCTGCCCTGCTCGGTCATGTGCCGGACGGCGTCTCGAACGGTGGTCCCGACGGGCGTGAACACCGCTGGTGCCGAAAGCAATTCACCGACAGCACGACCGGCGCTCCCCTCGACCGGCCCGCCGCGATGCGCGGTGGCCGAGGTGACGGCATCGGCCAGGAACGCCAGACCGGTCGGCGTTGCGAACAACGGTCGAATCAGCTCGCCGGGCAGACGAATCACGATGCTCGGTTCCGTTGCCCGCGCCCGGAATTCGACGGTTCCGCCGGACAGCAGAGCCGAGAAACCGAAGACACCACCTTCACCGATGGTGTCGATCGGCACCTCCGTGGGAGAGGTCGCGTCCGGGTGCGTGATCACCACGCGCCCGGTGCGCACCACCCACACGGTGTCGGCATCTGCCGAGACGTCCACCCGCTCGGGGTCCACAACCCATGCCCCACTGCCGTACTCGCGTTCGACGGCCGCTGCGGCCAGCTCGGCCAGGACGGCCGGTGGCGCGCCCTGAAACGGTGGATGCGCGCCGAGAAAATCGGCCAGCTCCGAGCTATCCGCCACGGATCATGTCGGCGCATTTCTCCGCCATGGTCATCACCGTGATGTTGGGATTGACGTACGGCAGCTTGGGCATCGCCGACGCGTCGACCACGCGCAGGTGCGAGATTCCCTTGACGCGCAGCTCGGGATCCAGCACGGCCATGGCGTCGTCCACCGATCCCATCCGCGCCGTACCCGCCGGGTGATAGACCGTGTTGTGGGTCTTGTGCACGTAGTCGAGCAGGTCGTCGTCGGTGACGGCCTCGGGCCCTGGGGCGAGTTCACGCTCGATCCAGCCGGCCAGCGGGCCGTCCGCCGCGATCCGACGAGCCAGCTTCAGACCGGCTAGCATCACTGCGTCGTCGTGGCCGTCGGGATCGGTGAAGTAGCGCGGGTCCACCTTTGCCCGATCGCGAAAGTCTCTGCTGCGCAGGCGAACAGTGCCACGCGAGCGCCCCTGCGTGACGTTCGGAGTCAGGCAGAATCCGTTGTCGGTGGTCGGGTAGCCCCATCGGAGGGTGTTCATGTCGAACGGCACGCTGCCGTAATGCATCATGATGTCCGGGTAGTTCAGCGAGTCGTCGGTCTGCGCGAACACTCCGATCTCCCACCACTGCGAGGAAGTGGTGACCATCGGCTTGCTCGCCTCCCAGAACACCAACCCTTCGACGTGGTCGTCGAGGTTCTCGCCCACACCGGGCGAGTCGACTCGCACCGTGATTCCCATCTCGCGCAACTGGGCCGCCGGTCCGATTCCGGAGAGCATCAACAACTTCGGCGTGTCGATGGCCCCGGCTGTGACGATCACCTCGCGCCGCGCGGAGACGGTGTCGTAGCCGGTGAGATCGGGGCGTTGGTACCGCACTCCGGTCGCGGTCAGCGATTCGTCGATCAGAATCTCGCTGATCCAGCAGTCGGTGCGCACCTCGAGGTTGGGCCGCGATCCGATGATCGGGTGCAGGTAGGCGTGTGAGGTCGACATCCGCGAGCCGTCCTCACCCGCGTTGATCTGGAACCAGCCGGCACCGTTGAGCACCGTCGTTCCGCGGTTGAATGCGACGGTGGGAAGGCCTACGGCCGCGGCCGACTCGAGTACCGCGGCACCGCACGGATCGTTGGGTGGCACGTCGCGAATCCGCACCGGGCCGTCGTGTCCACGACCGGTGTCGTTGTTCTCCACTCGCGAAACGAAAGGAAGGATGTCCGACGCGCCCCACCCCGTCGCGCCCGCAGCCGCCCAATCGTCGAGGGTTTCCGCGGGCGGGTGAAAGGCGATGCAGGAGTTGTGCGAGGAGCAGCCACCGAGCACCTTCGCCCGCGCGTGCCGCATGAAGCTGTTGCCCCGCTCCTGAGGTTCGACGGGATAGTCCCAGTCGTAGCCGGAGTCGAGCAGATGCATCCACTCCACCAGTTCGAGAATTGCCTTGTCGCCGACGTCGGTTGGCCCTGCTTCGATGAGGCAGACACTGACGGAGGGGTCCTCGCTCAGCCGGGCAGCGAGGACACACCCCGCCGTCCCGCCACCTGCGACGACGTAATCGAACTGGGTGTCTGTCACTGCACGCTCCTTCTAGTTGCCCGTGGAGGCATGTGATTTCAAAGTGCCGATGTGCTTGCGTCCCTTGACTGCGTACCACAGCAGGCCCACGCCCAGGATGCCGCCGATGTAGACGAATGCGCCGAACGTGTTGTACCAGGGGGTTCCGTACACGGCCTCGCGCGGCCAGGCGAGGTTGATCGCCATCCCTGCGCCCCACACCACTGCCGCGATGTTGACCGGCAGGCCCCACCTGCCCATCGTGAAGTACCCGCCGGGCTTCAGATCTGCCGGCGGCCACTCACCCTGCACTCGCTTGACCAACAGCGGCCCGGTGACCATGAGATACGCAAGGTAGATCATGATGATCGCGATCGAGGTGAGGACCGTGAAGATCTGCGGCTGACCGATGTTGACCACCAGAATGACGATGGCCAGCACGCCGATGGTCACCGCGGGCACCACCGGGGTCTGGGTCTTCGGATTCACCTTGGCCAGACTCTCGCCGAAGGGCAACGCATTGTCTCGGGCCATGGCGAACGTGAGCCGGATGGCCGCGGTGTGCACTGCCAGCGAGCAGACGAAGACCGCGATGACGATGCAGATGAGGAAGACGGTGCCCAGTGGGCCCCACATCACCGCTTCGACGATGGACTGCAGGCTGCCGTCGGGGCTGCCGAGGGAAGGATCGTTCAGATCGGGCGCGGCCATGACGGCGAACACCAGGATGGCTCCGCCGATGACAAACGAGGCGAGGATGGCGCGAAAGATCGCTTTGGGGGCGGTGCGCCGAGGTTCGACGGTTTCCTCCCCGAGCGAGCTCGCGGTGTCGAATCCGTACATCACGTAACCCGAGGCCAGCGACGCGACCAGGAAGGCTCCGAGGTAGCCGCCGCTCTCGCCGGCTCCGTAGCCGTTGGTGGAGAAGAACACCTCGGGTCCGCGAGTGATGTTGGCCGCGAGCAGGATCGCGATGAGAACGGCAGCAATGAGTTCGATGAACACACCGGCGCTGTTGATCATGGCCATCAATCGAACGCCGAGCGCGTTGATCGTGGTGGTGATCGCGATCAGAATCGCACCGAGCAGCACTGCGTTCGCCGCGAAGTCGGTGGCACCCGAGCCGTCGCCGATGATCTGGAACCCGCTCCAGATGCGTGGCAAGTTCAGCTGCAGAGCGAGGGCAACGGCCGCCAGTGTCACGATCGATGCCGTGAGCATCAACCATCCCGCCGACCATCCGACGATCCTGCGGCCCAACAGCTTCGCCCAGTTGTACACCGATCCCGCCACCGGATACTTCGCGGCCAACTCCATGAAGCACAGTGCCACGCAGAGTTGGCCGACGAAGACTGCAGGCCACGACCACAGGTACGCAGGCCCGGCGGTGCCGAAACCGAAGTAGAAGAGCTGGAACGTGCCGGTGAGAATGGAGATGTAGCTGACGCCCGCGGCGAAGCTTGCGAATTTGCCGAGACTTCGATCGAGTGACTCCTTGTAGCCGAAGTCGTCCATTCCGCTCGAATTGTCGTTCAGTAGTGCCATGGTCGACGGCCTTTCCGATCTCGTACTATCGGGTACCGAACCACCCCGCCGCGGTCGGTGAGGTGTTGTGCCAAATGTGTTTCGCTTCTTGATATTCGGACATTCCGGACGGTCCGAGCTCACGTCCGTTGCCGGACTGTTTGAACCCGCCCCATTCCGCGGCAGCGGTGTAGACGCCGAAGTCGTTGAGCCACACCGTGCCATGGCGAAGCCCACGTACCATTCTCTCGCCTCGAGCGGCGTCGGATGTCCGAACTCCCGCGGCGAGACCGTAATTCGTATCGTTGCCCAACAGGAGTGCTTCGGCCTCGGTGTCGAAGCGCTCCACAGTGAGTATGGGCCCGAATGTCTCCTCCTGCACGATATTCATCGACCGATTGCAGTGGTCGAAAATCGTCGGTAGAAAATAACTACCCCCGTCCAGAGCCGCATCGTCCGGTTTGGTTCCGCCGATGACCAGCGTCGCGCCCTCGTCGATCCCGCCCGCGACGAAGGCCTCGATCTTCTCTCGCTGCGCCTGCGACACCAGTGGCCCGGTCTCGCTCGCCGGGTCCATCCCCGGACCGATCACGATGGTCTTCGCGCGTTCGGCCACGGCTGCCACGAAGCGGTCGGCGACCGATTCTTCGATGATGAGTCGAGTGCCGGCAGAACAGACCTGACCCGAATGCAGAAAGACTCCGGTCAGAACGTTGTCGACCGAGTCGGCGAAGGCCCGATCGTCGGCCACCGCGTCGGCGAACACGATATGTGGATTCTTGCCACCGAGTTCGACGGCCACCTTGGTGACGTTCTCGGCCGCCGCGGCCAAGATGTGCCTGCCTGTCGCCAGTCCGCCGGTGAACGAGATGAAGTCGACGTCGCGGTTCCTGGTGAGTGCGTCCCCCAGAACCGCGCCGCTGCCCTGCAGCAGGTTGACCACCCCCGCCGGCACCCCGGCTTCTTCCACGAGCTTGGTGAACGCGATGGTGCTCAGCGGAGTCACCTCGCTCGGCTTGAGCACCATCGTGCAGCCGGCCGCCAAGGCAGGGGCGATCTTCCACGAGATCTGCAGCAGCGGGTAGTTCCACGGTGCGATCATGACGCAGACGCCGATTGGCTCGTGCACCACGCGACTGAGGATTTCGGGTCGGTCCACGTCGATCAGCCGATCGGCCTGCACCACAGCAAGATCGGCGTAGAAGCGGAAGACCGACGTCACGTCGTCGATGTCGATTTCACTCTCGCCGAACGTCTTTCCGGTATCGAGAGTCTCGATGCGCGCGAGCTCGGCCTTGTCTCGCTGGAGCAGATCTGCGATGCGGTTGAGCAGATCGCTGCGCTCGCCCACCGTCACCGAACGCCACGGCCCGTCGTCGAACGCCGCCCGCGCCGAGGCCACCGCCCGCAGCGCGTCGTCCGGCGTGGCCTCGTCCACGACGGCAACCGTGCTGCCGTCCGCTGGGTTGACGATGTCTCGGGTTCCCCCGTCCCCGGATCCCTGCCACTGCCCGTCGACGAACAACGACGGCCGTAGCGAGGTCGGGTCGAACACTGCGTCGGAGTCGGTCACCGAAACACCTTCTTCCGTATGGGGGGTCGGGTCGTGTGTCTACGCTATGCCCTCAACGGCCGATGACCCCATCGATCTGTTCGCGGATGATGTCCGCGTGTCCGTTGTGTCGGGCGTATTCACCGATCATGTGCACGTAGACCGTCCGCAGCGACATCGGGCCACCTCGGGAGTCCACCAGATCGTCCAACGAGTGTCGGGCCGCTGTCTCGTCCGAGGCACCGCACTCGGCGGAGAATCGCGCGAAGTCGGATTCTGCCCCGGGCTCGGTCGCTCCCAGAAAGTCGGAGTCCTTGCCCAACGCCGGGTCGTACATCGGGTCGAACGACATCGAGCCCAATCGCTCTCGGAACCAGATGCGTTCGACCTTGGCGAGATGACGAACGAGTCCGAGCAGCGAGAGCGCCGAGTGCGGAAACGGACGTCGTGCCAGCTGCTCCGAGTTCGCGCCTGCGCAGATGTTGAGCAGCGTCGCTCGATGCCACCGCAGCATTCCCTCGAGAATCGGCCGCTCGTCGCCGATGAGTGGACCGTCGACCGGTTCCGGTGCGGGCGCTGTCCATGTCTTTCCCCGTTCGGTCATGCTGCGATTGTCGAACATGCGACGGCACTGTGCAGCGCCGCGCATTACGGTGGGATTCATGACTATCGAAGATGTGGGCGGCAGACGAACGGTGACGGCGGACGAGCTTCTTCTCCTGGTGGGTGATCACCTGCTCATCGAAGACGGTGTCGCGACCGGGTTCATCGAAAGTGCGGGCCAGGTTGCCGAGAGCGTGGCGGTGACGGTGACCGATGGCGTCGACGGAACCACCACGACCGAGCGAGTTTTCCTTCCCGATGCCGAGGTGACCATCGAACCCGCCGATCGCGGACGCGCCCCCGTCACCCTGTGACTGCAACAGAGTCCCTGCTCAGAAGTACATTCGTGTAACTCGAACAACTCTGCTCACACCAGTCACACTGGCACCGAACTGAGCTAGGGTGGCGGAAACCCGTCACCGTTCGGAAGGACGTCAGTAGTGCGACAAGGCCGAGTACATCCGACCGTTCGCGTTGCTGTCGTGACCTGTGCCGCTGCGCTCGCTGTCGGTTTCGGCTCGATCACGGCGATTGCCGCCCCCGAGGCGTCCGCCCCGGCAACCGTCGCCGAGTCGGTTCGTTCGGCCGACGTGGAGCAGTACAACGACGCGCAGAATGCGTTGGTGAAAGGACGCTACGACGCCGGTTTCGCCGCACTCGATGCGCTCGCAGCTGCCGCCCCGAACGACGCCAATGTGGCCGCGCTGCAGACGTTCCATGCCAACGCAACCGCCGACACCGCTGCTGTGGCGGAGCACGGGGCTCGCCTACGCGGTCTGTCTCCCACCCTGGCCGATGCAGTCGATCGAGCCATCGGCGTCATCGACGAAGCCGCCACCGAGACAATCGACTTCGCCCCGACCACCGACGGACCGAGCACCGCGATCGTGGTACTCGGGCTGGGGCTCGACGGTGACGGCAGCATGACGCCCGAGTTGGTGACACGTCTACGGTCGGCCGTCGCCGCGGCGGAGCGCTCCCCCGAATCCCCCGTCATCGTCACCGGTGGGAATCCGCAGAGCGGCATCACCGAGGCCGAGGCGATGCAGCGCTGGCTCGTCGAGCAAGGTATCGCGGCCGACCGCATTCACACCGAACCCACTGCGAATTCGACGGTGCAGAACGCGCAGCGCACCACCGCACTGGCCGCTGAGATCGGCATCGAGAACATGGTGCTGGCGACGACTCCGAGCCACCTACGGCGCGCGATATCGGACTTCGAGATCGCTGGTGCCGACGTGATCGGTGCGGCGGCGTCGACTCCCGACGATCTTCCGGATCTGCCCGCGCTCGCCCCGACGGCCCGGTTGGGTATGACTGTGGACGCCACCAAGATCCTCGGGATCCCGCGCACCTACTGACGCGACCACCCGCGCAGCACCGACTCGGTGCCCGCGTCGAACATCGCCCGACGGGTCTCGTCGCCGGAGGGCGAGGGCATTGCCAACTCGAGCGACACCAGCCCGTGCACGATCGCCCAGAACGAGTGACTGATCAACTCGACCGACGCCCCGGCCATGGTTCCCGCCGCGACGGCGCTCGCCACCGCTGACCGCAGCGGGTCCATCGCTGCGGAAGCGAGTTGCGCCTCTTCGGATACATCGACCGAACCGAGCACACCGCCGAACATCACCGCGTACAGATGCGGATTACGTAGAGCCCAGCCTCGGTACGCGACGGCGAGTTCGCGCAGATCGACGTCGGGATCGCCGGTGACCGGGACCCGGCGCTGGGAGTCCCCGAAACTCGCGAACGACGTGGCGAACAGGGCCACGAGCAACTCGGCTCGTCCGCCGAACAGTGAGTAGATCGCCGTCGTCGAGGTTCTCTGCTCCGCCGCGAGTTTGCGCAGAGACAACGAGTCGACGCCCTGGTGGGCAACGGTTTCCGCCGCGGCCTCCAGTAGCCGGGTCCGCAACTCCGCGTCGTGAATTCTGGGTCTCGCCACTTGCGAAACCTATCACAACGGTGTTTTATAACAGTGTCACATAACGCTTCACTCACCGAACAGACGGGAACACGTCATGCCACCCATCGTCGACGGCCGCCGTACGGTCGAATCCGAACGAGACACCGTCACGGTCTTCCTCATCGGAATGCGCATCAACAACCCGACGGCCGTTCGCGCCTGGCTACCCGCGGTGCGCGCGATGCCGCGGATGCTCGGCCATCTGGAGCAGGATCCAGATTCCGGGCTGCTCGGGTACCACTCGTGGCTGGGGCGCACCACCATGCTGGTCAGCTACTGGCGCACGGCCGAGCACCTGACGCGATTCGCCTCCGATCCCGATGCACCACATGCACCCGCCTGGCGGGCCTTCAACCGATCGGTAGCCGCAACCCGCCATGTCGGCGTGTGGCACGAAACCTATACCGCGACAGCGCAGAACAGTGAGGCCATCTACGTCAACATGCCTACGTTCGGCCTCGCGGGAGCCATCGGCGGACTACCGGTCGGTACTGGCTCGCACACGTGGAAGCAGCGCATGAAGTCCGCGAAGTAACAGCTACAGGAAGTTCGCGGCACGCGCAGCGAGATCGAGAACGGGTTGCGGGAAGACTCCGAGAGCGACGGTGACCACCACCGAGAGCCCGATCGCGCACGACACCGACGCCGTCGGGCGCACGATCGTGGCGGTCTCGACTCCCGGATCGGTGAAGAACATCAGCACGATGACCCGCACGTAGAAGAACGCCGCGATCGCACTGCACACCACTCCGACCACGACCAGTGCCGCTCCCCCGGCTCCCGAGGCTGCGCTGAACACCGCGAACTTGCCGATGAACCCACTGGTGAGCGGAATGCCGGCGAACGAGAGCAGGAACAACCCGAACACCGCCGCCACCAGCGGTGATCGACGGCCGATTCCCGCCCACCGATCCAGATCGCTCACCTCACCGCGTTCGTCGCGCGCCAACCCGATGATCGCGAACCCTCCCAAAGTGCTGAACGCATACGCCAACAGATAGAACATGGTGGCCGACACGCCGGAATCACCCACATCACCGGAATCACCCAGTGCCGTCACTCCGGTGAGGATGAATCCGGTGTGCGCAACGGACGAATACGCCAGCATCCGTTTGACATCCGTCTGCGTCACCGCGACAACGGAACCCAGCACCATCGTCGCGATGGCGACGACCCACAGCATCGGTCGCCAACTCGATTCGAGACCGGGTAGCGCCATCCCGAAGATGCGAAGAATCGCACCGAACGCCGCGACCTTGGTCACCGTGGCCATCAGCGCCGTCACCGGTGTGGGGGCACCCTGGTAGACGTCGGGAATCCACGAATGAAAGGGCACAGCGCCGACCTTGAACAGCAAACCCACTGCGAGCAAGGCGGTTCCGATCAGCGCGAGCGATCTGCCCGGACCGTCCACCGCGATGGCGTCGGCGATGCCGTCCAACCGAACGGTTCCGGCGTATCCGTACAGAAACGCGACTCCGAACAGGAAGAACGCGGACGAGAACGCGCCCAGCAGAAAGTATTTGAGAGCCGCTTCCTGAGAGAGCAACCGCCGCCGTCGGGCCAGACCGCAGAGCAGATAGAGCGGCAACGACAGCACTTCGAGCGCGACGAACATCGTCAGCAGATCGGCGGAAGCAGGAAACAGCAACATGCCACCGATCGCGAACATCGCCAGAGGAAACACCTCGGTCTGGGCGACGCCTGCATCGATGGCTTCTTTCTCCGCCACGCTGCCCGGAGTGGTCGATGCCTGCGGAGTGAACGAATCGATGCGGCGCTCGGCACCGGCCCCGGTGACTGCGACGGTGCGCTCCGCCAGCAGTGCGATCGCCGGAATCGACACCAGCACAATGGTTCCCTGCAGAAAAAGGGTAGGACCGTCGATCGCGACTGCCCCGGACATCGCCGACGCCTCCGTGCCTGCCAGACCGAGGATTGCCGCCAGCGCCGCCACCAGTCCCGTGAGAGCGAGACCCAGATGCGTGCTCCGACGGGCCCGCAGCGGCACGAACGCTTCGACGAGAACACCGAGCACTGCGACCGAGAACACGATCAGCATCGGTGCCAACAGACCGTACTGCACCTCGGGTGTGGTCATCGCTGACCTCCTGAACTGTCGACGATCGTGGATTGCACTGCCGGGGTGATGACATCGAGCGCCGGTTTCGGATACACCCCGAGCACGATCAGCAACGCGATCAACGGCACCACCACGGCCAGCTCGCGTCGGACGAGATCCGGCACCGTCTCGTTGCCCTCCCGGACCGGCCCGGTCATCACGCGCTGGTAGAGCCACAGAATGTAGATCGCCGACAGCACGAGGGCTCCGGCGGCCACGATCGCGGCGACTCCGTATCGACCGAATGTGCCGATCAGCACGAGGAATTCGCTCACGAACGGGGCGAGCCCGGGGAGCGAGAGCGTGGCGAGTCCCGAGATCAAGAACGTTCCGGCAAGCACCGGCGCCACCTTCTGCACCCCGCCGTAATCGGCTATCGCTCGTGACCCTCGACGCGACACGAGGAAGCCCGCGATCAGGAACAGTGCGGCCGTGGAGATTCCGTGGTTGGCCATGTACAGCGTGGCACCGGCCTGACTCTGGCCGGTCATGGCGAAGATGCCGAGGATGATGAATCCGAAGTGCGAAATCGACGTGTACGCAATCAGTCTCATCATGTCGGTCTGGCCGATCGCCAGAATCGCGCCGTAGACGATGCCGATGACCGCGAGAGTGATGATCCACGGCGCGAACGTCTGCGACGAGCCGGGGAACAGTTCGAGACAGAACCGCAGCATTGCGAACGTGCCGACCTTGTCCACCACCGACATCATCAGCACCGCAGTCGCGGGTGTGGACTGCACAGCGGCGTCGGGTAGCCACGAATGGAACGGCCACAACGGCGCCTTGATCGCGAACGCGAACATGAAGCCGAGGAACAGTGCGTTCAGCACCATCGGATCCACACCGAGTCCGCCCGATGCCGCCGCGTCGGCGATCGCACGCAGATCGAATGTCCCGCCGTCGAAGGGCCCGTCGGGTCTCGCAGTCACCACGTACAGGCCGATGACGGCCGCCAACATCACCAGACCGCCGAACAGGTTGTACAACAGGAACTTCACCGCGGCGCGCGTTCGATGGACTCCCCCGAAGCCTCCGATGAGGAAGTACATCGGAATCAGCATCGCCTCGAAGAAGATGTAGAACAACAACACGTCCAACGCGGTGAACGACACGAGCACCATCGACTCGACCACCAGAATCAACGCCATGTACGTGTGCGCCACCCGACGGGAGCCGTAGTTCGCGACACGAGTGCCGTCGTTCCAGCCCGCGACGAGCAGCAAGGGCGTGAGAACGGTGGTGAGCAACACCAGAACGAGGCCGATTCCGTCCAGACCGAGGGTGTACCGCGCACCGAAAGCCGCTATCCACGAATGGTCCTCGACGAACTGGTACCGATCACCACCGGATTCGAACGACACTGCCAATGCGACCGACACGGCCAAGGTCCCGGCAGCGAAACCCACTGCGACACTGCGCGCGGCGGTCGGGCGAGCGGCGGGCACCAGGGCGACGACGATCGCGCCGAGCATCGGGAGCACCCACAGAACGGTCAACCAGGGAGTCGTCACAGAGCCACCACCATCAGGACCACGAGAACGGCTCCCGCGAACATCGCCAACGCATACGACCGCACATATCCCGTCTGCAGCCGCCCGGACCGCGTCGATGCGCCACCGATCGAGCTACCCACCCCGTCCACGACGGCGTCGATACCGTTGTCGGCGTGCACCAGTGCGCGCGTGAGGGTCTGTCCTGGACGCATGAATGCCGCCTCGTTGACGGCGTCTCCGTAGAGATCGGCACGTGCAGCTCGGGTCAGGGCCGACACATCCTCGGGTGGAGTCGGCGGAACCTCACCGACGATGTACTTGCGGTAGGCGAGGGTCACGCCGATCAGCACGACCACCAGGACGGCGACGGTGACCACCCAGGCCGGAATCGCGTGCTCCTCGTGGGCCGATCCCACGACGGGCTCGAGCCACGTCTCGAGGCGGCCGCCCACCGCGAGAAAGGCGCCCGACGCCACCGAACCGATCGCCAACACAATCATCGGAGCGGTCATCGTCGCCGACGCCTCGTGCGGATGTGCCTGCGCCGACCAGCGTTTCGGACCGAAGAACGTCAACAGCATGACCCGAGTCATGTAGAAGGCCGTCAGGCCTGCACCGAGCAAGGTCACGCAGCCGAGAATCGGACCTGCCACTCCCCCGGCGGCGAAGGCGACCTCGATGATCGGATCCTTGGCGAAGAAGCCGGAGAACGGCGGCAGTCCGATGATGGCGAGATACCCGAGGCCGAACGTGACGAACGTGATGGGCATGGCGGCGCGGAGTCCACCGAACCGTCGCATGTCGGTCTCGTCGTTCATCGCGTGCATCACCGAGCCCGCGCCCAGGAACAAGCCCGCTTTGAAGAAGCCGTGCGAGATCAGGAGCACGATGGCGTACGCGTACCCGGAGGGACCGAGCCCGGCCGCGAGCACCATGTACCCGATCTGACTCATCGTCGACGCCGCGAGCGCTTTCTTGATGTCGTCCTTCGCGCAACCGATGACGGCTCCGAACAGCAAGGTGACCGCTCCGACGGTGACGGTGGCCGCGCGGGCAGTGGGCGAGGCCTCGAACACCGGTCCCGAGCGCACGATGAGATACACCCCGGCCGTGACCATCGTGGCCGCGTGGATCAATGCCGATACCGGTGTCGGGCCCTCCATGGCGTCGCCGAGCCACGACTGCGACGGCACCTGCGCCGACTTTCCACACGCGGCCACCAGCAGCATCAGCGCCATGGCGGTGGCCACCGATTCACTCGCCTCACCGATTCCGGCGAACACGTCGTCGTACTGCACGGAGCCGAAGTTGACGAACATGATCATCAGCGCAACAGCCAAGCCGATGTCGCCGACTCGGTTGACCACGAACGCTTTTCGGGCAGCCGACGCAGCCGACGGCTTGTGTTGCCAGAAGCCGATGAGCAGATACGACGCCAGACCCACACCCTCCCACCCCAGGTAGAGACCGAGGAAGTTGTCGGCCAGAACCAACAGCAGCATGGCTGCCAGAAACAGGTTGAGGTACGCGAAGAAACGCCGCCGCTCGGCGTCGTGGCTCATGTAGCCGATGGAGTACACGTGAATGAGCGACCCGACCCCGGTGATCAGCAGGACGAAGCAGATCGACAATTGATCTGCACGCAAGCCGAACTCGACCTGCAATTCGTCGACCGGAACCCACCGGAACAGGGTCTGGGTGAAGGCTCGGCCCGACTCGGCGCGGCCGAGCATCGAGCCGAACACCACCGCGGCCACGACGAACGAGGACGCTGCCGCCGCCGTCGCGACGAGGTGCCCCCAGCGGTCGGTGCGCCTGCCACCGAGCAGCAGGAACGCTGCACCGAACGCCGGCAGAGCCGGAAGAAGCCACAGCATCGACATCATTTCTGCGCCCCCGTCAATTCTTCATCAGGGAGTTCTCGTCCATCGAAATCGACCGACGAGATCGGAAGATGGCCATGATGATCGCAAGGCCCACCACCACCTCGGCGGCGGCGACCACCATGGTGAAGAACGCGAACAACTGCCCGTCGAGATTGCCGTGCATGCGGGAGAACGTCACGAACGCGAGATTGACTGCGTTGAGCATCAATTCGATGCACATGAACACGATGATGGCGTTGCGTCTGACGATGACGCCCGCCGCTCCGATCGTGAACAGCAGAACGGACAGGTAGAGGTAGTTCTCGGGATTCATCGCTCGTCACCCCCGTCCACCTTGTCCTGGCTCCGTTGATCGGCGAACATCGCGTTGACGGAGGACTCGGATTCGGTTCCGTCGGGCAACAGAGCGCGGCGATCGACCCCGTTGTGTCTGGCGTACACCCCGGGGCTCGGCAGCGGCGTCACCCTCGAGCCGTCGCGGAATCGATCCTGTGCCATTTCTCGCTGACCCTTGACCGGCCCCAGAGCTTCCCTGTGTGCCAGGATCATCGCCCCGATGGTGGCAGTGATCAGCAGCGCCCCGGTCAACTCGAACGCCCACACGTACTCGACGAAGATCAGCTCTGCCAGGCCCTCGACGTTTCCGGTGGAGTTGACGGCGTCGAGACCGGCGAAGTCGAGCCGACCGGCATTTGCCGCGTCGCGCAGCAGTACCCCGATGATCAACAGTCCGAAGCCGATTCCGATGACGACGGCCGCGATGCGGTGACCACGCAGGGTTTCGGTCAGCGACTCCGAGGTGTCGACTCCGACGAGCATCAGAACGAACAGGAACAGCATCATGACCGCGCCGGTGTAGACGACGATCTGCACGACACCGAGGAACAACGCCCCCTGCGCCATGTAGAAGGTCGCCAGTACCACCATCGTGGCAGCGAGGAACAACGCCGAGTAGACGGCTTTGGTGCTCATCACCACCCCGAGAGCACCGATGACGGCAACGACACCCAGGGTCCAGAACTGCACGGCCTCACCGGTGGACGTCGCATCGAGGGCGAGCTGCACTGTGGCAGTCATCGAACCGAACCGTCCTCGGTTTCGGTCGTGCTCTCATCCCCGGTGACCGTTCCTCGGTAGTAGTCCTCGGCCGACAAGCCCGGTGCCATCGCGTGCGGCGGTGCCACCATCTCCGGTTGCAGAGGGGCCAACAGAGATTCCTTCTCGTAGATCAGATCGGCTCTGTTGTCACCGGCGAGCTCGTACTCGTTGGTCATCGTCAGAGCCCGTGTGGGGCAGGCCTCCACACACAATCCGCACCCGATGCACCGCAGGTAGTTGATCTGATAGACGCCGCCGTAGCGCTCTCCCGGAGAGAATCTCTCGGTCTCGGTGTTGTCGGCTCCCTCGACGTAGATGGCGTCGGCCGGGCACGCCCACGCGCAGAGCTCGCAGCCGATGCACTTCTCGAGACCGTCTGCATACCGATTGAGCTGATGACGACCGTGGTAGCGAACCTCGGTGGGCTTCTTCTCCTCCGGATACAGCTCCGTCTCGGCCTTCTTGAACATCGTGGCGAAGGTGACCCCGAAACCCGCTATGGGACCGAGAAATTCAGGCATCGGCGTTCTCCTTCGGTGACCTGGCGGCGCGCGAGCGCACACCGGCGTGCCGGCTCGGGAAATTCGAGCCCTGCGTGGGAATGGGAGGTATCGGGAATCCGCCTGCCACAGCATCGAACTCGGCGACGGGTAGAGGAGGCGGCACGTTCCGTTCCCGTGCCCGCCTGCGCACCATCAGCAGCAGCGCACCCAGCACGGCCACCGCAAAGATCATCGACACACCGAACGTGACCAGTGGTACGTCGTAGCGATCGGCCCCGAGTACCCGCACCGTCGCGATCACCATCACCCAGATCAGGGCAACCGGAATGAGAATCTTCCAGCCGAAGTTCATGAACTGGTCGTAGCGCAGCCTCGGCAGCGTCGAACGCAGCCAGATGAACACGAACAGGAACACCCAGACCTTGAGGGTGAACCACAGCACCGGCCACCACCCCGAGTTGGCACCGCTCCACAGACTCAGCGGAATCGGAGCCCGCCAGCCGCCGAGGAACAGCGTGGTCGCCAGTGCCGACACGGTGACCATGTTGATGTACTCGGCGAGCATGAACATGGCGAAACGAAGAGACGAGTACTCGGTGTGAAACCCGCCCACCAACTCACCCTCTGCCTCCGGCAGATCGAACGGAGCGCGGTTGGTTTCGCCGACCATGGCCGTCACGTACACCAGGAACGACGGCAGCAGCAGAAACACGTACCAGGTATTCTGTTGCGCAGCAACGATTCCGGACGTCGACATGGTGCCCGCGTACAGGAAGACCGCTGCGAACGACAGGCCCATCGCAACCTCGTAGGAGATCACCTGCGCCGTCGAACGCAAAGCACCGAGCAACGGGTACGTCGAGCCCGACGCCCACCCCGCCAACACGATCCCGTACACACCCACCGACGTGACCGCGAGAATGTACAGAACCCCCACCGGCAGGTCGGTCATCTGCAGCGGCGTCGTCGTACCGAACACCGACACCTCGGGCCCGAACGGAATCACCGCGAAAGCCATGAACGCAGGAACCACCGAAATAATCGGAGCCAGAACGTAGATCGGCTTGTCGACGCCGGTCGGAGTGATCCCCTCCTTCAGCGCCAGCTTGATCCCGTCCATCAACGACTGCAACAGACCCCACGGACCGACCCGGTTGGGCCCCACCCGCATCTGCATCCACGCCATGATCTTGCGTTCGGCATAGATCGCCACCAGCGGCGTGAGGACCAGGAACACGAAGACAGCCAAGGCCTTCCCGACAACCAACCACCACGGATCGGTGCCGAACATCGACAGATCGGTCGGCGCGGCCACGATCATGACCGGCCTCCCTCGGGTCGTTCCGCAGAACCACGACCGATGCGCACCACCGCGCCCGACTGCACCCCCAGCGAGCGATACACCGCCGAACCGGGTGAGTTCATCGGCACCCACACCACGCTGTCGGGCAGGTCGGTGATCGTCAGCGGCAACGTGATCGATCCCCGGTCCGTCGCGACGCTCACCAGGTCACCGGTCTCGGCTCCGATGGCCGAGGCCGTCGCCGCCGACAACCGAACCGTGGGCGTGCGACCGGTCGCGGCGAGATTGTCCTCACCGTCCTGCATCCGACCCGCATCGAGGAGCATCCGCCACGTGGCCAGAATCGCGTCCCCCGAGCCGAGGGCCGGAATCTCCGCCCGGGGTGCCACCCGGGCCACCGCTGTGCGCGGGCCGTTCCACACACCGAGGCGCGCCAACTCGGCGCGTGCCGCTGCCGCGTCGGGCACCGCCAGTTCGACGCCCATCTGGGCCGCGAGAGCGTCGAGGATGCGTTGATCCGGCATCACCGCGCCGGCACCGAGGGCAGTGTCGAACGCGCGAGGTCGTCCTTCCCAGTCGACGAAAGTTCCCGACTTGTCGACCACCGGCGCCACCGGGAACACCACGTCGGCCCGCTCGGTGACCGCGCTGCGGCGTAGCTCGAGGCTCACCACGAACGCCGATCGGTCCAGTGCATCGAGTGCAGCCCGGGGGTCCGGCAGATCGTCGAGATCGATTCCGGCAGTGACCAATGCGCGTTCCGGTCCGGCGTCGGCCAGGATCGCGGCGGTGTCGCGGCCCGCCTCCGCCGGCAGCTCTGGCACTCCCCACACCGCGGCGACCTCGGCGCGCGCCGCCGCATCGGCCACGGGACGCCCACCGGGCAGGACGTTCGGCAGCGCCCCTGCGTCGAGGGCACCGCGTTCGCCGGCGCGTCGTGGAATCCAGGCCAGGCTCGCCCCGGTGTCGTCCGCCAGTTTCGAAGCCGCCGCCAGACCTCCGGGAACGGAGCCGAGCCGCTCGCCCACGAGCACGATCGCACCGGGCTCACGGAGGAGTTGGGCAATCGATTCGGTGCCACGATCGCCGACGTGCAATGCATCGAGCCACCCCGGTTCGTCGCCGGGAATCGACTGCAGCAGAACGCCGTCGAGCTTTCGTAGACCCCGGGTGGAGAACGGCGCGACCGACGCCACCACCACCGCGCTCGTGCGGTGCGCCTTCCGAAGCCTCAGGAACACCAGTGGTGATTCTTCCTCGGGCTCGAAACCGACGAGCAACACCACCGGGGCGTTCTCGAGGTCGGTGTAGGTGACCCCCAACCCGGTCGCTGCTATCCGGCCGGCCAGGAAGTCCGCCTCCTCGGCGCTGTGGCTGCGATTGCGGAAGTCGATATCGTTGGTGTGCAGAACTGTTCGAGCAAACTTGGCGTAGGCGTAGGCGTCTTCGAGCGTGGATCGTCCGCCTACGAGTACCGCAGCCTGCCCGACCGACTCGGCCAACCCCGCCGCCGCGGCGGCCAGCGCCGCCGACCACGACGTCTCGATCAACTCCCCCGATTCGTCGCGGATCATCGGCGCGGTGATGCGATCGGGTTCGGTGGCGTACTTGAACGCCCACCGCCCCTTGTCGCAGTTCCATTCCTCGTTGACCTGCGGGTCGTCCCCCGCCAGCCGGCGGAGAACCTTGCCGCGTCGATGGTCCGTGCGTTGAGCGCAGCCGCCTGCGCAGTGCTCGCACACGCTCGGTGACGAGGTGAGATCGTAGGGGCGCGCTCGGAACCGATATTCGGTGTTGGTCAGCGCACCCACCGGACAGATCTGAACGGTGTTGCCCGAGAAGTAGGAGTCGAACGGCTCGTTGCCGAAGATCCCCACCTGTTGAATCGCACCGCGCTCGAGCAAGTCGATGGACGGGTCGCCGGCCACTTGAGCCGCGAACCGAGTGCAGCGCGCGCACAGGACGCACCGTTCCCGGTCCAGCAAGACCTCCGCCGACAGCGGGATCGGCTTGGGGTACGTGCGTTTCGTCTCGACGAATCTGGACTCTGCTCGACCCGCAGCCATCGCCTGGTTCTGCAGCGGGCACTCGCCGCCCTTGTCGCACACCGGGCAGTCCAGCGGATGATTGATCAGCAGCAATTCCATGACGCCTCGCTGCGCCTTCTCCGCCGACTCCGATGTCACCTGAGTGCGCACGATCATGCCCTCGGCCACCGTCGTGGTGCAGGACGCCAACGGCTTGCGCTGCCCCTCGACATCGACCAGACATTGCCGGCACGCCCCCACCGGATCGAGCAGCGGGTGATCACAGAAGCGCGGAATCTGCACGCCCATCAGCTCGGCGGCGCGAATCACCAACGTGCCCTTGGGAACGCTGATCTCGTGGTCGTCGATGGTCAGTGTCACCATCTCCACGTGGGTGACCGCGGACCGACCATGTGCAGCTGCGGTCATGACGTCAGCTCCTCTGCCATCAGGGTCGATCGGTGTGGATCGAAGGGGCAACCCTGTTCGGTGACGTGCCGGATGTATTCCTGGCGGAAGTACTTCAGCGAGGACACGATGGGGCTTGCGGCTCCGTCTCCCAAGGCGCAGAACGACTTTCCGGCGATTCCGTCCGCGATGTCGAGCAGCGTGCCGAGGTCCGCTTCGGTGCCGGTTCCGCCGTCGAGGCGGCGCAGTATCTGCACCAGCCAATAGGTTCCTTCTCGGCACGGGGTGCACTTGCCGCAGGATTCGTGTGCGTAGAACTCCGTCCAGCGCAATACCGCTCGCACCACGCACGTCGTGTCGTCGAAGATCTGCAGTGCCTTGGTACCCAACATCGATCCGGCGGCACCGACGCCTTCGTAGTCGAGTGGCACGTCGAGGTGATCGCCGGTGAACATCGGTGTCGACGATCCTCCCGGTGTCCAGAATTTCAATTCGTGACCGGGCCGGATGCCGCCCGCGTAGTCCAGCAGTTCCCGCAGGGTGATGCCCAGCGGGGCCTCGTACTGGCCGGGGCGACACACGTGGCCGGAGATCGAGTAGAGGGTGAATCCGGGTGACTTCTCGCTGCCCATCGACCGGAACCATTCGATTCCGTTGCGCAGGATCACCGGAACGCTGGCTATCGACTCGACGTTGTTGACCACTGTCGGGCTCGCGTACAGACCTGCGACCGCGGGGAACGGTGGACGCAGCCGGGGTTGTCCGCGCCGACCCTCCAACGAGTCGAGCAGAGCCGTCTCCTCGCCGCAGATGTACGCGCCTGCACCGGCATGTATCACCAGTTCGAGATCGAATCCCGTTCCGAGAACACCCTTGCCCAGGTAGCCTGCCGCGTATGCCTCGGCAACCGCGGCCTGCAGTCGGCGCAACACCGGTACCACTTCACCGCGGACGTACACGAAGGCGTGCGATGCACGAATTGCGTACGCCGCGATGATGATCCCCTCGATCAGCGTGTGCGGGCTCGCCATCAGCAACGGCATGTCCTTGCAGGTACCCGGCTCCGACTCGTCGGCGTTGACCACCAGATAGTGGGCTTTCCCGTCACCCTGTGGAATGAAGCTCCACTTCGTTCCGGTCGGGAATCCCGCACCGCCACGGCCTCGCAGACCGGAGTCCTTGACGAAGGCGATGAGGTCGTCGGGGTCCATGGCCAGGGCCTTTTCCAGCCCTCGATATCCCTCGTGGCTGCGGTAGGTGTCGAGGGTCCACGAGTTCTTCTCGTCCCAGAATTCGCTCAGCACCGGCGTCAGGGCCATGTCACTTCCCCTTCGTCGACGGATCGGTTTCGGTGGTGTTCGGCTGCGGTGGAACGGTGGCCGAAGGCGCCGGAGCGGGTTTCTCGCGCACCGTCTCCGCCACTGCTTCGGCACCCAGATCGGGGTGATCGTCCGGGGAGCCGGCGTCGGCCCGGGGAGCCGACATCGAGTGCTCTCGGGCGTACCGGAGGCCGGCGAGAGTGGCTTCGCCTGCGCTGCCGGGGGATTCGAGCGCCCCGGGTCGGTCGTCGGCGAACCCGGCCAGAATTCGCTCGGTCTCGCGGAACGTGCAGAGCGGAGCGCCGCGAGTCGGGGTCACCTGCGCACCGGAGCGGAGCGCGTCGACCAGTTCCCGCGCCGACGCCGGAGTTCTGTTGTCGAAGAACTCCCAGTTGACCATCATCACCGGCGCGAAGTCGCACGCGGCATTGCACTCGATGTGCTCGAGGGTGATGGCACCGTCGGCCGTCGTTCCGCCGTGATCGATATCGAGGTGATCCCGCAGGGCATCCATGATGGCGTCGCCGCCCATGACGGCGCACAGGGTGTTGGTGCACACTCCGACGCGATAGTTGCCGGTGGGCTCGCGGCGATACATCGAGTAGAACGTCGCGACTGCGGTCACCTCTGCCCCGGTGAGATCGAGTACATCCGAGCAGAATTCGATTCCGGCAGGCGTGAGGTATCCGTCCTCGGATTGCACCAGGTGCAGCAATGGCAGCAGCGCCGATCGGGCCTGAGGATAGCGGGCGAGAACGATGTCGGCGTCGGCGCGCAGGCGGGCCCGGACGTCGTCGGGATAGGACTCGCGTGCGTCGGGGCCGACCAGTTGTACGGCTTCCTCGGGCCGGGCCCCCAGTTGGACGAGCACCGGCTCCGAGCGCGGCGCGGTCATCGGTCCACCCCGCCCATCACCGGGTCGATACTGGCCACGGCAGCGATGACGTCGGAAATCATGCCGCCCTCGCACATCGCGGCGACCGCCTGCAGGTTGGTGAACGAGGGGTCTCTGAAATGCACTCGGTACGGCCGAGTGCCGCCGTCGCTGACGATGTGCACGCCGAGTTCGCCGCGCGGCGATTCCACGGTGGACAGCACTTGGCCCGCCGGCACTCGCATTCCCTCGGTCACCAATTTGAAGTGGTGGATCAACGACTCCATCGAGGTGTCCATGATGGTGCGCACGTGGTCCTGAGAATTGCCGAGACCGTCGGGTCCGGAGACCAGCTCGGCCGGCCAGGCGATCTTCTTGTCGTCGATGACCACCGGTCCCGGCCGCAGCCGATCCAATGTCTGCTCGATGATCTTGAGCGATTCCTTCATCTCTTCGACGCGAATCAGGTAACGCCCGTAGCAGTCGCATCCGGTGTCGGTGACGACATCGAACTCGTAGTTCTCGTACCCGCAGTAGGGATCGGACCGGCGCAGGTCGTAGGGAAGTCCGGTCGAGCGAAGCACCGGACCGGTGACGCCGAGGGCCATGCATCCCGTCAGGTCCAGGTAGCCGACGTTCTCGGTTCTGGCCTTCCAGATCGGGTTGTCGTTGAGCATGAGTTCGAGGTCGCGAAGCCGTCCGGGAAGTACCCGCAACAGCTCGCGGACCTTGTCGATCGCATCGGCGGGTAGATCCTGAGACAAGCCGCCGGGACGGATGTAGGCGTGGTTCATCCGAAGTCCGGTGATGGCCTCGAAGACGTCGAGAATCAGTTCGCGTTCCCGGAAGCCGAACAGCATCGCCGTCACGGCACCCAATTCCATTCCGCCCGTGGCCAACGCCACGAGGTGCGAGGAGATCCGATTGAGCTCCATCAGCATCACCCGGACGACCGTCGCGCGCTCGGGAATGTCGTCGGTGATGTCGAGTAGCTTCTCCACCCCGAGGCAGTACGCGGTCTCGTTGAAGAAGGGCGAGAGATAGTCCATTCGAGTGACGAACGTGACGCCCTGAGTCCAGTTGCGATACTCGAGATTCTTCTCGATACCGGTGTGCAGGTAGCCGATTCCACACCGCGCCTCGGTGACGGTCTCGCCTTCGATCTCGAGTATCAACCGCAGCACACCATGGGTGGACGGGTGTTGCGGACCCATGTTGACCACGATGCGTTCCGTGGTCGACCCGCGCGCCAGTTCGACCACGTCGTCCCAGTCCTGGCCCGACACTGCATAGATGGTTTCGTCCGTTGCGCTCATCAGTTGTACGACCTGCGCTCGTTGGGAGGCGCGATCCGAGCGCCCTTGTACTCGATGGGAATTCCGCCCAGGGGATAGTCCTTGCGTTGCGGGTGTCCGACCCAATCGTCGGGCATCTCGATCCGCGTCAATGCGGGATGACCGTCGAAGACGATGCCGAAGAAGTCGTACACCTCACGCTCGTGCCAGTCGTTGGTCGGATACACCGCGCAGAGCGAGGGTGTGTGCGGATCTGCATCGGGCACAGCCACTTCGAGTCGCAAACGGCGTCCATGCGTGATGGACACCAGATGGTAGACCGCGCGCAATTCCCGGCCGACCTGATCCGGGTAGTGCACACCCGATGCGCCCGTGCACAATTCGAATCTCAGTTCCTCGTCGTCACGGAGAGCACGGGCCACCGCGGGCACGTGCTCCCGCGAGAGATGCAGCGTCAGTTCACCGCGAAAGATCACCGCACGCTCGACGGCGTCCTCGAACGCCACGGCCGCGTCACCGGTGCCGAGAACAGCGGCCAATCGATCGACCAGGGCGTCGAAGTAGCTGCCGTAGGGCCGGACGGCCGTGTCCACCGACTCCACCGGCGGCTGCAGCCGACCGTAACCGGAGGTGTCGCCACTCCCTCGGACACCGAACATCCCGCGGGACCCGCGCGCCGTCATCGCAGCAGCCCCTTCAAGTCGATGGTCGGGGTGGACGCCAGCGCAGCAGCCTCGGCGGCCGCGCGCACCTGCTCGCGATTGACACCCAGCGGCATCTCCTGAATCTTCTTGTGCAGCTCCAGGATTGCGTTGAGCAGCATCTCGGGTCGGGGCGGGCAACCGGGTAGGTAGATGTCGACGGGAACGATATGATCGACACCCTGAACCACCGCGTAGTTGTTGAACATTCCGCCCGAGGACGCGCAGACTCCCATGGCCAGGACCCATTTCGGTTCCGCCATCTGGTCGTACACCTGCCGCAGTACGGGCCCCATCTTCTGGCTGACACGGCCTGCCACGATCATCAGGTCCGCTTGGCGCGGAGACGCACGGAACGCCTCCATGCCGAACCGCGCGAGATCGAACCGACCGGAGGTGGTTGCCATCATCTCGATCGCGCAGCACGCGAGACCGAATGTCGCGGGCCACAACGAACCCTTGCGTGCGTAGCCGGCCAACCCCTCGACGGTGGTCAGCAGAAATCCGCTGGGTAGCTTCTCTTCGAGTCCCATCGATCACACTCTTTCCGCATCCGCTCGAGGTGAGAACCGTGCATCGTGCCGTCGCCGATCAGTGTTCGGACGTCAGTCCCATCCGAGCCCGCCTCGCCGCCACTCGTAGACGTAGGCCATCGACACGTTGACGACGAACAGTGCCATGGCAACCAGCCCGAAAGCGCCCAGAACGTCCAGGTGGACGGCCCACGGATAGAGGAAGACGATCTCGATGTCGAAAATGATGAACAGCATGGCGGTCAGGTAGAACTTCACCGGAAATCGTTGGCCCGTAGGCGCATGCATCGTGGGCTCGATGCCGCACTCGTACGCGTCGAACTTCGCTCGGTTGTACCGCGCCGGCCCCACCATGGTTCCGACCATCACCGAGAACACCGCGAACACGACCGCAATGGCACCGAGAACGAGGATCGGAACGTAGGCGTTCATCCCGGCATCTGCTCCCTCGATCGACTACCGCGCCGGCGCGTAGTAAATGCGACGGCCGTACCAATGTGACCTGAACCACACAGTATGGGTTCGGTGTCGATCTCGCGGGATTTCGAGAAGTCCAGTTTCGTAATCCGTTGACGCGCATGGGGCACCCGATCTCGGCACTGTGACTCAGATCACTCGACGGCCCCATGCGATCCGGTCCGAGGACAACGACAAACCTCCCGACGATCCCGGCCGAACGCGGCCGCCTACATGCAACAGGAGAAATGATGAAGTCGATTTCCGTCTCGGCGCTCGCCGCCGAGGGACTGGGAACTGCCCTGCTCGTGATCTTCGGCGTCGGCACCGCCGTCATCGCGGGCGACACCGTCGGAACCCCGGGCATCGCCCTGGCATTCGGGCTCACACTGCTCGCCCTCGTCTACGCGATCGGCCCGATCTCGGGATGCCACATCAACCCGGCCGTGACGATCGGAGCCCTGATTGCTCGCGCCATCACCCCGATCAAGGCTGTGTTCTACATCGCCGCCCAGGCCGTCGGTGCAGTGATCGGCGCGCTGATCGTACTGTTCGTCGCCTCCGGCCGTCCCGGTTACGACATGGCGTCGGACGGTCTGGGCACCAATGGATTCGGCAGCTCCTCGCCCGGAGAATACGGGCTGGCGTCGGTGGCGGTGTTCGAGACGATCGCGACCGGCCTGCTCGTCCTCGTCGTACTGGCCACCACCGCCCCCACCGTTCACCCCGTCGTGGCGGCCGGTATCCCGATCGGCCTGACCCTGACCGTGGTTCACCTGCTGGGCATCGGGATCGATTCGACCTCGGTGAACCCTGCTCGGTCCTTCGGCCCAGCCCTCCTCGCCGGCGGACCTGCCCTGTCACAACTGTGGGTATTCGTGGTGTTCCCCGTGCTCGGAGCCGTCATCGCCGGCTCGATCCACCGGTTAGTGCTGACGGTGCCCGCATCGGAGAAGACGGTCTGATCTACTGCGATCGAGAGACCGGGGCACCGACGCGTCCCGAGTGCTGCCTCAGCAGATCGACCACTGCGCGCCCGAGCCGGATCGGATCCAGCGGGTGCGGAACAGCAGCCTCGGCGCGCGACCATTCGGCCAACCACGCGTCGTCCGGACGTCCGATCAGCACCAACACCGGTGGGCAGTCGACGATCTCGTCCTTCAACTGCTTCGCCAGACCCAGACCGCCCACGGGTGAGGACTCACCGTCGAGAATCGCCAACGAGACACCGCCTGCATCCATGTTCTCGATGACGACGGCTGCCGTGGCGATGTCGACGTACTCGATGTCACCGAGTGCGGGATCCGGTCGAGTTCCCACCGCAGACCGCACCTGGGCACGGGTCGCCGCATTGCTGCTGTACACGAGCACGCGCACACGACCGGATGGACTCTCTCCCGCTGTGGCGTCGGACACACCGCGATGCTACCGCGATGTCCACGGGAAACGGATCGAAACAGCCACGGCCGAAGTGCATTCGACGCTGCGAGTCCGGGTCAGGACTCGACGGTGACGATCACCGCGGCGGGTTCTTCGGTCGTGGTCACCGTGAACTCGGGTCGATCGGCCGCAACTCCGACGAAGGCCTGCGAGATTCCGCCGGGATCAGCCAGGAAATCGACCGAGACGACGGCGGAATCCGCACCGCCTCGGACCCGTTCGGGCCCGGCATACGGGGAGAACGTGTCGTCGGAGTCCGTCGACGTACCCGACAGGTCCACCTGCAACACCGATCTTCCCGGCACTGCCACCGGTTCACTGGTGGCATAGCGGACGGCTTCGTCGACGTACCGCACCGTGTAGGACACCGGGCCGTTGCCTGCCAACCTGAATTCGACGGTCGACGACTCCTCGATCACCACGTCGGTGACACCGACCGGCGACGCGCTCGGGAACCGCGCGCCATCGAGGCTCAGGGGAAGCTCTGTCACCGCGGGCGGAAGCGCTTCGGTGGGCGGTGCCGGACCGGACATGGGATCACCGACGACCAACGATCCCGTGACCGTCATGTAGTTCGTGCCCGCCGAGACCTCGTCGACGGGGCCGCTGCCGTCCTCGCCGGCACAGCCGGCGAGAAGACCGAGCGCCAGAGATCCGACGACCGAGAGCGCGAGTGGAGACCTTCGGTGGCCGTCGTACATCGCCATACCGTACTGAAGATACCGATCGGTTCGGTAGTGCTGTCCCGACGCAATTCGGTCACGATTGCGCCGTCCCGCGATGCTGCTAGCGTCGGAGGGTATGGAGCCCAAGAGCTATTCGTCCGGTGAGCGTGTGTTCGGTCCACCCAACGGGACGTTCGACGCGGACTGGGCTGCCACTGCACTGCGCTCGAACCGTCCCGAGTTGGACCATCCCACCTCGGTGCGCCTGGTCGAACAGGCCTGGGAGCTACTCCGAACGCGGGGGCTGCGCGGAGAACGACTCACCGCCGCACTGGACCTCGAGCCCGGTCTCGCTGCTGCAGTGTCCGCGGTCGCCACCGAGACCGCCGAGCTGTACCTGGACCCTCGGTAGCTCCGGGTCTCAGCTCGGACCGAACTGCTCGACTGCGAAACCGGCCACGAGCACCGCTGTACCGCCGATTTCGCCGACGATCAACGACACCATGAACAGATGCGTCCCCGGGACGGGATCGACGAACTGGTTCTCGGTGTCCCGACGAAACCCGTGCACCGTGTAGCCCACGACGGCAGCGACGAAGAACAACAGCACCACCGAAGCGGCAATCAGATCCACCGCGACCGACCACGCGCTGAATTGCGCCAACACCGCGAGTACCAGAGCAGCGAACGAATACATCAATGCTGCCCGATGGGCGATGTCGACATAACGATGCGCAGTGCCATCCGCCGACGTCGACATCTGGTGATACTTGACCACCCCCAACCCGAGAGCCCACAGCAGCAGAAGACCGGCCACGAGGACGATCACCTTGGTGTCCAGTTCCAGCTGCATGTCTCTCCCCCACTCGATCCCGCGCCGAAGGTATCACCGGACTTGATACCTTTTCGGCAATGCCCGCCGACCCCGAACTGTCCCAGAACGCGTACGGACTCCGCTTCGACTGGGGTCTGTGCGGCGCCGATGCCAGCGCCGAGGGCACGGACACCGCCGTCGTCGTGGATGTACTCTCGTTCACGACCACTCTCACGGTCGCTGTCGACGCGGGTATCGACGTCATCCCCAGTCAGTGGCGCGACGACCGGGCCACGCAGTTGGCCGAGCAGTTCGACGCGGTCCTCGCAGTGGGCCGGTCGGCCGCCTCACCGGGCCGGATCAGCTTGTGCCCGGCCACCGTACGGTCCGCGCCTGCCCCGGCTCGGCTGGTGCTGCCGTCACCGAACGGGTCGACCATCGCCCACGAGCTCGCGAGCACGGCCCCGCTGTGTGTGGGAGCGTCGCTGAGAAACGCGGCCGCGGTAGCTCAGTGGATACGTGCCAGGAACCCGGGTGCGGTGACAGCCGTCATAGCGGCCGGGGAACGGTGGCCGGACGGATCGCTTCGGCCTGCCGTCGAGGACCTGTGGGGGGCCGGTGCAGTCATCGCCGCCCTGCTCGATGCCGGAGCTTCCGATGCCTCCCCCGAGGCGAGAACGGCCGCTGCCGCATGGCGAGCCGTCGAGCACGACGTGGGGTCCGAGCTGCGGCAATGCGGCTCCGGTCGCGAATTGGCCGGGATGGGACACCCGGAAGACGTGGACATTGCGGCCGAGGTCGATTCGAGTTCCTGCGTTCCGATTCTGCGCGACGGCGTATTCGTCGACGCGACTCGGTCGTGAATCGACGCGCGCTCGAAAACGACCCACGATGCCGACCCGACACGGCCGATCGTGTCCGATATTTGGATCGGAACCCCGAATCACGGATCATACGGTGGTGAGTACGGAACGAGTCGCCCCGAAGACCACCGTCGTTGTACCGACGTACAACGAACGTGAGAACCTCCCCAAGCTGGTCGAGCTGCTGGCCGGGTTGCAGGTGGAAGGGCTCGGTGTGTTGGTGGTCGACGACAATTCGCCCGACGGCACCGGCGACGTCGCCGACAAGTTGGCCATCGACGGCCCCATCGACGTCAGCGTTCTGCACCGCACCGAGAAGAACGGTCTCGGACGCGCATACGTCGCAGGAATGACGCGAGCGCTCGACGAGGGTGCGGACATCGTCATCCAGATGGACGCCGACCTCTCGCACCCCACCGAGGTGATCCCGGCGATGATCGACAAACTGAACACCACCGACGCGGCCGTGGTGCTCGGATCTCGATACGTACCCGGCGGAGCGGTCGCGGCCGATTGGCCTTGGCACCGCAAGGCCCTGTCCGCATGGGCGAATTTCTACGTCAACACGATCCTGAGCCTCGGAGTCAAGGATGCGACAGCGGGATTCAAGGCGTGGCACGCGCGCACCCTGCGCACCATCGACGTGGCCTCGGTCGAGAGCAACGGGTACGCGTTCCAGGTGGAGATGAACTACCGAACCGTCAAGCACGGACTCACTCTCGCCGAGGTACCGATCACGTTCGAGGAGCGCAGCGAGGGCGAATCCAAGATGAGCCTGTCGGTTCAGCTCGAGTCGGCATTGGTGCCCTGGAAGTTGTTGCTGCGCAAGAAGAAGCTCTGACCGAAGCATTACGGCGTGAAGCGTCGGAATCCGCCTTCGGCTCCGATGATCTGACCGGTGATCGAGCCCGAATCGGGCGAGAGCAGTATCGCCACGACTGCTGCGGCCTCCTCGGGTGAGTTCCACCGACCGCGCGGCATGTGGCGTCCGACGAATTCGTCCAGATCGGCGCTCGCCCACCCGGTGTCGGTGGGACCCGGATTGATCGTGTTGACGGTGATGCCTCTCTCGATCACCGAATCGGCCAGCGTAGGGGTGATCGACGCAATGGCGCCCTTGCTCACTGCGTAAGGAATTTCGGTCGGCATGGGCCCTTCGTCCTGCCCGGAGGTGAACAGTACGACGCGACCACCGTCGGGATGATCGACGTACCGTTGCACGAATTCCTGCACGAGGAGCAGAGACGCTCGCACGTTCACAGCCCAGGTCAGGTCGAGCGACTCCGCGGTCATCGAATCCAGATCACCCAGCTGCGACCGCGCATGGTTGATCACCAGAGAATCGATGGTGCCGAGCCTGGATTCAGCAGCATCGAACAGGGTCGAAGGTGCCGCCGGATCGGAGAGATCGATGTCGAGGTGCCCGAGTTCACCTTGTGCGGCGGACAACTCGCGGAGTACCTGTACCGCTCCGGGCGTGTTTGTTCCCCACGGTTCGCTCACGTCGTAGTCGTCGCACGATTGCGCGAAGACCCGGGCGCGCTCGTCCTGCAGCAATCTGCGGGTGATGGCGAAGCCGATCCCCTGCCGCCGACCTACGCCGGTGACGAGGACGGTACGCCCATCGCTGTTCATGCTGCATTGTCGACCGTACGGGCATGCACGTCAACGTCGAATGCGCGGTCGGTGCCGTCGCGCCGGAGAATCCACAGTCACCGCGCTGAGATTGTGGACCTCCGTGCACGGAATAGCGGCGCTCAACTCCACCCGCGCATTCGAGCCGATCACCGATCGTTCGGCGGTGACGGAGTTGACCCGTCGCGCAGTGCGCGACGTGATCGCCGACGCTAGCGAACCAGGGACTTGACCGACGCCGGCAGCTGGCGAACGTTCTTGTACGGGCCGACCACCGCGGCACCGAAAGGACGCTCGAGCAACACGGCAGCGACCTCGCGTACCTCGTCGTTGCCGACGCTGTCGATCCGCGCCAACGTGTCGGTGATGTCGCGGTGATTGCCGTAGTTCAGTTCGCTGCGACCGATCCGGTTCATCCGAGACCCCGAATCTTCCAGTCCCAGAACCAATCCGCCTCGCAACGAGCCCTTCGCCCGAGCACACTCGGCGTCGGTGATGCCCTCCGAGGCGACCTTGGCCAGCACTTCCCTGATCACCGTGGTCACTTCGCCCAAGTTCTCCGGCTGGCAACCCGCGTACACCGAGAACGCACCGCTGTCGGCAAACGTGTCCACCGACGAGTACACCGAGTACGCCAGGCCCCGCTCTTCCCTGATCTCCTGGAAAAGACGAGAACTGAGCCCACCGCCCACGGCCGAGTTCAGCACGGACAACGCCCAACGATGTCCTTCGTGTCGGCCGAACGCACGCACGCCGAGGCACAGATGCGCCTGCTCGCTGTCACGAGTGGTCAGACTCAACGTGGGAGCGTTGCGCAATCGCGCTGTGCCGGACCTTCTTTCGGCCGGCCGCACGCCCTTGACCAGATGGCCGGAGAACGCTCGGCGGACGAGCGAGACGATCTGTTTGTGATCGACGTTGCCCGCGACAGCAACGACCATGCGCTGCGGGGTGTAGCGGCGAACGTGGAACGAGTGCAATTGCGCACGGGTCATCGACTCGATGGATTCGACGGAACCGATGATCGGGCGTCCGATCGGATGATCGCCGAACATCGCTTCCAGGAAGGCATCTCCCAGCAGATCCTCGGGATCGTCGTCGCGCATGGAGATCTCTTCGAGGACCACCTGCCGCTCGACGTCGACATCTGCCGATCGGCACCGGCCACGAAGCACGACATCGCTGACCAGATCGATGGCAAGGGCCACGTCCTCGTCGAGCACGTGCGCATAGAAGCAGGTGCTCTCCTTCGAGGTGAACGCGTTCAGCTCTCCCCCGACACCGTCCATCACCTGGGCGATCTCGAGCGCACTGCGCGTGGGAGTCGACTTGAACAGCAGGTGCTCGAGGAAGTGTGCTGCACCGGCGACACTGGGTTGCTCGTCCCGGGAACCGACTCCGACCCACACACCGACCGAGGCCGAGCGAACGCCTGGCACGAACTCGGTGACCACCCGAAGACCGCCGGGCAGAGTCGTCCGTTGCACACCCGTATCGATGGTGATGCTCTCTGGAACGGCCGAACGGTACGTCCCGAGGGGACGTACCGTTCGGCTCGGTTGCTTCTTACTCAGCGCTGGCCTCGGCGGGTGCCTCGGGAGCGTCGGCGGGAGCAGCAGCGTTGTCGTCCTCGACGGGAACGAGGCTGATCTTGCCGCGGTTGTCGATATCGGCGATCTCGACGCGCAACTTGGATCCGACGCTGACGACGTCCTCCACCTTGTTGATGCGCTTGCCGTTACCGAGCTTGGAGATGTGCACCAATCCGTCGCGGCCCGGGAGGAGCGAGACGAATGCACCGAAAGCCGTTGTCTTGACGACGGTTCCGAGGAATCGCTCGCCGACCTTCGGCAGCTGCGGGTTGGCGATGGCGTTGATCATGTCGATCGCGGCCTGTGCGGACGGGCCGTCCGCTGCACCGACGTAGACAGTGCCGTCATCTTCGATCGAGATGTTGGCGCCGGTCTGCTCGGTGATGGAGTTGATCATCTTGCCCTTGGGCCCGATGACCTCGCCGATCTTGTCGACCGGCACCTTGATCGCGGTGACCCGAGGTGCGTACGGGCTCATCTCGTCCGGGGTGTCGATGGCCTCGGCCATGACCTCGAGGATCGTCGTACGAGCGTCCTTGGCCTGCGACAGCGCGCCGGCGAGCACCTTGGAGGGGATGCCGTCGAGCTTGGTGTCGAGCTGCAGTGCCGTGACGAAGTCCTTGGTTCCGGCGACCTTGAAGTCCATGTCGCCGAACGCGTCCTCGGCACCGAGGATGTCGGTGAGTGCGACGTAGCGGGTTTCTCCGTCGACCTCGTCGGAGACGAGGCCCATCGCGATTCCGGCGACCGGTGCACGCAGTGGCACACCGGCGTTCAGCAGCGACAGGGTCGAAGCGCAGACCGAGCCCATCGAGGTCGAGCCGTTGGAGCTCAGTGCCTCGGAGACCTGGCGGATCGCGTACGGGAACTCTGCCTGGCTGGGCAGAACCGGCAGCAGAGCGCGCTCGGCGAGTGCGCCGTGACCGATTTCGCGACGCTTGGGCGAACCGACGCGACCGGTCTCACCGGTGGAGTAGGGCGGGAAGTTGTAGTGATGCATGTAGCGCTTGGACGTCTCGGGCCCGAGCGAGTCGACCTGCTGCGCCATCTTGACCATGTCGAGTGTGGTGACGCCCAGGATCTGGGTCTCGCCGCGCTCGAACAGGGCCGATCCATGGGTACGCGGGATGATCGCGACCTCGGCGGACAGCGACCGGATGTCGGTGATGCCGCGGCCGTCGATGCGGAAGTGATCGGTGAGGATGCGCTGGCGAACCGACTTCTTGGTCAGTGCGCGGAATGCGGCACCGATCTCCTTCTCGCGGCCGGCGAAGCTGTCTCCGACCGACGTGAGGACCTGAGCCTTGACCTCGTCGAGCTTGTTCTCACGCTCGGCCTTGCCCGCAATGGTCAGTGCCTCGTTCAGCGGGATCTTCGCGGCGTTCTCGACTGCTTCGAAGACGTCGGTCTGGTACGCCGGGAAGACCGGGTAGTCGCCGGTGGGCTTGGCGGCCTTGGACGCCAGCTCCTGCTGCGCGGTGCACAGGGCCGCGATGAAGGGCTTGGATGCCTCGAGGCCCTCGGCGACGACGGTCTCGTTGGGCGCGGTGGCGCCACCCTCGATGAGCTCGATGACGTTCTCGGTGGCCTCGGCTTCGACCATCATGATGGCGACGTCTGCGTCGGCACCGGAGCCGGAGACGATGCGGCCGGCGACGACCATGTTGAACACGGCCTTCTCGAGCTGCTCGTTGGTCGGGAAGGCGACCCACTGCTTGTCGATCAGTGCAACGCGAACGCCACCGATCGGGCCGGAGAACGGCAGGCCGGCGATCTGCGTCGAGGCCGATGCCGCGTTGATCGCGACGACGTCGTACAGATCGGCCGGGTTGAGGCTCATGACCGTGATGACGACCTGGATCTCGTTGCGCAGTCCGTCGACGAACGTCGGACGCAGCGGCCGGTCGATCAGGCGGCAGGTGAGGATGGCGTCGGTGGACGGACGGCCCTCGCGGCGGAAGAACGATCCGGGGATGCGGCCCGCGGCGTACATGCGCTCTTCGACGTCGACCGTCAGCGGGAAGAAATCGAATCCCTCACGGGGGTGCTTGCCTGCGGTCGTTGCCGACAGCAGCATGGTGTCCTCGTCGAGGTACGCGGCGACTGCGCCTGCGGCCTGCTGTGCGAGGCGGCCGGTCTCGAAGCGGATGGTCCGCTTGCCGAACGTGCCGTTGTCGATGATCGCAGTTGCTTCGTAGACGCCTTCTTCGACGTCCAACGTTGTGGTTTCCGACATGTGTTCTGTTCTCGTCCTCTCGTCTTTGCCGTGCCCGCGTGGACACACCACGAGCCCTCCTGGCTGTGGCGGCATACCTGTGCCGTCCATCTCCGAGCTTCTCTCGGGACGCGGCTGCGCGGAGGCGGCCATCGATCGAAGCCCACCGGATCTCGTATCCGAAAGGCCACTACCGAAGACCGTCACCACGGCGTGACAGGCATACACGGCGGTGTGCGGATGCCGTGCATCCGCTTTCTCGTGCTGGCGTAACTGTTCTTGCGGTACAAACACAGATAGCCAACGAGGAACAGTCTAAGCACTGCCTCGTTGGCTACTGCACTATTGGTGCGAGTCGGGTGCGCACCGGCGCGTCGAACCGTGCGTCGGTGACATCCTCGCGTCGATGCGAATTATCGACGCAGACCCAGACGCTCGATGAGCGAGCGGTAGCGGGTGACGTCGACCTTCGCGATGTACTTGAGCAGACGACGACGACGTCCGACCAGCAGCAGCAGGCCGCGGCGGGAGTGGTGGTCGTGCTTGTGCGTCTTGAGGTGCTCGGTCAAGTCGACGATGCGCTTGGTGAGCATTGCAACCTGCGCCTCGGGTGAGCCCGTGTCGGTGGGGTGCAAGCCGTACTCGCCGAGAACGGCCTTCTTCTGTTCGGTGGTCAATGCCACTGGTACTACTCCTGATCAATGACGTCCGCGTGAAAGGAAGCAACGCGCCCGGTGGTCGAAACCACGGGATCGAAGCCGGTACAGCCGCCACGGACCGCAGCGAGCACCGAGGGGACAGCCTATCAGGCCGTTTTCGCCGCCAGGATCGAGCGGGCTCGCTCGGCGTCGCGCCCCATTTCCTCCACGAGCGCTTCCATCGAGTCGAACTTCTCCATGCCGCGCAGTCGATCCACGAAGTCGACTGCCACATGCTGCCCGTACAGGTCGGCATCACCGTCGAGCACGAACGCCTCGACGGTCCTGGTGCGACCCGAGAACGTGGGATTGGTACCCACCGAGACCGCAGCCGGATGTCGCTCCCCCGGCGTGACCGTCCCCATGATCGGCCCCGGCCCGAGCACGGTGAACCACGCCGCATAGACGCCGTCCGCGGGGATGGCCGAGTACATGGGCGGCGCGACATTGGCTGTGGGGTAACCCATCTGGCGACCTCGGCCGTCGCCGTGCACCACGACGCCCTCCACGCGATGCGGTCGCCCGAGGGCGGCAGCGGCTGCGGCGACGTCTCCGGCGTCCACGCACGACCTGATGTACGTCGAGGAGAACGTCACGGCGTGCTCGGCGAGCAGGTTGACTCCGTCGACTGCGAATCCGGACCGTTCGCCGATCTTGCGCAGCATGGGCACGGTACCGAGCGCCTTCTTCCCGTAGGTGAAGTTCTCACCGACGACGACCTCGGCAACGTGCAGGCGTTCGATCAGGATCTCGTGCACGTATCGCTCGGGGGTGAGCTTCATCAGCTCGGGCGTGAACGGCATGACGCAGAAGACGTCGATTCCCAGTTCCTCGGCGAGTTCGGCTCTCCTCGTCAGGGTGGTCAACTGAGCAGGGTGGCTGCCCGGCCGTACGACCTCCATCGGATGGGGATCGAACGTCATGAGCACGCTGGGAACGCCGCGCTTCTTCGCAGCGGCCACCGCTCGCCCGATCAGTTGTGCGTGTCCGCGATGAACGCCGTCGAAGACGCCGATCGTGAGCACGCACCGACCCCAGTCGGCAGGTACATCGTCGAGACCTCGCCATCTCTGCACACCGCGAAGCCTACGGCCCGACGGCCGCTCGGTCACTCTCGGACAGGCGTGTCGCGCGCGGTGGGTATGGACAAAAAGGTATCCCCACGGTAAATATTTCGGTGTGCCTAACTTATTTCTTCGCCAGCGTGGATTTCGCGTCCGGCGGATTCTCGCGAGCTGGGCCGTGGTGGGACTCCTGGTAGCAGCGTCGACCGGCTGTGCCCGTGCCGTCGGAGAGGACGATCCGACGGTGCTCGACGACGGCAGACCGTTGGTTCTGACGACCTTCACCGTCCTCGCCGACATGGCCGCCAATGTCGCCGGCGACCACCTTCGAGTGGAATCGATCACAAAAGCCGGTGCCGAGATCCACGGCTACGAGCCGACACCAGGAGACCTACGCACCGCGGAGCAGGCCGAGTTGATACTGGACAACGGGCTCGGGCTGGAGGCCTGGTTCGAGAAATTCGTCGAGCGAATCCCCGCACCCCACGCCGTGGTCAGTGCGAACGTGGATCCGATCTACATCCGTGACGATGCCTACGCGGGCAAAGCGAACCCCCATGCATGGATGTCCCCCGTCGTGGCCGAGACGTACGTCGAGAACATCGCCGACGCGTTCGTCGCGCTCGACCCCGCCAACACCGACGACTATCGCGCGAACGCAGCCGCGTACATCGAACAACTCCGCGAGGTCGGTGCCGAGCTGGACGCAGATCTCTCCGGGCTGCCCGCTCGGCAACGTGCGCTTGTCACCTGTGAGGGCGCATTCGGTTATCTGGCCCGTGACTTCGATCTGCAGGAGGCCTACCTGTGGCCGGTCAACGCCGAGCAGGAAGGAACTCCGAAGCAGGTGGTGCGCACCATCGATTTCGTTCGTGACAACGACGTACCCGCCGTATTCTGCGAGTCGACCGTCTCGGACAAGGCGCAGCTGCAGGTCGCCGAGGACACCGGCGCTCGGTTCGGCGGACAGCTCTACGTCGATTCCCTGAGCGATGCGACCGGCCCCGTCCCCACATACCTGGATCTCCTGCGCTACGACGCACGGTTGATCGCCGACGCACTGGTAGGAGAACGATGAATTCACCTGACGCCACCACACACGTGAATGGAGCGGCGCTGACGGTGGACACCGTCAATGTTCGATACCGCGACGTCGTGGCCCTGACCGATGCCAGTCTCACGCTCGCGCCCGGCCGGGTGTGCGGGTTGGTCGGCATGAACGGATCGGGTAAGTCGACGCTGTTCAAGGCCGTCATGGGAGTGGTCAAGCCGAACTCCGGCTCGATCACCGTGTTCGGCGGCGACCCGGCCCAGGCGCGCAAGGCAGGCACGGTCAGCTACGTACCCCAGGCCGAATCCGTCGACTGGACGTTCCCGATCAGCGTGCGCGACGTGGTGATGATGGGCCGATACGGGAAGCAGAATTTCTTTCGCACTCCCCGTGCAGCCGATCGACTGGCCGTCGACGAGGCTCTGCAGCGCGTCGATCTGGCCGAACTCGCCAGCCGACAGATCGGCCAGCTCTCCGGAGGGCAACGCAAACGTGCGTTCGTCGCCCGCGCGATCGCACAGGAAGCGTCGCTGCTGTTGCTCGACGAGCCCTTCGCCGGTGTGGACAAGAAGACCGAGGCAACCATCACTCGGCTGCTCCGCGAACTCGCCGCACACGGCGCCTCGGTCCTCGTGTCCACGCACGATCTCCATGCGTTGCCGGATCTGTGCGACGAGGCGATCCTGCTGCAGCAACGGGTGCTGATGCACGGCAGTCCCGCCGAGGTACTGCGCCCGGAGAACCTGGCGCTGGCCTTCGGCATCGACCCGTCGAAGGTCGACCAACTCGGTGCGGGCACTCGGACTCCGGCCACCCCGACAACGGAAGCGAGCTGAACCGTGTACGTCATCGACTTTCTCGTGGATCCACTCGAATACACCTTCATGCAGCGGGCCCTGCTGGTGACCGTCACCGCCTCGATCGTGTGCGCGGTGTTGAGTTGCTGGCTCGTTCTCATCGGGTGGTCGCTGATGGGCGACGCCGTCTCGCACGCCGTTCTGCCCGGTGTCGCGCTGTCGTACCTGTTCGGGGCCCCGTTCGCGATCGGAGCTCTTCTGTTCGCCCTCATCGCGGTCGGCGCCATCGGAGTCGTTCGCAACACCACCATCGTCAAGGAGGACGCCGCGATCGGCGTCGTTTTCACCACCCTGTTCGCGCTCGGCGTCGTCCTGATCTCCAAGTTTCCGAGCCAGATCGACCTCAACCACATCCTGTTCGGCAATCTGCTCGGCGTCTCGCAGGCAGACATGATCCAGGTGTTCGTGCTCGGCGGCATCGCGCTGGCCGTCATGATCGTCAAGCGTCGGGACTTCACTCTCTTCGCCTTCGACCGCACCCAGGCACGAGCCGTCGGTATCAACCCGACGGTGATCTCGGCCGTGATGCTGACCCTGCTCGCTCTGACGACCGTGGTGGCACTCCAGGCCGTCGGCGTCATCCTCGTGGTGGCGATGCTCATCACTCCCGGTGCGTCCGCGTATCTGCTCACCCACAGCTTCGGCCGCATGCTGGTGCTGGCACCGATCGTTTCGGTGGGCTGCGCGCTGGTGGGCATCTACGCCAGCTTCTACCTCGACGTGTCCTCCGGTGGCAGCGTCGTGCTCACTCAGGGGCTGGTCTTCGTTCTTGCCTACCTCTTCAGCCCCTCACAGGGCATCGTCATCCGCGCCCTGCGCCAACGCGGACAGGTGCCGGTGGCTCCGGCCGGGTGAGATGTCTTTTTCCATTGGATTGCCTAAGCTCGGCGACGTGGCGCAACGAAAAGACGATCCTGCACCGGCCGACGAGGGCGTCCAACTGTCCGCGGTTGCGCAGGACTACCTCAAGGTCATCTGGACGGCCAGCGAATGGAGCGAGGACTCCGTCAGCACCAAGATGCTCTCCGAGCGCATCGGGGTCTCCGCTTCGACGGTGTCCGAGGCGATTCGCAAGCTCGCCGACCAGGGCATGGTCGACCACGCCCGGTACGGAGCCATCTCACTGACCGAGAAGGGTCGACTGGCTGCCATCGGTATGGTGCGTCGGCACCGTCTGATCGAGACCTATCTGGTCCGAGAACTGGGTTACGGCTGGGACGAAGTGCACGACGAGGCAGAGATTCTCGAACATGCCGTCTCGGATCTGATGATGGATCGAATCGACGCCAAACTGGGCCACCCCGAACGGGATCCGCACGGCGACCCGATTCCGTCGGTCGACGGTGCGATCGAGACTCCGTCCGCGACCCGCCTGAGCGAGTACCTCGACGGACAATCCGGCCGAGTCGCCAGAATTTCCGACTCCGACCCGGCGATGCTTCGGTACTTCGATTCCGTCGGCATCACGCTGGACCTGCCGATCACAGTGGTCGAACGACGCGACTACGCAGGCACCGTCGCCATCGAGCTCGCCCGCACCGACGCCACCGATTCGATCGACCTCGGCCACCGCGCCGCCGAGGCGATCTGGATGGTTCCGGCGAACTGATCGTCGGGTTTCGCTTCAGTGCCCGCGCAAGGTCGCGGGCCGCACGACCATGACCGAACTGGCGCGCTTGCCCTTCTCCTGGAGCAGAGCGATGGTGTGCCCCGTGGGATCGACCGCCGCGTACACCCCGTCGATTCCGACCGGATCCAGCCACCGTCCCTGGCTCAACGATTCCGCCTCACCCGCGTCGATCTGCCGGTGCGGAAAGGCCGTTCGCGCCGCCTGGTCGATGTCCAGGCTCACGGCCGGGTCCTCGGCCAGCTCGTCGAGTGTCCGTGCGTGGTCGAGGGTGAAGGGTCCGACGCGAGTGCGGCGCAGCACGGTCAGGTGGCCGCCGACGCCGAGCGCCGCGCCGAGATCGCGCGCCAGGGCGCGCACATAGGTCCCCGACGTGCAGTCCACCTCGACGTCGAGGTCGACGAAGGCCGATTCGTTCTCCACCACATCGCGCCTGGCCATCACGTCGAATCGGGTGACGCTGACCTTGCGGGCGGCGAGGGTGAACTCCTCACCTGCGCGGGACAGTTTGTGAGCACGTTGCCCGTCGACCTTGATGGCGCTGACGCTGGCAGGCACCTGCTCGATATCGCCGGTCAGGGCGGCGATCGCGGCCTGGATCTCGGATTCGGAGACATGCGCGGCCGAGACATCGGCCAGCACGTCACCCTCGGCGTCGTCGGTCGTCGTGCTCCGGCCGAGCCGGATGGTGGCGGTGTACGACTTGGTGGTCAGCGAGAGCAATCCGAGCATCTTGGTCGCACGCTCCACGCCGAGCACGAGCACGCCGGTCGCCATGGGATCCAGGGTCCCAGCATGGCCGACCTTTCTGGTGCGCAACAGCTTTCGGCACGACGCCACCACATCGTGGCTCGTCACTCCCGGCCCCTTGTCGACCACGAGCAGGCCGGCACCGACAAGACCGGACGAAATCTTTTCGCGAGCACTCACGAGAGAGCATTGTGCCAGGCTCGCGGAGCCGGTCGTCACATCACCGAGATCGCGGTCATCACCAGACCGCCCGCCACCATCCATCGACCGTCGAAAGCCCGCAACGGCGGACCGGACAACGTCTCCCCTGGCACCAGTAGCTCCGAATGGAACGTTCCCGACACATCGTCACCGGAGCCGGTGCGCTCGAAGGTGATGTGCGCGTCCTCGAAGCCGAGCCAACGTCCGGTCAACGGCTCCCAGGCCTTGTACGTCGCCTCCTTGGCGCAGAACAACACTCGATCCCAGTGCACGTCCTCACGGCCCACGGTCGCGAGCCACTCGCGTTCGGCCTCCAGGCTCACCGCCCCGAGCACTCCATCGGGCAAGGGTCCGTGTGGCTCGGCGTCGATTCCCACCGACCGCACCTGCATCGAGTAGGCCAACACCGCACCGCGATAACCGTCGCAGTGCGTCAACGATCCGACCACACCCTTCGGCCACTGCGGGGCACCGGACTTACCGCGCATGATCGGTGCAGGCTCCACGCCCAACTTCTCCATCGCCACGCGCGCACAGTGTCGAGCCGAGGTGAACTCACGCTTGCGCTTGTCCACCGCCTTGGCCACCAGCGGGGCTTCGAGTGGATGCGGCGTCAAACCCGGTGGGTCGGCGAATAATTCGGCCGAGACGACGCCGTTGGGAAGTATGGACTCGATCACTTGCCTGCCCTCATCTTCTCTACCTCTGCCTCCATCTCGGGCGTCACCGTGAAGTGTCCACCCCACTTGTTCAACGCACCCGGCGGATACTCGGGGACCGGAAGAATCTGCCGCAGAACGTTCTTCGGCAGGCCGCGGCGCTGCCATTCGCGCGGGTAGCCCACCGATACCTCCTCGAAGCGAACGCCGTCGTAATAGGTCGTCCGCGGGATGTGCAGGTGCCCGTACACCGAGCAGATCGCGTTGTACCGCGTGTGCCAATCCGCCGTCAGAGTGGACCCACACCACAGTGCGAACTCCGGGTAGAACAGCACCTCGGTCGGCTGCCGAACCATCGGGAAGTGGTTGATCAACACGGTAGGAACGGAGGTGTCCAGCGCGTCGAGACGCTCCCGGGTGGCGTCGATCCGCGCATGACACCAGGCGTCGCGCGTCGCGTACGGCTGCGAGGACAGCAGGAACTCGTCGGTGGCGACGACGTTCTTCTCACGTGCGATCGCCAGCCCGTGCTCCTTGTCTCGAGCTCCCCGCGGCAGGAACGTGTAGTCGTACAGCAGGAACATCGGCACGATCGTCGCCGGGCCGCCTTCGCCCTCCCACCGCAGGTACGGATCCTCCGGGGTGACGACGTCGATCTCGCGGCACAGGTTGACCAAGTACTCGTAGCGGGCGGCACCGTGAATCTGGACGGGATCTTTCACCGTCGTCCACAGTTCGTGGTTGCCGGGAACCCAGATGACCTTCGCGAAACGGCTACGGAGCAGTTCGAGCGCCCATTTGATGTCGTCGGTCTTCTCCGACACGTCGCCGGCAACGATCAGCCAGTCGTCGGGAGATTCGGGAAAGATGTCCTCGGTCACGGGTCGGTTGCCCCGATGTCCGACATGGATGTCGCTCACTGCCCACAGCTTCGCTGCCACTGAAAATTCCTTCCGATGCGCTCGGCCGCCGACGTCGAATCGCCAGAACCGTCCGAGAACGTACCAACGCCCAATACTCCACGCAGATTCCGCGGCCTGTCCGGCCGGGTGACGCGGCAACCCGGTCGACCGTCGGACGGTGCTGCTCGCCGAGAACAGGATCGAGTCGAAACACCCGCAGATTCGGGTGTATGGTGCCTCTCATGACTTGTTTGCGGAGGTTCGGTCGGGTGACATCTCGATGACGGTGCCCCCGGTCCGCGTTCGAGACGCCGCAGCGCTCCTCGGCGTCAGTGACGACACCGTGCGCCGATGGATCGACAGCGGCGCACTCCCCGCGCTCGAGGACGAAACCGGACGGAAGGTCATCGCCGGCCGCGACCTTGCCGACTACGCACGCGAACACGCCGTCCCCCCGCCGGAGATCTCGTCGGGCGGCAGCTCGGCCCGCAACCGGCTCGTGGGTTTGGTCACCGAGGTCGTCTCGGACGCAGTGATGAGCGAGGTGAGCATGCAGTGCGGGCCGTTCACGATCGTGTCGCTGATGAGCACCCGATCGGTTCGCGAACTGGGGCTCGAGCCCGGCAAGGTCACCGTCGCCGTCGTCAAGGCGACCACCGTCATCGTCGAGACACCGTAGAACGCAGGAGATGTTCGTGAAGACAATGCGCCCGGCATCCGCCCTCGTGGTTGCAGCCACCCTGATGCTCGTCGGGTGCAGCTCGCAGTCCGATACGACAACACCCGATGTGGCCTCGGACGCCCACGCAGTCGGAGGCGAGATCACGGTCTTCGCCGCAGCATCGCTTCGCGCGACGTTCACCGATCTCGGTACTCGATTCGAGGCCGAACACCCCGGCACCTCGGTGGAGTTCAGTTTCGCGGGCTCGTCCGATCTGGCCGCGCAGCTGATCTCCGGCGCGCCCGCCGACGTCTTCGCCTCCGCAGATACGAAGAACATGACCGCGACGGTCGACGAGGATCTGGTGGCGGGCAGTCCCGTCGACTTCGCGTCCAACACTCTGACCATCGTGACCGCCCCCGGAAACCCGGACCGCATCGCATCGTTCGCCGATCTGGCGAACCCCGATGTTCTGACAGTGATCTGCGCGCCCCAGGTGCCGTGCGGCGCGGCGACGGCCGCGGTCGAGACCGCCACCGGCACGCTCGTCCCGGCCGTGAGCGAGGAATCCTCGGTCACCGACGTACTGGGCAAGGTCACCTCGGGGCAGGCCGATGCCGGACTGGTCTACGTCACCGACGCGGCCGGGGCAGGCGCTGCCGTGACCACGGTGCCCTTCGAGGAGTCGAGCGAGGCCGTCAACACCTACCCGATCGCGACACTGAGCGGTTCCGGCAACCCCGACACAGCGCGCGCCTTCACGGAGTTCGTCGCCGGACCCGTCGGGCGAGACGTCCTCGGTCGAGCCGGCTTCGCGGCACCGTGACCGCTCGAGCCGCCGACGGCGGGCTGCCCACGGCAGGGCATCGTCCGACGGTCGGAGTACCGCTGTGGATATTCGCGCCGGCCGCCGTGGGCGCTCTGCTCGTCGTACTGCCGCTGGCCGCGATGTTCACCCGAATCGAGTGGTCGAATTTTCTCGGGCTCGTCACCTCCGAATCCGCTGTCGCAGCGCTGATCCTGAGTCTGAAGACGGCGACGGCCAGCACCGTCGTGTGTGTGCTTCTGGGCGTGCCGATGGCAATCGTGCTCTCGCGCAGCTCGATTCGAGGGCTCTCGATCCTTCGCTCTCTCGTCGTCCTGCCCCTGGTACTGCCCCCCGTGGTCGGCGGCATCGCGCTGCTCTACACCTTCGGACGCCAAGGCCTGTTGGGCGAACACCTCGATGCTTTCGGGATTCGAATAGCGTTCACCACCTCGGCCGTCGTGTTGGCACAGGTGTTCGTGTCGCTACCTTTCCTCGTCGTCAGCGTCGAGGGTGCCTTACGCACGGCCGGTGACCGCTACGACGTGGTGGCTGCCACCCTGGGTGCCACCCCCACGACAGTCCTGCGGCGAGTCACCGTTCCGCTGATTCTTCCCGGACTGGTGTCGGGAACCGTTCTCGCCTTCGCTCGCGCACTCGGAGAATTCGGAGCGACGTTGACGTTCGCCGGATCCCTCGAGGGCGTGACCAGGACACTGCCGCTGGAGATCTATCTGCAGCGCGAGAGCGACCCCGATGCCGCGGTGGCGCTGTCGCTGGTGCTGATTCTCGTCGCGGCACTCGTCGTCGTGACCGCGCGCGGCACACGATCGTCCGGAACGCTGTGAATTCACTACACCTCCGGGCCACCCTCGGCGCCCGCGGTATCGATCTGGAACTGGATGCCCGTGCGGGTGAGACGGTCGCTGTCCTCGGACCGAACGGGGCAGGCAAATCCACGCTGCTGCAGCTCGTCTCGGGCGTGGTGGCACCCGACGACGGAATCGTCCGACTGGGCGCGGACGTGTTGACCGACACCGCCTCGAACACCGTCGTGCCGATTCACGCGCGTGGCGTCGCGACCCTCGCTCAGGAAGCTCTGCTGTTTCCGCACATGGACGCTCGCACGAACGTGGCCTTCGCACCGCGTAGCACCGGCGCGAACCGTGCGACCGCGCGAGGCGTCGCCGATACCTGGCTGGACGCGGTCGGAGCCTCCCACCTCGCCGATCGCCGCCCTGCGCAATTGTCCGGCGGTCAGGCCCAACGTATCGCCATCGCGCGCGCTCTTGCCGCCGATCCGCGCCTGCTGCTGCTCGACGAACCCCTGGCGGCGCTCGATGTCGATACGGCACCGGGCATTCGGCGAGTGCTGCGCACGGTGTTGCGCGAGAGCGGCCGCACGGCCTTGATCGTGACCCACGATCTGCTCGACGTCGTCGCGCTCGCCGATTCCGTCGCGGTCGTCGACGGCGGGCGCGTCGTCGAGCGAGGCTCGGTCACCGAGGTCCTCACCGCCCCTCGCAGCGAATTCGGTGCCCGCATCGCCGGGGTGAATCTGATCTCGGGACGGGCCGTCGATGCCGACGACTCGACGTCCCTGACCACGACATGGGGAGTGACGGTCCACGGCTCCGGGCGGCACGCCACCGGAACTGATCTGGTGGCGGTGTTCTCCCCCGCCGCCGTCTCGGTGCACCCGACTGCACCGCATGCAAGCCCCCGCAACGTGTTCGAGGTGGTGATCGAGGAGATGGAGGTGCAGGGCTCCGGGATTCGTGTTCGGTCACGTCCGCAACCCGACGGGTCTCCCGGCATGGCCGCCGACATCACCCCTGCTGCGGTGTCGGATCTCGGGCTCGAGCCCGGCCGCAGCGTGTTCTTCGTCGTCAAGAGCCGTGAGGTGGCATTGCACCCCGCGTTGCGATCGCAGCCCTGACCGACAGCTCAGTGGCGTAGTTGGCGGTCGCTGCCGATCACCAGCCACTTACCGGACAGCACCCGGCCCGCGACCGCGAGCATGCGCAGTCCGACGAAGACCCCGAGCCCGATCCAGATGCCGACCAAACCCCAGTCGAACACCAGAGCCGACCAGATGAACGGCAGAAAGCCCACGACGGCACACGCCATGGTTGCGTTCCGCAGAAAAGCGGCGTCACCACTGCCGAGCAGCACTCCGTCCAACGCGAACACCACGCCCGCAATGGGAATGATCGCAACGAAGATCCACCAGATCGCATGCATCTCGTCGATGACCGACGCGTCGGTGGTGAACAACTCCGGGACGAACGAGCGTCCGACGGCGAACACGCAGGCGAGGACGACCGCGAACACCGTCGACCATGCCGTCAATCGCCACGCCAGTGCGCGCGCGTCGTCGGTCCTGCTTGCGCCCAGGGCGGCCCCCACCAGAGTCTGAGCGGCGATGGCCAACGAATCGAGCATCAACGACACCAGGTTCCACATGTGCAGTACCACCTGATTGGCGGCGACGGAGGCTGCTCCGAAGCGCGACGCGACCGCAGCGGCAGACAGAAAGCAGGCCTGGAACGCCAGGCTGCGCACGATCAGGTCGCGCCCCAGCACCAGTTGCGCGCGCATCACCGACCAGCGCGGGCGCAATTCGGTGCTCGCCCGCACCACTGCGACGACGAACAGCGCACCGGCGACGCCCTGCCCGATCACGTTGGCCACGGCCGATCCCACCAGCTCCAGACGCGGGAATCCGAGCAACCCGTGAACCAGAAGTGGGCACAGAACTGCCGACACACCGAAGCCGAACACGACGAAACGCAGCGGGGTCACCGTGTTCTGGACTCCGCGCATCCATCCGTTTCCGGCCAGAGATACCAGGATGAACGGCACACCCAGCAAGGCCACCCGCAGCCACGCGACCGCCTCGGCCGCGATGTCTCCGCCGCCGGTGAGCACCGACACCACGGGCTCGGCCGCAAGCTGCATCACCGCGACGATGGCGATACCGATCGCGAAGGCCAGCCAGGTTGCCTGCACACCCTCGCCGACGGCATCGCGTTCGCGACCGGCACCGTGCATGCGAGCCGCTCGCGCGGTCGTGCCGTAGGACAGGAAAGTCAGCTGGGTGCTGACCTGGGCCAGCACGAGCCCGCCGATGGCCAGGCCTGCGAGGGCCAAGGCACCCAGCCTGCCGATCACGGCGGCGTCGAACAACAGGTAGAGCGGTTCGGCGGCAAGGACGCCGAGGGAGGGCAGCGACAGGCCGAGGATCTTTCGAGCGGTGACCGGAGTGGAGCTCACGACGCCGAGAGGGCTCCGCGCAGCGCTTCGATCACGTCGGGCAGGTCACCGGTCGCGGTGTAGCCGGCTGCGTTGCGGTGCCCGCCGCCGCCGAGTTCACAGGCCACTGCCGAGACGTCGACCTCGGTCTTCGAGCGCAGGGAGACCACCCAGACCGAGCCGAAATCCTGTTGCTTGAGCACCGCGGCCACCTCCGCTTCGGAGGTGGTGCGCACGATGTCGATCACACTCTCGATTTCCTCGGACCGCAGTCCGGCCGAATCCTCGCTCCGAATGACGGCGTACACCAGCCCTCGTCCGTCTGCTGCGTCGGGAATCAGGGATGCCGAGCCGAGCACGGACCCGAGCATCGGCAGCCAGTCGAACGGATGGGTGTCGAGTAGCTTGCGGGCGATGTGAGCGCCGTCGATGCCCGTGGCCAACAGTCTCTCGGCCAACAGGTGAGAACCCGGGCGAACCCAGCGGAACGAACCGGTATCGGTAACCAGGCCCGCGAAGAGCAGGTGAGCCAGATCGGCGTCGATCTCGACGCCCCACCGATCGAACAGACGCGCGATCACGGCGGTGGTGGACTCGGCGGATGCATGCACCACGTTCAGCGTTCCGAATCGAGTGTTGCTGCGGTGGTGATCGATGACGAGGCTGGCCTTCGCCGTGTCGAGTCGGTCACCCAACGAACCCAGCCGACCTCGGCTTCCGGCGTCGACCGTGACCACCAGGTCGACGGTGTCGGTGACCTGATCGGCGTCGACCAGGAGGTGCCTGCCGGGCAACTCGTCCATCGACTCGGGCAGGGACGCCGGTGCCGCGAACGCCACCTGGACGGTCGCACCGCGACGTTCGAGCACCGAACCGAGCGCGAGCCCACTACCGATCGTGTCGGCATCGGGCTGAACATGACAGAGCACGGTCACCGACGATGCACGTTCGAGCATCTCGATCGCGTGCGCCAGCTCCTCGTCGGCCTCTGACACCGACCCCGAACCATCGGACATGTCAGTCGGCTTCGGCGGGCTCGACGTCTGCAGGAGTGGAGCCTGCGGAATGACCATCCAATTCAGGAGTGGAGCCTGCGGAATGACCATCTGAGTCTGCGACTTCGCGCGGGGCTTTGTATGGGTCTGGGTCGCCTGCGGGCTTGGCGTTCGCACGGGCGCGGGCCAGTTCCTCGTCGGCCACTCGGGCGCGTTCGAGAAGGTCTTCCATGTGGCGTGCGGTGTCGGGCACCGTGTCGGTCACGAAGGTCAATGTCGGCGTGTACCGAACACCCGTTCCGGCTCCGACCTTCGAGCGCAGCACACCCTTGGCCTTCTCGAGTCCTGCCGCCGCGGCCTGCAGATCGGGCGGAGTATCGAGATCTTCGCCCATCACGGTGTAGTACACCGTGGCGTCGTGCAGGTCGGCGGTCACCTTGGTGTCGGTGATGGTCACGAACGCCAGCCGTGGATCCTTGATCTCGTGATCGATCGCCGTCGCAACGATGGCAGCGATTCGCTTGGACAACTTACGAGCCCTGGCCTGATCCACCACGACAATCACACTCCTCTTTCATGGCCGAACGTCGATTGTGTTGCGACGTACCGACGGTTGTGCACTTCACGTCTGCCGAGCAGGGCTCGGCGGACTTCCCGGATCAATCCTCGGGTCCGAAGATTCTCCGGCGTACTGCCAACAGTTCCAGATCGTGGCGTTCGGCGACATGCCGTTCGCACTCGTCCAGTTTGTCGTGCAGTAGGTCGACATCGGTACCGGCCGCGGCAACCCCCAGCAGGGACCGCCGAATACGTTCTCGCTCACCGGTTTCGGCAGCCGAGACGCCCAGCCGTTGCAAATCACCGAGGACCGGTTCCACCATCGACCGTTTCTCGGCGAGCGAACGCACATCCCCCAACAACACGTCCAACTCCAGAGCACCCAGATACACGCTGACGTCCTTCGATCAGCTTCGACGACAAAGCCGGTGGTGGTACATCTGTCGTACCACCACCGGCTCGAAAGTCGGAGCGCAGTGTCACTCCCCTGGCTTCACCACCGAGCCGACGCGACCGAATGCGGAGCCGAACGGCTCCGCACCCGTACTAGTCGCGCGGCTTTTCACGGAGTTCGTACGCCTCGATGACATCGCCCACCTTGATGTCGGAGTACGTCACCGTCAAACCACACTCGTAGCCCTCCCGGACCTCCGTCGCGTCGTCCTTCTCGCGGCGGAGCGAGGAGATCGTGACGGTTTCCGCGACAACGGCACTGTCTCGGATGAGTCGTGCCTTGGCGTTGCGACGGATCGTACCGGAGGTGACGAGGCAACCGGCGATGTTTCCGACCTTGGAGGAACGGAACAGCGCGCGGATCTCGGCCTGCCCGAGGGCAACCTCTTCGTACACCGGCTTGAGCATGCCCTTGAGGGCCTTCTCGATCTCGTCGATGGCCTGGTAGATCACCGAGTAGTACCGGATGTCGACGCCTTCGCGGTTGGCCAGCTCGGTGGCCTTGCCTTCCGCTCGAACGTTGAAGCCGATGATGATCGCGTTGGATGCCGACGCCAGGTTCACGTTGGTCTCCGTGACGCCACCGACACCGCGGTCGATGACGCGCAGTTCGACCTCGTCGTCGATCTCGATACCGAGCAGCGCCTCTTCGAGCGCTTCCACGGTTCCCGAGTTGTCACCCTTGAGGATCAAGTTGAGCTGCGAAGTCTCCTTCAGAGCTGCATCGAGATCGTCGAGGCTGATGCGCTTGCGGCTCTTGGCTGCCAGCGCATTGCGCTTGCGCGCATTTCGACGGTCGGCGATCTGCCGCGCGATCCGGTCCTCGTCGACGACCAACAGGTTGTCGCCTGCACCGGGCACCGACGTGAAGCCGATGACCTGCACGGGACGGGACGGCATCGCTTCGGTGACGTCCTCGCCGTGCTCGTCGACCATTCGACGAACGCGTCCGTACGCGTCACCGGCGACGATCGAGTCACCGACACGCAGCGTTCCGCGAGCGATGAGCACGGTCGCGACCGGGCCACGACCACGGTCGAGGTGCGCCTCGATGGCGACACCCTGAGCGTCCATGTCCGGGTTGGCACGCAGATCGAGCGACGCGTCGGCCGTCAGCAGCACCGCTTCGAGGAGGGCATCGATGTTGGTGCCCTGCTTGGCGGAGATGTCGACGAACATCGTCTCGCCGCCGTACTCCTCGGCGACCAGACCGTATTCGGTCAGCTGCTGCCGGATCTTGTCCGGGTTCGCGCCTTCCTTGTCGATCTTGTTCACCGCGACCACGATCGGCACATCGGCCGCCTGGGCGTGGTTGATGGCCTCCACCGTCTGCGGCATGACGCCGTCGTCGGCTGCGACCACCAGGATCGCGAGGTCGGTGGCCTTCGCACCACGAGCACGCATGGCCGTGAAGGCCTCGTGACCGGGGGTGTCGATGAAGGTGACGAGACGTTCGTTGCCTTCGAGCTCGGTCAGCACCTGGTACGCACCGATGTGCTGCGTGATTCCGCCTGCCTCGCCTTCGCGCACCGTGGTGTTACGAATCGAGTCGAGCAGTCGCGTCTTACCGTGATCGACGTGGCCCATGACGGTGACCACCGGGGGACGCTGTTCCAGATCGTCCTCGCCGCCGGCATCCTCGCCGTAGGTGAGGTCGAACGAGTCGAGGAGCTCACGATCTTCGTCCTCGGGACTGACGACCTGAACGACGTAGTTCATCTCGCCGCCGAGAAGCTCCAGCGTCTCGTCGTTGACGGACTGCGTCGCGGTAACCATCTCACCGAGGTTGAACAGGGCCTGCACCAGTGCGGCCGGGTTCGCGTCGATCTTGTCCGCGAAGTCCGACAGCGATGCGCCGCGGGCGAGACGGATGGTCTCACCGTTACCGCGGGGCAGCCTGACGCCGCCGACTGCGGGAGCCTGCATGCTCTCGTACTCGGCGCGTTTCGCCCGCTTCGACTTGCGTCCACGACGAACTGCTCCGCCGGGACGACCGAATGCACCTGCTGCTGCGCCGCGCTGACCGGGGCGTCCACCGCCGCCGGGACGACCGCGGAAACCACCTGCGGGAGCGCCGCCTGCGGGGGCACCACCGGGAGCGCCGGGAGCGCCGCCGCCGCGGTAACCACCGCCACCACCGCCGCCCGGACGTCCGCCCGGAGCGCCACCGGGGCGACCGGGACGACCTGCTGCGGGACCGGGACGTGCCGAACGGGTCGGCATGGCACCGGGATTGGGGCGAGGAGGCATCGAGCCCGGGCTCGGACGAGGTCCGGCCTGGCCCGGTGCGGGACGAGGCCCGCCCTGACCGGGAGCCGGACGACTGCCACCGGACGGTGTTGCGGGACGAGGCCCACCCTGTCCGGGAGCGGGTCGTCCGCCACCGGGGCGCGGAGCACCGGGAGCGGGCCGGGGAGCCGGTCGCTCCACGGGAGCCGAGGAGTACGGGTTGTTACCGACACGCGGAGCCTTGGGGCCGGGCTTGGGACCGGGACCTGCGGGCTTGGGAGCGGCCGGGGCGGGTGCAGCGTCGCTGGTTGAGGCAGACGCGGCAGGAGCCTGTTCGACCGAAGCGGCGGGCGCTGCGGGCGAAGGGGTCGGTGCTGCCGGGGCCGGAGCCGGCGGGGCAGCCGGAGTTGCGGGTGCAGCCGGTGCTGCCTCCACGGGAGCTTGCGCTGCGGGTGCTTCCGGCTCTGCCGGACGGGGTGCCGGCTTGGGGCCGGGACGGGGTCCGCCCGGTTTCGCTGCGCCCGGCTTCGCGGTGCTGCCTGCAGCACGATCGGCCGCTGCGCGACCGTTCGGTGCAGCTGCGGCGGGTGCAGACGTGTCCGCACTGTCGGACGGGAAGGATTCACGCAGTCGACGTGCCACGGGGGCTTCGACTGTGGATGATGCGGACTTGACGAACTCGCCCTGCTCTTTGAGCCGTGCGAGTAGTTCCTTACTGGTGACACCGAGTTCTTTTGCCAACTCGTGCACGCGGGCCTTGCCTGCCACTGCTCTCCTCACTGAGAGGCCGAGCGAGGCTTGGTGCCCGCACGACCTCGGGTTATCTCCGATGGACGTTCATCGTTGGTGCTTCACGGTGTGCTCATCAGTGCTGTTGCCTGTTCTTGTCGACGGGTGTTGCTCTTGTCGTGTCCTCGGCCTGCAGCTTGTCGTACTCGTCGAGCACGGCTGTCACTGCGGACGATTCCACATTTCCCGATATCCGAAACGCGCGACCGAAGACTCGGCGTCGTTCCGCATTGTGCAGGCATTCTCGGCTGTAGTGCAACCACGCACCACGGCCGGACATCGAATGCCGGACGTCGGGGACGAGAGCGAATTCGTGCGAACCAGCTTCTCGAACCACGATCCTCAACAGATCGGCGGCCGGCACTCGCTCTCTGCACCCGATGCATGTACGAATCGGCCGGCTTGTCACTACCGGATACTCGCGTTCATGTCTCTGGGCGGAGAGGTCGTTACCGAACCATCGACCACTCTACCGCTGTATTGCCCCGAACTCCGCATTCCGGCCCTACGCGCTGGTCGTCTCGGGTGCCGCCGCATCGCTGCGGATGTCGATGCGCCAACCGGTCAATCGGGCGGCCAGTCGAGCGTTCTGCCCTTCCTTGCCGATGGCCAGAGAAAGCTGGTATTCGGGAACCACGACCCGGGCTGCACGCGCAACCGCGTCGACGACCGTCACAGAGACAACCTTCGACGGGGAAAGTGCATTCCCGACGAACGTGGCCGGATCCTCGTCGAAATCGATGATGTCGATCTTCTCGCCCGCAAGTTCGCTCATCACGTTGCGCACGCGCTGCCCCATCGGTCCGATGCACGCGCCTTTGGCGTTGAGACCGGACACGGTGGACGCAACGGCGATCTTCGAGCGGTGCCCCGACTCGCGGGCCACTGCCACGATGTCGACCGAACCGTCGGCGATCTCGGGCACTTCGAGGGCGAACAGCTTGCGCACCAGATTCGGATGGGTGCGCGAGAGCGTGATCTGCGGACCGCGGTTGCCCCGGGCGACTCCGACGACGTAGCACTTGATGCGTTCGCCGTGCTCGTAGCTCTCACCCGGCACCTGCTCGGCGGGCGGCAGCAGACCGTCGGCTCCGTTGGCGTCACTGCCGATGCGGACGATGACGGTGCCCTTGGCATTGGCACGCGTGTCGCGCTGGATGACACCGTTGACGATCTCGCCCTCGTGCGTGGAGTACTCGCCGAACGACCGCTCGTGCTCGGCGTCGCGCAGGCGCTGCAGGATGACCTGACGCGCCGTGGTCGCCGCGATGCGTCCGAAGCCTTCCGGGGTGTCGTCCCACTCGGAGATCAGATTGCCGTCGGCGTCGAGTTCCTTGGCCATCACCCGAACGGAGCCGGTCTTGCGATCGACGTCGATCCACGCGTTGGACTGGTGCCCCTCGGTGTGACGGTAGGCCGTCAGCAATGCGGTCTGAATCGTCGAGATCACCATCTCGATCGGAATTCCCTTGTCCGCCTCGATGGCGCGCAATGCGGCGATGTCGATATTCACTTGTCCGACCCTTCTTCCGGTGCTTCCACGTCCACGATCTCATCGGTGTTCGCGGGTGACGGCCTGCTTCCGACCACGCCGCCCGCCAGGTCCATCTCTTCGGCGCTCGGCCGCGAGAACTCCACCTGTACAACAGCTTTCACTACATCGGCCAATGCAACGGAGCGCGTCGACAGCACACCCTTCTCCTTGATCACCACGGTGACCGAGTCACCGTCGAGCGCACCGACGCGACCGTCGAACTTGCCGTCGGCGAGTTCGACGCGCACCTTGCGTCCGCGGGCCCGACGCCAATGCCGAGCCTCGGTCAGCGGGCGGTCGATTCCTGGGGTGGTGACTTCCAGCGTGTACGGGGCTTCCCCGAAATCGGTCACGGCATCGAAGACATCCGAGATCTCGCGGCTCAGTTCCGGGAGCGCGTCGAGGTCGATTCCCTCTTCGCGATCGACCATGATCCGCACTGCACTGTGCTTTCCTGCGGCGACAACGTTCACGTCTTCGAGGTCGTAACCCCGTTCTCGAACGAGGTCGGCGAGCAGTTCGACAACCCTTTCCTTGGACGGAACAGGCATGTCGCGAACTCCTCGTGTGTAGTTGTGGGCGATCCGGCGTACGGCAGCCGGACTGCGTTTGGTGAACCAACAGCCTACCGCCCCGCAGGCACTGCTCGTGACCACGATCGCCGACGCGACACACGGGCACGGCGCGTGCGAGCGCTGCGGTCTGGCACGATATCGGAGTGCCAACGCCGACCGTCCCCCTCGCGCTCAGTCGCCGCGGGTTGTTCCGACTCGCCGGTGTCGCCGCTCTGTCCGCGGCCACCGTGTCCAGCATGGCGGCCTGCAGCCAGGAGACCATCTCGGGTCCTGCCCTCGATACCCTGACCGCGCAGTTGCGTGCTGCCCGCGCCGATGCCGCGGATGCCACCGCGGCCGCGACGGTGATCACCGACTACGCGGCAGCACTCGGAATCGTTGCGGCGCAGCGGACCGAGCACGCCGCTGCGCTCGACACCGAGATCGCCCGCGCCACCGGCGCCTCGACGGACACGTCTTCGGTCGCCGCCACCACGACACCCGCTCCCACGACGCCACCGCCCGATCTCGTGGCCGTGCGGGAGATGTTGACCTCCTCCGCTCGCAGCGCAGCAGATGCGGCGCGCAACGAAAGCGGTTACCGGGCAGGCCTTCTCGGTTCGATCAGCGCCTCCTGCACGGTCTCGGCCCTGGTGGTTCTGGCATGAGCGATCTCGGTCCGGAACAGCAAGGCCTCGTCGATGCCCTGGACGCCGAATACGCGGCGGTGTTCGCCTACGGCGTCGTCGCGGCATTCTCCAACCCCACCCGCGCCGAGGTGGTGGCGTCGAACACTGCCGCTCACCGTGCACGCCGAGACGCGACCATCGATGCGCTCCAGGCAGCGAGCGTCACTGTGCCACTGCCCGATCCGGCGTACGCGTCGCCGTTTCCGGTGACCGACGCGATCTCGGCTGCACAGTTGGCCGCGCAGGCCGAGATCGACACGAGCATCGCGTGGCGTTCGCTGATCGAACGCAGCCGCTCGGGAGCGACCCGCGACATGGGGGTGCAGGCGTTGACCGACGCCGCGGTGCGCCTCGCGACGTGGCAGCAGATTCTGGGCGTCAGTCCGTCGTCGACGGCATTTCCCGGCCAACCGTGAGCGCTTGTTCCGGTCCGACGGAACGCCCCGGCATGAACAGCGCCGCCACCAGTCCGATCGCCACTGCCCCAGCGCCGACGAGCAGAGCGGGTGCCAAGGCGTCGGTGTAACCGGTGGGTGTCAGTGATCCACCGGCTCCGATGAACACCGCTGTCAGTACCGCGATGCCGAGCGCGATACCCACCTCTCGCACAGTGGAGTTCGCACTGCTCGCGGTGGCGTGATCGTCGTCCTTCATATCCCGCAGCACTGCGGTGGCGGACGGAGCGAACGTCAGCCCCATGCCCACGCCCGCCATCAGCAGGGCCGGGACCATCGACGAATACTCGGTGTCGGTTCCCAGAATCAGCGCCATCCACACGAGCGAGACCGACTGCAGCGACAGGCCGCCGACCAACAACCCGCGCAGTCCGACGCGCTCGGCGAGCAGACCTGCGATCGGTGCGACCACCATCGGTGCTGCAGTCCACGGCAGCGTGCGTAGGCCTGCCTGGAACGGCGTGTAGTTCATCACGATCTGCAGGTATTGCGCGAGGAGGAACACCGCCCCGAACATGCCGAGCGAGAACGTGATTCCGATGATGTTGGCGAGGGTGAAGCTGCGCGAACGAAAGAGTACGAGCGGCAGTACCGAGTGCCGGGTGCGCGAAGCGCGCAGGACGAACGCGACGAGCAGCACCGCCGAGCCGATGAAGCCGGCGAGCACCGTGGCCGACGCCCACCCGTCGTCGTTGCCGTGGACCACCGCCCACACCAGAAGGAAGACACCGCCACCTGCGAGGACAACGCCGGGCAGATCGAGCGGTTGGATGCGCCCTGCTGTTTCCTTCAGCGCGACGTACGCCAGCGGAACTGCGACGAGGGCCACCGGAACGTTGATCCAGAAGATCGCCTGCCAGGAAATCCCGTCGACGACGGCTCCGCCGACCACCGGTCCCAGCGCGACACCGAGTCCGGAGACTCCACCCCATATCCCGATCGCCATCGCACGCTTGCCCACCGGCACCACCGCGGCGAGCAACGCCAGGGACAACGGCATGATCGCGGCTGCACCGATTCCCTGCACGGCGCGCGCCGCGATGAGCATCGCTGGACTCGCAGCGAGCGCGCTGGCCACCGAGGCGGCGGTGAAGACGGTGATCCCACCGAGGAACACCGTGCGTCTGCCCCATCTGTCGCCGAGCGTCGCCGCCGTCAGCATGAAGGTGGCGAAGCTGAGGGTGTACGCGTTGAGGAACCACTGCAGCTGTCCGACGGAGGCGTTCAGGTCCTGCTGGATGACCGGGAGTGCACTGGTCATCACCAGATTGTCGAGGGTTGCCATGAACATCGGCAGGGAAGCTGCAAGGATGCCGAGCCACACGGGAACGTTCCGAGTGGCAGGCTGCACTCCTGGTGGAGAGGCTGTGGCGGTCATTGCGGTCGTCCCGTCTCGCGTTTGTAAGCATCGAATGATTACTTGTTGGAGACCGTAAGTTATCGACTGATAACCTGTCAACATGTCCGACCCGTCAGCGCCCAAGCCCAGAGCCACCCGCATGGATGCGGCCGAACGCCGAGAGCTCGTCCTCGACGCGGCGATGCGCGCGTTCGCGCGCGGGGGTTACGCCGGCACAAGTACCGACGCCGTCGCGAAGGAAGCCGGCGTCTCTCAGCCGTACGTGGTCCGTATGTTCGGCACCAAGGTCGAGTTGTTTCGACTGGTGTTCCAACGCTCCGTCGACGGCATCATGGCCGCGTTCGATGCCGTGCTGGCGGCGGGCCCGCTCGACCCCGACGACGACGGCACCTGGGCAGATCTCGGTTCCGCCTACGCCGATCTGGTGGCCGATCGCGACCTGTTGATGGTCATGATGCACGGATTCGGCGCAGGCTCGGTACCCGAGATCGGCCGGGCAGCGCGGGAGGGAATGGGTGCCATCTACAGCCGGATACGTGAGGGCACAGGTTGTTCCGAGGATCAGGCACGGCAGTTCATCGCGCACGGGATGCTGCTCAACGTCCTGATGTCGATGCAGGCGCTCGAGCATCCGAACGACAGCGCCGGACTGCACGAGATGACGGTGTGCGCGTTCGGAACCAATCTGATTCCGGCCGATCCCGGCTGACCGTCGGCGCTAGGGACGCATCTCGTACCGGCCGTCGTAGGAGGCGACCTCGTTCCACACCGCCTCGAAACGACCCGCATCGACCACTGGCTTGCGTATGGCGTCCAGGGCCCACTGCTGTTGCGCCGCAGACGACGAGGGCTTTCCGTACAGCGCGACGGCGTAACCGGAGAAATCTCTGATCTGGAAGTCGAAGATCTGGTCCAGCATCTCGGGCGAGATCTCGTCGGCTTGTTCGAGCACGAGATGGCCGTAGACGACGAGCGAGAACAGGTGCCCCACCACGAGCAGGAAATCGAGATCCTTCTGCTGTGCTTCGTCGGGAGCACAGTCCTGGAGAAACGACCTGAACGCCAGTGCCTGCTCGTAGAACCGTCCTACGTTGGGTATCCCGGAGTGCTTGCTGTACAGCGGGTTCCAATCGTGGAACCGAACCGAGCTCGCGCCACGGGCCGGCCCCTGGGCGAAGAAGAAGCTGTCGTCGACCGGCTCTGTTCGACTGCCGACGTCCGGGTAGTCGGTCGGCGAGAACATGTACGCCGGCATGAATTTGAGCATCAGCGCAACGTTGACGTGCACCGTGCCCTCCAGCTTCGGCAGTGTTCCGATCAACTGGGCGGCTTCACGGAAGTAGGTGTGCTTCTCGTATCCCTTGGCCGCGATGACGTCGTGCAACAGACGGACGACCGTTTCACCCTCGGAGGTCACCTTTGCCTTGGTCATCGGATTGAACAGCAGGTAGCGCCGGTCCTCGGGTCCCGCGGCACGGAAGTAGTCGAGCGCCCGCGCGCTGAACAGCTTCATGGCGATCAGCCGGGAGTATGCGTCGACGAATGCGCTGCGAACGTGCGGGAAGTCGGTGACGCGATTGCCGTACAGAATTCGGTTGTTCGCGTGCGTGATCGCCTCGTAGAACGCGTGCTCACAGATGCCGATGGATCCGGTGCAGAGGTTGAACTTTCCGACGTTGACCGTGTTCAGCGCGGCCGAGAAAGCGTCGGCACCGGTGTGCAGGATGTCCTGCTGCCGGACGGGGTAGTTCTCGAGCGCGAACGTGCTGACGAACATCTGCCCGTGGACGACGCTCTCGGCAAGCCGATAGGCCGGGTGCGCGCTGTCGGCCACGAAGAACACGTACGAATCGGGTCCGTCCAGGTCGGTGCGTCGGCCGAACACCGAGACCATGCCCGCGACGTTGCCGTTCCCGATGTAGTACTTCTCCCCCGACGCGGTGAACTCGAGTTCGGAGTCCTCGGGCGTGGGCGTCAACAGCATGTCGGTGGAGTAGACGTCGGCCCCGTGTGCGCGCTCGGACAGTCCGAACGCCATCACACCGCCGCGGTCCAGCTCGCGTGCGGCGCGGCGTTTGGCGTCGTCGTTGGCACTCATCCAGATGGGCCCGAGACCCAGCACGGTGACCTGCCAGGTGTACCAGTAGGCCAGACCGTAGAACCCGAGAACCTCGCTCAGCGCGGCGTTGCGAGCAGCGTCCCATCGCGTGTTCGGCAGTCCCTCCGCATAAGCGGCTGGCGTGGAGAAGGTTGCGAACAGCTTCTGCTCGGCGACGAATTCGAGAAAGTCGGCCGGCCAGACGCTGTCCAGATCGTCCGCCAGAAGCCTGCCTTTGCCGCGACTCTCGAACCACTCGATCAGTGCACGCAATTGTCGGCGAGAATCCTCGTCGAGCTCGGCCGGATCGAAGGTTGTGGGATCGAACAGCGCATACTGAGCCACGGTGTGACCTCTCCTAGTCGTTGACCCGAAGCTACCAGCGGGTAAACGACCGCGCAGAAAGATCGCGAGACTGTTCTACGGGGTGTTTCGCACGGCCTTGACGATCTCCTCGACCGCCGAGTCGATGTCGAGTTCGCGACTCTCACCGCTGAAGCGATCACGGATCTCGACCTTGCCGTCGGCCCAACCGCGGCCGAGAACGACCACCAGCGGAACACCGATCAGTTCCGAGTCCTTGAACTTCACTCCTGGCGAGGCCTTGCGATCGTCGAACAACACCTCGATGCCCTGTGTATCGAGTTGTGTCGCAATCGATTCCGCGCCCGCGCGAGCAGCGTCGTCCTTGTTCGCGATCACCAGGTGGACATCGGCAGGTGCAACCTCCGACGGCCACCGCAGGCCCTTGTCGTCGTGCATCTGCTCGGCGATCACGGCGACCAGACGCGAGACGCCGACGCCGTAGGAACCCTGAGTCAGGCGAACCGGCTTGCCGGTCTCACCGAGCACGTCGACGGAGAACGCATCGGTGTACTTGTAGCCGAGCTGGAAGATGTGCCCGATCTCGATTCCGCGAGCACTGACGAGCGGTCCACGACCGTCGGGAGACATGTCGCCGTCACGCACCTCGGCTGCTTCGATGGTGCCGTCGGGAACGAAATCGCGACCGGCGACGAGGTTGACCACGTGCTTGCCCTTGACATCCGCGCCGGTGATCCACGACGTGCCGTCGACCACCCGGGGATCGACGAGGTAGCGAACTCCGTTGGCCTGCAACGCGCGAGGCCCGATGTATCCCTTGACGAGGAACGGATTGGCTGCGAAGTCCGCGTCGGTCAGCAGAGCGAACTCGGCGGGCTCCAGCGACGCCTCGAGGCGCTTCTCGTCGACCTCGCGGTCACCGGGCAGGCCGACGGCGAGCAGTTCCCACTCCCCTTCTGCGTTACGCACCTTGAGCAGAATGTTCTTCAGCGTGTCCGCGCCGGTGACGGTGCGTCCGAGATCGGCGGAGTTGGCCCACTCCACCAGGGTCGCGATGGTGGGGGTGTCGCCGGTCTCGTGATCGACGGCAGCGGGCTGCCCCTCGATGGGCAGCGGCGCAGGTGCCGGAGTGGTGACGGCCTCGACGTTGGCCGCGTATCCCGACTCGATGCAGCGCACGTAGGTGTCCTCACCGATGTCGCTCTCGGCCAGGAATTCCTCGGAGGCGCTGCCTCCCATGGCACCGGACGTCGCGGCGACGATGACGTAGCTGACCCCGAGGCGGGCGAAGATGCGCTGGTACGCCTCGCGGTGGGCGGCGTAGGACTTCTTCAGTCCGTCCTCGTCCATGTCGAAGGAATACGAGTCCTTCATCACGAACTCTCGGCCGCGCAGAATGCCTGCGCGGGGACGCTCCTCGTCGCGGTACTTGGTCTGGATCTGGTACAGCGTGACCGGCAGGTCCTTGTACGAATTGTACTCGGCCTTGACCGTCAGCGCGAACAGTTCCTCGTGGGTGGGACCGAGCAGCATGTCGTTGCCCTTGCGATCCTGCAACCGGAACAGGGCGTCGCCGTATTCGGTCCACCGATTGGTGGTCTCGTACGGCTCGCGCGGAAGCAGTGCGGGCAGGGATATCTCCTGTGCACCGATGGCGTTCATCTCCTCGCGCACGACACGCTCGACCTGGCGCAGCACCCGCAGACCCAGCGGCAGCCAGGAGTAGACGCCCGGCGCGATACGACGGACGTAGCCGGCGCGGACCAACAGCTTGTGGCTGTCGACCTCGGCGTCGGCCGGGTCGTCGCGAAGGGTACGAAGGAACAACTGCGAAAGACGGGTGATCACGGGTTGTCAGACTAGTCGCTCCTGCAGTGCCTGTGAGCAGGCGGCCGTACAGTGAGTAGCCTCGAGCCCGTGCTGATTCTGCTGCCTCCCTCCGAGACGAAGTCCGACGGCGGTTCCGGAGCACCTCTCGATCTGGACCGACTGTCGTTGGCCTCGCTGACTCCGCTTCGTCGAAAGCTCGCCGACGCGCTGGTGGAACTGTCCGCCGACGTCGACGCGTCGATCGCGGCGCTCGGCCTGGGCCCCACCCAGGTGGACGAGATCGAACGCAACGCCCGGTTGTGGACCTCACCCACCACACCTGCGCTGCAGCGGTACACCGGCGTGCTCTACGACGCCCTCGACGCGGCGTCGTTCACCCGTGCCGGTCGCGCCCGAGCGGACGCGAGACTGTGGATCGGCTCGGCCCTGTTCGGGGCCGTCCGTGCCTCCGATCCGATTCCGTCCTACCGACTCTCCGGTGGCTCGACCGTGCCGAACTTCGGCACGCTGCGATCGCACTGGAAGCCGGAACTCTCCGATGCCATCGACGCCGAGGACGAGGGCATCGTCGTCGACCTGCGATCGGGCACCTATCAACAGCTCGGTCCTGTTCCGGGCGCGATCACCGCGACGGTGCTCACCGAGAAGCCCGACGGCAGCCGATCGGTGGTGAGCCATTTCAACAAGCATCACAAGGGCCTGCTGGCACGCGCGTTGACGCTGACCACCGCCGAGCCGAAGGACGTGAAAGCCGTTGCGCGCGTAGCATCCAAGGCCGGTCTGCGAGTCGAAGTGGCGTCGAGCACCGAGTTGATCGTGCTCACCGAATGAACGAGATTCCAGGACTGCTCCGCCGCGGGGCCGACGCCTCGGTCGGCAAGACCAAGAGCCAACGCGTCGCCGACGACGTCGCAGATCGGCTGGTGTCGATGGAAGCGACCCAACTCGGCTCCCTGGCGCTGACGAACATGATCGAGACGATGTACGAAAACGGCTGGCAGCCCATGGATCTCGTGCACGTCGTGCGGCGTCAGCACACGGTGGCCGTGGCCGATCTCGCTGGTGCGGTGCTGCTGCACCAGGCCGATCTCACCGACGCCGACGCACGAGCCCCGCAGGACTGGGTGGATCAGATGTCCACGATCTGCGAGCAGTTCCCCAAGGTTGCGGCCCGGGTCGAGGCCACACCCGACTTCCTGACCGCGTACCTGACGTCCTCCGGTAAGACCGATTACATCGCTGCCAGCGATCAGTGGCTGAACGTACTCACCCTGCTCGGTCAATGGCAGACACTCCCCCGGTGGCCTCAGCTCGGCCCCAAGCCGTCCCAGTGGCCGCGCACTCGACCCACGGTGACGGGTGTCGCCGGCTCCGACGCACCGAACACCAAGATGCTGAGCAAGATTCGCGGCCTACTGGCCAAGGCCGACGCCACGGATTTCGAGGAGGAGGCCGAAACGCTGACGGCCAAGGCGCAGGAGTTGATGACGCGCTACTCCATCGACACCATGCTGCTCTCGCAGGGCCACATCGATATTCACGGCCGACGCGTTCATGTCGATGGCCCGCATGCTCCCGCCAAGGCGCAGCTGCTGCACGTCGTCGGAACCGCCAACCGCGTCAAGGCGATCTGGGATCCGGAGTTCGCCGTCGCAACCCTCGTCGGTGCCCCGGTGGACGTGGAACAGACCGAGTTGCTGTTCACCTCTCTGTTGGTTCAGGCAACCCGCGCCCTCGGGCATTCACCGCAGGCGAAGAAGCGCAAGAAGGCAGGATCGGCGGCGTTCGGCAAAGCATTCCTGTACGCGTACGCCATCCGTATCGGAGACCGTCTGACCGACGCCGACGCACACGCCCTCGAGGAGGCGAGTCACGAATCGGGTGATCTGCTACCGATTCTCGCTGCGCAGACCGTCGCCGTCGAAGCCGAATTCGATCGATTGTTCCCGACTGCGAAGCCGATGCGCGGTCCACGCCTGGACGCCGAGGGATGGGATTCGGGCCAGGCCGCGGCGGATCGGGCGGATCTCTCGCGCTGAGGTGTGCGGGTCGGACCGCCCGTACGCAAGGCAAAATGGTTCTGTGCCCGAAACTCTCGACGACATCATGACGCGAACGTCCGAACTGCTGACCGACCGTGACATGGCCGCCCTGTCCACTCTGATGGCCGAGCTGTCGACGACCGATGCAGTACGTATGCTCGAGCGCGTCGACTCGTCTCGACGTGCGGTGTTGTTTCGCCTTCTGCCCAAGGACGAGGCGGTGGCGGTCTTCGAGCGCTTCGACGCCACCGTTCGCGGCGAGTTGTTCGAGAGTCTTCGAAGCTACGATGTGATCGCTCTGTTCGAGGGACTCGACCCGGACGACCGTGTCGAATTGCTCGACGAACTCCCCTCCAACGTCGCGCATCGACTGTTGGTGGGTCTGTCCCCCGACGAGCGGGCGCTCACCGCCCCCATGATGGGCTACGACCGCAGGTCGGTCGGCCGCCGCATGAGCCCGGAGTTCGTTCGGCTACGGACCGCCGCAACCGCCGACGATGCACTCGATGCCGTCCGTCGCACCGGCTCGGACGCCGAGTCGGTGTATCTGTTGCCGATCACCGACGATCACCGAACTCTGCTGGGGGTGGTGACCCTCGCCGATCTGGCGACGGCCGCGCCGAGCACTCCGGTCGGCGATCTGTACTCGGATCATCCAGTGGTCGAGGCCGATTCTTCGGCGGAAGAGGCTGCACGGCTGTGCTTCGAGCACCGCAGCCCTGCGGTGGTGGTGGTCGATTCCGAGCAACGGCTGATCGGCATTCTCACACTCGAACAATCCTCTCGAATTCTGGAGGAAGCCGAGGACGAGGATGCCGCTCGCGCGGGTGGCTCCGAGCCGCTGCGCCGGCCGTATCTGTCGACGCCGGTGCTGTCCATCGTTCGCTCTCGCGTGGTGTGGTTGCTGGTGCTCGCGCTGTCGGCCATTCTCACGGTGCAGGTTCTCGAGATCTTCGAGCACGCGCTCGCCGCAGTCGTCACGCTCGCGCTGTTCATTCCGCTGCTGACCGGAACCGGAGGCAACACCGGCTCGCAGGCTGCAACCACTGTCACGCGGGCGCTCGCGCTGGGTGACGTACGACCGCGGGACATCGCCGCGGTGCTGTTTCGCGAGGTTCGGGTCGGAGCGACGATGGGTGCGATGCTCGGCACTCTGGGCTTCGTCATCGCCGGACTCGTCTACGACTGGCACCTCGGAGTCGTCATCGGAACGACGCTGCTGTCGATCTGCACGCTTGCGGCCACGGTCGGCGGCGCGATGCCGCTGATCGCGAAGAAGATCGGTGTGGACCCGGCGGTCTTCTCGACACCGTTCATCTCCACCTTCTGCGACGCGACGGGGTTGATCGTCTACTTCCTCATCGCGAAGGCCGTACTGGGCGTGTGATCAGCCCTGCTCGTCAGCTCTTCTGGGCGCTTTCCTGCGCAGCCTGGGCCTGAGCGACCTGCTGCGGGGTGAAACGAATGAACACCGCAGCGATTCCCGCGACCACGGCGCAGACGGCGCAGCAGAACAACGCGAACATATAGCCCGAGCTCAACGCATCGAGCTGGGTGTCGTTCATCAGCGTCGCCGGTCCCGAGATGCCGCCCAGGGACAGGGTGCGCGAGGTCACCAGCGCGCCGATGACGGCCAACGCGAGCGGCCCGCCGAGGGTCTGAGCAACCAGGGCGATAGCGGTCAACGGGCCGATCTCGGTGGGGCTCACTCCGGCGATGGCGCACAGCGGGAGTGGCACGACCGTCAGGCCGACGCCGAATCCGATGCCGATGACGGGGAAGAACAGTCCGGGGAAGTACGACGAGTCCGCGTTCATCGTCGCCACCGACACCATCAGCCAGCCGACCATGATGACTGCACCGCTCAGGATCAGCCACCGTGGGGCGATGCGTGTCACCAGCTGCGAGGCCAGGAATGCGGCGGCACCGAGTCCGAAGGCGAACGGCACGAACGCCAGGCCCGCGTGCAACGGGCTGTATCCCAGGATGTCCTGGACGAACAGTGCCACGTAGGCGGCGAGGCAGAACATCACGCCACCGGCGAAGAAGATGGCCACGAACGTGGCCACTCGGTCTCGGCTGCCGAACAGCGAGAACGGGAGCAGTGGATTGTCGGCGCGGCGCTCGACCAGCAGGAACAGCCCGAGGAAGAGCAGTCCGGCGAGCAGCGAGACGATGACGATCGGATTGGTCCAGCCCAGTTCGGTGCCTTCGCTCAGGGCCAGCACGACTCCGGTGCAGCCGAGCGTCGCCAGAATCGCTCCCGGAACGTCGAGCGGCAATTTCGCGCCCACCGTCTCCTGTAGCGACACGACTGCGAGCACCACGATGACCACACCGATGGGCACGTTGATCAGGAAGATCCACCGCCACGACACCTCGGTCAACGCACCGCCGATGATCAGCCCGGCGATGGAGCCGACACCGGTCATGGCCGCGTAGATCGCGATGGCCTGATTCCGAACCGGGCCCGGCGCGAACGTGGTCGCTACCAGCGCGAACGCCGTGGGCGACGCCACCGCAGCTCCGACGCCCTGGAGCGCGCGGGCCGCCACGAGCGTTGCCTCGTTGACCGCGAGCCCGCACAACAGGGATGCGATGGTGAACAGCACGACGCCTGCCAGGAACATCTTCTTGCGGCCGAAGGCGTCACCGAGTCTGCCGCCGAGGAGCATCAGCCCGCCGAAGGCGAGGGCATACGAGGTGAGCACCCAGTTGCGTCCGGCATCGGACAGACCCAGATCGGCCTGCAACGGTGCCAGAGCGAGGTTGGCGACGGTGCCGTCGAGCACCACCATCAACTGCAGGCCGCTCAGGACGATGATCGCCAACCCGAACGCTCGGGTCGTCACCGGGTACTTGACCTCGGTACTGGAGGTATCGGACATCGATGATTCAGGCACGGGCGTTCACGTTACCGGCGTGCACAGAGAAACCGGCAACGGTTCCGATGACCACGATGGCCGGAGGCCTTATCTCCGCGTCGCGAACCGCGTCGGCGACGGTGCTCAGAGTCGCGCGCACTTCACGCTGGGTGCGCATGGTGCCTTCCTGAACGACGATCACCGGGGTGTCGGACGGCCGGCCGCCTGCGATGAGAACGTCGGCGAACAGGCCGATGCGTTCGACGGCCATCAGCAACACGACGGTGCCCTTGAGCTTGGCCAGCGCGTTCCAGTCGACGAGAGAATCGGGATGGTCGGGTGCCACGTGGCCGCTGACGACGACGAACTCGTGGGTGACGGCGCGGTGCGTCACCGGGATCCCGGCGGACGAGGGCACCGAGATGGCGCTGGTGATTCCGGGCACCACGGTGACCGGGATTCCCTCGGCGGCGAGCGCTTCGAGTTCTTCGTATCCCCGACCGAACACGTAAGGGTCGCCGCCCTTGAGCCGGACGACGAACTTGCCTGCCTTCGCGCCGTCGATCAGCGCCTGGTTGATGGCCTCCTGCGCCATCGCGCGGCCGTACGGAATCTTCGAGGCATCGATGACCTCCACGTGTGGTCCCAGTTCGGCGAGCAGCTCGGGCGGCGCGAGCCGATCGGCCACCACGACATCGGCATAGGCGAGCAACCTGCGCCCGCGGACGGTGATGAGGTCCGGATCGCCGGGCCCCCCACCTACCAGTGCGACGCCGGTCAACGGCGCATGCGCGGAATCGGCGACCACACCGGACTGCAGGGCTTCGATCACGGCATTGCGTACCGCGGCCGATCGACGGTGCTCGCCGCCTGCGAGGACACCGAGGGTCAGCCCGTCCCATTCGGCCGACGCCGGGGTGACCGCGGTGCCGTCCTTGGCGATGTCGGCTCGGACGCAGAAGATCCTGGACGCAGTGGCTTCGGCAACGATGGCGATATTGGTCTCGGCCTCGTCGGTGCAGGCGACGGCATACCAGGCGTCGACGAGGTCGCCCTCCCGATAGTCACGCAACTCCATCGTCACCTGTCCGAAGGTCGCCATCGCCTCGACTGCGGGTGTGGCCTCGCGCGTGATGACGTGCACCACGGCACCACAGGAGATGAGCAGTGGCAATCGACGCTGCGCCACGGTGCCGCCACCGACCACGACGACGCGTCGACCTTCCAGATTGAGGCCGACCAGATAGGGAGAGTCAGTCGCGTTCACGAGAGGAAACGCTACCGCGCGCGCTGCACCCGCTTCTCGTCCCATACGGGCTCATCGGATTCGTAGGCCTGACCGGTGCTGCCGAACACGAGGAATCGGTCGAAGCTGCGGGCGAACCATCGGTCGTGGGTCACGGCGATGACGGTGCCGTCGAACGCTGCGATCGCGTCTTCGAGTGCGTCGGCCGACATGAGGTCGAGGTTGTCGGTCGGCTCGTCCAGCAGCAACAGGGTGGCACCGGACAGTTCGAGCAACAGAATCTGCACGCGCGCCTGTTGGCCGCCGGAGAGGTTGTCGTAGGACTGCTCGGCGGCTCGGGCCAGACCGTAGCGGTCCAATGCCCGTCCTGCGGCCTCGCGGCCCATACCGTCGCGATGTTCGTTGCCCATGTGCAAGATGTCGAGCAGCGTGTTGCCCGCGAGATCCGGACGAGTGTGGGTCTGCGCGAACAGGCCGGGCCGGACGCGAGCGCCGAGCACCGCGGTGCCGGTGTGCGGAACCGGATCCAGTGCCAGTTCCTGAACCGGCTCGTGCTCCTTCTCGGGATCGGTGCCGCCGTTGGCCAGCAACCGCAGGAAGTGCGATTTGCCGGAACCGTTGGAGCCCAACACCGCAACGCGGTCGCCGTACCAGATCTCGGTGTCGAAGGGCTTCATCAGTCCGGTCAGTTCCAGACCCGTACACACCAATGCGCGCTTGGCTGTTCGGCCGCCACGCAGCCGAACGGTGACGTGCTGCTTCAGCGGCACCGCCTCGGGCGGTCCGGCCTCCTCGAACTTGGCCAACCGAGTCTGCGACGCGTGGTAGCGAGCGGCGACGCCGTCGTTGAACTTGGCCTTCTCCCGCAGGCGCAACACCAGCGCCCGGAGTTTGACCAATTCCTCGTCCCACCGCCGTCGCAGTTCGTCGAGCCGAGCATTCCGGTCCTCACGCGCAGCGTGATAGGTCGCGAACCCGCCGCCGTGCACCCAGGAGGTGGCACCGCTGACACCCGGTTCCAGCGTCACGATCCGGTTCGCGGCGTTGGCGATGAGCTCCCGGTCGTGGCTGATGAACAGGACGGACTTGTCGGAATCGCGAATGGTCGCTTCGAGCCAACGCTTGCCCGGCACATCGAGGTAGTTGTCCGGCTCGTCGAGAAGGAGCAGATTGTCCGAGCCTGCGAACAGCGCTTCGAGCACGAGGCGCTTCTGCTCGCCGCCACTGAGAGTCGACGCAGCGCGCCACTTCGCGCGATCGAACGGCATTCCGAGTGCAGCTGTGGTGACCTTGTCCCAGAACGGCTCGAGGTCGTAGCCGCCGACATCACCCCAATCCGACAGGGCCTGCGCGTATTTCATCTGGGTCTTCTCGTCGTCGACCTCGATCATCGTGTTCTCGGCGGCGTCGAGTGCCGCAGCAGCCGTCTGCACGGCCGGGGAGGCAACCGACAGCAGCAGATCACGCACGGTCGAGTCGTCTCGCAGCTGGCCGACGAACTGCCGCATCACCCCGAGCGAACCCGAGCTCGACACCGACCCCTCGTCGGGGGTCTCGTCCCCCGCGATGATCCGCGTGAGTGTCGTCTTGCCGGTTCCGTTGGGACCGATCAAGGCCGTCTTGGCACCGTCGCCGACGCGAAACCCGACACCGTTGATCAACTGCCGTCCGTCGGGCAGGAAGTAGACGATGTCGTTCAGTTCGAGGTGGGCCACAACGAACCAGCCAACCTCATCGGCCCGGCGATGGCCAATCGTTTACTCGTCCGCTGGGCGAGGGCCAGGGTCCTCTCTAGGCGAGGGCCAGGGCCGACGTCTCGGTGAGAACCTGCTTACCGGCGTCGTCGACGTGGGCGTGGTGCACCCGCAGCCGAGCCGAGTCGCCGTGCAGCGTCAGCAGCATGACGCCGTTGTCGAACCAGGGCCCTGCCTCGGCCTCCCACTCGACACCGGACGGGCCCAAGTGAGCCGCGCGCGCCAGCTTCGACAGAATGCGGGCAGCGGGACGTTTGATGGCCAGCTTGTTGACCGCGCGAATCGGCAGATCGAGCGGATTGCGGAACGGCGACATCGTCAGCTGATACGTGGCCGGTACCTCGCGCCCGCCGACCCCGAAATCCGCGTTCGCCACGTACGAGCAGTGCACGTCGCCCGAGAGCCACATGATCGAGGCGGGTGTGTTCTCGCCGCGGGAGAGCTCACGCGTCAACGCCGCCATGTCGTTGAACGAGTTGGTGAAGGCCGCCCAGTGTTCGAGATCGAGGCCGATCCGCATCTTCTCGGCCACCTTGGCCGGCATCGACCCCCAACTGCCCTGCGCCACAGCCTCGTTCCACTGCTCGAGGTAATGCAGAGCAGGCAGCATGAGGTAGGGCAAAGACGAACCGAACAGCAGGTGTCGCGGGGTCTTTTCGAGTGCGCGCTCGCGTACCCATGCCCATTCCTTCTCGTCGACCATCTCTCTGTTGTTCGGATCCAGATTCCGCGAGCACCGCGAGTCGATCATGATCAGCCGAGTGTCGCCGAAATCGCGGTAGAAGCTCCAGCGTCCGGTCTCGGGCCTGCGGTCGACGCGTAACGCGAAGTCGGACAACAGCTTCTCTCGCTCGTCGTCGGTGTCGGCAGACCGAACTGCGGCATACATCTCGTCCTGCGCCAGCTCCTTGGGCGAGAGGTTGCCCAGGTGTTGATACACCCAGTACGACGAATACGCGCCGACCACACGATCGTTCCACCACGGCCGAGTGACGATGTCCCGACGCCAGGAGGCCGACGAGTTCCAGTCGTCACGCAGATCGTGGTCGTCGAGGATCATGCACGACGGGATGCTCGCCATCAGAGTCCGCACCGGCTCGAGTCCCCACGATTCCCGGTACAGCCAGGAGTACTCCTCGAAATCGCAGATCTCGTTCTCCGCGTCGGTACCGATGGCGCTCTGCGGTCCCTCGCCCGAGCTTCGGCGCGCCTGAAGTCGTTCGACGATCTCCGGTGACGGGTCGTCGGCGTAGACCTGATCTCCGAGGAGCAACAGCGCCTGCGGCCATCGACTCGGATCCTCCTCGATCAGCGCGTTCCCCAGCCCGGCCAAGGCGTCGGCCCCGATCTGCTTCAGCGATTCGTCGCTGTAGTTGTCACCGCGCCGACACGACCCGAAGGCCAACGTGACCGGCCCCTCGGCATCGACGGTGTGGATGGCGGCCGTCCGACCCTCCGGGGGCCACACGCGACGCTCGTCGACGAACACCTCGTAGTGCACCGTTGCGTTGGCCGGTAGTCCCTCGAGCGGCACCAGAGCGTAGTGGTGGCCGTGCACTCCCCACGTTCGTTCGGAACCCTGCACGCCGGCGTCGGTGACCACGGAAACCGTCGACGATTCGGCCATCTCGAACCACAGGGTCGCCGTCTCGGTACCGACGTACCGAACGATCGGGCCGAGTAGGACGGTGCTGTCGGAAGTCATTGGTTCCACATTGCCCGCGTCGGCCCGCTTTCGCCAGTCGGTGGCGCGGATCGGTTCTCACGAGCGGGGAGCGACCACGACCTTGCCCCGTACGTGCCCGGCCTCGACCAACCGATGTGCCTCGCGTAGCTGCTCGGCGTCGATCGGAGACAGAACCGTCGTGGCAGTGGTGCGCAGCGAACCCGCATCGACGAGCTCGGCCACCCTGGTCAGCAGCTGTTGCTGGCGAATCAGATCCGGTGTGTCGTGCATCGGACGCGCGAACATGAACTCCCAGTGCCACGAGATCGCCTTCGTCTTCAGCGGGAGAACGTCGAGCGTCTCGGGATCGTCGATCGCGACTATCTGTCCGAACGGCGTCAACAGGTCGGCGTAGATCTCGACCTGCCCGGAGGAATGGGCGGTGAACACGTAGTCGATGCCGTCCGGTGCCACTCGACGTACTTCGTCGCGAAGGTCGCGGCGGTGATTCACGACGTCGGCAGCACCGAGAGAACGGACCCACTCCACGGCGTCCTCGCCCGCTGCCGTCGCGATCACGCGCACGCCGGGAACGAGGGTTCGAACCAGCTGCAGCACAACAGATCCCACACCTCCGGTGGCTCCCACCATCAGTAATGTTCCGGTGGTCTCGGCAGTGATGCGGAGCTTGTCGAACAGTCCTTCCCAGGCGGTGATCACGGTCAGCGGCAACGCCGCTGCCTGTGCGAAATCGAGGGTCGTCGGCTTCTTCGCCACGATGCGTTCGTCCACCGCATGGAACTGCGAGTCGGTCCCGGGTCTGCCGATGTCTCCCGCGTAGTAGACCTCGTCCCCCGGTGCGAACAGCGTGACGTCGGCACCGACGGCGCGCACGACACCAGCGGCGTCGAACCCGAGAACCTTCGGGACGCCCTGCGGATCGTTGCCGGCACGGACCTTGACATCGACCGGGTTCACCGACACTGCTCGCACCTCGACCAGCAGGTCTCGCGGCCCCGCGGTGGGCACGTCGACGACCACATCGGTGAGGCTGGCGGGGTCGTCGATCGGAAGCGAGCGGGTGTAGGCAACGGCGTTCATAATTGTCTCGGTCATACCTACAGGATGGCCGAAACCCCCGGTCCACCGTCAAGGCAGAGCTCGACCACTGCAACGGTGACACCGGCCGAACCGAACCTGGGCACCGTCAACTCCGTCGAACCGCCGGCCAGCAACGCCGCCGCTTCGGCGACGCTGGCACTTCCGACGGCACGGAGCACCCGAACCGATGTGGTGGGCGTGACGACGGTCGACAATTCCCTCGCCGAGTAGGTCACCCCCCGAACCCCCATGCTCGACGCCACCGCCGCCACCAGTTCTGCTTTTCGGTCGATCGAGGCGATGGCCTGGACACGCCAGTCCGGTTGCAGCACTGTGGCGATCGCGGCCAAGACGTCGGCGGAGTCGACGCCGGCTCGGGCACCGATTCCGACGACCACCCGCATTCTCGCGACCCCTCTTACACGCGCGCGTAATCGACGGCAGCGGAGACGAATCGGGTGATTGACTCGGGATTGCCTGCGGCGTGGGTGTGCAGGTAGGACGCGTGGACGCCGCCCTGCACGAAGCCCTCGCGCACAGCAGCTCTGCCGTCGGGGCTCTGCCTGTGCCAGCCCCAGGCGGCCGAGGCCGCCTCGCGCACGTCCCCGAATCGGGTCGTTCCTGCAGGCTCCACTCCCACGACGAGCTTCGTTCGGTGGAACTCGTGGCCGGTGACTCGGGTGCCTGCGTCGAACAGAGTGGACGATTCGAGGGCAACCGCATCGCGATACCCCAGAGTGAGGGTGTTCCCGAATTCCGCGTCCACGTCGACGACCCCGGCCATGGCATGACCGTCCAATCGCCTTGCCAGATACAGCAATCCGGCGCACTCGGCATGGATCGGCAATCCCTGAGCTGCCGCTGCTCGAATGTCGGCGAGCAGTAATTCGTTCGCCGACAGTGCGGCCGCATGTTCCTCCGGGAATCCGCCGGGGAGTACCACTCCTGCTGTGCCGGGCGGCAATCCGTCACGTAGCGGGTCGAACACGGCCACGTCGGCCCCGGCTGCGCGGAGCAGTTCGACGTGTTCGGTGTAGCCGAAGGTGAATGCCGGGCCACCGGCCACCGCGATCACGGGCGATCCCTCGGAAGTACGTACCTCGTTCTCCGGGGACCACTGCGGCGCTGTCACCGACGATCGAGCCAGCGCGCTCACTGCCTCGATGTCTACGAACCGGGAGACGAGAGCGCTCATCGCCTCCACGGCATCGGTTGCGGCACCGCCGTGTTCGACTGCGGTGATCAACCCCAGATGCCGTGACGGGACCACCAGTTCGCTCATGCGCGGCAACGCGCCGAGTACCGGAACACCCACCCGTTCGCACGCTTGGCGCAACACGTCCTCGTGCCGCTGACTTCCGACGCGATTGAGAATCACACCGCCGATGCGGACGCTGGCGTCGAACGTCGAGAAGCCGTGCAGCACAGCGGCAAGCGATTGACTGTGTCCGCGGGCATCGACCACCAGGATCACCGGGGCACCGAGCATCGCGGCCACTCGTGCGGTCGATCCTTCGGCGGAGGCCTCCCCCGGACCGGTCATGTCGATCTTGCCGTCGAACAGTCCCATGACGCCCTCGACGACCGCGATGTCGCAGCCTCGACTGCCGTGTCGGAACAGTGGCCCGATGCGGTCGGCACCGACCATCACGGCGTCGAGGTTACGGCCGGGCAGTCCGGCCGCGAGCGAGTGATATCCGGGGTCGATGTAGTCCGGCCCCACCTTGAACGGTGCGACGGTGCGGCCGGCGCTGCGCAGCGCACCCATCAGTCCGGTGGCCACCGTCGTCTTTCCACTGCCCGACGCGGGGGCCGCGATCACCACTGCGGGACACGACGCGTTCACCATTCGATGCCTCGCTGCCCCTTGCGTCCCGCGTCCATGGGGTGCTTGACCTTGGCCATCTCGGTGACCAGGTCTGCAGCCTCGATCAGTTCACGGGGTGCGTCGCGTCCGGTGATGACGACGTGCTGATTGCCAGGCCGGTGGGTCAGGACGTCGACCACCTCGGCTACGTCGACCCACCCCCACTTGAGTGGGTAGGTGAACTCGTCCAGCACGTAGAAACGGTGCGACTGTTGCTCGATGCGCCGGGCGATCTCCTGCCAGCCCTCCGCCGCGGCCTCGGCGTGGTCGACGTCGCTGCCCCTCTTACGCGTCCACGACCACCCCTCGCCCATCTTGTGCCATTCGACGGCTCCGCCGACCCCGGTGCTCTCGTGCAGGTCGCCGAGTGTGCGAAACGCCGCTTCCTCGCCGACCTTCCACTTGGCACTCTTGACGAACTGGAACACTCCGACGTCGAAACCTTGATTCCAGGCCCGCAACGCCATTCCGAATGCGGCGGTCGATTTCCCCTTGCCCGGGCCGGTGTGCACGGCGAGCACGGGCAGATTGCGGCGCTGACGGGTCGTGAGGCCGTCCTGCGGAACGGTTCCGGGAGCCGGTACACCCCGAGGCATCGCGTACCCCCTACGCCGCTGCGCGAACGACGGCGGCGACCTGTTCGGCCGACAGGTCCGCGAGGGCCACGTATCCGCCGCCGAGGCATGCCGCGAAATCGGCAGCGAGTCCGAGGCGGACCATTCCCGATTCGCAGTCGACGACGACGGAGGCGATCTTGTCCGACGCGATGCGCCGGGCGGCGATGCGGGCCCGGCCGACGGGATCGGTACCTCCGGTGGCCCGTCCGTCGGTCAGCGCGACCACCAGAGCGCGGCGCAGCGGATCTCGAACACGCTCTCGCAGAACGAGTTCACGTGCCTGCAGAAAGCCCTGTGCCAAAGGAGATCTGCCGCCGGTCTTCAACTTCCGCAACCGCGTCACGGCCACGTCCACCGACGACGTCGGCGGCAACACTGTCTCGGCCTCTCTGCCGCGCACGGTGATGACGGCGACCTTGTCACGGCGTTGATAGGCATCGCGCAACAGCGACAGCACCGCACCGGTCACCGCAGAGAGTCGATCTCGTGCAGCCATCGATCCCGAGGCGTCGACGACGAAGACGATCAGGTTGCCCTCGCGTCCCTCCTTGATCGCGCCCCTCAGATCCGCCGGCGCGAGCTTCAACCGGCCGGAGGTACGGCCGCGGACCACCTGTTGCTCGGCCGCGGCGAACAGGGTGCCCACCAGGTGCAGACCCTTGCCTGCCTCGACAGTGGGCCGAACCGACCGTCCGTGCGAGGACCGTGATCGCGAGCGTCGGCCGGGCGCACCCTCGCCCACTCCGGGAACCTCGAGCAATCGCGCTCTGAACTGTGCGCCCGGAGTGCCTGCCTGCTTCTCGCTGCCTGCACCCGAGGACGGTGGTGGTTGCGCCGACTCGTCGCGCGAATCGGAAGACTGCGAATCGGAAGACTGGGACTGGGAGTCGTCGTCGGGGGCCTCGGGCTCGGGCGCTCCCCCGCCGCCGTCGGGGTCGGGCTCCGGGTCGGGTTGTTGATCGGCCTGTTCGGCTGCGTCCCGCATGGCCTCGTCCAACTGCTTGTCGTCGATGCCCGGCTCGTCGAAGGGGTCGCGCCGACGGCGGTGCGGCAGAGCCAGTTCGGCGGCGATTCGCACGTCCTCCTCGGCCACCTCGCTCGCGCCTCGCCAGGCGGCGTGGGCGGACGCGGTACGCGCCAGCACCAGATCGGCGCGCATACCGTCGACGTCGAAGGACGCACACAGCGCGGCGATACGACGAAGTTCCTTGTCGCTCAACACCACATCGTCGAGAATCTTCCGGGCGGCCAGAATCTGCTCGGCCACGGCGATGTCGTCGTTGCGGAATTCTGCGGCGAACGCGTGCGGATCCCGCTCGTAGTTCATCCGGCGGCGGACGACGTTCATGCGGACGTCCACGTCCCGTGATGCCGTCACTTCCACTGCCAGACCGAACCGGTCGAGCAGCTGCGGGCGTAGCTCACCCTCCTCGGGATTCATCGTGCCGACGAGCACGAATTGCGCAGGGTGGGAATGAGATACACCGTCACGCTCGACGTGCACCCGGCCCATCGCGGCCGCGTCGAGCAGCACGTCGACCAGATGATCGTGCAGCAGGTTCACTTCGTCGACGTAGAGAACACCACGGTGCGCGGCCGCGAGGAGACCGGGTTGAAATGCACGTTCGCCGTCGCGCAGAACCTTCTCGAGGTCGATGGACCCCACCACTCGGTCCTCGGTTGCCCCCACCGGAAGTTCGACGAGCTTCGCCGGGCGCGAGCCGTCCTCGTCCTCCACAGCGGGCAGCAGAGTCGCGAGTGCGCGCACCACCGTCGACTTCGCGGTGCCTTTCTCCCCTCGCACCAGTACACCGCCGATACCGGGGTGCACGGCGCACAGAATCAGCGACAACCTCAGCTGATCCTGACCGACGATCGCACTGAACGGATATCCCGGTTCGGGAACACTCCCACTTCGCTGCACAGCCAATTCCCTTCGTGCCCGGAGTTCCGCGCCGGACGTTCGGTCGAGATACACGAAGCCGGGCGGCGATCTGGCTGACAGGGGAATCTTCCGATCGAAGAGTCTCCTGAACACAGTGGCGGGACCGCGCCTGATTGACACAGGACTTCTCCGCGACCGACTTCGAACGGAACACTACCGCCGAACGAACGAATGCCACACACGGTGTGGACCGGGTGTGGCATTCGTTCCGGGAGTGGAGCCTGCGGAATGACCTCACTGGTAATCGAGTACTGCGGAAGGTCAGGCCTCGCTCCAGGCGGTGCCGCCGCCCCGACGCATCGGGGTGTGCGGGATGCCGTCCTCGAGAACTTCCTCGCCGTCGGGCAGGAACCCGTGCTTGGCGTACATGTCGACGAGGTAGCTCTGAGCGTTGATCCGGCACGGCGCAGAGCCGACCTCGGCAAGCGCGGCCCGCAGAATTCGCGTGGTGTGGCCCTGTCCCCTGGCCGAGCGCTGCGTGCAGAGCCGGCCGATACGGAACGCCTTCTCGCCGTCGTCGTGCTCCTCTAGCAGGCGGAGTGTGCACACCACTTCGCCGTCCCGTTCGAGCCAGAAGTGCCGTGTCTCGGTCAGCAGGTCACGCCCGTCCAACTCCGGGTACGCACACGCCTGCTCGACCACGAACACCTCGACACGCAGCTTCAACAGGTCGTACAACGTGCTGTTGGACAGGTCTAGTGCCCATGATCGTTTGAGAGCTGCTGCTTGCGTATTCATACCTTTTGCTATCACACACCCGTGGGCTGTGCGAGCTCACGAGCATTTTCCAGTTCCAGTGTCTTCGACGTCCAGCCCCAGACCTCGTCGAACAACGAGCTGTTCTGTGCCAGCTTGACCCCGAGCGAGGGGACCATTTCCTTGAGCTTGGGCTGCCATGCGTCGTACTTGTCTCCGAAGCACCGCTGCAGCACGTCCAGCATGGCCGGAACGGCGGTGGAGGCGCCGGGAGAGGCACCGAGCAGTCCCGCGATCGTGCCGTCCGCAGCGTTGACCACGGCTGTGCCGAACTCGAGCACGCCGCCGCGACCCTTCTTGCGGATCACCTGGACGCGCTGACCGGCGGTGACGAGCTCCCAGTTCTCGCCGAGTACCGAGGGCGCGAACTCGCGCAGCGTCTCGACACGATCCGCCTGCGACTGAGCCAGCTCACTGACCAGGTACTTGACGAGTCCGAGTTCGGTCACGCCGACTCCGAGCATCGACATCAGGTTGCCGGGCTTGACCGAGCCGGGCAGGTCGGTGATCTTGCCCTGCTTGAGGAACTTGGGCGACCAGCCGGCATACGGACCGAACAGCAGACCCTGCTGTCCGTTGATCACGCGGGTGTCGAGGTGCGGTACCGACATCGGCGGAGCACCGACCGACGCCTTGCCGTACACCTTGGCCGAGTGCTGCTCGATCAGTGCCGGATCGGTGCATCGCAACCACTCGCCGCTGACCGGGAAGCCGCCGAATCCCTTGATCTCCGCGATCCCGGACTTCTGCAGCAGGTGCAGTGCGCCGCCGCCTGCACCGACGAACACGAACTTGGCGTTGACGGTCTTCTTCGCGCCGGTGCGCTGGTTGGCGACCTTGACGTCCCAGGTGCCGTCGGACTGCTTGGTGATGTTGCGCACATCGTGGCCGAAGTGCACGGTGCCGCCCGCGGACGACAGGTAGTTCAGCAGCTGCTTGGTGAGCGCACCGAAGTCGACGTCGGTGCCCTCCTGGCTCCAGTTCAGCGCCACCGGATCCGAGAAGTCACGGCCCTTGGCCATCAACGGCAGTCGCGCCGAGAACTCGTCCTTGGAGTCGATGTACTCCATGCCTGCGAACAGTGGGTTGCCCACGAGCGCCTCGTAGCGCGCCCGGAGGTACTTCACGTTCTCGGCCCCGTGCACGAAGCTCACGTGCGGAATGGGGTTGATGAAGTTCTTGGCGTCGGAGAGAACACCGGTCTCGATGCCGTGGGCCCAGAACTGCCGCGACACCTGGAACTGCTCGTTGACGTTGAGCGCCTTGGCGATATCGACGCTGCCGTCCTTGTTCTGCGGCGTGTAGTTCAGCTCGCACAGTGCCGAGTGGCCGGTGCCCGCGTTGTTCCACGCGTCGCTGCTCTCGGCCGCGGCCGCGTCGAGCCGCTCGTAGACGTCGATCGACCAGTTCGGCTCGAGCTGACGGAGCAGCGCACCGAGGGTGGCGCTCATGATTCCGGCACCGACCAGAACGACGTCGGTCTTGATCCGCTTACCCTGCTCATCTTTGGACACTGGAGAATCGACTTCCTTGTCTGTCGAGATCTCGGCCGGTGGCGGCATCGACCGAAGAACTCTGTTGTAGAGGGGCTACTCACCCGGTGCGGTCAGGTTACTAGCTGGGCCTACCCCATCGGACACCACGTCAACCCGGTCTCGATTGTGCTCCTCGGACGCCGCCGGCGGCGCCCACTACAGTTGTGATCTGTGACTACCTGGGTGCCCGATGTCCTCGGCGACGGCTACGAACAGACGACCATTCCACTCGGTGACGATCCGGACGGCGAGGGGCAGGTCGAGGCCACTCTCGTGCGGTACCAACCGTCGGGCGCTGCGAACTTCGAGCGCGCGGTGATCTACGTCCACGGTTTCACCGACTACTTCTTCCAGCGACACATCGCCGAACACTTCGCCGCCATGGGGTACGCCTTCTACGCACTGGACCTGCGTAAATGCGGACGCTCGCGCCGTGAGGGTCAGACCGCGCACTTCGTGACCGACCTGGCGATGTACGACACCGAGCTGAACGAAGCTCTGGCCCTGGTCCGCGCCGAACGCTCCGGTGCCCCGGTGCTGCTCATGGCGCACTCGACGGGCGGGCTCGTGCTGCCGCTCTGGCTGAACCGCCTCAACCGCCGAGAAGGCGGGTCCGCCGGCCTCGGCCTGGCAGGCGTGGTGCTCAACAGCCCCTGGTTCGACCTGCAGGGTCCACCCGCCATTCGCAGCGTCGGCACCGCAGCGATCGACGTCATCGGCCGATTCCGGTCCAAGGCGCAGGTCCCCGGCGGCGGCCTCGACACCTACGGTCTGTCGCTCGCGGCGTCCGAGAACGGCGAATGGGACTACGACCTCGATTGGAAGCCACTCGCCGGCTTCCCCATCACCTTCGGATGGATCCGCGCCGTCCGCCGCGGTCACGCCGAACTCCATCGCGGCCTCGACATCGGCATCCCCGCACTGATTCTGCGCTCGAAAGTGACGCACTTCTCCCGCCGGTACAGCTCCGCCGTCGACGCCGCAGACGCCGTACTGGACGTTCGCCAGATCGCCCGCTGGGCCGGCTGCCTGGGCGACCGCACCACGATCGTGCCCATCGAGGGAGCCCGTCACGACGTGTTCCTGTCCACCGAGGCTCCGCGCTCGCGGGCCTTCGAGGAAATGGACGAGTGGATCGAATGGTTGCATCGAAGCGAGGGCACCGACCACGCGTCGGGCAAGGACCACACCGAGAGCGGGCACATTTCATGACCGAGCATTTCGACGTCGCGATCATCGGCTCCGGATCGGGCAACTCCATCGCCGATTCGCGCTTCGAGGACAAGAAGATCGCTCTGCTCGAGGAGAACTCGACATTCGGCGGCACCTGCCTCAACGTCGGCTGCATTCCCACGAAGATGTTCGTCTACGCCGCCGAAGTCGCCCGTACGGTGCGTGATTCCGCCAAATACGGTGTCGACGCCCATGTGGACGCGGTGCGCTGGCCGGACATCGTCGACCGCGTCTTCGGCCGCATCGACCCCATCTCCGAAGGCGGCAAGCGCTACCGCGCCGAAGGCAGCCCGAATGTCACATTGTTCGAGGGCCATGCGACGTTCGTAGGCCCCCGCACGATCGACACGGGCACCGGCACCGTCATCACCGCAGACCAGGTCGTCATCGCGGCCGGATCACGGCCGGTGGTGCCGCAGTCCATTGCCGATTCGGGTGTCAGCTACCACACCAACAGTGACGTGATGCGGCTGCCGGAGCTTCCCGAGCATCTGGTGATTCTCGGATCCGGGTACATCGCAGCGGAATTCGCGCACGTGTTCTCCGCACTCGGCTCGAAGGTGTCGATCGTCGCCCGCAAGGACACCTTGCTCCGCGCACTGGACGCCGACATTTCCAAGCGATTCACCGATCTCGCCCGCGCCAAGTGGGACGTCCATCTCGACTCCGGTGAGACCCGCGCCGTCACCGAGGGCGCGCTGCACGGCGTCGAATTGGCCGACGGCACCAGGGTTCTCGGCGATGCCTTCCTCGTGGCCGTGGGCCGCGAGCCGAACGGCGATCGACTGGATCTCGACACGGCAGGCATCGACATGGACGACGAGGGCCGCATCGTGGTGGACGAGTTCGGCCGCACCACCGCCGAGGGCGTGTTCGCGCTCGGCGACGTCTCGTCGCCCTACCAGCTCAAGCATGTGGCCAACCAGGAAGCACGAGTGGTCCAGCACAACCTGCTGCACGACGCGTGGAACGGCGACACCGCCGCGCTGCGCACCAACGACCACCGATTCGTTCCCGCGGCAGTGTTCACCGATCCACAGATCGCCGAGGTGGGTATGACCGAGGAACAGGCCCGTGACGCCGGCCTGGACATCACCGTCAAGGTCCAGAACTACGGAGACGTCGCCTACGGCTGGGCGATGGAAGACAGCGAAGGTCTGTGCAAGATCATCGCCGAGAAGGGCACCGGGAAGATCCTCGGCGCGCACATCATCGGCGCTCAGGCCCCGACGCTGATTCAGCCCATCATCCAAGCGATGAGCTTCGGCCTGTCCGCCCAGGACATGGCCCGTGGCCAGTACTGGATTCACCCGGGCCTGCCCGAGGTGGTCGAGAACGCTCTGCTGGGACTCGACCTGTAGTTCCGTTTACCAGGGGCTGGTGCGGAGCACGATTTCCGTTGCCAGCGCGGCCGGCTCGTCGGCGACGACATTCGCGCTGCCGTCGAGTTGGACCACGCGGAAGTCCGAGTAGACGAACCGGCCGCTCGCGTCGGCGGATGCGCGGCCCAGTGAGGACCCGACGACCAGTGTCGTCGGCAACTCGACCGGGGGGCAGTCCGCGGCGCGCACGGTGCCCTGCTCGTCGGCGATCGCGGGGTGGCAACGGTTCACCGCGATCAGACTGGCGAAGCGCCCGAAGGTCTTGGCAGCCAACGTCCAAGCCGACTCCGCACCCGCGCCGCTGCCGACGAGATGCACCCACGACAGCTTCAGCTCGTCGAGAACAGTCAGGATCGCGTCGTCGCTGACGCCGTCGATGCTTTCCAGCGCAACGGTTTTCAGATCCGAGTTGTGCAGCCGTTCACTGACGGCGTCGTACACATCCACCGGATCGCCTGCATCGGGAAGCAAGAGAACGGCGTGCCTGCTGTCCGGGCCTGCGACCCGAACCGAACATTGCCCACCCGCAGCACTCACATGCGTGAACTCCATGGAGACGACGGTACTGCCTCTTGCGTCGACCACACATCGGTTCTATGGTTAGTTACATGAGTAATGAACCAGCGAGGCGACTAACCTCGACGCATCGGCGGTGGTTCTGATGGACGAGGGCAGGCCGATCTTCCTCCAGATCGCCGAGATGGTCGAGAACTCCATCATCGACGGCTCCCTGGCAGAGGAAGAACAGGTTCCCTCGACCAACGAACTGGCCGCGTTCCATCGAATCAACCCGGCCACCGCAGGTAAGGGACTTGCCAAGCTCGTTGCGGACGGCGTCGTCTACAAGAAACGAGGAATCGGAATGTTCGTCACCACCGGGGCTCGCGACGCTCTTCGATTCCGTCGCCGAGACCACTTCGCTCGCCAGTACATCGACCCACTCGTCACCGAGGCGCGCAAGCTCGGCATGACCGTCGACGAACTCAAGACAATGCTCGACAACTGGGAGGCAGCGCGATGAGCGTCCATGAATTCGATTCGATCGGCGACGATGGCCGCGTGATCGCGAAGGCCACCCACCTCACGAAGAAGTTCGGATCGTTCACCGCTGTCGACGACGTGAGCTTCGAGATCGAGCAGAACAAGATCTACGGCTTTCTCGGCCGCAACGGCGCAGGCAAGACCACCGTCATGCAGATGATGACCGCCCAGATGCACCAGAGCGCGGGTGAGATCTCGGTGTTCGGACAGCGGCCGTGGGAGAACCCGTTCGCGCTGAGTCATGTGTGCTTCGTCAAAGAAAGTCAGAAGTACCCCGACGACCTGAAGGTCAAGCACGCCGTTTCGCATGCCTCGCACATCCTTCCGCACTGGGACGGTGACTTCGCCGCCGATCTGCTGCGCGACTTCGACCTGCCCCTCGGCCGCAAGATCAAGAAGCTCTCCCGCGGAATGACGTCGGCTCTGGGCATCGTCATCGGACTCGCGTCACGGGCACCACTGACCTTCTTCGACGAGCCGTACCTCGGACTCGACGCAGTCTCGCGACACCGGTTCTACGACAGACTGCTGGCCGACTACTCCGAGAACCCCAGGACGGTGATCCTGTCCACCCACCTCATCGACGAGGTCAGCGATCTGATCGAACACGTGATTCTCATCGACAAGGGCAAGATTGTGCTCGACGACGAATCGGACGATCTGCGCGAGAGCGCGTTCGAGATCACCGGACCGACGGGCGCCGTCGACTCGTTCGCGGCGGAACACCGTACGTTGCACCGCACCGCACTCGGTGCCAGCGCGCGCACGACCATCGACGGCCGTCTGACCGCGCAGCAGAGATCCGACGGCGCAACCGCAGGACTCACCATCGAAGCCGTTCCACTGCAACAGCTGATCATCGAACGCACCACCGCCGAGGAGGCGTTGTCATGAAACGGATACTGAACGTTGCTCGCATCCACAACACCTCGTGGGCAACGACATTCGTATGGCCGATGGTGGTTCTCGCGATCGCCTTCGTGATCACCTTCGGCATATTTCTGGTCATCCCGACCACAGACTCCGAATACAACTTCACCGGTAGCGTCTTCTCGATCTACGGATTCGCCATGGCGTTCTACATCACCGCGATCACTCAGTGCTTTCCCTATGCCCTGGGGCTCAGCATCACTCGCCGCGAATTCCTCACCGCCACAGCGTTGGTAGGTGTCTGCCAGTCGATTGCATTCGGCACGATCGTCTACGCGCTGTCCGTGATCGAAGCGGCCACGAATGGATTCGGCCTGAAGCTCAGAATGTTCGGCATCGCTCGGTACGCGACAGACAATCCGCTGGTACAGTGGGCCGCACTCGTTGCCGTCATGCTGCTCCTCGGCGGCATCGGGGCCTTCGTCGGCGTCGTCTTTCGGCGGTACCGCATCAACGGCCTGTTCGGCCTAGGCCTCGGTGCGCTCGTATTCTTCGGCGGTGGATCGATACTCGTGACCTGGCAACGGTGGTGGCCGAACATCGGCAGCTTCTTCACCGACACCCCGCGCATACTTCTGCTCGTGGTGATCCCCTTGATCATCACCGCGGTGCTGTCTGTGGCCAGCTGGTTCGGTCTTCTCAAAGCAACTGCGTGACAATCTTTTTCGTCGCAGGATCGACGCCGTGCTCGATGAGGTCGAGCACGGCGTCGACGTCGAGGTTGTCTTCCACCAGATCCGCCAGCAGGTCCAACTGCTGCTCACGCAACGCAGCGACCGATGTGGCGGGGGCCACCACGAAACCGGAACGGCCGGATTTGCCTGCCACCCAGGTGAGGAACGATCGCCGGAAATCATCGGACTCGAGCAGGCCGTGCCAGTGGGTTCCCACGACAGTCCCGCGCACGCTGCCCTCCGGGATGCCCGACGCAGTAGCAAGAAGCGCGTCGTCACCGTTCCGCGCAACCCGACCGTGGTGAATTTCGTAGCCCAACACGCAATTCGAGCCGAACTGGTTCGATCGCCCCGCCACCTGCGCGAGCACTTTGTCGGCCGCGAACTCGACCGAGAGATCGAGGAGACCGAGCCCCTGGACAGAACCGGCTCCGGATTCGACGGTGTCGTCGATCGTCCGACCCAGCATCTGATACCCACCGCAGATCCCCAGAACCGGAAGTCCCGCAGCCCCGCGTGCGGCTATCGCATCGGCAAGACCGCTGCGCCGCAGCCACTCGAGATCCGACACGGTGGACTTGCTGCCCGGAACGACCACCAGATCGACGTCCTCGAGCCGGGACGGTTCGGTGACCCAGTGCACCGACACCCCGGGCTCGCAGGCCAACGCCTCGACATCGGTGGTGTTGGAGATTCTCGGCAAACGCACCGCCGCTACGCGCAACCACTGCGAGCCGAGCGGTGGACGCGGCCGCCCCACCGGAGCATCGGGGACGGTTCCGAGTGAATCCTCGGCGTCCATCCACAAGCCGTCGGCGAAGGGGACGACACCGTAGGTCGGCCGACCCGTCAACGCACGCAGCTGGTCGAGACCGGGCGCCAGCAGAGCAGGATCACCGCGGAACTTGTTGATCACGAACCCGGCGACAAGCGCCTGATCCTGCGGAGACAGCACGGCCACGGTGCCGAACAGATGGGCCAGCACTCCCCCGCGATCGATATCCCCCACCACGATCACCGGCAGGGATGCCGCCGTGGCCAACCCCATGTTGGCCAAGTCCGTGGCGCGCAGGTTGATCTCGGCGGGCGAGCCCGCGCCCTCGCAGATCACCACGTCGAATTCTGCACGCAGAGAGGCCAACTCGTCCGCCACGACGGCGCGCAACGACTGCCGATGCTCGATGTAGTTGCTCGCACTCACCTGCGCCACGGCCCGCCCCCGCACCACCAACTGCGAGGTCCGGTCACTGCCCGGTTTCAGCAACACCGGATTGAAACGCACACTCGGCTCGAGGCCACAGGCCGCCGCCTGCATTGCCTGCGCCCGCCCGATCTCGCCGCCGTCGAGCGTGACCACCGAATTGTTGGACATGTTCTGCGCCTTGAACGGAGCCACCCGTACGCCACGCCGCGCCAGCATCCGGCACAGCCCGGCGACCAAAACACTCTTGCCCGCATCCGAAGTGGTCCCGGCGACGAGCAGCGCACCAGTCGGACTCACGGCATTGGTTTTCTATTCACTCCGCAGGCTCCGCTCACGGCAGAGTCAGAATCTCGCTGCCCGTCTCGGTGACCACCAGGGTGTGCTCGAACTGCGCGGTCCACTTCTTGTCGTGCGTGACCACCGTCCAGCCGTCGTCCCACATCTCGGCGTTGATCGTGCCGAGGTTGATCATCGGTTCGATCGTGAACGTCATTCCCGGCTCGATGACGGTGTCCACCGAAGGCTGGTCGTAGTGCAGCACGACGAGACCGTTGTGGAAGGTGGTACCGATGCCGTGGCCGGTGAAATCCTCCACCACGCCGTAGCCGAACCGGTGCGCATACGACTCGATGACGCGGCCGATCACGTTCAGCGCGCGACCCGGCTTGACCGCCTTGATGGCACGCATGGTGGCCTCGTGGGTGCGCTCTACCAGCAGGCGAGCTTCCTCGGAGACGTCGCCGGCCAAGAAGGTTGCATTGGTGTCTCCGTGGACGCCGTCGATGTACGCGGTGACGTCGATGTTGACGATGTCACCGTCCTGGATCACCGTGGAATCCGGGATGCCGTGGCAGATGACCTCGTTGAGGGAGGTGCAGCAGGATTTCGGGAACCCCTTGTAGCCCAACGTGGACGGGTATGCGCCGTGATCGATCATGTACTCGTGGGCAATGCGGTCCAGCTCGTCGGTGGTGACGCCCGGTGCCACCGCCCGGCCCGCTTCCTGCAGCGCCCTGGCGGCGATCTTCGACGCCACCCGCATCTTCTCGATGACCTCGGGGGTCTGAACCCAGGGCTCACTACCCTCGGCCACGGTCGACTTCCACGCGTATTCGGGGCGCTCGATCGACTTGGGCACCGAAAGGACGGGCGATACGACGCCTGGTACGAGTGGCTGACGGGGCTTGCTCTCGGTGGTCACAGACATGGCCTCCAGAGTAGTCGGCTCGTATCGGAGCACGAGCCTCAGCGCAGTGCCCGTACCAGTCGAAACAGTGCATGCCGGTGCGGATATGATCTGGATCACGTTCGTCGCTCGTGCAACCGACACGAGAAAGGAAGCATCGTGGTCCATTCGAGTCTGTTGCGGCCCCGTGACGGTGATGCCCTGCGCGCCGAGCTGCGCCAGGTGGCAGCGATGTCCGACGTGCCCGTCGTGTTCGGCGGCGAGGTCTCCTCGGAGACCCTGTACCTGAGCGAGTTCCACGGAACCAGAACCCGCGGCCTGGACGGACTCGCCATCCCACCCAGATCCGGCCTCGGCGGACGGGTCATGGAACAGCGTAGGCCCGCGGCCGTGAGCGATTACGGCGCGTCGATGTCGATCACCCATCACTTCGATCGACCGGTGCTCGGCGAGGGTCTCAAATCGATACTGGCAGTACCGGTGGTCGTGGCCGGAGTCGCGCGAATAGTGATGTACGCGGCACTGCGCGAACGCGGCCCATTAGGAGACCGTGTCGGCGACATCATGACGACCGCAGCCCGGCGGCTCGGCCAGGAGATCTCCGTGCGTGACGAGGTCGACCGCAGGATCCGTCTGCTGGCGACCATCCGCTCGCCGCTCGACTCGGATGCCTCGCGTACGGCCGAGCTGCGCAGCGTTCACGAGGAACTGTCCGATCTGGCCCGGTCGATCGGTGACGCATCGATCCGGCGCAGACTCGACGCAGTCGCAGCGCGCGTGGCCGCGTCGCTCGGGCAGGAAATACCCCACGACCCACGGGCCCACGAGATGTCGCAGTCGTTGACACCACGCGAGATCGACGTGATCTCGCAGGTTGCCTTGGGCTGCACCAACATCGAGGTCGCTGCGCGCCTGTCGATCGGTGCCGAGACGGTCAAGTCGTACCTGCGCAGCGTGATGCGCAAAACCGATTCGCACACCCGATACGAAGCCGTGGTGGCGTGCCGCCGACTCGGCGTGCTGCCTTCCTGAGCCTCGCGTCGCAGCGCGGTCAGTACCCGGGGGGCAGTTGCTCGAACATCTCACGGGTCACCGCGACCGCGTTGTCCGAGCTGCCGCCGCGCACCACGAGGGTGGCGAAGGCGATGTCTCCGCGGTAGCCGACGAACCACGAGTGCGAACCGCCGTCGACCTCTGCTTCGCCGGTCTTTCCGTAGACCTCGCCCTGGTCTGCGATGCGTTCGGCCGTTCCGCTGGTGACCACCGAACGCATCATCCCGCGAAGTCCGTCGACCATCGCCGGTTCGATCGGCGGGTGGTCTCCGTCGATCACGGTGTCGCGTCCGACCAGGAGGTTCGGCACCGGCGTCGAGCCATGAGCCACCGTCGCGGCGGCCAGTGCCATCCCGAATGTCGACACGACCACCCGGCCCTGGCCGAAGCCGTCCTCGGTGCGCTGGACGAGCTCGTCGGCCGGTGGCACCGAACCCGAGTCGGTCGGCAATCCGACGACGTCGTAGTCCGGGCCGACACCGAACTGGGAGGCCGCGACGGTCAATGCGTCGGGTGCCATCTCGCTGGCCAGCTTGGCGAACGAGGTGTTGCACGATCGAGTGAACGCGGTACTCATCGTCACGTCACCCAGTGCGAACTCGTTGTAGTTGGGCACGCTGCGCTCGCCGATCACGATGCGACCCGGACACGGAACAGTACTGCCCGGAGTCGCGAGTCCGCTCGAGATGGCGGCACCGGCGGTGATGATCTTGAACGTCGATCCGGGTGGGTACAGACCGGCCGACGCGACCGGCCCGTCCCGATCGGCTGCCGGGTTCTGTGCCACTGCCAGGATGGCACCGGTCGACGGCTGGATGACCACTGTCATCGCCTGCTCGGTGCGCGCGTTCACCGCTCGCTGTGCCGCGACCTGAATGTTGCGATCGAGACTGATCGAGAACGACGGGGAGGGCTCCGGCGGGGTGTCGGTGAGGACATCGATGTCGACGCCGTTGCGGTTCGTGGTCACCACGCTCCACCCCGCCTTGCCGTCGACCTCGTCGATGACGGCCTTCTTGACCTGGCCCACCAGGTCCGGCGCGAACGTGGGGTCGGTGGACACCAGATCCGATTCGTCGGACGCGGTGACTCCCGGGATCTCGGTCAGCGCGGCCGAGATCGGCTGGTAGTCACTGTCTCGAAGCAGGACCACCGGGTAGTCGCCGTCGACCGAGGTGGCGGATTCGACGATGGACTGCGCAGTGATGGACGCATCGAAGGGCGTCAGCAACGTCGACAGTGCCGTCGCCGAGGCCACAACGTTGTTCGCATTCGCCGCGTCGAACTTGATTCGGTGCACCACCCCTGGCACCAGCACGTCGGTGCCGGAGCGCTCGTTGACCCGTGCGCGCGGTGCCGCGGTGGACCTCAAGGACATCGTCTGGGTGTCGCCGAGCTTGGGATGGATGTCCGACGCCGTCCAGCGCACCACCCACTCACCCTGGCTGCGGCCCATGTTCAGCTGACCGTCGTAGGTCCACACCCGATCCTTCGGCAGCTGCCACGTGTAGGTGTAGCCGACCGTGGCCGTGTCCCCCTGGACCTGCACCGACGTCGTCTCGGCATCCAGCGCCTCGGCCTGGAGATTGGTCCACGCCTCGGTCAGTGCCGTGGCCGCGGCGTCGGGCTTGTCGGTGTCCGCAGCCGCGGCGGCGATGTCGTTGGCCTCGAACGCGGCGAGAAATGCCTGGGCGGCCGGCTCCGGGCCGTCGGGCTTGGGGGTACATCCGGTGAGGGCGGCAGCAATGACGGCTGCGACCACCGATACCGCTCCGACTCGATACCGCACTTCGGTTGCACCACGTGATCTCATTGCGCCCCATCGTAATAGGGCGCTGCCTCCGGCTGCGGCAACGAATCGCGGTTCGCCGCAACCCGATCGAGCGAGGCTCGAACTAGTCGAGGAGCACCGTCGTGAAGGTCGCCACCTGGGTCAGGCCGATCTTCGCGTATGCGCGCCGGGCGACGTAGTTGAAACTGTTGACGTACAGGCTGGCGGTGCGGCCCTGGCGGACCACGGCGTTCACCACCGCCGCGGTACCGGCCGCACCGAGACCGTGCCCACGCCGATCGGGATGAACCCATACTCCCTGGATCTGCCCCACGGTCGCCGACTGCGATCCGATCTCGGCCTTGAACACCACCCGACCGTCCTCGAATCGAGCCCACGCACGCTGCGCGGCAATCAGACTCGAGATCCGTCGCCGGTATCCACGGCCGCCGTCGTTCTGTCTCGGGTCGACGCCGACCTCCTCGATGAACATGGCCACTGCCGCAGTCAGATACACGTCCAGTTCCTCGGGACGAACGAGGCGTACGTGCGGATCGGGCGTGATCGACGATCGAACCGACGTGGCCAGCAGCGGCTGCTCACCGCGAACCTCGCGGGCAGGGCCCCAGTCGGTCTCGAGCATCTCCCACAGCGGCAGTGTCAGTTCGGCTCGACCGACCAGTGACGAACACAGCCGTGGGCCGCGGCACGCACGATCGGCGAACGACCGCAGATCGTCACTCGATCCGAGCAGCGGGACGAGGTTGGCACCGTAGAAACACAGCGACTCGTCCGGTCCGCCTCTGCTCCACATCTCCCCGTGGAACGACCTCGGATCCAGCCCGGATTCCTGCACCCTGGCGGCGACCATGCAGGTGGCGACCGGGTCGGCGTCGAGCACCCGCAGGACATGCGCAACGTCTCGATTACCGAGAGGCTTCGCACCGAGGAGCTTGAGCACCTACCGACCTCCTGACCCACCTACCGCATACACACCGACCGAGCGTGTACCGAATCATTCCAGAGAACCCGTTCCGCCGGTGACAGAGCGGCAAACCGGACACCGAATCGGTCGAACCTGCTCAGCTGACGGTCACGACCGGTGCGCCACCGTCTGCAGTCTCATCCTTGTCGTATTCCTCGGCGATGCGCATTGCTTCCTCGATCAAGGTCTCCACGATCTGCGCCTCGGGCACGGTCTTGATGACCTTGCCCTTGACGAAGATCTGGCCCTTGCCGTTGCCCGACGCCACGCCGAGGTCGGCGTCGCGCGCCTCGCCCGGACCGTTGACGACGCAGCCCATGACGGCGACGCGAAGCGGAATCTCCATGCCCTCCAGGCCTGCGGTGACCTCGTCGGCGAGGGTGTACACGTCCACCTGCGCACGCCCACACGACGGGCAGGAGACGATTTCGAGCTTGCGAGGACGCAGATTGAGCGACTGCAGAATCTGGTTGCCCACCTTGATCTCCTCGGCGGGCGGTGCCGACAGGGAGACGCGGATGGTGTCGCCGATTCCCCTGGACAGCAGCGCACCGAACGCCACCGAGGATTTGATGGTGCCCTGAAAGGCGGGGCCTGCCTCGGTGACACCGAGGTGCAGCGGGTAGTCGCACTGCGCGGCCAACTGCTCGTAGGCGGCGACCATGACGACCGGATCGTTGTGCTTGACCGAGATCTTGATGTCCCCGAATCCGTGTTCCTCGAACAGGCCCGCCTCCCACAGCGCGGACTCCACGAGCGCCTCCGGCGTCGCCTTGCCGTACTTCTTCATCAGCCGAGGGTCGAGCGATCCGGCGTTGACGCCGATGCGGATCGGGATGTTCGCGTCGCCGGCCGCCTTGGCGACCTCCTTGACGCGTCCGTCGAATTCCTTGATGTTGCCCGGGTTGACGCGCACCGCGGCACAGCCTGCGTCGATCGCGGCGAAGATGTACTTGGGCTGGAAGTGGATGTCGGCGATCACCGGGATCTGACTCTTCCTGGCAATGATCGACAGCGCATCCGCGTCGTCCTGTGTGGGGCATGCCACACGGACGATGTCGCAACCCGACGCCGTCAGCTCAGCGATCTGCTGCAGCGTGGCATTGATGTCATGGGTTTTGGTGGTGCACATCGACTGCACCGAGATGGGGCTGTCGCTGCCCACTCCCACCGACCCGACCTGGAGCTGCCTGGTCTTTCGACGCGGCGCGAGTACGGGTACCGGCGGTGCCGGCATTCCCAATCCGACTGACACGGTCACAGTGGCCTTCTTTCCTAGCTACGACTGTCGAGTCTATCTAGTACAGCTGAATGGGGTTGACGATGTCCGCCGTGAGCGTCAACAAGGAGAACCCGATGAAAACGACGATGACCACGTAGGTGACGGGCATCAGTTTCATGTAGTCAACCGGGGCACCGTCCGGCAGACCACGGCGGTTGCGGAAGATGTTGCGGATGCGCTCGTAGATGGTCACTGCGATGTGGCCACCGTCGAGCGGGAGCAGGGGCACGATGTTGAACGCGCCGAGGAAGAAATTCAGGGACGCGAGCAATCCCACGAAGGTCGCCCAATTGTCGTTCTCCGCAGCCTGACCCCCGATGACGCTGGCACCGACCACACTCATCGGGGTATCGAGACCACGCTCGCCTCCGAAGATCGAGTCCCACAGGGCCTCCACCTTCGTCGGCAGCTGCACGAGGGCTTTACCGGTCTGAACGAAGATCTCTCCGGTGAAGGCGAACGTCTCGGGGACCGCCTCGATCGGGTTGTACCTGATGGGAGGAGGGGCAATCGTGGAGCCGCTGACTCCGACCGCGCCGACCGTCGTCGACTCCTTCGCTCCGGTGTCCGGGTCGGTGACGTAGCGCTGCACCTCGGTCACGGGAATCGTCAGATCGATCGACGCTCCATCCCGTTCGACCGTCAGATCGACCGATCCCGACGACGCCTGCACGGCCTCGACGACCTCGGACCAGTACTGTGCCGGTTCACCGTTCACTGCGGTGACCACGTCGCCCTTGCGGAGCCCTGCCTGCTGAGCCGGGCTCGCTCCCGAGCACGGCGCGAGTTCGCCGTCCTCGGTCTGGGTCGGCGCGATACACACCACCTCACTGACCTGAACGGTCGGCGGCGTCACCCGATCGGGCGTACCCCATCCGAGTACCAACGCGTAGACCAGCACGATGCCGAGCACGAAGTTCATCGCGATACCGCCGACCATGACGACGATGCGCTTCCACGTCTTCTGGCGGTACATCGCCCGCTCGACTTCGTCGGGTGCGAGTTCGTCGATCGCCGTCATTCCGGCGATGTCGCAGAAGCCGCCGGCCGGGATCGCCTTGAGCCCGTATTCGGTCTCGCCGCGTCGGAAGGAGAAGATCTTGGGGCCGAAACCGATGTAGTAGCGGCGGACCTTCATGCCGAGAGCTTTCGCGGTCCACATGTGTCCCGCCTCGTGCAGCGCGATCGACACACCGATGCCGACGGCGAACAGCACAACACCCAGAGCGAACAGCATGTGAGTCTAAAGGCCCTTCTGTTTCAGGAGCTCACGCGCATGTGCGCGAGCCCAGGAATCCGCCGCGAGGACGTCGTCCACGGTAGTCGGCACCGCCGACCAGTCCCCGCCGCCGTCGCTCAGAACCGCCCGGACCGTGTGCACGATCTCGGGAAATTCGATGCGGCCGGCCAGGAACGCGTCGGCGGCGATCTCGTTGGACGCGTTGTACACCGCTGTCATGCACCCGCCCATGATTCCGGCCTCGCGGGCCAGCTGCACGGCAGGGAACACTCGATCGTCGAGTGGTTCGAAGTCCCAGGAGAACGCTGCAGTGAAGTCGAGAGCACGCGCAACGTCGGGCACTCGATCCGGCCACCCGAGCGCGAGCCCGATGGGCAGCTTCATGTCCGGCGGGCTGGCCTGGGCAATGGTGGAGCCGTCCACGAACGTGACCATCGAATGGACGATGGATTGCCGGTGCACCGTGACGTCGATCTTCTCGTAGGGCACCCCGAACAGCAGGTGCGCCTCGATCAGCTCGAGGCCCTTGTTGACCAGGGTTGCCGAGTTCAACGTGTTCATCGGGCCCATCGACCAGGTGGGATGAGCTGCTGCCTGGGCAGGGGTCACCGACTTCAGTTCGGCTTCGCTCCAGCCCCGGAACGGTCCACCCGATGCGGTGAGGATCAGTCGATCCACCTCGCTTCGGTGGCCACTGCGCAGGCACTGCGCCAACGCCGAGTGCTCCGAGTCCACCGGAACGATCTGACCTGGCGCGGCGGCAGCGAGCACGAGTTCGCCGCCTGCCACCAGTGATTCCTTGTTGGCCAACGCCAGCCGAGCTCCGGTCTTCAGCGCCGCCAACGTCGGTTCGAGACCGAGCGAGCCCACCAGCGCGTTGAGCACCACGTCGGCCTGCGTCGACTCGACGAGTTCGGTCACCGCACGTGGCCCGCTCAGCACCCCGGGGAAGTCGAGTTCGGCGGCAGCGGCGGGGTCGGCCACGGCAACCCGCCGAACACCGGTCTCGGCGATCTGACGGCGAAGAAGGTCGATGTTTCCGCCGCCCGCTGCAAGGCCGACGACGACGAAACGGTCGGGGTCGGCGGCGATGACGTCGAGCGCTTGGGTTCCGATCGAGCCGGTGCTCCCCAACAGCAACACGCGAATCGGCTCGGGACGATCCGAGGAGGTCGTTCGCTCACGATGGTCTGGCACCGGTCCATTGTTGCCTACCGAGGCTGAGAAACCCCTATGCGTCGCCGTAGCTGGCACGCTGGAGGCCATGGACGTCTCGAAGTATCGCGCGGCATCGTTCAACTACGCCGATGTAGGGGCAACGAGCGGCAGGCTCCCGGCCGGCTACCACCACGTCGAGAAGTCGCGGGTCATCGGATCCGGAGTCGAGGACTTCGTGGCCGCAGCCGACGCGCTGATGCGCTGGGACATGCATCGCGGCACCGGACTGAAGGTCCACTCCAGTGACGACCACGCCGTCCCCGACGCCGTGGTGGTTCTCGCGCTCGGGCCCGTCCGCATCCCGTGCCGGGTCGTCTACGTCATCGACGAGGCCAACCGTCAGGGCTTCGCCTACGGCACACTCGACGGCCATCCCGAATCCGGCGAGGAGTTGTTCCACGTCGACTACTCCCCCGAGGACGGGACCGTCTCCGCGCACATCACCGCGTTCTCGAACCCGGGCCGCTGGTACACCAGGCTCGGCGGTCCGGTGGGCAGGCGGGTCCAGGCCGTGTTCACCGACCGCTACCTGACTGCGTTGCAAACGGAGTGCCGGTCGCCGCACTGACGGGGGACTCCCCCGATCAGGAGACGGGTGGGTGCACCGCGCGCCAGTGCTCGGCGATGTCGATTCGTTTTGCGACCCACACCTTGTCGTGAGACTGCACGTGATCGAGGAAACGCTCGAGGGCGGCGATGCGCGCCGGCCTGCCGACCAGCCTGCAATGCAGTCCGACCGAGAGCATCTTGGGGCTGCCGTTCTCCCCCTCGGCGTAGAGCACGTCGAACGCGTCCCGCAGATGCGCGTAGAACTCGTCCCCGGTCGAGAAGCCGCCCGGCGAAGCGAATCTCATGTCGTTGGTGTCGAGGGTGTACGGCACCACCAGATGATCGACCACTTCGGAGCCACGAGTGACCTTCTCCCAGTACGGCAGATCGTCGGCGTAGGAGTCCGAGTCGTACACGAATCCGCCGTGCTCGACGACGAGCGACCGGGTGTTCGGAGAGTCACGTCCGGTGTACCACCCGAGCGGGGCCGAGCCGGTGAGGCCCTCGAGGATGGCCACGGCCTCGGCCATGTGCTCGCGCTCGACGTTCTCGTCGATCTGTTGATAGGACAGCCACCGCAGTCCGTGACAGGCGATCTCGTGACCCAATTCGGCCAGTGCGGCAACCACTTCCGGGTTTCGTTCCATGGCCTTCGCCACGGCGAACACCGTCAGGGGCAGGTCTCGCTTCTCGAAGGCCCTCAGCACCCGCCACACGCCGGCTCTCGAGCCGTACTCGTACAGCGACTCCATGCTCATGTGACGATTCGGAAAAGCTTGTGCCCCGATCATTTCCGACAGGAACGTCTCGGATTTGGTGTCACCGTCGAGGACGTTGTTCTCCGCACCCTCCTCGTAGTTGAGGACGAACTGGACCGCGATGTTGGCCTCACCCGGCCACTGCGCGTGCGGCGGCGTGCGGCCGTACCCCACCATGTCTCGGGGGTAGCTCAGCGGAAACTGGGTCAGCGGATGCGGAAGGCGCTCGGACGTCACCGCCGCAGTCTCTCACCGAAGTCGGCAGTCGCGCCGGGTGAGCACCCAACCCTGATGGCTACGACGGGCGGTCGTATGCCAATATTGTCCGAACGCGGCAGGCTCGACGCCTCGTGAAGGACGACTTCGAGAATTCATCACCCGAGAGGACCGACCGGTGGCAAATACCGAACTGGAATCCGCTTCGTACGACCGGGTCGTCGACACCCGCAACGAGGTGCCGGACGTGCCGTCCGCCGAGTGGGGTTGGAGTGGTGAATCGAACCGTGCGATGCGCGTGGCCGCCCTTGTCGTCGCCGCGTTCCTGCTGTTCATGATGATCGGCAACCACACCGGCAAGGTCGAGGATCTGTGGTTGATCGGATTCGCTGCCACGCTGGTCGGGCTCGTCGTACGAGACGTGATCGTCCGCCGCAAGCCCCGCTAGCAACCGATTCAGTTCTCGGCTGCCAGCTGACCGCACGCCGCGGCGATTTCCTGACCGCGGGTGTCGCGGACGGTGCACGAAACACCCTGGGCAATCACCCGTCGAACGAATTCTCGCTCCACCGGCTTCGGGCTGGCGTCCCACTCGCTGCCCGGAGTCGGATTGAGTGGAATCAGGTTCACGTGGACTCGGGATCCGAGTGCCTTGTGCAGCTTCTTTCCCAGCATGTCGGCCCGCCACGGCTGATCGTTGACGTCTCGGATCATCGCGTATTCGATGGACACCCGTCGTCCCGTCTGGTCGGCGTAATACCGCGCTGCGGACAGCACCTCGGCAACCGACCAGCGATTGTTCACCGGAACCAACGTGTCGCGGAGTTCGTCGTCGGGTGTGTGCAGCGATACCGCCAAGGTCACCGACAGTCCTTCGTCGGCCAGCTTCCGAATGGCCGGTGCCAGACCGACCGTCGACACCGTCACCGAGCGCTGCGAGAGGCCGAGTCCGTCGGGTGCAGGCGAGACGATCTTGCGCACTGCCGCGACGACGCGTTTGTAATTGGCCAGGGGCTCGCCCATCCCCATGAACACCACGTTCGACAGACGACCCTCACCGCCGGGAACCACCCCGTCGCGCATGTCCGCTGCCGCCGAACGCACCTGGTCCACGATCTCGGCCGTCGACAGGTTCCGGGTCAGGCCGGCCTGGCCGGTGGCACAGAACGGGCAGGCCATTCCGCAGCCGGCCTGGCTCGAGATGCACAGCGTCGCGCGGTCCGGGTAGCGCATCAGGACGCTCTCGAGCAGAGTTCCGTCGTTGGCTTTCCACAGGGTCTTGCGGGTGTCACCGTCATCACACGCCAGATGCTTGATGGGGGTGAGCAGGGTCGGAAAGAGGTCGGCACCGACCTTCTCGCGCGCCTCGGCGGGAAGATCCGTCATCTTCGTGGTGTCGGCTTCGAGGCGGCCGTAGTAGTGCCGAGCCAGTTGATCGGCACGGAACGCGGGAAGACCGAGTGCCTTCACGGCCTCGCGCAATCCCTCTCTGTCCAGATCGGCCAGGTGGCGTGACGGCATACCGCGACGTGGGGCGGTGAAAACCAGGGGGAGATTCGGCCTCTTCTGCTCGGTCGAAGTGTTCGTTGCGTCGGCGGCCTCACTCATACCTCCATTGTCCACCTGTTTGCCTCGCAGTCCTATTCGCGCCGGTTTCCGTCCGTTACCCGATGGGTATCGAGGTCGTGGCCGGATGCGCGTGCATTCGGCCTTCACGTGCGGAAGGATCATCGACATGGCCACCAGAGCTGACGACAGTCACGAGACATCGCTGGACACATCAGGCGCGGTTCACCCCGGCGACCACAGTGCCTCGGGTGACCTCGCTCCCATCACGACCCCGGATACGGACGGTCGTTCCGCGCCGGATCCGGAGTTCGCCCCGGAGCCTCAGGCAAGCAGCGCGACCGACATCGCCCACACACGCACCGCTGCGCTGTGGACCGGCCTGGTGGTCGGAGCGGTGGTCCTGGTCGTTCTGCTCGTGTTCATCGTGCAGAATCTCGACTCCGTCACCGTGCAGATCTTCGTCTGGCAGCTCGATCTGCCACTGGGCATCAGCATGCTGCTGGCCGCGATCGCAGGCGCACTGGTGATGGCGATGGTCGGCGGAGCTCGAATCCTTCAGGTCCGACGCGCAGCGAAGAAGAAGTAGCGGCACGGATCGTGAACACTATGCACAGAAGGTGGCGCTGATCGACTGAATCGATCAGGCTCGGTGGTGCCCCACTTCACTCGAGGAGCATGACGTGACAACTTTCATGGAGACACCCGTGGCATCCGGCGTTGCCCCCGACCGCGCACGGTCCTGGCTGCTCGTACCGGCCACCAAGCCCGAAACCTTCGGCGACGCCGTCGCGTCGGGAGTCGATGCCGTCATCCTCGACATCGAAGACGCAGTCGCTCCGGCCAAGAAGCCGGCCGCGCGCGAGGCCGTCGTGCGGTGGCTCGGCGAAGGCAACTCTGCATGGGTCCGCATCAACGACGCAACGACCCCGTACTGGGCCGATGATCTGGCCGCGTTGTCCGGCCTGCCCGGACTGGTCGGTGTCATGCTCGCCAAGACCGAGAGCGGCGGCCAGGTCGAGGCCACAGCTGCTCGCCTGGCACCCGGCACCCCGATCCTGGCGCTGGTGGAGTCGGCGATGGGCCTCGAAGCCGCAACCGAGATCGCTCGCGCAGATTCGACGTTCCGTCTCGCCTTCGGCAGCGGGGACTTCCGCCGCGACACCGGCATGAGTGACGACCCCCTGGCAATGGCGTACCCCCGTTCGCGCCTCGTCGTCTCCTCGCGCGCAGCGCGCATTCCGGGACCGATCGACGGACCGACGCTGACGGCCAACGACAGCATCCTCGGACGCGATGCCGCCCTGACCCTGTCGATGGGCATGACGGGCAAGTTGTGCATGCATTCGGAGCAGGCTGCCATCGTCAACCGCGAGCTCGCCCCGTCACCCACGGACGTCTCGTGGGCCCGTGACGTCATCGATGCCCTCGGCGCCGACGGAGCGCACGTCAAGGACGGAAGCGACCTGCCTCGTCTGGCGAAAGCACTCAAGATCAACGAACTTGCCGAGATCTTCGGGATTTCCGCCGCCTCCTGACATCGCCGCAGTCGAGCTGCGTCGCCCCCAGTCCCACGGGCTCGCTAGCGCAGCTCGATTCCGGTCGGCTTGTATCGAACGTGAACTCGATACCGGACGTCGAACGAGACTCCGTCCACCGACTTCATGGCATCGCGCGCCACGCGTGGTCCGAACTCGATTCCCAGCACATCGCGCAGCATGCGTCGATTCGGAAACGACCATCTCGTGTCGACCCGGGTGAGCGCAAAACCCTGTGCCTCGAAGAACGCCTCGACCGTCGCCGGGTCGTAGTGCGGTAGATCGGCCCGCATCCAGTCCCCGTACGGCGACGCGGTTGCATCCAGATCCACGACGACCAACGCTCCTCCCGGCCGGAGTACTCGCATGGCGTCGACGATTCCCGGCCCGCAGCCCGGTCCGAAGAAGTACGCGGTGCGGGCATGGACGACGTCCACGGTGCCGGCGCCGATCGGGAGCGAGTCCGCCCGCGCGGTCCTCACCTCGACGTTCGGCAGGTCCGCAACTCGCGTTCTCGCAGCGTCAGCGAGTGGTTCGTGCGGCTCGATGCCCAGTACCCGTTCGGCGTCGGCCGCGAATATCGGAAGATGGAAACCGCTTCCGCAGCCCACGTCGACGATCGTCTTCGCTGTCCAGTCCGCGACGGACCTCATCGCGTCGAACAGAGCACCGTCGACGTCCTGAGCGCGGTTCTCCGCCTCGTACAGGTGCGGCCAATTCCAGATGTTCGGGCTGGGAATCACCCCGGTGAGATCACTGCGCACGCCTGAGAGCAGTCCGCTCAGAGGAGCACGGTGAAGACGAGCCATGCCACGAAAGCCGAGGGCAACAGCGAATCGAGCCTGTCCATGATGCCGCCGTGGCCGGGCAACAACGTGCCCATGTCCTTGATGCGGAGATCACGCTTGACCTGCGACTCGATCAGATCGCCCAACGTGCCGGTCACCACCAGCACCACTCCGAGAAGGATGCCGATCAGCGAATTGGCCTCGAGAATGAGCGTGACGGTCAGTAGACATCCGATGATGCAGAAGATGAGAGACCCGACGAGCCCCTCCCAGGACTTCTTCGGGCTGATAGCCGGTGCCATCGGGTGTTTTCCGAACAACACACCCGCGATGTAGCCGCCGATATCCGAGCACACGACGCCGATCACGAACACCAGGATGCGGCCTGCGCCGTTGTCCTGCAGCACCATCAGCACGGTGAACGAGGCCAACAGAGGCAGCCAACAGGCCACCAGGACGGTCACGGAGAGCTCTTCGAGATAGTTCTTGGGTGCGGTACCGAAACCTTGCCGCAGCAGCAGCCACACCATGCACACCACGACGGTGCCCACAGCGGCGCTGAGTACTCCGACGGCACCGAACGGCCAGCCCAGCCAGATCATGGCCTGACCGCCGAGAATCAGGGGGATGCGCGGAACCAGCACACCGCCCTCACGCAGGCGCTTGGACACCTCGTACGTCGCGACGGCCAACGCAATCGCAACGACACCGATCCACACCAGCGGGACGAACACGAGCACGAGAATCAACCCGATACCCAAACTGCCGCCGACGCCGATCGCGGCAGGCAGATTGCGGCCGGCTTTCCCGGCGGACTTCGCGGCAGCGACCCCGGACGAGGCAGCGGGCGTACCGCTGCCCTCCTGCCGATCCGGTCCCACCACTGTCGTCATCTCCTCGAAATTCATCGTCGTCCGTCGTGAAAAGCAGCTGTCGAGGTCGAGTCAGACCTCCATCAGCTCGCCCTCTTTGCGCTTGACGAGATCGTCCACGGAGGCGGTGTACTTCGCAGTGGTCTTGTCCAGATCGTTCTCGGCGCGGACGACCTCGTCCTCGCCTGCTTCGCCGTCCTTCTGGATTCGCTTGAGCTCTTCCATGGTCTTTCGGCGGACGTTGCGAATCGACACCTTTGCGTCCTCGCCCTTGCCCTTGGCCTGCTTGACGAATTCGCGACGACGTTCCTCGGTGAGCTGGGGAACTCCGATCCGAATGAGGTTGCCGTCGTTGGTGGGATTGACACCGAGGTCGGAGTTGCGAATAGCGGTTTCGATGGGTCCGAGCTGATTGGACTCGTACGGCTTGATGACCACCAGGCGCGCTTCGGGGACGCTGATACTGGCCAACTGAGTGATCGGCGTCGGAGCACCGTAGTACTCGATGACGATGCGGGAGAACATTCCGGGGTTGGCACGTCCGGTGCGAATCGAGGACAGATCGTCACGTGCAACCGATACGGCCTTTTCCATCTTCTCTTCGGCGTCGAAGAGAGCTTCGTCAATCACGATCTGTCCTCCATCGTCTTCGTCTTCGATTCGCTCACGTCACCGTCGGCAACGATCACGACGTGACCAGCGTGCCGATCTTCTCACCGGACACAGCGCGAGCAATATTTCCTTGAATCAGCAAATTGAACACCAGCATTGGCATCTGATTGTCCATGCACAGACTGAAGGCCGTTGCGTCGGCAACCTTGAGTCCCTGTTCGATGGCCTCGCGGTGCGTGATGGTGTCGAACATCGTCGCGTCGGGGTCGAGGCGCGGATCGGCCGAGTACACGCCGTCCACTGCCTTGGCCATCAACAACACCTCGGCACCGATTTCCAGTGCACGCTGCGCAGCGGTGGTGTCGGTGGAGAAGTACGGCATGCCCATGCCGGCTCCGAAGATCACCACGCGGCCCTTCTCCAGGTGCCGTCGAGCGCGGAGCGGAAGGTACGGCTCGGCGACCTGGCCCATCGTGATTGCCGTCTGCACCCTGGTGGCAACGCCTTGCTTCTCCAGGAAGTCCTGCAGCGCAAGACAATTCATGACGGTACCGAGCATGCCCATGTAGTCCGAGCGAGACCTGTCCATACCGCGCTGCTGCAGTTCGGCACCACGGAAGAAATTGCCACCGCCGATCACCACGGCGACCTGAACCCCGGTGGCCACCACCTCGGCGATCTGTTCGGCAACATTGTTCACGACATCCGGATCGAGACCGACCTGGCCGCCTCCGAACATCTCCCCACCCAGTTTGAGCATCACGCGTCGGAACCCGGGACGGTCAGGGGCCGGATCGGTCATAGCTCTCCTCGGTACTCGTCGAACACTACGGTTTCCTCTTGGATCATCCTGCCCTATCGAGGCCCGGGTGGTGGACAGGGCTCCGGCATGCACACCCACCTGCCCCGCGCACGAGCGATGCCGCCCACTCGATGGAATCGAATGAACGGCATCGCCTCGACCGAACCGGTGCGCAGACTAGCTGGCACCGACCTCGAACCGCGAGAAGCGCGTGATGGTCACGCCGGCCTCGTCGAGAATGGCCTTGACGGTCTTGTTGCCGTCCTGCACCGACTTCTGCTCGGTGAGAACGACGTCCTTGAAGAATCCGTTGACGCGACCTTCGACGATCTTCGGCAGTGCCTGCTCCGGCTTGCCTTCTTCGCGAGCGGTCTCCTCGGCGATGCGACGCTCGGCGGCAACCAGGTCCTCGGGGACCTCCTCGCGCGTGACGTACTTGGCCTTGAGGGCCGCGATCTGCATCGCAGCAGCGCGCGCAGCATCGCCCGCGGCATCGCCGTCACCGGTGTACTCGACCAGCACGCCGACTGCAGGCGGCAGGTCCGCGCTGCGCTTGTGCAGGTACGTCGCGGTGTTTCCGTCGTAGGACACGACGCGACGCAGCTCGAGCTTCTCGCCGATCTTGGCCGACAGCTCGTTCAGAGCCGTTTCGACTGTCTTGCCGTTCAGGTCGAGCGCCTTGAGGGCGTCGACGTCGGCCGGCTTGCCTGCTGCAGCCGTGGCCGCAACGGACGCGGCGAACGTCTGGAACTCGTCGTTCTTGGCCACGAAGTCGGTTTCGGAGTTGATCTCCACGAGCACTCCACCCTCGGCGGCGACGAGGCCTTCGGCGGTGTTGCGCTCGGCGCGCTTGCCGACGTCCTTGGCACCCTTGATACGCAGGTACTCGACGGCCTTGTCGTAGTCGCCGTCGTTCTCGGCGAGTGCGTTCTTGCAGTCCATCATTCCGGAGCCGGTGAGCTCACGGAGCCGCTTGACGTCGGCGGCAGTGTAGTTCGCCATCGTGGGCGAGCCTCCTCAAAAGTCTGGGTACGGGCGTTGACGAAAAATGCTGTTCTCAGGGCGTGATCGACGGGCCCACAACGGAGCCGGACCGACCACAACCCTGACATACCGAAGCGGCCCCGGCCCACCCCTGAGGGTGAACCGGGACCGAATTCGATCAAGCCTGAGCGGCCGGGGCTTCTTCTGCTGCCGGTGCTTCTTCTGCTGCCGGGGCATCGGCTGCGGGAGCCTCGGCTGCCGGAGCATCTGCTGCGGGGGCGTCGGCTGCCGGTGACGCCTGAGCGAGCTGCTCGAGCTCCCACTCGGCGAGGGGCTCGCCTGCGCCGACCTCGGGCTTGGCGTCGGATGCAGTGTTCTGACCCGCGCGAGCCTGCACGCCCTCGGCGACTGCGGATGCGACGACCTTGGTCAGCAGCGCAGCGGAACGGATCGCGTCGTCGTTACCCGGGATCGGGTAGTCGACCACGTCGGGATCGCAGTTGGTGTCGAGGATCGCGATGACCGGGATGTTCAACTTGCGCGCCTCGGCAACCGCGAGATGCTCCTTGTTGGTGTCGACGATCCAGATGGCCGACGGGACCTTGGACATGTCCCGGATGCCACCGAGGGTGCGGTCGAGCTTGGTCATCTCACGCGTGAGCATGAGGATTTCCTTCTTGGTGCGTCCCTCGAAGCCACCGGTCTGCTCCATGGCCTCGAGCTCCTTGAGGCGGAGCAGACGCTTGTGCACCGTCTGGAAGTTGGTGAGCATGCCACCGAGCCAGCGCTGGTTCACGTAGGGCATGCCCACGCGGGTTGCCTCAGCGGCGATGGACTCCTGTGCCTGCTTCTTGGTACCGACGAACAGAACCGTGCCGTTGTGGGCGACGGTCTCCTTGACGAACTCGTAGGCCTTGTCGATGAAGGTCAGAGTCTGCTGCAAGTCGATGATGTAGATGCCGTTGCGGTCGGTGAAGATGAATCGCTTCATCTTCGGGTTCCAGCGACGGGTCTGGTGTCCGAAGTGTGTGCCGCTGTCGAGCAGCTGCTTCATTGTTACTACAGCCATGGCTGAAGAACTCTCTTTCGATGGTGCGGTTGACGCAGAGTGTCGGTGACCTCTGCCCTGGCGCCCGCTGAAGTTGCCGGACCTGACATCACGGAGATCTCAGGACCGCCGACAACCGGTTCTCGTATCGGTGATTCTGCTCGGAGCAGACGATGCGATGGAAGCGGACGCGCGAAGTCGACCCGTGCACGCACAGGCCGCAAGTGACGAGTGTAGACCTGCCACCGCCCTCGTCATAACCAGGCCCGACTGTCAAGAGTTTCCGGGGCCTGTGGACAAAGAAATTCCTTGTCCACAAATCCCCTCAGGGTTCGTCCGGTCGGTCGAATCCAGGAGATGGTCGACGGGTGAACATCTCTCTCCCGAGCCGCGCACTCGCGGTGTGCCTCGCGACCACGGTAGCGCTCTCGACGCCGGTCGCATCGGCGCAGCAAGGCGCATTCGCCTGGCCGCTGCAGCCGAGGCCGCAGGTCGTCACCCCCTTCGACCGTCCCGAGCAGAATTGGCTACCGGGCCACCGTGGTGTCGACCTCGCCGCCCGCGAGGGCCAGTCGGTACTGGCCGTCGCCGACGGCACCGTGGTGTTCGCCGGGTCGGTCGCGGGCAAGCCCGTCGTATCCGTTGATCATCCGGGCGGACTGAGATCGACGTACGAACCGGTGCTGGCCTCGATTGCCCCGGGCGCGCGGGTTCGGCGAGGGACCGTGCTGGGTTCGTTGGTGTCGGGGCACGAGAGCTGCTCGTCGACGTGCCTTCACTGGGGCATACGACGTGGCCGCGACTATCTCGATCCCACGGCGTTGGTGCGCGCGAGTCCGATCAGGTTGAAACCACTCGACGACAAAGGTAGGTGATCGTCAGCGCTGTTGGCCGGAGTGTCTGCCGGACGCCGCGGGAAAGTCGTCGGCCACCATGGCGGCGAGTTCGATGAACGCGCTTCGAGTCTGGGGACGCAACTGATCCAGATCGACCACGGCTCCCTCGGCGAGGTGCTCGTCGAACGGAACCACCAGCACGGCGCGACAGCGCTCGAGGAAGTGCTGCTGCAGCAGGTTCATGTCCACCGCCGACGAACCCGGGCGGACCGAGCTGATCACCACCACGGTGCGCTCGACAAGATGGCCGTAGCCGTGCAGCTCGAGCCAGTCCAGCGTCGCTGCAGCGCTGCGAGCACCGTCGACCGCTGGCGAGCTGACCAGTACCAGCGCGTTCGCCAGTTGCAGCACCCCGTTCATCGCCGAGTGCATGATCCCGGTACCGCAGTCGGTAAGGATCAGGTTGTAGTACACCTGCAGCATGTCGATGACGGCGCGGTAGTCCTCCTCACCGAACATCTCCGATGCGGCGGGGTCGCGCTCGCCGGCCAGCACCTCGAGTCGACTCGGTGCCTGCGAGGTGTGCTCGCGGATGTCGGAGTAGCGACGAATGTGCGGTGCGGCGGCCAGCAGATCACGCACGGTCGACGACGTCTGACGTGGAACTCGCTCCCCCAGGGTGCCGAAGTCGGGGTTCGCGTCCACCGCGATGACGCAATCTCCGCGCAGCGACGCGAACGTCGAGCCGAGACCGAGAGTGGTGGTCGTCTTGCCGACGCCACCCTTGAGTGACAGGAACGCGATCCGGTAATCGCCGAGCACCGGCTGCCGAATTCGTTCGACCTGGTTTCGGTACCGCTCTTCCGCCGTCGATTCGCCAGGGTTGATGACCCCGCCGGTGAGCCGGTGCACCCCTCGCCGCCAACCCGAGTTGGCCACTCGCTTGGGACGCTTGAGCAACGAATCCGCGCCCAGATCCTGGCTGTTGGGTCGATAGGCGTTGGGTGCCCCCGACCACGGTTGCGGCGACCATCGATCGGGCTGCGTCCGAGGATCCTCGGTGTGCGGCGGCACCGGCAGGTACCGGTCCTGCTGGACGGCCGGCGGCCCGGGCTCGAGCGGCACCGGCGGGTTGTACCGCGGTGGCAGGGGTTGCCGGTCGCCCGAGTCGGGTGTCTGCCAGGGTGGCGGCTGCCGAGGCGTCGAGCGGGGAGTGGACATCGGATCCGACGATACGGGCCCGTTGCTGTCGTCGCGTGCGCTGTCCGAACGACCAGCGGGATTCCGACGATCGGCAGCAGAGCCGTTGCGGACATGCATGGACCACGTCTCCGAAGTACCTTGCGGTCGGTCGCGGTCCACGGTCCCCCGTATTCGGTGTAGTCAGTCGGACACGACGCTACCAAACGTTGTGCCGCCGACGCTCGGCTCACGCTCGGGGATGAGCTTGATCGTGCACGGCTCGTAGCCGTTCGACCGAGACGTGTGTGTAGATCTGAGTGGTCGCCAGCGAGGCGTGGCCGAGCAGCTCCTGCACCACCCTCAGATCGGCTCCTCCTTCGAGCAGGTGAGTTGCCGCGGTATGCCGTAGGCCGTGCGGGCCGAGGCTGGGACCACCGGGAACGGTCTCGAGTACCGCGTGTACCGCCGTTCTGGCCTGCCGTTGATCGAGCCGTCCACCTCGACGTCCCAACAGCAACGCCGCACCGGATCGATCACCGGCCAGTTCGGGTCTGCCGCTGACCAGCCAGTTCTCGACCGCATGCGCTGCCGGTGCACCGTACGGAGCCGAGCGTTCCTTGTTGCCCTTGCCGATCACTCGAATCAGGCGGCGATCGGTGTCCACATCGTCGACGTCGAGTCCGCACAGCTCTCCGACGCGCACCCCGGTTGCGTAGAGCAATTCGACGATGAGCCTGTCCCGTAGCGCGATGGGATCGAGCTCGGCGGCACCGGATTCGGCGGCGGCCAACGCGTGCGCCGCCTGGCTGTGGCGAAGAACACCGGGCAGCGTGCGGTGGCCGGCGGGTCCGGCCAGGCGTTCCGCCGGCGCTGCCGTCACCGCTCCCACGCGTTCGAGCCACTTCCCGAAGGTCCTCGCCGACGAGGTTCGTCTCGCCATCGACGTTCTGGCCGAGCCGGCGGCCGAGTGCGCGGCCAGCCACGAACGCACCGCACGGAGGTCGAGGTCGGCGATCGTCGCATCCGGTGAGGACTCAGCGAAGTGCGCGAGCAACGAACGAGCATCGGAGACGTAGGCCCGGATGGTGTGCTCCGATCGCTCTCGACCGAGTCGCAGGTGCTCGGCGAACTCCTCGACGTGAATGTCGAGGTGCGGCGGCAGCGAATCGGTCACCGGCTCAGCTTGGGCGCTGGCAGGCTCAGCGACAACCGGACACGCCGTCCGAGGTGGGTTGTCGCCGGATCAGGCGTCGACACCGGATTCGGCCTGTGCGAGTTCGCGCTTCCACACTCGGAATGTCTCCTCGGTCCGGCCGCGACGCCAATAGCCCGAGATCGAGGCCCACTCGGCTCCGACTCCGCGCTCCTTACGGATGTAGGGCCGGATGTTGTGCATGACGGCCTGCGCTTCTCCGTGCACGAAGACCTGCGCTTGCCCCGGAAGCCATTCCGTTTCCTTCACCGCCGCGATCAGCGGCGCGTTGTCTCCGGCCCGGTCGTCGCCGACCTCGTTCGAGGACGCACCCCGGTGGACCCAGGTCACATCCACGACGGCGAGAGTCTCCATGTAGATCTCGTCGTGCCGGTCGGCGACTTCGATGAAAACCTTGGCGACGGCGTCTTCCGGGAGCGCCTCGACGGCAGCCGAGATCGCCGGAATCGCCGATTCGTCGCCGGCGAACAAGTGCCAGTCCGCATCGGGGCGCGGGGCGTACCCACCGGACGGGCCGAAGAACGACATCTCGTCTCCCGGCTTCGCCCGAGTGGCCCACGGCCCGGCGACTCCCTCGTCTCCGTGCACCACGAAGTCGATGGCGATCTCCCGCGCGGCGGTGTCGACCGAGCGAACGGTGTACGTGCGCATGATCGGTTCGTCATCGGTGCCGAAGAACAACTTGACGTAGGCATCGGTCTCGTCGATTGCATCGAAGTCGTCGAAGTCGGCCCCACCCAGGTAGACCCGGTGCATGTGCGGGGTGAGCGCCTCGGTGCGCAGGACGGACAGGGTGGTTTTCTTGCGTGGCACTTCGGACCCCTCTTCGAGCGAACGACGCCGATACCCGATGCATCGACTAAGCATTACCTAACACCCTACCGTTCGGGCTCGAAGTCGTGGTGCGCTCATCCACGCACCACGCGGAACCATCCGGTCTCGTCGCTGGCCACGAATCCGTCCATCTCCAAGACCGGCAGGGATGCGCGCACCTTGCTCAGCGGCACACCGGAGTGCTCGGACAACTCTCGACTCGACAGTGATCCGGTCGCCGGCAACGCGTCGTAGATCAACAGGGCGGTGTCCGAGAGCGCATCGGTCTCGCGAAAGAGCTCGGGCCGAGACTCCTCCAGCGACCCGAGTGCGCCCGCCTCGGCGACCACGTCGTGAGAGCTCGACACCAGCACGGCCTCGCCGTCCCGGATCATGCGGTGACAACCCGTGGACGTGGGCGAGGTGACCGGCCCCGGGACCGCCAGCACCGGCCGACCGAGTTTCGCTGCCCACGCCGCCGTGTTGCGCGCACCGCTGCGCCACCCGGCCTCGACGACCACCACAGCCGATCCGAGTGCCGCGACGAGCCTGTTGCGAGCGAGGAAGCGATGCTTCGCCGGGGTCGTGCCCGGCGCGTACTCGCTGAGAACCAGACCGTGAGCAGCGATCTGCCGCAGTAGCCGCGAGTGGCCCGCTGGATACGCACGATCGACGCCACAGGCGAGTACCGCCATCGTCGTCCCCTCGACTCCGAGAGCCGCTCGATGTGCCGCGGCATCGATACCGAACGCCGCTCCCGAGATGATGGTCCAGCCGTCGAGCGCCAGATCGGAGGATATCTCCGCCGTCACATGATCACCGTAGGGACTCGATGCGCGAGTCCCGACGATGGACACCGACCGCTCGGTGATCGTTGCCACCGGCCGAGTTCCCAGCGCCCACAACGCAATCGGCGCACAGGTGTCCACCCCTGCGGTCATACCCGGTCCGTCGAATCCGAGGAAGCGCCACGCCGGCCACTCGTCGTCGTCCGGCGTGATCAACCGGCCACCGAGCGCACCGATGTGATCGAGGTCCGCTGCCGCAGTGTCGATGTGGGCGCGAACTGCGAGCCGCTCCCCCAACCCACCGGCTCGCACTGCTTCTGCCGTCGATTCGGGACCGTGCGCTGCGGCGTGATCGACCACCGGTCGATGCGGGCCCTGCGCCACCCGAGAGAGGTACGCCCAAGCGAGTCGGCGTGTGTCGTGTGTCATGCCACTCCCCTGTCCCGGAAGTCCAACGCGGCTCCGACCTCGTCGGCACCGGGGACCGAGCCACCGGCGAGATCGTTCAGCGTCCACGCCACCCGAATGGCGCGGTCTGCGCCGCGTGCGGTGAGCGATCCGTTGCGCAACGCACGCTCGACCGGAGCGAGCGTCGAGCGCGCCAATCGAAATCGTTGCCGCAGAGCGGGTCCCGGAACCTCCGCATTGGTCCTCCACCCAAACTCCCGCCACCGCTCCGCAGCGGCGTCCCTGGCCCCGGTCACGCGCGCGCGAATCTCACTCGTGCCCTCCCCCACCTCGTCGACCAGTGCGCCCGTCGCGACACCCATCATCTGAATGCGCAGATCGACACGGTCCAGCAACGGCCCGGACAGCTTGCCGAGATACTTGCGTCGCGCTGTGGGCGGGCAGACGCAGTCGACCTGCCGCGCAGGCGCACACGGGCACGGATTGGCGGCGAGAACCAACTGAAATCTGGCCGGATACCTGGCCACACCGTCGCGCCGAGCAATGCGAATCTCGCCGTCCTCCAACGGAGTACGCAAGGCCTCGAGTACCCGAACGCTCATCTCGGCGCATTCGTCCAGAAACAGAACTCCGCGGTGTGCGCGGCTGACCGCTCCCGGTTTGGCCATTCCGGTTCCGCCCCCGACCAAGGCGCTCACCGAAGTCGAATGGTGTGGCGCGATGAACGGCGGCGACGTGATCAGAGGCCGCGCCGTGGTCAACAGGCCCGCCACCGAGTGGATCGCTGTCACTTCGAGCGCTTCCGATTCGGTCAGCGGCGGGAGAATTCCCGGAAGACGTTGCGCGAGCATAGTTTTTCCGATTCCCGGTGGCCCGGTCAGCATGATGTGATGTGCGCCTGCCGCGGCGACCTCCAGGGCCCATCGCGCGTCGGCCTGTCCGGCCACATCACTGAGATCCGGGTAGACCTCCTCGTGCCATTCGGTCGGAATGGGTGATTCGAGGGCCTGCTCACCACGAAGCCACGCCACCACGTCCCCGAGCGAACCTGCGCCCAACACCTCGATTCCGTCCACCAGACCCGCTTCGGGCAGACACTGCAGCGGAACGATCACCCGCTGCCAACCCGCCTTCTTGACCGCGAGCACCCCGGGCAGGACTCCACGAACTGCACGCAGCCTGCCATCGAGTGCCAATTCACCCAGAAAGACGGTCTCGGAAAGACATCCGCGCGGAATCGCCTTCGCGGCATCGAGAACCGACAATGCGAGGGCCAGGTCGTACACCGATCCGCCCTTGGGCAACGTTGCCGGCGACAGCGCGAGAATCACCCGGCTGTCCGGCCACGTGCCACCCGAGTTCTTCACCGCTGCTTTGACCCGATCACGTGATTCGTTGAGAGCAGTGTCGGGCAACCCGACCAGATGCGTACCGGGCAGGCCCTGCCCGATATCTGCTTCGATTTCCACCAGCACGCCGTCGACCCCGTTGACCGCCACCGAGTGGGCTCGTCCGAGTGGCATCAGAACGCGGACCGAACGTGCGTGATGACCGGGTCGTCGTGGCGACCGACCACTATTGCGATCACGTCGAACCTGATCTGCACCCACGGCCCCTGCTGCAGAGAAAGCCACCGCAGCGCGAGCCCTCTGATTCGAGTTTGCTTCGTGTACGTCACCGCTTCGGCTGGCGTTCCGTATCCGATTCCCGATCGAGTCTTCACTTCGACGAACACCACCGTGTCGCCGTCGCGCGCAATGATGTCGAGTTCACCGGATCGGTGCCGCCAGTTCCGCTCGATCACCTCGAGGCCGATGTCCTCTAGATGACGCACCGCAAGTTCCTCACCGCGGGCACCGAGTTCCTGGTTGGTTGCCATGTCCGCCATTCCTCCACTCTCCGACCGCGCATTACGGCCGATTCGGTCGTATCGACGGTGGCACGACCCGAAAGGGAAGAAGCGAAGAAAGCGCAGGTGGAAGATTGCCCTGTGGACAACTACTCGACTGTGGATCGACGGTCCGATTATCACCGGCCGTTCGTCCGCTGTGTCGGACCGCTTTGCTAGGGCTCGAGGGTGTCCGAGCAACCGGGTGAGTGCAGCCCCGATACGCAAAAAGCTCCGTCCGAATTCGGACGGAGCTGATGCGGTGTGGCGGTACGAAAAACGACAGTACCGATACGGAACACGGCGGTGCCGAGACTTCAGGTCTCGTTGGCGAGGAAGGTCAGTGAGCAGCCTCGTAGGCCGCCTGCACATCCTGGCTGATGCGACCACGGGCACTGACCTCGTGGCCGTTCTCGCGTGCCCACGCTCGAATGTCCTGCAGATCGACCTTGCCCCGAACCGGTGCTGCCGCAGCGCCGCCCTTACGGGTGCGGCGTCCGGAAATCTTCTCGGCATGCTCGATCCAGAATGCCAACTGTTCGTGCAATTCGTTGGCATGCTTGAGATTCAAATCGATGCGGTACTGGTTTCCACCGATGCCGAATTCGATGGATTCACCTTGGCCGTCTTTGATGACCGATCCGTCTACATCGTCGATCATCTGCACAAGTGTCTTGCGTGCCATCTCGTACCTCTTACACGTCTGGGGGATGTGATATTCAAGTTCTACCACCCATTCTCGTATTCACGCAAAGAACTGCAGGTGTTTCGCACCGTGTCGAATCGACGAATATCGGTGCAGAAATTGATCAGCTTTTGGAGTGAGTAATCGATGAAATCGAATAGCGTTGTTGCGCAACCGGTTTCACGGTGACGACCCACGTGCACCGTTGGACCGAGAACGAATTTCCGCGACATCGAGCACGGAAACAGAACATGCGGACCGATTTGGCCGGGTGTCCAGCTTTTCGTGGGGCAATACAACCGGAGCTTCGACGATCGCATCGAATCAGGCGGTTCGCAGCCCGCCGCTCCGACGCCGGGTGTGGCGCGTTCACTCGCGTCCGATGCTCGGGAGCGTCAGCGAGTCCGCACCGGACGAGGAGAGCTATTCCGGCAGACGAAGATCTGGTTTGTCCAACTCTTCGATGTTGACGTCCTTGAAGGTGATCACCCGGACATGCTTGACGAAACGGGCGGGGCGATACATGTCCCACACCCACGAGTCGGACATTCGCAATTCGAAGTAGATTTCACCGTCGGCGTTGTGCGGAATGAGTTCGACAGAGTTCGCCAGATAGAACCGTCGCTCGGTTTCGACGACGTAGTTGAACTGACCCACGATGTCCCGGTACTCGCGATACAGCGAGAGCTCCATCTCGGTTTCGTACTTTTCGAGATCTTCGGCACTCATCGGTCTCTTTCATCCTCCAGTCGCGCGTGAACAGCAATCATCGCGCACCTGCGTCGCGGCAGTCCATTCGCCCCACGGCGTCGACCCCGGGAGTGGAGCCTGCGGAACGACCCTCAGACAAATCACGAGAGAGCCCTGCGGCCGCCGCTGCGACATTTGCGTAGGACATTCGATGTTCGCTGCTGGGCCCGAGAGCGGTCATCGCGGCGGAATGCGCGCGCGTGCTGTACCCCTTGTGCACGGCGAATCCGTAGCCGGGAATGGTCTCGTCCAGCTGCACCATCAATCGATCCCGGGAGACCTTCGCCAGCACGCTCGCCGCAGCGATGCACGCTGCGGTGGCGTCGCCGCCGATCACCGGTAACGACGGAACCGGAAGACCGGGTACCCGAAAGCCGTCGGTGAGTACATAACCCGGGGTCATGCCGAGCCCGGCGACCGCGCGTCGCATTCCTTCGATGTTCGCCACGTGGACTCCGATGCGGTCGACCTCCGCCGCGTCGATCGACACCACGCTCCACGCCAGTGCCAGCCTCTGGATCTTGGGAAAGAGTTCCTCGCGCCGTCGCTCGGTCAACTTCTTCGAGTCGTCGAGGTCCGCGAGAGATGCATGAGCCCGCGCACCGAGAACACACGCTGCAACGGTCAGCGGACCGGCGCACGCTCCTCTTCCCGCTTCGTCGACTCCCGCGACCGGTCCGAGACCGCCGCGCTCGAGCGCCGATTCCATCGTCCGCAAGCCGGCCGCTCGTCGGATGATCGGACGCGGTGGCCACGACGACCGAGTCAATGTTGCGCGCGCACGCGGCGCACGTCGGGGGGTTGCCGTCATCGACCCTGGATGTCGGGAGAATCCAGGATGCCGGTTCGTGACGGCGGCAGCGCGATGAACACGGCCTTACCGATCACGTTGTCGAGGGGAACGGTTCCGGTGAACTCGTCGGTGACGTGATACCGAGAATCTCGCGAGTTGCTCCTGTTGTCACCCATGACCCAGACGTTGCCTTCCGGCACCGTGACGGGGTCGAAGCAACGTCCGGACTTCAGCTCGGTGTCGCACGTCATCGTGCCCGGAGTGAACGGAAAGTCCATCTGAATGTACGGCTCGTCCAACGGCTGACCGTCGACGAGAACTCGACCCTGGTCGTCGCAGCATTCGACGGTCTGACCGCCGACGGCGATGACGCGCTTGACCAGATCGTTCTCGTCAGGAGCGACAACGCCGATCAGAGAGCCGACTTCCTGTGCCCCGCGAATCACCGCATTGTCGGACCGCTGTGACACGAATTCGTCGTTCCACGAATCGGGACCGCGGAAGACGACGATGTCGCCGGGCTCGGGGTCGCCGAACCGGTATCCGATCTTCTCCACCACGATGCGGTCACCGGTGCAGCCGGTGCAGCCGTGCAGGGTCGGCTCCATCGATTCGGACGGGATCAGATACACCCGGGCAACGAACGTCTGGAGCAGGAAACTCAGTACCAGCGCTACCAGAATGAGAATGGGAAGCTCACGCCAGAACGATCGGGGCTTGCGTTCCCGACGCTTCTTCCGTGAAGACTCGTCGTCGGGCTCGTCGGTTGGATCCTGTGGGGACTGCGTCACGTGATCAGGTTAGCCGGAACCGTCGCCCGCACGGCCGGACGGTCTGCGCATGGGCGGTTCGCGGCTGTCGATCCGCTCGTCGGCCGGGAGAAACGCGGGACGAGCGTGGACGAAAAGCACGATGCCGCGTCGCCCTGACGGGCAACGCGGCATGGTGTGAACTGATGTGTCCGGGCGGAACCGGTCAGCGCTTTTCCTTGATCTTGGCGGCCTTGCCACGCAGATCGCGGAGGTAGTAGAGCTTGGCGCGACGGACGTCACCACGGGTCAGGACCTCGAACTGCGCGATGTTGGGGCTGTGCACCGGGAAGGTGCGTTCGACGCCGACGCCGAACGAGACCTTGCGGACCGTGAACGTTTCGCGAACGCCACCGCCCTGACGTCGGATGACGACGCCCTTGAAGATCTGAATGCGCTCCTTCGAGCCTTCGATGACCTTGACGTGCACGTTCAGCGTGTCGCCGGGGCGGAAATCGGGGATGTCGCTACGCAGCGACTGATTGTCGAGAAAGTCCAGAGTGTTCATCGGTTGTGCCATCCTTGCGTTCTGCGCATGAGTAGAGGAACCGAGCGGCTCGCTGATGCAACGGCTCGACTGGTTCGTACTCCGAGTGAGGTCCGTGCCTGCTAGAGGCAACCCGACCATTGTGCCAGACCATCAGGCGTTCGACGAAATCGGCGCTTCTCGGCCTGCAACCGTCTCGCTCGCCATCGGCGCAGGTAGGACCGTCCGCGCCAATTCGTGCTCGGTGGCCTCACGTGCATGCACGATGCTCGGCTTGCCTGCGATCGCGTCCTGGAGATAGATCTTGGCCCGGATGATCGGCCGTCGCCACCGCTTCTCTCGGCGCAGAGCGCGTTCCATCTTCTTCGGCCTGGTGGTGTAGCGCCACCTCGCCCACGGTGCGCTCGGCCTGCTCAACCGCACTGCGGCCAGAACGAGGATCGGCAGGACGAACAGCCCGAGGAGTCCGGTCCAGATCTTGCCCTTGAGCAGAACGATGACACCGAGCGCGAGATTGGCCAGGGCCAACACCGCCAGGGTGCCACGCACCCACGGGTCGGGATCGGCCCGGAAATCGGCCGGGCTGAGCAACTCCAGGGGGTGGAAGCCGAGCAGCAGCAGGCCGGTGAACGCCACTGCCGCGAACACGGCGTCCACCGACGTGCGGCCCTGTTCGGACCAGTAGACATCACGGAGATAGAAGATCAACGCGAACTCGTCGAGGACGAGAGCCGCGCCGATGCCGAAGATCGCCGCCAACGCCGCGCCGACCGACTCGGAACCGTCGACGTACACCGCGATCAAGCCGATCCCCGCCAGCAGCATCAGCACGATTCCGAACACGACGTGGTGGATGTGCTGACCCCCGGGCGTGATGTTTCCCGGCCACCATTTCACGTCTGCGCGAATCATCCTGACGCTGAGGCGGATCAGTAGAAATCCCGCCAACAGCCCCAGCAGGAAACACAGCAGCGGCAGGCGGCCGTGATCGATGACCCCGTGCTGCAACCACCTCACGTGTGCCTCACGTCCTTCCTGCCGAACGACCGATGATCGCGTTTCACCCTATTCGCGTCCGGGACCACCCAGGGCAGCATCGACCGAGGAACCGTTCGCTATTTTCCGAATCCCGCCTTCCGCAACGCGTCGGCCATGGAACCGGCAGCCGGTGCCACGGCACCAGCGCCCCCGGCCGTTCGACGATCCCGTTGCGGGCGTGCGTCTCGCCCGCGGCCTGCCTGATTCGCGCCCGCGGCCCGTCCCTGGCCTCGAGGCCGGTCACCCTGCTGTCCGCGGGCGTCCTTGCCGCCTGCCGCACCGGGTTCGTCGTCCAGCCGCAGACTCAGGCCGATGCGCTGACGGGGGATGTCGACCTCCATCACCTTGACGCGTACGACGTCGCCGGACTTGACGACTTCACGCGGGTCCTTGACGAAGTTGTGCGACATCGCCGAGACGTGCACGAGCCCGTCCTGGTGCACACCGACGTCGACGAACGCCCCGAACGCCGCCACATTGGTCACGACTCCCTCGAGCGTCATGCCCGGCTTCAGGTCGGCGACCTTCTCGATACCGGCGGCGAAGGTCGCGGTCTTGAACTCGGGACGAGGGTCGCGTCCCGGCTTCTCGAGTTCGGAGATGATGTCGGTGACGGTGGGCAGACCGAATCGCTCGTCGGCGAATTCGGCTGGGTCGAGTGAGCGCAGCAGTGTCGTGTTGCCGATGACCTCCCGCACCCCGACGCCGGCCTTGCCGACGATGCGCCGCACGACGGGATAGGCCTCCGGGTGCACGCTCGACCGGTCCAGCGGATCCTCTCCCCCGGAGATGCGGAGGAATCCGGCACACTGCTCGAAAGCTTTGGGGCCCAGGCGCGGGACTTCCTTGAGTGTGCTGCGGCTGGAGAACGGACCGTTCTGGTCGCGGTGCGCCACGATGCTCTCGGCAAGAGAGCCGGCGATACCGGAGACCCGCGAGAGCAACGGTACCGACGCGGTGTTGACGTCGACGCCGACCGCGTTCACCGCGTCTTCGACGACGGCACCGAGTGATCGGGCCAGCAGAGTTTCGGAAATGTCGTGCTGGTACTGCCCGACGCCGATCGACTTGGGATCGATCTTGACCAGCTCGGCGAGCGGATCCTGCAACCTACGGGCGATCGAGACGGCACCACGGATCGACACATCCAGCTCGGGCAGCTCGCTCGAGGCGTACGCGGAGGCGGAGTACACCGACGCTCCGGCCTCGGACACCACCACCTTGGTCAGGTTGGCGGCAGGGAACTTGGCGATCAATTCCGCTGCCAGCGAGTCGGTTTCACGCGATGCGGTGCCGTTGCCGATGGCGATCAGTTCGACCTTGTGCTTGGCGGCAAGGCCGGCGAGGGTGGCCACCGCCTGATCCCACTTGCCCTGCGGTTTGTGCGGGTAGATGGTGTCGAAGTCGACGACCTTTCCGGTGGCGTCGACGATGGCGACCTTGGTGCCGGTGCGAAAGCCCGGGTCCAGGCCCATCGTGGTGCGGTTGCCCGCCGGCGCAGCGAGGAGCAGGTCCTTGAGGTTGCTCGCGAACACGTCGACGGCGTCCTTCTCGGCGGATTGGCGTAGTCGCATGCGGGTGTCGAGGGAGACGGTCACCAACATCTTGGTGCGCCACGCCCATCGGACGGTATCGAGCAGCCACTTGTCGGCGGGCCGTCCGCGATTCGCGATCCCGAACTTGGTGGCGATCCGACCCTCGTAGACGCTCGGCACCCCGGGGGTCGGTTCGTCACGCTCGGGCTCGAAGCCGAGCGAGAGTATTTCTTCCTTCTCGCCTCGGAGCGTGGCGAGGATTCGGTGCGAAGGCAGGCTGGTGAACGGTTCCGAGAACTCGAAGTAATCGGAGAACTTGGCACCCTCCTCTTCCTTGCCCTTGCGGACGGACGCGACGAGCTTGCCGGACGTCCACATCAGCTCGCGCAGTTCACCCACCAGGTCGGCGTCCTCGGCGAAACGCTCGACGAGAATCGCCCGAGCGCCGTCGAGTTGCTCCTGGTCGAACTGGGCCGGGTCGGTGGTGGGGTCGGAGAACAGGGCGTCGGCGACGGGCTCGTGCCCGGCCTCACGCGCGATCTGAGCCTTGGTCCGACGCTTGGGCTTGAACGGCAGGTAGATGTCCTCGACCCGCGCCTTGGTGTCGGCCAGCATCAACGACTGCTCGAGTGCGTCGTCGAGCTTGCCCTGCGAGCGGATGGACTCGATGACGGCGTCTCTGCGTTCGTCGAGCTCGCGCAGGTACCTCAGCCGCTCGTCGAGCTGACGCAGTTGAGTGTCGTCGAGGGTGCCGGTGACTTCCTTGCGGTAGCGCGCGATGAACGGGACCGTCGACCCGCCGTCGAGCAGTTCCACGGCGGCACGAACCTGTTCTTCACGAACGTCGAGTTCTTCGGCTATGCGCTTGTTCACAGATTTCAGAGCAGTGGTCACGGCGATGGACCCTACCGCTACTGTGGGACATGTCGGTCAGCGGTTCAACGTGTGGGAGAGATACGCGGATGGTCAGGGTGTCTCGATTCCTGGCTGCAGCCTGCGCTTCCCTGTTGTTGGCCGGGTGCTCGGTTCCTCCCGACGATCAGATCGGTGACTCCGCCTCGAAGGAGACCGCCGAGACGTCGGCATCGCCATTTCCCGACATGAAGAAGGTCGACGGCGTTGCCCTCGAAGCTCGTATCCCGATGGCGATCGCGTCGGCCCAGGCCCGTGGCGCCGATGTCGATTTCGCGCTGCTGGATCGTCGGACAGGCTCGTACTACAGCAGCAACGCCGATGTTCAGGTCGAAACCGCGTCGGTGTCCAAACTCTTCATCGCCGACGAGGTGTTGTTCCGAGCGCAATCGGAGAACCGTCCGGTCTCGGCCGACGACCTGGCCACCATGACCAGCATGCTCGAATTGTCCGACGACAACGCCGCGTACACCCTCTGGTACCGCTACGGCTCGTCCGAGATCGTGCGCACGGTGGCGGCTCGCTACGGCTTGACGAGCACCACAGCTCCCGGCGACGACCAGTGGTACAACACCGAGACCACGCCCAGCGACCTGGTCGGTTACTACGCGGGGTTGCTCAACGGCAGCGGCGGTCTGACGACCGCCTCGACGGACATCGTGATCGGAATGCTGCGGCGGTCGGCACCGATTGCCGCGGACGGCTACAAACAACATTTCGGGATCGTCGACGGTTTGCCCGGCGAGAGCGTCCACGCTGTGAAGCAGGGCTGGATGTGCTGCGTGTCCGATCGGTGGGTACACCTGTCCACGGGCACGATCGGTGTCGACAACCGCTATGTTCTGGCTCTGTCGTCACGCGAGGACATCTTCTACGCAGACGACATGGAACGCTATCCGGACACCGCCGTCGTCGACGTCAGCGACGACGCGAGCGCACTGCATGCCAGGGACACTCTCACCGGCTTCGTTTCGATGCTCTTCCCCGACGGCACCGTCAGCTGAATTGGTCAGTCCTGCAACAGGTCCGGACGACGCTCGGCGGTCCTGTCCAGTGATTGCTCTCGACGCCACGCAGCGATCTTCGCGTGATCACCCGAGAGAAGCACCGGCGGAACATCGAGATCGCGCCACTGTGCGGGGCGGGTGTAGCTCGGCCCTTCGAGCAGTCCGTCGGAGAACGAATCCTCCTGGTGCGATTGCTGATTGCCGAGAACCCCCGGCATCAGTCGAACCACGGCCTCGGCCATGACGAGGACGGCAGCTTCGCCGCCGATGAGCACGTAATCGCCGATGCTGACCTCCTCGACCCGGACCCGGCGTGCGGCGTCGTCGAACACGCGTTGATCGATGCCTTCGTATCGGCCGCAGGCGAACACGAGATGCTTCTCGGAGGACCATCGCTCGGCTGTCCGCTGGGTGAACGGCACCCCGGCCGGAGTCGGGACGACGAGGAGAGAATCGTCTGTCAGCACGTCGTCGAGCGCGTCTCCCCACACTGTCGGCTTCATGACCATTCCGGGCCCGCCGCCGTAGGGCGAATCGTCGACGGCCTTGTGCACGTCGTGAGTCCACGACCGCAGATCATGAACCTCGACCGAGACGAGGCCGCGGTCGATTGCTTTGCCCAGCAACGCAGTTCGGAGCGGGGTGAGGTATTCGGGAAAGATGGTGACGACGTCGAGGCGCACGATCTACTCCGGATCCAGCAGACCCTCGGGCGGATCGATCTCGATCGTCTTGTCGGCCAACGACACCGACGTCACGATGGCCGCGACGAACGGCACGAGAATTTCGGCGCGGGTAGCTTCGCCGAAACCGGCGCTCGGCGTGATGGAAAGCAGCTCCCCCGCTGCCGAGTGGAGGACTTCACGGACCGTTCCCACGACGGTGCCGTCGGCCAGGTTCACCGTGAGGCCTTCGAGTTCGTGGTCGTAGTACTCGTCCGGGTCGTCGGACGGCGGAAGGTCGTTGGATTCGACGACGAACAGAATGCCGCGTAGTTGGTCGGCGGCCGTCTTGTCGTCGATACCGTTCAGACGCAGCAGAAGCCGCCCGGAGTGTTCCCGGACGGCACCCACTGTGTACGAGGCCGGTTCCGCGTTCGATCGGGGCTTACGTCCCGAGAGAACGGTTCCTTCGGCGAAGCGGTCGTCGGGGTTGTCGGTGCGAACCTCGACGACGACTTCGCCTTTGATGCCGTGCGACTTCGCGACACGGCCGATGACCAGCTCCATGATGGATGTGTGACCTAGGCGTCCGTGTCGACCACGTCGACGCGGATGCCGCGGCCACCGATTCCCGAGACGAGCGTGCGCAGCGCCGTAGCCGTACGACCGCCACGTCCGATTACCTTGCCCAGATCGTCGGGGTGCACGTGGACTTCCACGGTGCGGCCACGACGGCCGGTGATCATCTCGACGCGAACGTCATCGGGATTGGCGACGATGCCGCGAACGAGATGTTCGACGGCATCGGCGACAACGGCACTCACTTCTCAGCAGCCTCGGCGGCCGGCGCGTCTGCCGTCTCGGTTGCTGCAGCGTCGGTGGTCTCCGCAGCGGCGTCGTCGGCCTTCGGAGCCTTCTTCTTCTTGGCGGTGGTGGCCTCGCCCTGGGGCTCGGAATCGGCCTGCGCCAGCGCGGCGTTGAACAGGTCGAGCTTGGACGGCTTGGGCTCGGCAACGCGGAGGGTTCCCTCGGCGCCGGGGAGGCCCTTGAACTTCTGCCAGTCACCGGTGATCTTGAGCAGTGCCTCGACAGGCTCGGTCGGCTGTGCGCCGACGCCCAACCAGTACTGAGCCCGCTCGGAGTTGATCTCGATGATGCTGGGGTCCTGCTTGGGCTCGTACGTGCCGATGGTCTCGATCGCACGGCCGTTACGACGGGTGCGGGCATCGGAGATGACGACGCGGTAGTGCGGGGTGCGGATCTTGCCGATACGCATGAGCTTGATCTTGACAGCCATGTTCTGGTGGAGCCTTTCGAAAGTTGGTCACGGCGCAATTCAGCGGTTCGCACGGCATGCGAGCCCGGTTTTGCGTTGAGGGTTGTTGTGACCGCCGCGCGGTACGTAACCGGAAGACGGGCGAACAGCTGTTCATTGTGCCAGACGGGCGGCACGATCGGTGAATCGGGCCTGCAGAAGCACTCCTGTCACGCGAGCAGAACCACCAGGGCAGGGAGGGTGTTGTTCACCGAGTGCGCCGTGGTCGACGCGACGATCGAACCGGAGCGCATTCGTGCGATGCCGATCGCGAAACCTCCCCACAGCAGCACCACGAAGCGCCACCACTCCCGGTGCCAGATCGCGAACAACACCGCGGTGATCGCCAGGACGACCCAACGATTGCCCAACCAGGCCAGGGGCATCGGGCGGGTGCGCTTCTCGAGTGCTCCCCACAGCATGCCGCGGAACATCGTTTCCTCGCAGATCGGCGCACCGAGCCAGATCCACACGGCCAGCGCGATTTTCCAGCCGACGGTCATGTCTGTGACGTCGCCGAGCGGCGTCTGGTCGTCCAACTCGATCCCGGACAACAGAATCAGCGCCAGCAGGAGGCCACCGACCACCGCGACGCCACCCCACGCCAACCCGGATCGAAGATGACCGAGGAATTCGGGGGTGGACCTGGGGAGGCCGAAGTCGACGACGGGGCCGTTGCCCCGAGTCATCGAGATCGCCACTGCCAGTCCCGCAGCGAGCAGGCTCGGAATCATGATGCCCACCACGAAGACGGCCGAGGCATCCGACGTCACGACGAGCCCGAGTACTAGAAATCCCGCCAGGTTGAGCCCCAGCACCAACGCCGCGGCCGGTATTCCCCACCGTTGACCGCTTCTGCGTTCGAGCGCGGCCTGCTCGGCCCGCCAGTAGGTTTCGGACAACCCCGATCCCTGCTGCTGAACGTGATTCATCGGTGCCATTCCGGCCCAGCTGGGTCGGTTCGGATCGGGCTGTCCTGCATCGCTTCTCGGATCGGTCACCCTCGGCCCACCGATCCACTCGTCGTGCGGCCGCGCCGGTCGGTCACGCGTCCGCGCAGGATCACCAGATCCGGATCGGACAGCACATCCGGGCCCCCTCGCGGATCGTCGGAGTAGACGACGAGATCTGCGGGCGCGCCGTGCTCGAGCCCCTGCCGACCCAGCCACGACCGGGCGTCCCAACAGGCAGCACCGAGTGCGTCGGTCGGCGACAGTCCGACGGCAGCGAGTGCGGCGACCTCGTCGGCGATTCGGCCGTGCGCGATCGAACCACCGGCGTCGGTACCCGCGTAGATGGGAATCCCTGCGTCGTGAGCTCGTCCGACCGTATCGGCGACGCGTTCGTGCAGCGCCCGCATGTGCCGGGCGTAGACCGGATACCGGGTGGCGGAATCGGCGATACCGGGGAACGTCTCGATGTTGATCAGCGTCGGCACCAGCGCGGTGCCGTGATCGACCATCATCTCGATGGTCTCGTCGGTCAGGCCGGTGCCGTGTTCGATGCAGTCGATTCCCGCCGCGATCAGTCCGGGCAGGGCATCCTCGCCGAACACGTGGGCAGTCACCCGCGCGCCCTCGGCGTGGGCAGCGGCGATGGCGTCGACGAGGATCGAGTCGTTCCACAGCGGTCTGAGATCTCCCACCGAACGGTCGATCCAGTCGCCGACGAGCTTGACCCAGCCGTCGCCGAATCGCGCCTGCTGAGCCACCGCCTCGGGCAGTTGCGATTCGTCCTCGATGTCGATCGCCAGACCCGGGATGTATCGCTTGGGTGATGCGATGTGGCGGCCCGCTCGGATGATGCGAGGAAGATACTCGTACTCGTCCAGCGCGCGCGTGTCGACCGGTGACCCGGCGTCTCGCAGTAGCAGAGCGCCAACGCCACGCTCGGTCTCGGCCTGACGGAACGACCCGATCAGATCGGTGTGTCCCCCGCCGTATTCGATTCCGACATGGCAGTGGGCGTCGACCAGACCGGGCACGATCCAACCGCCGTCGTGGACGAATTCCGCATCCGCAACGGGCTCGGTCGACAGAACGCCGCCCTCGATCCAGAGGTCGATCTCCGTCCCGTCCGGCAGTCCGCGGCCCCGCACCCGCATCGCCGACACGTGCGCGCGCTTACTTCTTGGGCAGTTTAAGCTGCGAGAGATCGATGCCCTCGAGTCCTGGCGGCAACTGGTCGAGGCCCTTGGGCATGGACGACAGGTCGGGCATGCCCGCGGGCATTCCGCCCGGCATGCCGGGGAAACCACCGCGGATCTTCGGCTGCGTCGGACCGCGAGCGCCCTTCTTGCCTTTCTTGCCCTTCTTGTTGTTCCGCACCTGCTTGCGTGCGCCCGGCATGCCCATCCGACCGGCCATGGCCGACATCATCTTTCGAGCCTCGAAGAACCGGTCGACCAGCTGATTGACGTCGGAGACCTTCACGCCCGAACCGTTCGCGATACGCAACCGTCGGGACGCGTTGATGATCTTCGGGTCGGTACGTTCCTGCGGCGTCATGCCCCGGATGATCGCCTGAACGCGATCGAGTTGCTTCTCGTCGACGTTGGCGAGTTCTTTCATCTGGCCGGCACCGGGCAACATGCCCAGCAGGTTTCCGATCGGACCCATCTTGCGGACGGCCATCATCTGCTCGAGGAAGTCGTCGAGTGTGAGTTGCCCCGAGCCGATCTTGTTGGCCGTCGCCTCGGCCTGCTCGGCATCGAAGTGCTGCTCGGCCTGCTCGATGAGGCTCAGCACGTCGCCCATGCCGAGGATGCGGCTGGCCATGCGATCGGGGTGGAAGACGTCGAAGTCCTCGAGCTTCTCACCGGTCGACGCGAACATGATCGGCTGGCCGGTGACCTCGCGGACACTGAGCGCAGCGCCGCCGCGAGCATCACCGTCGAGCTTGGTGAGAACGACACCGGTGAAGCCGACGCCGTCACGGAACGCCTCGGCCGTGCTGACGGCGTCCTGACCGACCATCGCATCGAGAACGAACAATGTCTCGTCCGGCTCGACCGCGTCGCGAATTCCCGCGGCCTGACTCATCAGCTCGCTGTCGATGCCGAGGCGGCCTGCGGTGTCGACGATGACCACGTCGTACTGCTTGCTGCGGGCCTCGGCGATACCGGCACGGGCAACCTCGACGGGATCCGCTGCCGAGACTCCGAGTGCATTGTCGCCGCCGCCGATGGACGTGCCCGGGTGCGGCGCGAAGACGGCGGCACCGGCGCGCTCGCCCACGATCTGCAACTGGCTCACGGCACCGGGACGCTGGAGGTCACACGCGACGAGCAGTGGGGTATGGCCCTGACCCTTGAGCCATTTCGCGAGCTTGCCCGCCAACGTCGTCTTACCCGAACCCTGCAGACCGGCGAGCATGATCACCGTGGGCGGGTTCTTGGCGAAGACGAGCCTGCGAGTCTCGCCGCCGAGGATGCCGACCAGTTCCTCGTTGACGATCTTGACTACCTGCTGGGCCGGGTTGAGCGCGCCCGAAACCTCGGCACCCTTGGCCCGGACCTTGATGCGATTGATGAACTCACGTACGACGGGCAGTGCCACGTCCGCTTCGAGCAGGGCCAGACGGATCTCACGGGCCGTGGCGTCGATATCCGCGCCGGACAGTCGACCTTTGCCACGCAGGTCCTTGAGAGTCCCGGTCAACCTGTCGGAAAGGGATTCGAACACCGATTGCACTCCTGAGCTAGCCGATCACCGAAAACGAGCCGAATCCGGCACGGTCACCAGACTAGCGGCAGCACGCCGCGCCGTCGCTGGGGCGTTCGACTGTCGTGTCGAACGGGTCGATGCCGACCGGTCAGGCGTTGCGCGCGGAATCGTTCCACGTCACTGCCACACCCCGGGTCGCGAGCCACTGCGCGGGGTCGACCTTGACGCCGGAGGGATCGTGCACCTCGAAGTGCAGGTGTGGGCCTGTCGACTGGCCACGGTTACCGACGGTGGCGATCTGCTCACCGGCCGACACGCGCTGGCCGGGATGAACGGAGAAGTCGTTGACGTGTCCGTAGACCGTCTCGGTGCCGTCGTCGTGCCGCACCTTGACCCAGAGACCGAAGCCGGATGCCGGTCCTGCGTCGGACACGGTGCCATCGGCAGCGGCGTAGATGGGCGTTCCGATGGGTGCCGCGATGTCGAGGCCGCTGTGCTGGGTGCCCCATCGCGAGCCGAAGTTGGACGTCAACACTCCTGCCACGGGCTGCACTGTGCCCTTCTTCAGCGAGCGCAGGCTCTCCAGTGGAGACTCCGTACCCAACTGCCCCAGGCCGACGTCGTCGAGCCATTGCTGGGCGGCGGCACCGGGATCGGTGACTCCGAATGCGGCCAGTGGGTCGGAGGTCGGTGCCGGTGCGGTTTCTGCAGCAGGCGCCGCTTCGGCAGGCGCGGCCTCGGGCGGTGCGGGCTGTGACGGCGCAGGCGGGGGTGCGAACTGTGGGGGTAGGAACTGCGGGAGCTCGAACTGGGGCAGTTCGAATCCTGCGGGCAGCAGGCCCTCCGGTACGGCGAACGGGAGTCCGGCTGCGGGTGCCTCCGGGACCGGCGCGGCCGCAGCGGTGCCGGCACCCATCGACGTTGCGCCGACGACGATCGCTCCGGTCGCGGCAACGATGGTCGCCGCCCGCCGACCGAGGTCGGAGTTGTCCGGTACGGCGCGGTGCCTGCCGCGCGTGGGACGCGCTGCGATGTCGGTCGGTATGTGGACGGTCGACCGTCGGTGGGATCCCACAGTTCGTGCCTCTCGAATGACCAGGAGTGGAGCCTGCAGGAACGACGTGGTTCGAGCAGTGTGGAGCCTGCAGGAACGACGTGGTTCGAGCAGTGTGGAGCCTGCAGGAACGACGTGGTTCGAGCAGTGTGGAGCTTGCAGGAACGGCGGAGAGTGTCGTTTCTGCGTTGGGGACGAATGTAACAAATCGGCATCGGCGGCAGTCCCATCGGCCGGAAGTTCGTGAGAAGTCACCAGCGCGAGTCGGTCTGCTGTCGCATTCCGACTCGCGGTCAGGTGCCTTCCGGCTTTTCCGGGGGCTTGGGCGGTTCCGGGGCAGGTACGACCGCGAGGATCGCTCGCTCGAGGTCCTCGCGCACCGCCCTGCTGTCTGCTCCCGCCAGGTCGATGCAGAAGGAGTCGACCACCGAGCTGCCGAGGGTCGACACGCGTGCCCACCGGATGTCGAGTCCCTGCTGTTCGATTGCACTGGCCAATCGGCAGAGCAGACCGAGCCGGTCCTCTGCTCGTAGTTCGAGCACAACCTGACCTGGTTCGTTGTCGTCGAACCAGAGCACCCGAGGCGGAGCTTGGGCGTAAAGAACCGGGACTGCCGAATCCTCCGAGTCGTCCTCGACGGTTTCGGCTCTGGCGTCACGCTCCTTGGCGTCGAGCACGGCCACGAGGTCGAGTTCGCCTGCCTGGGCGCGGATGATTTCCTGCCGCAGCAGACCGGCCTGCGGCGGGGACCCGAAGAGCGGCGCGACGTCGAACGAGTTGATCGCCGACCCCTCGTGACTTCCGAGGGAGGCCGAGAGCACGCGCAGCGAATGGAGTGCGAGGACCCCCGCGGCGTCGGAGAGCAGCCCGGGTGTGTCGGGGGCAATGACGGTGACGACGAAGGTGTGCAGCCCGTCGGTCGGCGCGATGTCGACGTGGACGCCTCCCCGCGCGGCGAGTTCGATATGCGCCGGGTCGAGTGGATCCGGGGAGGGCAGACTCTCCCCGGCCATCACCAATCTGCAGCGACGCACGAGCTCGCGGATGAGCGAAGCCTTCCAGTCACCCCACACCCCGGGCCCGGTGGCGAGCGAATCCGCCTCTGCCAGTGCGTGAAGCAGCTCGAGCAGAATGGTGTCGGCACCGAGTGCGTCGACGACGGTCTGCACGGTTGCGGGGTCGTCGAGGTCGCGTCTGGTGGCGGTTTCCGGCAGCAGCAGGTGGTATCTGACCATTGCCGTCAGCAGTGCCACGTCGGAGGGCCACAGTCCGAGCCTGTTGCCGATCTGGATGGCCAGATCGGCTCCGACGACGCTGTGGTCGCCGCCGCGCCCTTTGCCGATGTCGTGGATCAGCGCGCCGAGCACCAACAGGTCCGGACGCGCAACTCGAGTGGTCAATGCGCTTGCGTAGGCGGCGGTTTCGACCAGATGCCGATCGACCGTCCACGTGTGCACGGCATCTCGTGGCGGTAGATCGCGTACCGCGCCCCACTCCGGAATGAGCCTGCCCCACAGTCCGGTTCGGTCGAGCGCTTCGATTGCCGCGATCGCTTTGCGACCCGATCCGAGCAACACGAGCAGATCGTTGAGGGCTTCCTTGGGCCACGGTTCGCGAAGCTCGGGCGCACTGTCGGACAGGCGGTTCAGGGTCGAGGCGGACATCGGCATGCCGGTCTGCGCCGAGGCGGCGGCCACGCGCATGATCAGGCCTGGATCCTTGTTCGGTCGAGCGTCGCGCGCGAGAACGACCTCGCCGCCGTGTTCGACGACGCCCTCGTCGAGCGGCCGTCTGACCGGGACTCGACGCAGTCTCGAAAGGCCGCGTCTCGGAAGCGAATTGCCGGCGGTACGCAGCCCGACGTCGACCGAGTAGCTGATGGTGCGGGCCGAATCGCTCAGTACGCGAGCGAGATCGAAGCGGTCACCTATTCGCAGCGCGGCACCGATCTCGTCGGCGTCCTGTGCCCGCAGTTGATCCCGTGCTCGACCGGCGACGCGGTGCAGTTCGGTACGCACGTCCAACAGGCGTCCGTGTGCGAACGCCAGACCGCCACCGGGCGATTCGGGTCCGAGCCCGGGCATACCGTCGGTCAATTGCGCGATGGAGAGGGCGTCGAGCAACTGGACGTCGCGCAGTCCCCCACGGCCGCTCTTGAGATCGGGTTCGGCGCGGTGTGCGATCTCACCGCTGCGCGACCAGCGTCCGCGGGTCTGCTCGATCAACTCGTCGAAACGCCCTCGAATACCGTTGCGCCACTGGCGACGTACGCCGCCGATGAGAAGATTGCTCAGTTCGACGTCGCCTGCGATGTGACGCGCCTCGAGCATTCCGAGAGATGCCGTCATGTCGGCTGCCGCGACCTGCAGGGCCTGCGGCACCGTTCGCACGCTGTGGTCGAGCTTGATGTGCGCGTCCCACAGTGGGTACCAGAGCTTGTCGGCGACATCGGAGACGATCCGTGGTTCGAGATCGTCGTGCAACAGGATCAGGTCCAGATCCGAATACGGCAGCAGTTCACGACGAGCGAGACCGCCGACGGCGACGATCGCGAAGCCGGAGTCCGGTTTGATCCCGAGCTCGGCGCCTTTGGTGGTCAGCCAGAACTCGTGGAGATCGACCAGAGCCTGCCGGAGCGAGGGTGCATCGAGGCGACGATTGCGTGTTCCGCCGTCGAGTAGTTGTTTTCTGGCCCGAGCGAGATCTGCTGCAGCATCGCTCGTGCCCTTCGATGCGGAGCCCGTGGAGACCGAAGGCCCCGATCCTGACGCTTTCGCGCCAGAACCGGGGCCCACGGCCCGAGACCCTTTGGGGTCAGAGTGCATCAGCGCCACGTTCTCCGGTGCGGACTCGGATGACCGAGTCGACCGGGGAAACCCAGACCTTGCCGTCACCGATCTTGCCGGTGCGTGCAGCCTCGACGATGACCTCGACGACCTTCTCCACAGCGGCGTCGTCGACGACTACCTCGACACGGACCTTCGGAACGAAGTCGACCGAGTACTCGGCACCTCGGTACACCTCGGTGTGGCCCTTCTGGCGGCCGTAACCCTGAACTTCACTGACTGTCATTCCGAGTACGCCGGCCTGCTCCAGCCCCGTCTTGACGTCCTCCAGGGTGAACGGTTTGACGATTGCCGTGATCAGCTTCATTTTTGCTTCCCTTCACAAGACCTCGAGTGCCCGTTGTCGTACGGTGCAGCGTTCACGTCTATCTCTACCTTGTCAGGCGAAATCATATGCAGTCTCGGCGTGCTCGGCTTCGTCGATGCCGTTCGCCTCCTCCTCGTCCGACACACGCCAGCCGAGAGGCTTGAGCGCGAACGCGATGACCGCCGTGACGATGGCGGTGAAGATCAGCGCGAACAGTGCGATGACGATCTGCACGACGAGCTGCTTGTAGTCACCGCCGTAGAACAGGCCGGTCTCGGATGCGAGGAAGCCGATTCCGATCGTTCCCCACAGGCCTGCGACCAGGTGAACGCCCACGACGTCGAGCGAGTCGTCGTAGCCGAACTTGAACTTCAGGCCGACAGCCAGCGCGGAGAGCACACCGGCGATGACGCCGAGGATCATGGCACCGACCGGCGTGAGTGCGCCCGCGGCCGGGGTGATGGCGACCAGACCTGCAACGATGCCCGAGGCAGCGCCGAGGCTGGTGGCGTGTCCGTCGCGAATGCGCTCGGTGATGAGCCAGCCCACGATTGCGGCTGCCGTGGCTGCGGTGGTGTTGACCCACGCCACACCGGCGATGCCGTCTGCTGCGAAAGCGGAACCGGCGTTGAACCCGAACCAGCCGAACCACAGCAGAGCTGCGCCGAGCATGACGAACGGAAGGTTGTGCGGGCGGTACGCGACCTTGCCGAAGCCGGCACGCTTGCCGATGATGATCGCCAGAATCAGGCCCGCGATACCGGCGTTGATGTGCACCACCGTGCCACCGGCGAAGTCGATCGGTGCGACGTTGGCGACGAGTCCACCTTCACCGTCGTCGGTGGTGCCGAAGATCATTGCCGCAAGGCCGTTCTCGGATCCGGAGAGCAGTCCGCCGCCCCAGACCATGTGGGCCAGCGGGAAGTAGGCCAGGGTGACCCAGATGCCGGAGAAGGCGAGCCAGGTGCCGTACTTGACGCGGCCAGCGATCGAGCCGCTGATCAGTGCCACCGTGATGATGGCGAAGGTGACCTGGAATGCCACGTCGATGACGTTGGCGTAACCCCATGCGCCGGCGATGTAGTTGCCGTCCGCATCGGTGATCGAATCCTTGAGTCCGAAGAACTCGAACGGGTTGGCGAAGACGCCGCCGATGTCCTGGGTGCCGTAGGACATCGACCAGCCCCACAGGAAGTAGATGATCGAGACGACGGCCATTGCTCCGAACGACATCATCATCATGTTCAACACGGACTTCGACTGCGACATACCGCCGTAGAAGAACGCCAAGCCCGGCGTCATCAGCAGTACCAGCGATGCTGCCATCAGCATCCACGCGGCGTTGCCGGAGTTGGCCAACATATCCTCGGGACTCACGTACACCCTCCATTCTCCTGCACACCGGTTGGCGCGCCGTTACGCAAGAAGAGTGGTTTCACGAGGTTTCATCCGTGACACTCGCGTGTTTCGGACATGTGAACGCATGACCGAATTCTGTTGCAAAAAGGTTTCGTGCTGGCGTTTTGCTTTTGCCCCGGTTTACGAACTACCCGAGAATCGCCATCAGCCCAGCAGAGCGTCGACGAAAGCCCCGGGCTCGAACGGTGCCAGATCGTCGGCGCCTTCGCCGAGACCGACGAGCTTGACGGGCACTCCGAGTTCACGCTGCACCTGAAATACGATGCCACCCTTCGCGGTTCCGTCGAGCTTGGTCAGCACGACTCCCGTGATGTTCACGATCTCGGCGAAGACACGGGCCTGTGTCAGACCGTTCTGGCCCACGGTTGCGTCGAGAACGAGCAGAACGTCGTCGACGTGGGCCCGCTTCTCGATGACACGCTTGACCTTGCTCAGTTCGTCCATCAGACCCGATTTGGTGTGCAATCGTCCCGCGGTGTCGATCAGAACCACGTCGACGCCGTTCTCGATCCCCTTGCTCACCGCGTCGAAGGCGACAGCGGCGGGATCCGCTGCCTCCTTGCCGCGAACCACCTCGGCACCCACTCGCTCGGCCCAGGTCTGCAGCTGATCGGCCGCAGCAGCGCGGAACGTGTCGGCGGCACCGAGCAACACCCGCCGCCCGTCCGCGACCAGCACGCGAGCCAGTTTGCCCGTGGTCGTGGTCTTGCCGGTGCCGTTGACTCCCACCACCAACAACACGGCGGGCGCGCCGTCGTGTGGCAGTGCACGAATCGACCGGTCGAACTCGGGGTGCAGCTGCGCCACGAGAATCTCGCGCAGCAGGGCCCGGGCGTCGGCCTCGGTGCGAATACTGCGGGCCGCCATCTGCTCACGCAGCGTCCGCATGATCTCCGCGGTGGTCGCCGAACCGATATCGGCGATCAGCAGAGTGTCCTCGACCTCTTCCCACGAATCCTCGTCCAGGTCACCGCCGCCGAGCAGGCCCAGCAGGCTCTTGCCCACCGCGGACTGAGATCGTGCGAGCCGGCCACGGAGACGGTCGAGCCGTCCCTCGGTGGGGTCGATGGTGTCCAAGCGGCGAGGCGCAGGAGCGACTGTGTCGGCTACCGGGGGCTCGGGCGCAACAGGCTCGGCGACGGTGACATCGGTGGCCGGGGCCTCGGGTTCGAGCACTTCCGGCTCGGTCCAGACCGACTCCGTTTCGACCGGTTCGGCCGTGGGAACCACCGGCGGCGGCTCGACCGGGGTGGACTCGACGGGGACATCAGCGATCGGCTCGGCCGGCTTGGGGGCCTTGGGGATCACGGGCTCGGCTGTCGCCGTTCCCTGACTGAACGAGAAACCGCTGCCCGCGGTGTAGCCACCGGATCTGTCCTTGGTGGCCGCGTCCTCGATTCGCGCTGCCTCGTCCGACTTGAGGGACACTCTCCGGCGACGGGAAAGCACCAACCCGACGACGAGGACGACGAGCAGGACGGCAGCGATCGCCGCGACGATGATCCACGCTTGGTTACTCACAACGAACATCCTCTCAGGCGATCGCGGCCGATCGTCACCGGTGGTGCATCGACTGTGAAAATGCGCTTCCCGCCCGGTAGCCCGTGTCGATAGCATTCACGGTCATGGAGTGGACCACGGTGCGCGACGCCGCCGAACTGACCGAGATGTTCGGAGAGCCGAGCTTCCGAGCCGCCAACAAGGACCGATGCACCCTGCACCCTCTGGACGTGCAGTGGCTTGCTGCCTCACCGTTCTGCCTCCTCGGGACCTCCGACGCGAGCGGGCGATGCGACGTCTCGCCCAAGGGCGATCCGGCCGGCAGTCTGGTGCACGTCCTCGACGACGCCACGATCGCTCTCGCCGAGCGGCCGGGCAACCGCCGGATGGACGGCTATCGCAACATCCTCGAGAACCCGTTCGTCGGGCTGAACTTCTTCGTCCCCGGCCGCGGCGACACCCTCCGCATCAACGGTCGAGCATCTCTGGTCACCGAGGCCCCGTTCTTCGACGAGCTCCGGGTCAAGGGTCATCGCCCGATCATGTGCCTGGTCGTCGACATCGAGGAGGTGTTCCATCACTGCGCGAAGGCATTCATGCGATCCAAGCTGTGGCAGCCCGAGACGTGGGACGCCGACGCTCTCCCCGATGTCGCCACGCTGACGAAGGCGCTGATTCCGCAGGCTCCCGAGACGGTGGAGGAACTGCGGGAATACTACGGACCGTCCTACGCCGAGCAGCTCTACCCGAAGCAGTAGCTCCGTAAGGACGAACTCAGGAGGCGGTGTCGGGTTCGGCGACAGGTGCCGCCTCCGACTCGGTTGCGTCCGGCTCGGTCGCGTCCACCGCGACGCGTTCTCGGTTCAGCCGCTGCGAGATGACCGTGGTGATGCCGTCGCCGCGCATGCTGACGCCGTACAGCGCGTCGGCCACTTCCATCGTCGGCTTCTGGTGCGTGATCACGATCAGCTGCGACTTCTCGCGGAGCTGCTCGAACAGTCCGATCAGTCGACGCAGATTGGTGTCGTCCAGTGCGGCCTCGACCTCGTCCATGACGTAGAACGGTGACGGTCGGGCGCGGAAGATGGCCACCAGCATGGCCACCGCGGTCAGCGATTTCTCGCCTCCGGAGAGCAGCGAGAGCCGCTTGACCTTCTTGCCGGGCGGGCGTGCCTCGACCTCGATTCCGGTGGTGAGCATGTCCGACGGGTCGGTCAGGATCAGTCGTCCTTCACCGCCGGGGAAGAGCTTGGCGAACACCCCGGTGAATTCTCGCTCGACGTCGAGCCAGGCCTCGGTGAAGACCTGCAGGATCCGTTCGTCGACGTCGGCGACCACGCCGAGCAGATCCTTGCGCGCGGATTTGACGTCTTCGAGCTGGGTCGACAGGAAGTTGTAGCGCTCCTCGAGGGCCGCGAACTCTTCGAGGGCGAGCGGGTTCACCTTGCCGAGTGTGGCGAGGTCACGCTCGGCGCGTTTGGCGCGCTGCTCCTGAGTGGCGCGGTCGAACGGCATCGGGGCCGGTGCCACCACCTGCTCACCCCGCTCCTTGGCCGCCTCGTACTCGGCCATCTCGAGTTCGGTGGGCGGCAGCGCCACATCGGGCCCGTACTCGGCCACCAGATCGTCGAGGCCGATGCCGTGCTGCTCGAGAATCGTCGTCTCGAGTTGTTCGATCCGCAGCGCTGCCTGTGCACGGGCCACTTCGTCCCGGTGCACGGCGTCGGTGATCGACGCCAGCTGACCCTGCAGGGCTCGAACCTGCTCTTTGACCTTGTCGAGTTCGATTGTGCGCGTTGCTCGTTCGGCAGAAAGCTCGTCGCGTCTACGTGCAGCGGCCGCCACAACCGTGGCCAACCGCGCGGCGACTTCTTCGCCCGATTCTCCGACTGCCGCCGCGATTGCGGCCGCATGCCGACGCGCTGCGCTCTCCCGCTCGGCTCGCGCCCTGGCCTCACGCTCTGCTCGCGCCGCCCGTCGAAGCGAATCTGCCCGGCCTCGCAGGGACTGTGCGCGCTCTTCGGCGGTCCTCACGTTCAGCCGCGCTTCGACCTCCACTGCGCGCACTTCGGTCAACGCCGCTGCCGCCATCTCCCGTTCCATGGTGGTCGCAGCGTCACCGCTCTCACCGTCGCCCGCGAAACCGGATTGCTCGTCCTCGGCCGTTCGCAGGTTTTCCTCGAGCTCGGCAAGCCGCGCAATCGCTTCCTCTCGACTGGCCTCGGCGGAGCTACGCTGCGTCGTCAGTCGCGCCGACTCCGCATGAGCCGAACGCGCCAGTTGCCCCAATCGGCCCAACTGCTCGTACACCGCGGCCATCGCGGCGTCGGATTCGTTGAGCGCTGCGAGCGCTTGCTCGGCCGATTCGCGCCGATCCCGTTGTTCTTCCAACGCGCCTGCCAACGCCGCGTCGAGCTCCTCCGCGCGGCGCACTGCCGCCGCCAACTCCACCGTCGACGTGTCGATGGCCGACTGCACCTCGAGGGTGCTCGGGCGACGGTCCGAGCCGCCGGTGACCCAACCGGCTTCGACGACGTCGCCGTCCTTGGTCACTGCACGCAGTTCACCGGAATCGGAGACCAGACGGTGGGCAGCGTCGAGCGAGTCGACGGCGACCACACCGTCGAGCAGGGCCGTCATGGCCCCGGCCAATCGGTCCGGATACTCGATCAGGTCCAGCACCCATCGAGCGCCACTCGGGAGTTCGGGACGTGGAACGGATTGCGCTGCAACGACATTGCCGTGCACGATGGCCGCGCGGCCACCGTCGGCGGCACGCAGCGCCAGCACGGCATCACGCGCAGCATCGAACGATTCGGCGTGTGCGGCATCGGCGGCCGGACCCATGGCCACTGCCACCGCGATCTCGTATCCCGGCACGACCGTGAGATGGCCCGCGAGCAGTCCCGACAGACCGTCCTGCTGGTTCTCCACCAGCCACCCGGCACCGTCCTTGCGTTCGAGACCCATCGTGAGCGCTTCGATCCTCGCCTCGAACGACGCCACCTTCTTGCCCGCGATGCGTTCTTCGGCCTGCAGTTCGGTCACTCGAGCGTCGGCATGTCGCAGCGCGGCGACCGCTCGTTCGTAGTGGGTGTCGAGGCTCAGTTCACTCGCATCGAGGGTGCCGATCTGATCCTGCACACTCTCGAACTCACGCTGAGCAGATTCGCCCCGCTCTCGGGCCTCGTCGATGGCCACCGACAAGCGCGCCACCTCGGCGTCGATCGACTCGACCTTGGTTCGGAAGGTGTCGACGCGGCCGGACAAGCGCGCGAACCCTTCGCGGCGGTCGGCCACCGCGCGCACTGCGGCGAGGTGGGCACGCTCGGCGGCCGACGCCGCAGCCTCGCGCTCGGCCAGCTGCTCTCGTGCGGCCTCGAGGGTTTCGCGGGCCATCTCCACGGCTTCGACGAGTTCCATCTCTTCCTCGGCGACCCGCTCGGCCTGCGCTTCGAGCTCGTCCGGGTCTTGTCCCCGACCTGTGGATTGCACGGCGTCGAGATGTCGAGCTCGTTCGTGCGCGATGCGAACCGTCGCGTTCACGCGTTCGGCCAGGGCCGACAGACGAAACCACGTCTGCCCGGCCGCCTCGGCACTCGGAGTCAGCCGAGCTACGGCCTGCTCGTGTTCGCCGAGTGCCACCGAGCCGGCTTCGAGGGCGTCCTGCACCATCGCGTACTGCTCGCGCGCCGCTTCCTCGTCCTGGGTCTGGTTCGCGAACTCCTCGCGCCTGGCCACCAGGTCGTCGGCCACCAGTCGCAACCGGGCGTCGCGCAGGTCGGCCTGGACGGTCTGTGCGCGACGCGCAACCTCGGCCTGCCTACCGAGAGGCTTGAGTTGGCGACGCAATTCGGTCGTGAGGTCGGTCAACCGCGCCAGGTTGGCCTGCATCGCATCGAGCTTGCGGACGGCCTTTTCCTTGCGCTTGCGATGCTTGAGCACCCCCGCTGCTTCCTCGATGAAGGCTCGACGATCCTCGGGTCGCGACTCGAGGATCGCCGCCAGCCGGCCCTGCCCCACGATCACGTGCATCTCGCGGCCGATACCGGAGTCGCTGAGCAGTTCCTGGACGTCCATCAGCCGGCACGAACTGCCGTTGATCTCGTACTCGCCTGCGCCGTCGCGGAACATACGCCGGGTGATCGAGACCTCGGAGTAGTCGATCGGCAGTGCGCCGTCGGAGTTGTCGATGGTCAAAGTGACCTCGGCGCGGCCGAGCGGGGCTCGACCCGACGTACCAGCGAAGATGACATCTTCCATCTTGCCGCCGCGCAGAGCCTTGGCGCCCTGCTCGCCCATCACCCAGGTCAGGGCATCGACGACATTGGATTTGCCGGAGCCGTTGGGGCCGACGACACAGGTGATTCCGGGCTCGAAACGAAGAGTCGTCGCCGAAGCAAAGGACTTGAAGCCCTTCAGCGTCAGACTCTTGAGATACATAGCGTCCGTACTTTACCGGCACGCTGCCCGAAAGTGCGCCGAGCCTCCCGCAACGGACGGTCAGCGTTCGACGAAGCCCGTCAGATCTCCGCGGGCGGTGTCCCAACTCTCCACGACGAGGGTGACCGTGCCCGGGGTCCGATCGCCTCGAAGCAGGGCGAGAAGCGCCTCGAGACGCTCACGCGGGCCCTCCGCTATCACCAGAACTCGTCCGTCCGCGTGATTGGTCGCGTGACCGACGAGTCCGAGTTCGAGTGCGCGCGAGCGAGTCCACCACCGAAACCCGACGCCCTGAACGAGCCCGTGCACCCACGCCGTCAACCGTTCGTCGTTCACGAGCGAGCCAACTTTCGGACGGTTCCGTCGAAACTGGTGGCGTACAAGGCTGTCTCGTCGAATCCGGTCCCGCCGAAGGCGACCGACGACGTCAGCGGAACAGCGGTGGCTATCACGCACGACGCGCCGGATTCCGGGTCGATACGGACCACTCTGCCGGCGAGATTCTGTGCGAGATAGACCGTTCCGTCGTCGCCGACGGTCAGGTCGTCCGACATCGCCAGCGGTCCGACACCGTCGATGCGAATGCGCGTGGACGGTCCGGACGGATTCTCCTCGTCGAGCACGGTGAGCGTCGTCTCGAGATCGAACGTGTTGGCCACGTAGATCTTTCCGTTGCCGATGCCGATGCCATTGGCCGATCCCAGGTCGGTACGCACCGTCGACACCGAACCGTCGACCGCAACGCGCGTCAGGCCCGGGAGGCTGCCCAGATTGCGGGTGGTGAACAGATCACCGGTCTCCGATCGCTCCAGCCCGTTGGGCATCGCCAGGCCGGACGCGTACGTCGACCGAACCCCGGTGCCGAGATCGATCGTGTCGACGGTGCCGGTTCGGGTATCGAGAAGCCCTGCGGCAGCACTGTTTCCGGTCGTGAAGAACAGAGTGTCTCCGTCCCGAACCAGTCCTCCCGGCGACTCGACGTCGGCTACGAGTGTGCCCCGGTCACCGTTGGGTGCCACGGTACGCAGCGCGCCTGGCCCGATGGGAGAGGTCTCGGACACGATCATCGAACCACGTCCGTCGAACTCGAGATTCTCGAGCATCCCGAATCCCGACGCCACCGTGCTCACCGACCACGGAGTGCAGCTGCTCGACGCGTCCGCCGTGGGAGCCAGGGCGGTCGCCGCGCCGAGGAGCAGGCCCGTGACGACGACGGCTGCCCTGGCTTTCATCAGGCGTCCACGTCGATGTCCAGGTTGATTGTCGTACCGGCCTTCAGGGTCCGCCCGACGGTGCACACCTTGTCGATGGCGCGCTCGACGACCGTGAGCAGACGCTCCTGCGCTTCGGGATCCATCGCGCTGAGATCGACTCGGAGAATCTCGTTCAATTCCGGATACCGCTCGTTCTCGCGATCGGCGGCCCCGGACACCTCGACGGTGGCGGAGTAGTCGTCACCCAGTCGACGTGAGAGGGGTAGGTCCGAGCTCATGCCGGTGCAGGCGGCCAGTGCGATTTTCAGCAGCTCGCCGGGGGTGAAGACGCCCTCCACCGACTCCGACCCGATGAGTACTTCGGCTCCTCGGGAGCTGCGGCCGGTGTAGCGACGGGTGCCTGTGCGCTCGACCCAGAGGTTGGTCGGCGTGCTCTGTTCTGCCATGACGGAAATACTAGGCGGGCTGTTCAGGAGTTGAACCCGCGGAATGACCTGGCGCTGTCAGCCGCGCATGTGTCGGGGTCGCGGCTGGCAGGTGGGGCAGCTGAACGAGCTGCGGTTCATGAACTTCTCGCGTCTGATCGGGGCTCCGCATCGCGAGCAGGGCAGGCCCTCCTGACCGTAGGCGTCGAGGGAGCGATCGAAGTAGCCGGATTGTCCGTTGACGTTCACGTACAGCGCGTCGAACGAAGTTCCGCCCTGCGCCAGTGCCTCGCCCATCACCGCGTGCACGGCGGTGAGAAGGCGCCGCAGCGCCGGCCGCGTCAGAGTCTCCGCGATTCGATTGCCGTGGATCTTCGCGCGCCACAGCGCCTCGTCGGCGTAGATGTTGCCCACGCCCGAGAGCACCGTCTGATCGAGCAGTGCACGCTTGATCTCGGTGTGCTTGCCGCGCAAGACGTTCACCACCGATTCGGCGTCGAACAGTGGATCGATCGGGTCGCGGGCGATGTGTGCGACCGGTTCGGGTACCTCGGTGCCGTCCACGGTGACGATCGGGGCGAGCGCCCAGCCGCCGAACGTGCGTTGATCGACGAAGCGCAGATCGGTGCCGTCGTCGAGTCGGGCCCGGATCCGCAGGTGCTTCTCGTCCGGGGCCGACGGCGGTTGCACCAGCATCTGTCCGCTCATACCCAGGTGTACGACGGTGGCGAATTCGCCTGGTTCCATCACCAGCCACAGGTACTTACCGCGCCGCCGAGCCGAGGAAACACGCTGACCGCGTAGCTGGCCGATCAGATCGAGGCCACCGAGATCGTGACGCCGCACGGCGCGGGGGTGCAGCACTTCCACCGACCGCATCGTCCTGCCGACGACATGAGATTCCAGACCGAGCCGGACGACCTCGACCTCGGGCAGTTCCGGCATCAGGATTCGTCGGTTGCCGACTCGGCAGGAATGGCAGTGTCGTTGTTCGACAGCGTGTTCCACGCCAGACTGGCAGCCTTCTGTTCGGCTTCTTTCTTCGACCGACCGATACCGACGCCGCGCGGGAACCCGCCGACCAACACGGTCGCGGTGAATTCCTTGTCGTGATCGGGCCCGGTGGACGAGATCTCGTATGCGGGAACGCCGAGTGCACGTTCGGCGGTCAGTTCCTGCAGGCTCGTCTTCCAGTCCAGCCCTGCACCGAGCTTGGGAGCTCGATCGAGAAGGCCTGCGAACAGCGTCAGAACAACGGTGCGCGCAACGTCGATGCCGTGCTGGAGGTGGATTGCACCCAGTAGCGACTCCATGCCGTCGGCAAGGATGCTCGGCTTGTCGCGTCCACCGGTCTGTTCCTCGCCTTTGCCCAACAGCAGGTGGCGACCCAGGCCGCCGTCACCGAGACCGCGTGCGACCTCCGCCAAGGCATGCATGTTCACCACGCTCGCCCTGATCTTGGCCAGCTGGCCCTCGGACTTGGTGGGGTGCACCGCATAGAGGTGCTCGGTCACCGCAAGACCGAGGACGGAATCGCCCAGGAACTCGAGACGCTCGTTGGTGGGCAGCCCACCGTGTTCGTACGCGAACGACCGGTGCGTCAGAGCCAACGTCAGCAGCGGTTCGGCCACGGAGACACCGATAGCGGCGAGGAGCGACTCTCGGTCGTCCCCGCCGCTGGCGGCAGTGGAGCTATTCTTCTGCGAACCGCTGTTGTGCCGGTCCACTACTTCGTTTGTCACGTAAGCGGAAATCAGACCGCTGCGACGACCTGGCGGCCCTTGTAGGTGCCACACGAGGGGCACGCGATGTGGGGCAGAGTCTTCTCGCCGCAACCGCGGTTGGGGCACGTCACGAGGGTGGGCGCAGTGGTTTTCCACTGTGCACGACGCGACCTCGTGTTGGAACGCGACATTTTGCGCTTCGGGACAGCCACTTACTTCTCCTCGGCTTCGTTGTTCACAAGTTCTGTGCTCGGTTCTGGATCCACGCCAAATTTGGCTGCAAGACCAGCCCAGCGAGGATCAATTGTATCGTGACTGTGGCCGGATTCAGCAATCGCCAGGCGAACGCCGCATTCTGGGCACAATCCCTCGCACTCGTCGCTGCAAACGGGATGGAGTGGAAGCTCCAGACCGACCGCGTCGACAATGACGGGTTCGAGATCTATCAGGTCGTCGACGATGCGGTGAATCTCGTCCGCATCGGTGGTCTCCTCGGTGATGCTGTTCGGGTAAGCGAACAACTCGGTCAAGTAGACGTCGACGTTGCCAGCGACCGGGTCGAGGCAGCGTGTGCACTCCCCGGCCGTGGCTGCTCGTACGGAGCCGGTGACGAGAACGCCCTCCGAGACCGCCTGCAACTGCAGATCGAGCGAGACCGGAACACCGGCTTCGATGGCTATGGCATCGAGGCCGATTCGGGAAGGAGCCGGAACCGTCCGCTCGACGGCCTTCGTCGACCCTGGTCGACGACCGAGGTTGAGAATGTCCAGAACGAATCCGTCGTCCAATTCCGGACGGGTCGTTCTCTTGGGCGGGGGCACGGCTGTTCTTCCTTACTGTCGGAATGCCTACTGTCGGTAAGCAACCCCACAACGATACGCATACGCGCATACGAGGGCAAATCGCTGCCGTTCAGTGGCGGCTGCGACGTCCCTGCTCCGGGCTCCCGTACGGGGATTCACCGTACGGCTCGCTACCGTATTCCGGCACACCCGAACCGGTTCGCAGCTGCTGACGCCCACGGCCGACCGAACGAATCGTGCCGCTGAGGAACTCCTCGAACTCTGCAAGCTTGGTGTCGACGTAGACGTCACATTCGCTGCGCATCCGATCGGATTCGGCGTGAGCGCTGTCGATCACCCGAGCCGACTCGGCGTGGGCCGCCTGAACGACCTCGGTTTCCGACACGAGACGGTTCTGCTCGGCTGTACCGTCCGCGACCGACCGTTCGTACGACGCCGTTCCGGACTCGATCATCCGATCGGCCTCGGTGCGGGCCCGAACGGTCAGAGCCTCGTACTCGCGCTGGCCTTCGAGCACGGTTCGCTCGGCCTCCGCCTCGGCATCGGCCACGAGCTGGTCGGCGTGCGCCGACGCCTCGGACACCATGCGATCCGCCTGAGCTTTCGCGTCGGCGAGAATGCGATCGGCCGAATCCCGGGCGTTCTCGACCGTGTCCTGGGCCTCGGCATTGGCGGTACCGACCGTCTTCTCCGCAGTGGCCCTGGCATCGCCGACGAGCTTGTCGCGATGATCCAGTACGTCCTGAGCGTCGTCCAGCTCGCCGGGGATGGCGTCACGGACGTCGTCGAGCAGTTCCAGGACATCGCCGCGAGGGACGACGCACCCGGCAGTCATCGGAACGCCGCGCGCCTCCTCGACAATGGCGACGAGCTCGTCGAGCGCCTCGAATACGCGGTACACCGGTTACCCCAATCGTCGAATCTGCCACTGCGCGGTCTTCACTCGCAGTGCTGCGCTGTTCAGTCTGCCCGCCGACGCGTGCGTCTGCGCTATACCGGCTCGGTGTGTCGCTCCTCGAACTACTCTGCCGTCCGCTCGGCGATACGGGTCAGCAGGCGGTCCTGAACGAAGGGCGGCAGCATGCCGGTGACGTCGCCCCCGAAGGTCGCGACCTCCTTGATCAACGAACTCGACAGAAAGCTGTGCGCGGGATTCGCCGGGAGAAACAGCGTGTCCACACCGGTCAACGTTCTGTTCATCTGCGCCATTTGCAATTCGTAATCGAAGTCGTTGGCACTGCGCAGACCTTTGACGATCGCCGAAAAGCCTTCTTGCCGAGCGTAATCGACCAACAGTCCGTACCACGAACCAATCCTGACGTTGGGCAGATGCTCCGTGGCGACCTCGAGCATCTCGATCCGCTCGTCGATGCTGAACATGCCCTTCTTGCTCTTGTTCACCATCACCGTCACCACCACCTCGTCGAAGGCGGCGGCGGCCCGCTCGAAGATGTCGAGGTGACCGTTGGTCACCGGGTCGAAGGATCCAGGGCAGAGTGCGCCAGTCATGTCCGCGAACCTATCAGCCGATCCCGGGCTCGCTCGTTACTCGTGACGCGATCTCGATCCGACTCTCGCCGTACTTCTTCGACTTCTCCGGGACCAGTCCGGTCGGCCATCGGGTCTCCGGCGAACGCGACGACCGCTCGAGGACGACGATCGCATCGGGGGTGAGCCATCCCCCGGTGACGAGTCTGTCCAACAGACCGGCAACAGCAGTGTCGGTGACGGCGTACGGCGGGTCGGCCAACACCAGGTCGTACGCCGCATCCGCAGCCCCGGCCAGCACGGAGGCCACCGGAGCGCACCGGACCGAGGCACCGGGCAACCCCACCGACTCGATGTTCTTTCGCACCACCGCCGCCGCTCGGGCATCGGATTCGACCAGCACCGCCGACGACGCTCCACGCGAGAGCGCCTCCAGCCCCAGTGCTCCCGATCCCGCGAACAGATCCAGCACCGCGGCACCACCGAGTTCCATCCGACTCTCCAGCGAGCTGAACAGCGCTTCGCGAACTCGCTCGGAGGTGGGCCGGGTGCCCTGGCCGGGGACCGACAATCGCCGACCGCCCGCGACACCCGCCACGATCCGCGTCATTCGCTGCCGGCCTCTTCGCCCGTCGACCCCCCACCGATGACGACGAGCAGATCGCCGCCCTCCACCTGCTGCACACCCGAGATCGCCAACCGAGTCACGGTGCCGCCGCGAGGAGCGGTGATCGCGGCCTCCATCTTCATCGCCTCGATCGTGGCGACGGTGTCTCCGGCCGAGATCTTCTGTCCCTCTTCGACGGAGAGCGTCACCACACCGGCGAACGGTGCCGGGATGTGACCGGAATTCGATCGATCCGCCTTCTCGACCGTGGGGGCCTCGCTCGAGATGGATCGGTCGCGCACCGACACCGGCCGCAACTGTCCGTTGAGAATGCACATCACGGTGCGCATGCCACGTTCGTCGGGGTCGGAGATGGCCTCGAGCCCGATCAACAGTTCGACGCCCTTCTCCAGTGCCACCCGATGCTCCTCGCCCTGCCGCAGGCCGTAGAAGAACTGATTGGCCGACAGCCGAGTCGTATCGCCGTACTTCTCGCGGTGAGCAGCGAGTTCGGCTGTGGGACCGGGGAACAGCAGACGGTTGAGAGTCTCGCGGCGCTGAGCCGAGGTGCCGTCGAGGTTCTTCTCGTCCTCCTCGGTGAGCGGTGTCACCGGCTTGCCCTCGCCGCGACCCTCCAGCAACTTCGTCCGCAACGGTTCGGGCCATCCGCCCGCGGGCGTGCCCAGATCGCCGCGCAGGAATCCGATCACCGAATCGGGGATGTCGTAGCGGCCGGGATTCTCGGCGAATTCCTCGGCGGACGCGCCTGCACCGACCAGCGCCAGAGCCAGGTCGCCGACGACCTTCGAGCTCGGCGTCACCTTGGTCAAACGGCCCAACATGCGGTCCGCAGCAGCGTAATTGGCCTCGACGGTCTCGAACCGATCACCGAGCCCGAGCGAAATGGCCTGCTGCCGTAGGTTCGAGAGCTGTCCGCCGGGGATCTCGTGGGTGTAGACGCGGCCCGTCGGTGCCGGCAGCCCGGACTCGAACGGCGCGTACACCTTTCGTACGGCTTCCCAGTACGGCTCCAGGTCGCAGACGGCCTGCAGATTCAGACCGGTGTCGCGCTCGGTGTGCGCGGCAGCCGCGACGATCGCCGACAACGCAGGCTGGCTGGTGGTACCTGCCATCGCCGCGCTGGCACCGTCGACCGCGTCCGCCCCGGCCTCCCAGGCCGCGAGGTACGTCGCGAGCTGTCCACCGGGTGTGTCGTGGGTGTGTACGTGCACGGGCAGATCGAAGTTCGAGCGCAGTGCCGTCACCAGCGTCTTGGCTGCGGGTGCACGGAGCAGTCCTGCCATGTCCTTGATGGCGAGCACGTGCGCGCCTGCGTCGACTATCTGCTCGGCCAACTTCAGGTAGTAGTCGAGGGTGTAGAGGTTCTCGTTCGGGTTCGACAGATCTCCCGTGTAGCTCAGTGCCACCTCGGCGAGCGCCGTGCCGGTCTCGCGCACGGCATCGATCGCCGGACGCATCTGATCGACATTGTTGAGCGCGTCGAAGATACGGAAGATGTCGATGCCGGTGTCGGTGGCCTCGGCGACGAAGCTGCGGGTCACCTTCTCCGGGTACGGGGTGTAGCCGACGGTGTTCCTGCCGCGCAACAACATCTGAATGGCGATGTTGGGCACGGCCTCTCGCAGGCTGGCCAATCGCTCCCATGGATCCTCGTGCAGGAATCGCAGTGCCACGTCGTAGGTGGCGCCGCCCCACGCCTCGATGGAGAGCAGCTGCGGCGTCGTGCGCGCTACGTACGGAGCGACTCCGAGCAGTCCGCTCGTCCTCACGCGCGTCGCCAGCAACGACTGATGCGCGTCGCGGAACGTGGTGTCGGTGACGCCGAGCGCTTTCTGGTTGCGCAGATCGCGGGCGAAGCCTTCGGGTCCGAGCGCGAGCAGACGCTGCCTCGAACCATCGGGAATCGGAGCTGCGAAGTCCACCGCGGGGAGCTTGTCGTGCGGGTACACCGGGGACGGACGTTCGCCGTGCGGCTTGTTGACCGTCACATCGGCCAGGTAGGCGAGAATCTTCGTGCCGCGGTCGCCCGAGGATCGCGAGGTGAGCAGTTCGGGGCGCTCCTCGATGAACGAGGTGGTGACGCGGCCCGCGGTGAAGTCGGGATCGACCAGAACCGCTTGCAGGAACGGGATGTTCGTGGCGACACCGCGAATCCTGAACTCCGCCAACGCTCGTCGGGCACGAGCCACGGCGGTGTCGAAGTCACGGCCGCGGCAGGTGAGCTTGACGAGCATGGAGTCGAAGTAGGCACCGACCTCGGCACCCAGCGTGGTTCCGCCGTCGAGGCGTACGCCGGCACCGCCCGGCGTGCGGTAGGCGGTGATGCGTCCGACGTCCGGCCGGAATCCGTTCGCCGGATCCTCGGTGGTGATGCGGCACTGCAGGGCCGCACCGCGCAGCACGATGTTCTCCTGCTGCAGACCCAGATCCGCGAGCGTCTCCCCCGAGGCGATCCGCAGCTGGGACTGCACCAGATCCACATCGGTCACCTCTTCGGTGACGGTGTGCTCCACCTGGATTCGCGGATTCATCTCGATGAACACGTGATTGCCACGGGTGTCGAGCAGGAACTCGACGGTACCGGCACACGAATAGCCGATCTGCTTCGCGAACGCCACGGCGTCGGCGCAGATCTTCTCCCGCAACCCCTCGGGCAGATTCGGAGCCGGAGCGAGCTCGATGACCTTCTGATGCCGACGCTGCACGCTGCAGTCTCGCTCGAACAGGTGCACCACGTTGCCCTGGCCGTCGGCGAGAATCTGAACCTCGATGTGCCGGGGATCGATCACAGCTTGCTCGAGGAACACGGTCGGATCACCGAAGGCCGACTCCGCCTCGCGCGCAGCAGCTTCGATGGATTCACGCAGCTGCTCGGGCTCGGCCACTCGGCGCATACCGCGACCGCCACCGCCGGCGACGGCCTTGACGAACAGCGGGAACGTCATCGACTCGGACTCGGCGACGAGCGCGTCCACATCGGACGACGGTTCCGACGACGCCAGCACCGGAAGTCCTGCCGCCTTGGCTGCCGCGATCGCGCGGGCCTTGTTGCCGGTCAGTTCGAGCACATCGGCGGACGGGCCGACGAAGGTGATGCCTGCCTCGGCGCACGCTGCGGCCAGATCCGGGTTCTCGGAAAGGAATCCGTACCCGGGGTATACCGCGTCCGCACCGCTGCGCTTGGCAGCGGCGACGATCTCGTCGACCGAGAGATAGGCGCGAACGGGATGGCCCTTCTCCCCGATCTGATACGCCTCGTCGGCCTTCGTCCGGTGCACCGAGTTCCGGTCCTCGAACGGGAACACGGCAACGGTCGAGGCCCCGAGTTCGTAGGAGGCGCGGAAGGCGCGAATAGCGATTTCACCGCGGTTGGCAACCAAAACTTTGGAGAACATTGGCTCAACTTACCCGGCAGCGTCGGCCACCGAGGCGTACTGATCTCATCATGCGGGACGATGTGCTCGATTTCCTCCACTGAAACGGTGCAGTGAGTCCCTACGTCAGGACTTCTGCAAATAATCGACTCGATCCGATCGCCAAGCCGAACGCATCATCGACGCGATGCCGGGATCGTTCGCCAGCGACGGGTCCCGCGCGAACAGTGACCGTGCGCAGTCCTGCGCGTCGGCGATGATGTCCTCGTCGTCGATGAACGAGAGCAGCCGCAAGCCGCTGACGGTGCCCGACTGTGCAGCACCGAGAACGTCGCCCTCGCGACGAGTCGCCAGATCCAGCTTGGCCAACTCGAAACCGTCGTTGGTCGCGGCCACCGCCTCGAGCCGGGCGAAGGAGCCGCCGGCGGGGCTGAGATAGCTGATCATGATGCACAGGCCCTGGTGCCCGCCTCGGCCGATCCGGCCTCGCAACTGATGCAGTTGGCTCACCCCGAAACGGTCCGCATCCATGATGACCATGACCGTCGCGTTGGGAACGTCCACTCCCACTTCGACCACCGTGGTGCAGACCAGGACGTCGATCTCGCCGGAGTTGAACTCGGACATGGTGATGTCCTTGTCGTCTCCCGACAGTCGTCCGTGCAGCAGCCCCACGCGCAGATCGTGCATCGGTCCGGTGGAGAGCGTCTCGTACAGGTCCACCGCAGCCGTCGTCTCGGGGCCGTCCTCCGAGCTCGCGCTCTTCTTCTTCGCAGCGCTCTTCTTCCCGGTCTCCGTGTCCTCGTCGTCGCCGATGCGGGAGCACACCACGTAGGCCTGGCGACCGGCTGCCACTTCTTCGTGAATACGCTGCCACGCTCGGTCCACCCAGCCCGGTTTGCTCCTGGCAGGCACCACGTTGCTGACGATGGGCGATCGACCGCGGGGAAGTTCGGTCAGCACCGACGTCTCGAGGTCGCCGAGGGTCGACATCGCGATGGTCCGCGGAATAGGAGTCGCGGTCATCACCAGCAGGTGCGGACTGGTGTTGTCGCGAGCCTTGGCGCGCAACGCATCTCGCTGCTCGACGCCGAACCTGTGCTGTTCGTCGACGACGACCATCGCGAGATCGAGGAATTCGACGCGGTCCTCGATCAGGGCGTGGGTACCGATCAGGATGCCCGCGTCACCGGTGACGGCATCGAGCAGCGCGGACCGCTTTGCCGCGGTGGACATCGAGCCGGTCAACAGGGCGACCTTGGTCGCCAGCTCGTGCGATCCGAGCTCGCCGCCGGCCGCGAGGCTCCCGAGCATCGACCGAATCGAGCGCGCGTGCTGTGAGGCGAGAACCTCCGTCGGTGCGAGCAACGCACACTGATGCCCGGCATCGATCACCTGCAGCATCGCCCGCAGCGCAACGATCGTCTTGCCCGAGCCGACCTCACCCTGCAACAGCCGCGACATCGGATGCGGTGCCGACAGATCGTGGGCGATCTCGGCTGCGACCTGGTGCTGGCCGGCCGTCAACTCGAACGGCAGACGTCGATCGAACTCCGCGGCGATACCGTCGGTGATCGGTGGGCATCGCGCTGCCAACCGGGTGGACGCGTCTCGTCGGCGGTCGGCGAGGACGAGCTGAACGGCGAGCGCCTCGTCGAACTTCAACCGCTCGCGCGCGGAGTCCTTGTCCTGTGCGGTATCCGGGAAATGGACCGACCGCAGCGCGGTGTCGATGTCGACGAGACCGCGCTGCGCTCGTACCGACTCGGGCAGCGGATCGACCACGTCGTCGAGTCGGTCGAGCACCTGCCGAACGCAGCGCATGAAGGTCCAGCTCTCGACGTCCTTCGCGGCCGGGTAGATGGGCACGAACGCACGATCGAACACCGACATGTCGACGGCTCCCGAAGAATCGACCGAGCCACGGGCGAGTCCGGCCAGGGTGCCGCCGCCGACGATTCTTCCTGCGGGCACGACGGCACCGTCGTTGTCGTCTCCGCCGAGAATCACGTAGCTGGGGTGGGTGAGATTCCAGCGCTTGCCGAAGTACTTGACCTTCCCCGAGAACATTCCTCGGCGACCGGGTACCAGGACGTGCTTGAGCTTGTGCGGACTGAAGAAGGTGGCGTCGATCCGCTGTCCGTCGGCGGCGAGTGTCACTGCGAGGAACTGCCCGTTGCGGTTCTTCATCGAACGCAGCGTCGCGGACTCGACCGTGGCGACGATGGTGATGTGCTCGCCCTCGGGCGGCTCCTTCTCCCCCAGCTCCGAACCGTGCGTCATGTAACGGTGCGGATAGTGCCGAAGCAGTTCCTCGACGGTGTGAATACCGAAGACGTCCGCCAGCGGCGTCGCCGCCGCGGCTCCGAGGACGTCATCGAGCCGGTCCACCAGCGTTGCCATTGTCCGAGATTCCCTATTCCACTCCGAATTGCACGAGATCCCCCGGCTGCCCACCTGTATAGACCACCACGTCGACTCCGGGATGTGCGCCCGACACGTACTCCGCCAACCGATCACCGAAGTCATCCGACGCCTGGGCCCCGACGAGCACCGTCACCAGCTCCCCTCCGGTGGCCAGGAGCTGATCGAGCAACCGACACCCGGCATCGAGCGGACGAGCGGCGACGATCACCACCTCCTGCCCTGCGAGCCCGATGCAGTCGCCAGGCTCGCACGTACCGACCCACGTCAGCGATCGCTCCTGTGCGATACGCAGAGAACCCCACCTCGTTCCCGCCGCGGCCTCGGACATCGTGAACGCGTCGTCGACTGCGGCCCGGGCGGCATCGTGCACCGCGAGCGCGGCCAAACCCTGCACCATCGCCGAGCACGGCAACATGACCACGTCTTTGCCGTCCGCTCGGGCAGCTGCGCCGACGGCAACGAGTTCCTGCGCCGACAACGCGCCGTTCGGCAGCACCAACACCTCGCGATGCTTCATCCCGACGATCGCTCGATGCAGCACCGATGAGTCGATCGCCTCGTCGCACCGCACCACCGTCGCGCCTTCCTGAACGTAGAGATCCGCAGCACCGTCACCGGCCACCAGCGCCAAAATATCGCGACCCACCGACAACGCTGCTGCGTCGTGCTCTTCGGGGCGCACGGATCCGGCGAGCTCGGCCAGACCGAAACACGAGATACGCACTCCGCGAACATCTCCGGCAGCGATCCCGCGATCGACGGCACCACCGGGGTCGGTGGTGTGTACGTGCGCGGACCAGGCCCCGGAACCGTCACCGGCGACCACGACCGAATCTCCGATGTCGGCAAGGGCCCGGCGAAGCTCCGCCGCCCCCGCGTCGTCCATGCCGTGCACGACGTAGACCACCTCGTACCCGAGGGGGCGAGGTGACCCGTATCCCGACACCGACTCGGGTGCACCGCCGCAGTCCGACGAGACGGTCGACGCATCGCCGACCGTCCGGCGTTCGTGCTCGTGTGGGCGACGGTATCGCCGACGCGGCGGAGTGCGGCCGATCACCACCTCCACGAACGCATCGACGATCACCGAGAGACCGAGAGCTCCTGCGTCCACGACACCCGCTTCCCGGAGTTCGGCGAGTTGGTCCGTCGTGCTGTCGACAGCGCGAGCGGTGGCCTCGGCGATGTCGACCACCAGCGAGGAAAGGCTGACATTGGCATCGTGGGCCGAGGCCTCGCGATCGGCGGCGGCCAGAACGGTGAGCATCGTGCCCTCGACGGGAACGCTGACCGCGCCCGCGACCAGGACTCTCGCTCGACGCAACATCGCCTGAATCGACACCGTGTCCAGGGGGCCGTCCGCTGCGGCCTCGGCTACGGCGCGCAACAGCTGGGACACGATCACTCCCGAGTTGCCTCGCGCACCCGCGACCGCCCCCACGGCCAGTGCCCGCCCGATGGTGCGGGCGTCCGCAGTGGGCCCCGCCGCGCGCATCGATTCCACCGCGGCGCGGAAGGTGAACATGAGGTTGGTGCCGGTGTCCGAGTCGGGAATGGGGAACACGTTGAGTGCATTGATCTCGTCGCACCGCGCGGTGAGGGAATCGACGCAGTGGTAGGCCCACCGTCGCAGGGCCGCGGCATCGATCGATTCGAGAACGTCGACCACCTCGGCCAGCCTCCCCCCGCGTCGCATCCGCCTCGTCCGAACTCCCTCGCGGACAGTGCCCGAAGCTTAGTCGGGCATGATCGGTGGTGCGCCCTCCGTGAGCCCTCACGCAGCGTCTGCCGTGGCGGTTTGGTGATTGCGTGCGGCGCCGCTATTCTTGCAGGGTTGCCTCGAGGCGATCTTCACGCATTGCAATCCTTGCATCTGCTCGTAGTTCGTTTCGATGTCTTCGACCACATGTATCGATCAACATCTATCAAGGAGTTCGCGACTATGGCTGCCGTCTGCGACGTATGCGCCAAGGGGCCCGGCTTCGGTAAGTCGGTCTCGCACTCGCACCGACGGACCAACCGTCGTTGGAACCCGAATATCCAGACCGTTCACGCTCAGGTTGCGCCTGGTAACTCCAAGCGCATGAACGTGTGCACCTCCTGCTTGAAGGCAGGCAAGGTGGTCCGGGGCTGATTTCGGCCTCGCTCTTCGTTTTCCTCCACGGCGTTCCTCGCGTGCGAGATCTGTGCCCCGCCCCCGTACTCGGAGGCGGGGCACAGTCGTCGGTGCAGTCGAACACTTGGACGTCCATTAGAGTTCCGAGCGTGAGCGATTCGGATGATTACAGCCCCAGCAAGGTCAGCATCGAGGACGGCGTATTGCGCATCGTCGTAGCCACCGAGGCCGGCGGTGCCTCGCTCGACCTCGACGGCATCGACGGCGGCACGGCGGCACTGCGATCCGTCAACGCCGGCACCACCGCTATCGGAAGCGTGCTCCTCATCGGCCGCGGTCCCAACTTCTGCGCAGGCGGAAACGTCCGTGACTTCGCCGGAGCCGAAGACCGCGGCGCATTCGTCGGATCGGTCGCCGACACGTTCCATGCATTCGTCCGCGAACTGGCCGCCGTCACCGTCCCGGTCGTCGCCGGTGTTCACGGCTGGGCGGCCGGGGCAGGCATGAGTCTGGTCTGTCTCACCGACATCGCCATCGGCGGACCGTCGACCAAACTGCGCCCCGCGTACCCCTCGATCGGATTCACTCCGGACGGGGGAATGTCCTGGACACTCCCCCGCATCGTCGGTTCGGGCCGCGCGATGGACATTCTTCTGGGTGACTCGATCATCAACGGAGAGGACGCCGTTCGCCTCGGAATCCTCAGCCGGCTGGTGGGCGACGATATCGTCGACAGTGAGGCCGAGCGCCTCGCTCGAACCCTTGCCAACGGACCGACATCTGCGTACCAGGGCATCAAGAGACTGCTCGGAACCTCCGAATCAGCCACTCTGACAGAACAATTGGACGCCGAAGCTGCCTCGATATCGGCCGCTGCGTCGTCACCTGCCGGACGTGAAGGCGTCGACGCGTTCGTCGAGAAGCGTCGTCCCGACTTCTCCTGAACCGGTCACGGCAGCGTCCAGTCGATCGGTTCGTCTCCGCCCTCGACCAATAGTTCGTTGACGCGGCTGAAGGGCTTGGATCCGAAGAACCCGCGTGAGGCGGACAGCGGTGACGGATGAGCGGATTCGATGAAGGGCACCGATCCGAGCATCGGCTTCAGGGTTGCCGCGTCACGTCCCCAGAGAACTGCCACCAGTCCGGGCGCATCGGGGTTCTCCGCTCGGGCGACCAGTGCCCGAATCGCCTGCTCCGTCACCGCTTCCCACCCCTTCTTACGGTGTGACGCCGCCTGCGACGGTTCGACGGTGAGCACCCTGTTGAGCAGCATCACCCCTTGCTCCGACCAGGGCGTGAGATCGCCGGTGCTCGGCGTGGGCAGGCCCAGGTCGTCCGAGTACTCCTTGAAGATGTTGCTCAGACTCCGCGGTACGGGTCGCACGTCGGGCGCGACCGAAAAGCTCAGGCCCACTGCATGTCCCGGCGTGGGATACGGATCCTGACCGACGATGAGCACGCGAACCCGATCGAAGGGGTAGCGAAAAGCACGCAGCACGTTCTCACCCGCGGGCAGGTAGTGTCGTCCCGCGGCGAGCTCGGCTCGCAGGAAGTCGCCCATCGCAGCGACATTCGTCTCGACCGGAGCGAGGGCAGCCGCCCAGCCCGACTCGACGCTCTCGGAGAGCGGCCGAGGCGTCACCGATCGATCCGGCGCAGCGCGTCACGGTAGTACGCGGCGTTGGCCGAGTACATCTGCACGTTGATGTCGACATGCCCCTCGGGAACCTGGTAGCCCTCGCGGATCTTGGCGGGTACGCCGAGCGCCATGGAACGTTCGGGAACGACGAATTTGAACGGCACCACCGCGCCCGCGCCGACGATCGAGCCCGCCCCGATCTTCGATCCGTTCAGTACGACCGAGCCCGACGCGATGAGGCAGTTGTCCCCGATGGTCGCACCCTCGACGTGCGCATTGTGGCCCAGTACGCACCCGGATCCGATGACCGTTGCGTCGATCGGGGTGCAGTGCACCACGGTTCCGTCCTGCACGTTGGTGCCCTCGCCGATCGAGATGGTGCCGTAGTCGGCCCGCAAGACTGCAGTGGGCCACACCGACGATCCGGCAGCCAAGGTCACCGCTCCGATGACGACGGCGTCGGGATGGACGTAGGCGTCGGGGTGGATGTCGGGTTCGCGATCACCGAGCGCATAGATAGCCATCTCTGCAACTTAGCCGACTCGATCGACCCGCCCCGCGTTCACTCGCTCTCGAAACTCGACCATCCCGATCTACCCGCGTGGACTTCTCCGCCGACCGTCACGCGACCCGCCTGCTCACCGTCTTCGCGCTCGACGCGGCCGATCACCGTCCATCCCCGGGGAACGGCGGCGGCGTCGGGGAACGTGCCGACGAGAGCGTGATCCTCCCCTCCGGTGAGGACCCAGTCCAGCGGATCGTGCCCCATCAGCGTTGCTGCCGACCGCACTTCGAGGGGGATGTCCAACAGGTCGGGGTCGACATCCAGCAGCACGCCCGATGCGTCGGCGATGTGGCCGAGATCGGCCAGGAGCCCGTCGGAGACGTCGGTGAGCGAGGTCGCTCCCGCCTCTGCGGCGTCGATGCCGGCGCAATACGGAGGGACAGGCACTCGGTGCGCGTCCAGCACGGCGTCGTGTCCGGTTCTGTCCCTGTCACCGAGCAGGAGGGCCAGTCCGGCCGCGGACCAGCCGAGCCGTCCCGCGTACGCGATCACATCGCCTGCACACGCTCCCGATCGAAGAACCGGGGCCCGACCCTGAAGATCGCCGAGCGCGGTGATCGAGATCACCAGCTCCGGCGATTGCACCACATCGCCGCCGACGACGGCCGATCCGGCAGCAACTGCCTCGAGCCACATGCCCTCGTTGAGACCGTCGGTCACGCTCACCGGCGTGTCGGCCGGGCATCCGAGAGAGACGAGAAAGCCCGAGCACTGGGCACCCATTGCGGCGATGTCCGCGCCGTTCTGCGCGATCGCCTTGCGGCCGATCTGTATCGGACTCGACCAGTCCAGCCGAAAGTGCCTGCCGTGCACCAACATGTCGGTGGACGCGGCGATTCGACCGTCGGACGCGGCGACGACGGCTGCGTCGTCGCCCGGCCCGACGATGGTCGACGGTGGCTGCTCGCGGTCTGCGATGGCGCGGGCGATCACGTCGAATTCGCCGACCTGCGCGACGGTGCGCTCGCCGCCGGTGGCCGAGTCGATGACGGTGTCGTCGATGATGTTCCTCCCTGAGAACGCGGTGCGTGCGCGACGGTCTCACGCGGAGCGAGCGCCGCGCCTGCGGTACCTTTTAGCGGCGGTCGGGACAGCACCGATGCAGCAGGTTACGTGCGAAGAGAACGTAGTCGACTCAACCTACAGTCGAGAAGTCCGGCAGGGGAAAGGGACCACCGATGGTGCAAGCATTCGTTCTCGTTCAGACCGAGGTCGGCCGTGCGACGGCCGTCGCACAGCAGATCGAGGCCGTCGACGGTGTCGTGTCGGCGGAGGCAGTGGTCGGGCCCTACGACGTGATCGCGCGCGCCGACGGTGCCTCCGACGCCCAGATCGCCGAGATCGTCGCCCGCATCCAGAAGGTCGATGCCATCACTCGCACCCTCACCTGCCCGGTGGCCCCGCAGTCGACGACGTCCGTCGGATAGCTCGTGAGTTCACCCGACACCGGCAACGACGCCGGCACCGAAGACATCTCGGCCGAGACCGAGGCCACTCGCGAGCAGCGCCATCCCGCGGTCATCGCCACCGCGATCGCGCTACCGGTCGCGCTGGTGGTCGGAGTTCTGGTGGCCGCCATCGCGGTCAACCGCTCACCCGTCCAGGATCCGGTGGCGCTTGGCCCGGTCGACTCCCCCGATGCCGCGAGTGCGCAGTGCACGTCCCTGCTCGACGCCTTGCCCGAGAACCTCGGCGATTACACGAGAGCCGAGCTGGCCGACCCGGCCCCGGCCGGAGTCCGCGCGTGGGTCTCGGCCGAGGAGAACGCCGAGCCGGTCGTGTTGCGCTGCGGACTGCCCCGGCCGATCGGGTTCGATGTGGCTGCGCCGCTACAGGTGATCAACGGCGTTCAATGGTTCGAGGTCTCCGGTGCAGACGACGGGATCGACGCCAGCACGTGGTTCGTCGTCGATCGCGGCGTGTACGTTGCCCTGACGATTCCGGGCGACTCGGGCCCCACCCCGTTGCAGGACGCGTCCTCGGCCGTGTCCGACGCGCTGCCCCAACAGCCTCTCGATCCGGCTCCGTTGCAGTAGCGCTGGGGCGCAACAGCTCTAACGCAAACCGGTACCGCGGGCGAGAGCGGTGTCGATCAGGGTGGCGATGAGACTCGGGTAGTCGACGCCGGATTCCGCCCACATCTTGGGGTACATCGAGATCGACGTGAACCCGGGCATCGTGTTGATCTCGTTGATGACCGGACCGTGCTCGGTGACGAAGAAATCCACTCGCGCCAGACCCTGGCAGTCCAACGCGCGGAAGGCGGCGACGGCGAGTTCCCGAATGCGGTCGCTCGTGGCGTCGTCGAGGGCAGCCGGGATGTCGAACTCACTGACATCGTCGAGGTACTTGGTGTCGAAGTCGTAGAAGGCATGATCGTCGATGTCCGCGTCGGGAATTCGGATCTCGGCGATGGCGCTCGCGCGGACGGTGCCGTCGGGAAATTCGAGCACTCCGCACTCGACCTCGCGGCCGTGGATCATGCCTTCGACGATGACCTTGGGGTCGTGTTCGCGTGCGACGGCGATCGCGGTGGGGAGTTGGTCCCACGCGGTGATGCGCGAGATTCCGATGGACGATCCGCCTCGGGCCGGTTTGACGAATGCGGGCAGGCCGATTCGGTCACGCTCGGCGGCCGTCAGGTCGTCGACGGCGCGTCGGAGTACCACCTGACGACCGATCGGCAATCCTTCGGCACCGAGCAACTTCTTGGTGAATTCCTTGTCCATCCCCGCAGCGCTGGCCAGCACACCCGGCCCGACGTACGGAACACCTGCCATCTCGAGCAGTCCCTGCAGGGTGCCGTCCTCGCCGTACGGTCCGTGCAGAACCGGGAACACGACGTCGACGGATGCGAGCACCTTCCCGCCTTCCCCCTCGCCGAGGGCGAGTAGAGCGCCGGCATGGCCCGGGTTCGTACTGAGAGCAAGCGCTGGGCCGGTCTTGTCCACGGTCGGCAGTATCCGATCGTGAATCGTCAGCGCGTCGATGTCGGAGGAGCCGAGTACCCAGGCACCGTCCGCGGTGATTCCCACCGGGACCACCTCGTACTTGGCCGGATCGAGGTTCTGCAGCACGCTACCTGCCGATACACAGGACACAGCGTGCTCGCTGCTGCGGCCCCCGAAGACGACGGCAACTTTGATGCGGGGAGTACTCACGATGAGAAACCGTACCGCCGCGGGTCGTCGAACGCGGATTCGCCCTGTTCGTCGCGAGACCGCGATCACTGCCTCACTCGGGCTTGATACGACGTCCCAGCAGGTGCCCGACCGCATCCGGTACGGACATGCCGCCGTGACAGACGCGATGCACGGCGTCGGTCAGCGGCATCTCGACGTCGTAGCTCTCGGCGAGCGCACGCACCGAGGTACAGGACTTGACGCCCTCGGCAACCTGCCCGTGCGCTGCTTCCTGCGCACTCTCGAGGGAGCCTCCCGAACCCAGGCGTTCTCCGAAGGTGCGATTGCGCGAGAGGGGTGACGAGCAGGTGGCGACCAGGTCGCCCACGCCGGCCAGGCCCGACAGCGTCGACGGCTTGGCACCGAGGGCTACTCCGAGGCGGATGATCTCGGCCAGACCCCTGGTCATGATCGACGCGAGGGTGTTCTCGCCGTAGCCGACGCCTGCGGCCATCCCGCAGGCGAGCGCGATGACGTTCTTGCAGGCACCACCGATCTCGGCACCGATGACATCACTGTTGGTGTAGGGCCGGAAATATCCGGTGGCACAGGACTTCTGAATCTCGAGGGCCCGCTGGGAGTCGGAGCACGCGATGACGGTCGCGGCGGGCTGACCCTCGGCGATCGGGCGGGCAAGGTTGGGCCCGGACAGGCACGCGACCCGGCTGGGATCCGCACCGGTGACCTGAGCGATCACCTGGCTCATCCGCATGAGTGTTCCGGTCTCGATTCCCTTCGCCAGGGAGAGCAACGTCGCGTGGGGCGGGATGGAGTCGGTCCACGCCCCCAGATTGGCCCGCAGACTCTGCGACGGCACGGCCAGCACCACGATGTCGGCTCCGTCGAGTGCACGGACGGGGTCACTCGTCGCGCGGATCGACGACGGCAGTTCGATTCCCGAAAGGTAGTCCTTGTTCTCGTGGTCGTCGGTGATGGAAGCAGCGAGTTCCTCGCGGCGGGCCCACATGGTGACGTCCGTTCCGGCATCGGCCAACACCTTGGCGAATGCGGTCCCCCACGAACCCGACCCCAATACCGCTGCTCTGCTCATTCCGCCAACCCCTCGCCTACTTCGCCGATGCCCTGTCCACGCGCGCATCACCCTAACTCGCAGACCTGCTCGGGCGGTCGGAGTCGGCACAGATCCGAAGGCGCTGGCAGGATCGAGCACCATGGGTGCATCACGAGACGACGACGTCGACCGGGCGGGCGCAGCGCCGAGCCCTGCCCACCGCGACGTCAGGGTTCTCATCGCGGTGAAGGATCTCACCGCGGCGAAGTCGCGCTTGGCTGCGGAGTTCTCGGCACCCGACCGGACGCGATTGGTTCTCGCGATGCTCAGCGACACCGTGGCGGCCGCAGACGCGGTGTCGGTGGTCGATTCGGTCACGGTGGTCACCCCGGATCCTCTGGTCGCGGAGACCGCCCGCAGAATCGGTGCACGAGTCTTCGACGAACCGGTCCGCGATCCTGCACTGCGACCGGACGAACGCCTCAATCACGCGTTCGCATCCGCGGCGCACGTACTGCGTCACGGCCAGGTAGGCGCGGACGTCCGTGGGGGCGAGACCGTCACCGCGGGCCGCGTCGACATCATCGCGTTGCAAGCAGACCTTCCGGCGATGCGTTCGGCAGAACTCGCCCAGGCCTACAGCTACGCTCGACGTGGAGGCAGATCGGTCGTGGTCGACCATCACGGCACGGGAACCGCGGCCCTCATCCTCAAGGACTCCCCCGACGAGCTGGAGCCACTGTTCGGACGAGGCTCCGCACGCCGCCACACCGATTCGGGCGCACAGGAACTCGACGGCGCGTGGCCCGGTCTTCGTCTGGACGTCGACACCGCCGACGACGTCCGTCGAGCGCACCGTCTCGGAGTCGGACCGGCGACGGCGGCCGTCCTCCACTCGCTCGGGTGGAGTGACGAGGCATCTGCGACGACTGCATGACGGTGCGTGCCGCCACGGCAGTCGAGTGATCGCCGACCCGAGTTCGGCCATCGGAGTTTCACCGACGCCGGGTATGGGGGATGATCGTGCGGTGAGCAAAGACGACGTGCAGCCAGCGAACCAGGATCCGCCGATCGAGACCGGGAAGGCCAACGGTTCGGAGCCGGCGTGGAGCGCTCCGATCGCGTCGACGATGCCGAGCATCCCGTCCGCACTACCGGCCGCCACACCGGAATCGGTGGACGCTGCCACCGTTCTTCCCGAAAATCGCTACCTGAACCGGGAATTGAGCTGGCTCGACTTCAACTCGCGTGTTCTCGCGCTCGCGCAGGACTCCTCGCTCCCCTTGCTCGAGCGGGCGAAGTTCCTCGCGATCTACGCATCGAATCTCGACGAGTTCTACATGGTCCGGGTCGCCGGCCTCAAGCGTCGCGACGAAACCGGTCTGTCGGTTCGCTCCGCGGATGGTATGACTCCGCGCGAGCAACTCGCGGTGATCGGGCAGCGCACCCAGGAGCTCGCGCTCAAACATGCCCGAGTGCTGCTCGATTCGATCCTGCCCGAGCTCACCGCCGAGGGCATCGCGATCATCCGGTGGTCCGATCTGGACAGCGACGAACGCGAACGGCTGTCGGAGTACTTCACCGAGCAGGTCTTTCCGGTTCTCACGCCGCTGGCCGTCGACCCGGCTCACCCCTTCCCGTACATCAGCGGCCTGAGCCTCAATCTCGCTGTGACAGTGAAGGACTACTCCACGACCGGTGAGCACTTCGCCCGCGTGAAGGTTCCCGACAACGTGGATCGCTTCGTGCGGGTCAAGCGCGGCGAGGGCACTCACCGCATCGACGCCTTCCTGTCGATGGAGGAATTGATCTCGGCTCACCTCCACGTCCTCTTCCCCGGCATGGAGGTCGTCGAGTCCCACGCGTTCCGAATCACGCGCAATGCCGATTTCGAGGTCGAGGAAGACCGCGACGAGGACCTCCTGCAGGCACTGGAGCGAGAGCTCGCCCGCAGACGCTTCGGCTCGCCGGTCCGTCTCGAGATCGCCGACGACATGACCGAGCACATGCTCGAATTGCTGCTTCGCGAACTCGATGTCGATCCAGGCGACGTCATTCAGGTCCCCGGACTGCTAGATCTGTCGTGCCTGTGGCAGGTCTACAGCGTCGACCGTCCCAACCTCAAGGATGCCCCTTTCGTCCCGGCCACCCACCCGGCATTCGGTGAGCGCGAGACCCCCAAGAGTGTCTTCTCCACTCTGCGCGACGGCGATGTCCTGGTACATCATCCGTACGATTCCTTCTCCACCAGCGTTCAGCGCTTCATCGAGCAGGCCGCGGCCGACCCGCAGGTGCTCGCCATCAAGCAGACGCTCTATCGGACCTCGGGAGATTCCCCGATCGTCAACGCGCTCGTCGATGCCGCCGGAGCGGGCAAGCAGGTCGTTGCACTGGTCGAGATCAAGGCGCGCTTCGACGAACAGGCCAACATCGAGTGGGCGCGCAAGCTCGAAAAGGCGGGCGTGCACGTGGTGTACGGCCTCGTCGGCCTCAAGACGCACTGCAAGACCTGCCTGGTCGTGCGCCGAGAGGGGTCCGTCATTCGCCGGTACTGCCACATCGGTACCGGCAACTACAACCCCAAGACAGCACGTATCTACGAGGACGTGGGCCTGCTGACCTCGTCGCCCGAAATCGGAGCCGACCTCACCGATCTGTTCAACTCGCTGACCGGATACTCGCGAAAGTCCAAGTACCGCAACCTTCTCGTCGCCCCGTACGGGGTGCGGCGCGGCATCGTCGAGCGAATCGAAGCGGAGGTCGAACACCTCAAGGAGGGCCGAGCGGCCGGAATCCGCCTCAAGGCCAACGCCCTGGTCGACGAACAGGTCATCGACGCGCTCTACCGAGCATCGATGGCGGGAGTCCCGGTGAAGGTGGTGGTGCGCGGAATCTGTGCACTCAAGCCAGGAGTTCCCGGTCTGTCGGAGAACATCGAAGTTCGCTCCATCCTCGGCCGATTCCTCGAACACTCGCGAGTTCTGCACTTCCAGGGTGCGGACGAGTTCTGGATCGGCAGCGCAGACATGATGCACCGCAACCTCGATCGCCGAGTCGAGGTGATGGCTCAAGTCAAGGATCCGCGACTTGCGAACCAGCTGAGCGACATCTTCGATTCTGCCCTCGACCCCACCACTCGGTGCTGGGAGTTGGGACCGGACGGCGGCTGGGTCGCGTCACCGGCTCGGGGCGAGAAGGTTCGTGAACATCAGGTCGACCTGATGCGCAGTCGGAGGAATCAGGCGTCCTGATGGGCACTTCCGACGGTTCTCCCCGCGCCAACATCTTCGCGGCCGGCTCGATCCTGTGGCGTCGTTCGCCGAGCGGCGACTCGGGAGTCGAGGTCGCCCTGGTGCACAGGCCCAAGTACGACGACTGGTCGTTCCCCAAGGGAAAGCTCGATCCCGGTGAAACAGCTGTGGACGCAGCGGTCCGAGAGGTCAAGGAGGAGACCGGATTCGACTCACGACTGGGACGGTCGCTGTCCTACGTCACCTACCCGATTCCGGGGCACCGTCGGGTCAAGAAGGTGCTGTACTGGGCAGCAGAGGTCACCGGGGGTGAGTTCGTCCCCAATGCCGAGGTGGACGAACTGCGCTGGGTGGCACCGGAGGACGTCGGCCGCGAACTCTCGTATCCCATGGACCACAAGATCCTTCGTCGGTTCGTGGCCAAGCCTGCCGACACCTCCACGGTGCTGTTGGTTCGGCACGGCAGTGCCGGGTCGCGCTCGCGGTTCAAGGGGAACGACGTGGACCGTCCACTCGACAGGACCGGACGACGACAGGCAGAGTCGTTGGTCTCGTTGCTTCGGGCCTTCGGCGGCGATGCCGTGTATGCCGCCGACCGCGCTCGATGCGTCCAGACAGTTGCTCCGTTCGCCGAATCGTTGGGGGTGGACATCACTCCCGAGCACCTGCTGTCCGAGGAAGGGTACGCCGACGACCCTCGCAAGGGACGCCATCGCGCTCGCGACATTGCCGAACTGCCCGGCACCCCCGTTGTCTGCAGCCAGGGAAAAGTGATTCCCGACTTGATGCGTTGGTGGGCCGAGAAGGACGGAATCACGTTGCCCGCCAACAGAAACCGCAAGGGCAGCGTATGGGTGCTCTCACGCCGTGACGGCAGGCTCATCGCTGCCGACCACATCGCCAGTCCATTGCCCACCCTCACCGCAGACAGCTGAGCGGCGTAACACGAACGACAGAAGGCCCCCGACTCGATCTCCGAGTCGGGGGCCTTCTGCGGTGTTCACGCGGTCACACGTGAAGCATGCAGGCTCTACTTCTTCGCTGCGCGCTTCGCGGGAGCCTTCTTGGCCGGAGCCTTCTTGGCCGGAGCCTTCTTGGCTACGGTCTTCTTGGCCGCTGTCTTGGCCGGAGCCTTCTTGGCGGGAGCAGCAGTCGTTGCGGCCTTGCGCGCAGTCGTCTTGGCCGGAGCCTTCTTCGCAACGGTCTTGCGCGCGGTGGTCTTCGCGGGAGCTGCCTTCTTGGCTGCGGTCTTTGCGGGAGCCGCTGCCTTGCGAGCCGTGGTCTTGGCCGGTGCTGCCTTCTTGGCGGCAGCGGTGGTTGCCTTGCGGGCGGTCGTCTTCACGGCAGCCTTCTTTGCCGCCGTCTTCTTCGCCGCTGCAGTCTTCTTGGCCGGAGCCGCAGCCGCACCGCGCTTGACGGCAGGACCGGTGGCGGGCAACTTCTGTCCGCCTGCGATGACGGCCTTGAACTGTGCACCCGGACGGAATGCCGGAACGTTGGTCGGCTTCACGCGAACGGTCTCACCGGTGCGGGGGTTACGGGCAACGCGGGCTGCGCGACGACGCTGCTCGAACACGCCGAAGCCCGTGATCGTGACACTCTCGCCGCGGTGTACTGCGCGCACGATGGTGTCGACGATGTTCTCGACAGCCTCTGTGGCGCTCCGCCTATCAGACCCCAACTTCTCGGTCAGGGCGTCAATCAGCTCTGCCTTGTTCATGGATTTCCTCCGCTATATGGTGGCCCATCGTCGGACCGACTACTACAACGGTAAACCCCAAGTCGTCAAGAGTCTATGCGCCACGCCAATTTTCATTCCGGTGTCGCGGAATGATTCACGGCCGCAAAGCGTGTCGGACCGCTGCCCGGTCAGCTTTCGGCGGGTGTCTCGATCCGCGCCGGAAGGGTCAGGGGTTTGTATGAAGGCCTTGACTTTTCGTACTCCGTAATGGCCTCTACCTGGCGTAATGTCAATCCGATGTCGTCCAGACCCTCCAGCAGCCGCCACCGCGTGTAGTCGTCAATCGCGAAGCGCACCACCAACGTTCCAGCCGTTACGGTCTTGTCGACGAGGTCGACAATTATTTCCAGACCGGGCTGTTCTTCTAAGGCTTTCCACAGCAATTCGACGTCCGACTGATCCACTTCGGCGGCCAGCAGCCCGGCTTTGCCCGAGTTTCCGCGAAAGATATCGGCGAAACGGGAGGCGATCACAACCCGAAATCCGAAGTCCGAGAGTGCCCAGACGGCATGCTCGCGTGACGATCCCGTACCGAAATCAGGCCCGGCGACGAGCACCGAGCCTCGGTTGTAGGGCTCGAGGTTCAAGATGAAGTTCGGGTCCGAGCGCCAGGCGGCGAACAACCCGTCCTCGAATCCCGTGCGCGTGACGCGCTTGAGGTAGACCGCGGGGATTATCTGGTCGGTGTCGACGTTGGACCGCCGGAGCGGAACTCCGATACCGGTGTGTCTAGTGAAAGCTTCCATCGAATGTGCTCCTCTGAGTTCGATCGATCCGAGCGAAGACGCGTTTACGCGAGATCCGCCGGAGAGGACAGGGTTCCGCGGATTGCCGTTGCCGCTGCTACCAACGGTGACACGAGATGAGTGCGACCGCCCTTGCCCTGCCTACCCTCGAAATTCCGGTTGGACGTCGACGCCGATCGCTCGCCCGACGCCAGTTGGTCCGGATTCATTCCCAGGCACATCGAGCAACCGGCCTGACGCCACTCCGCTCCTGCGGCCGTGAATATCTCGCCCAGACCTTCCTCTTCTGCCTGCGCTCGCACCCGCATGGAACCGGGTACCACCAGCATTCGCACTCCGTCGGCAACCCGGTGCCCTTCGAGAACGGACGCGACGGCTCGCAGATCCTCGATTCGACCGTTGGTGCACGAGCCCACGAACACGGTGTCGACGGCGATCTCGCGGATGGGTGTGCCCGCTTCGAGACCCATGTACTGCAGAGCCTTCTGGGCTGCCACCCGCTCGCTCTCGTCGACCATCGCCTCCGGATCGGGCACCGTATCGCCAAGTGGCGCACCCTGACCCGGATTCGTTCCCCACGTGACGAACGGCGTCAACGTGTCGGCGTCGATGTGGACCTCGTTGTCGAACACCGCATCCGGGTCGGTCGCCAGTTCGTCCCACGCGGCCACCGCCGCGTCCCAGTCGGCTCCCTGGGGAGCGTGCGGGCGTCCCTTCAGGTACTCGTAGGTGACCTCGTCGGGTGCGATCATGCCTGCCCGCGCTCCGGCCTCGATCGACATGTTGCAGATGGTCATTCGCGCTTCCATCGACAGCTTGCGAATGGCCTCACCGCGGTACTCGAGGACGTAGCCCTGACCGCCGCCGGTGCCGATCTGTGCGATGACGGCAAGGATGAGGTCCTTGCTCGTCACACCGGGGGCGAGCTCACCGTCGACGGTGATCGCCATGGTCTTGAAAGGACGCAACGACAAGGTCTGCGTGGCCATGACGTGCTCGACCTCGCTGGTGCCGATGCCCATTGCGATCGAGCCGAAGGCACCGTGCGTCGAGGTGTGACTGTCTCCGCACACCACGGTCATGCCGGGCTGGGTGAGACCCAGCTGCGGGCCGATGATGTGCACGATGCCCTGATCGAGATCGCCCATCGGGTAGAGCCGGACACCGAATTCCTCGCAGTTGCGTCGAAGTGTGTCGACCTGTGTCCGCGAGACCAGATCGGCGATGGGCGCGAAGATGTCGGCCGTCGGGACGTTGTGGTCCTCGGTCGCGATCGTCAGATCGGGACGCCGGAGTCCGCGGCCGGCCAGGCGAAGTCCGTCGAATGCCTGCGGGCTCGTCACCTCGTGCACCAGATGGAGGTCGATGTAGATCAGGTCCGGCTCACGCGCTCCGCCTTCTCCGCCGCCTCGGACCACCACGTGCTGGTCCCATACCTTCTCCGCCAAAGTCTTCGGTGTTTCGGACATCGCTGTCGCGGACCTCGTCTTTCCGTCTCGTCGTCGCGCCGGTGAACGGGCCGGTCCACCTCGCGTGATCGTCTCGACATCATGCCCCTGACGCGCACCGAAGATCACGTAGTTGTGCAATCTCAGCATTCGGGAGGCTAATATCGTTCTATGAGACAGCATAGCCCCAATGGCCTCGTCGACAAATCGAGCGGTATCGGTGTCCTCGACAAGGCGATGACTGTGCTGCACGCGGTGGCCGAGAAGCCCTGCAATCTCAACGATCTGTGCGCTCGAACGAGCCTGCCACGGGCCACCGCTCACCGCCTCGCGGTCGGCCTGGAGACCCACCGGCTTCTGACTCGAGATGCCGACGGCCTGTGGCGTACCGGGCCGGGACTGGGCGAGCTTGCGGCGAGCGCATCGGACGCGCTTCTCGACGCTGCCGCCTCGGTGCTTCCACGCCTGCGCGAAATCACCGGCGAGAGTGTGCAGATCTATCGTCGCGAAGGGACGGTGCGGGTGTGTGTGGCGTCCATGGAGCCGCCGACCGGACTTCGAGACACCGTGCTGGTCGGCGCACGTCTGCCGATGACGGCAGGATCGGGTGCCAAAGTCCTTCTTGCATGGGCGGATTCGCAGACTCAACGGACAGTTCTGCCCGATGCGGAATTCGGCGAGCGTGTTCTCCTCGAAGTTCGGCGGCGCGGTTGGGCACAGAGTGCGGGCGAGCGCGAACCGGGCGTCGCGAGCGTCGCCGCGCCGGTGCGTGACAGCAACGACTCTGTGGTGGCGGCGATCTCGGTGTCCGGACCGATCGATCGGATCGGACGCAAGCCCGGAGCGCGCTGGGCCGCAGATCTCCTGGCGGCAGCGGACGCACTGCACAAGCGACTCTGAGGCGAAGCCGCAGGCCTCTCGGCCCGAGGAAAACGAGCTGATCGAGCTGCGAGAGTGGGGTACCTTCGTCTCGAGCGGCCTACCCGGCCGGTCGTCGACTGCGAGGAGTCACCCATGCCCGAATCCGGCAGTGAAGAACTGAAGAAGAAGTTCCGCGAGGTTCTGGAACAGAAGAACAGCAAGTCCCACAATTCCGTCGAACACAAGGACGGTGGGCCGAAGGTCAACAACGCCCACGGTCCGGCCGATCATCAGAAGATGTTCCGCCGCAAGAGCGTCTGAGACGCCCGCACCGAAACGACAACACCCTCTCGATCCGCGGATCGAGAGGGTGTTGTCTGTTGTAGCCCCGACGGGATTCGAACCCGCGCTACCGCCTTGAGAGGGCGGCGTCCTAGGCCGCTAGACGACGGGGCCAGGAACTTCACCTGCATTGTTGTTCGAGCTTGTAACGCTGAGCCAGCTTAACTGCCTCGGCCTCGGCGACAAAATCGCCGTCACCTGCTCGCTGGGGTACCAGGACTCGAACCTAGAATGGCGGTACCAGAAACCGCTGTGTTGCCAATTACACCATACCCCAATGGACTTGAATCGAATTGCACATCACGATCGATGTGCACTGCGTTTCGAGCCGGGATAGAGACTATCAAAGGTGACTACCCATTCTCCAAATCGGCTGCTCAGAGCCACCGAAACCGCGCCGGGGACGCGTCGGGAGCGGCCTGAGTCGCTCTCCCGTGGGGGCCCGCGAGCCCCCTCGACGCCATTTCCGACAAGTGGAGCAGACTTGTTCTCCGTGACCGATCGCAGACCCGGCCGAGTCCGATGAGGGTTCTGCTCGTCCCTCAGGACGAGCAGGCCGTGCTGACGTACCTCGCCGACGACGGCTCGACGCAGGGCGATCCCACAGTGGCCGAGGATCCGGTCGCCGCCGTTGCCGAGCTCGAGCGAGACGAACGGCCGAGGTGGGTATGGGAAGACACGAGCCGGATCTACCCTCGGTTGCTCGAACGAGGGGTACGCGTACGCCGCTGTCACGACCTCGCACTGGTCGGTGCGATTCTGGCGATGCGGGCCGGCTCGGCGACTGTCCCGTCGGCTCCCGCCGACCTCCGACCGGGTCTGTTCGACGCGAACCCGAACTCCGATCCCGCGGCGGTGCTCGCCGAGTATCGGCGTCAGCTTCGGGACATCGGTGACGATCGCGCCCTGCACCTGCTGGCGGCGGCCGAGTCGGCCGGAGGTCTGGCCGCAGCGGAGATGACCTTCGACGGGTTGCCGTTCTCGGCGTCGGCGCATCGCCGCCATCTCGACACGATGCTCGGTGCGCGGCCGCTCGACGGTTCTCCTCCCCCGGCTCTCGTAGAGCTCGAGAACCAGATCTCCTCGGCGTTCGGCAGGCGCGTCAACCCCGCCTCGCCCGTGGAGCTGGTTGCCGCGTTCGCGCGCGTCGGTATCGAACTGACATCGACTCGCGCGCACGTCATCCGCGACATCGACCACCCGGCGGTTCCGCTGCTGTTGCGCCACCGCGATCTCTCGAAGCTGCACGCCGCGAACGGGTGGGCATGGCTCGACACGTGGGTTCGCGACGATCGTTTCCGTCCGGTCTATGTTCCCGGCGCTGTGGTGTCGGGCCGGTGGGCCAGTCGCGGCGGAGGCGGCCTTCAGATTCCGAAACCTTTGCGCGCCAGTGTGATAGCGGATCCGGGCTACACCTTCGTGGCCGCCGACGCCGGTCAGCTCGAACCACGAATCCTCGCTGCGATGTCCGGCGATCCCGGTATGGTCGCCGCTGCAGGCACCGCAGATCTGTATGCACCGGTGGCGGCAGCATCCTTCGGCGGCGATCGCAGCCACGCCAAGGTCGCCGTTCTCGGGGTGCTGTACGGCGCGACCTCGGGCGAGGCGCGCGGTCTGCTGACGCGACTACGGGCCTCGTTCCCCGGCGCCGTCGCTTTGGTGGAGGAAGCCGCCCGCGCCGGTGAACGGGGCGAGGTCGTTCGTTCGTGGCTCGGACGGGCCTGCCCACCACCCACGCCGCAGTGGTGGTCGGCCGGTGATGCGCACGCGCGGGGCCGGTTCACTCGCAACTTCGTCGTGCAGGCCACCGCCGCCGAGTGGGCGCTGTGCTTGCTGGCCGATCTCCGTGGTCGGTTGGCCGGGAGCGGAGCCCGCAGGAGCGAGCATAGTTCCGGGAGCGGAGCCCGCAGGAGCGACCAGGACTCCCGGACCCACAGCGAGTTGGTGTTCTTTCAGCACGACGAAGTGGTGGTGCACTGTCCCGTCGCCGATTCCGAGTATGCCGCCGAGGCGATTGCAGAATCGGCGTTGGCGGCAACTCGGCTGATGTTCGGCGATACGGCCGTCCGGTTTCCGATGGAGACGAGAATCGATCGCTTCTACGGCGTTTCGGCTGCCGGTTCGGAGCCGGATTCGGATTGAGTTCGCTGCGGGTCGACGAACGTCACGTCGATGTCCTCGAACGGCTTGCTGCGTTGCGCTTCGGCCTGTCCGGTGTAGGTGAGCTTGTCACCCTCGGTCAGTTCGGCGTCGTCGGTGAACGGTGCCAGCAACGCTCGCGGAAAGAGCCGATCGACGCGAACCACGTTGATCTCGATGCACATCACGATCGACACCGACGTCACGTACAGAAACGCCAGCAGACCCAGGACGACGGCGAACACACCGTTGGTGACGGTCGCGTTGCTGACGACGTACTTCACGTAGACGCTGCCGAAAGTCTGCAGCAGCTGCCAGATCAGCCCGGCGACGACGGCTCCGGGAAGAACCTCGGGGATCGACACCGGTCTCGCCGTGGCGAGCCGGAACGCCACGACGAACACGCCGACGTAGAAGAACGTGCCGACCACGAACACCACGAGGCCGGATTCCGGACCGAAATATCCTGCGGCGCTGAGCACATTGAGTGCCGTGATGGCCAGGACGGCAAGACCGACCGTGCTCAACAGACCCAGTCCGCGCACCCGGGCCCGAATGGGATCGGGCCGTAGGTTCTTCGGCACCGTCCACGCAGTGTTCATCGCGTTCTGCAGCGCCACGGCCACCCCCAGTCCGCCGTACAGGGAGCCGAGAACACCCACCACCAGACCGACGGTGCCGCCACCGATGCGTTCGGGGCGGCCCAGTTCGTCGCCGATCACCGGGATCTGACCGAGCGCCGAGTTGAGGATCTGTTGCTGCAGTTCCGGACTACCGGCCAACACGATGCCCAGCACCGTCGAGAACAGCAACAGTGCAGGAAACAGCGAGACGAAGGCGTAATAGGTGATCAGGGCGGCGAGGTAGCCGCCCTGATCGTCGACGAACTTGTACACCACCGCAATGGGAAACCCGAGAACCGGCCGCCTGCGCTGGAGTCGATCCAGTCGATCGGAGACACTCATTCGAGGCTGTCCCCGAGGAGCGGGATGCGCCGGCGACCGTGCGCCGTCACGCCACCTGGGCGCGCGCTGCAGCCAGGCGCGCCAAGGTCTTCTCGCGCCCGAGCAGTTCCATGGACTCGTACAGCGGCGGGCTGATGTGCGACCCGGTCACTCCCACCCGAATCGGAGCGAAAGCCTTGCGCGGCTTGAGCTCGAGCTTCTCGATCAACGCGTCCTTGAGAGTCGCCTCCAGGTCGGCCGTCGTCCAGGTCGGCAACGCCGTCAGTGCCTCGATCGTGGCGTCGAGAACGGGTGCGGCATCGGCACCGAGGTTCTTCGCCGCGGCTGCAGGGTCGATCTCGAAGTCCGCCTCGTCGACGAACAGGAACTTCAGCAGTCCCCAGGCGTCCGACAGGACGACGATGCGGGTTTGCACCAGATCGGCCGCGACGGCGAAGATCTTCTCGTCGATCGGCTCGGTGAGATGGCCCTGTGCGACCAGGTATTCGCGCAGTCGCGCCGCGAAATCGTCTGCCGCCAGCATCCTGATGTGCTCGGCGTTGATCGCGTCGGCCTTCTTCTGGTCGAAGCGTGCCGGATTGGAATTGACCGACGAGATCTCGAACGCCGCCACCATCTCGTCGAGCGAGAAGACGTCGTGATCGTCCGAGATGCCCCACCCGAGAAGAGCGAGGTAGTTCAGTAGGCCTTCCGGCACGAACCCACGATCACGGTGGATGAACAGATTCGATTCGGGGTCACGCTTGGACAGCTTCTTGTTGCCCTGGCCCATGACGAACGGCAGGTGCCCGAACTCGGGGGTGCGTTCTGCGACACCGATCCGGATCAGTGCCTCGTAGAGAGCGAGCTGACGAGGCGTCGACGACAGCAGGTCCTCGCCGCGCAGCACGTGGGTGATCTTCATCAGAGCGTCGTCGACCGGATTGACCAACGTGTACAGGGGAACTCCGTTGCCGCGGGTCAAGGCGAAATCCGGTACGGTCCCCGCCTTGAACGTGGTCTCCCCGCGCACCAGGTCGTTCCACGTCAGATCGTGATCGGGCATCCGCAGTCGCACGACGGCCCCGCGCCCCTCGTCCCGAAAGCCCTGTCGCTGCTCCGGCGTCAGGTCGCGGTCGAAATTGTCGTAGCCGAGTTTGGGGTCGCGTCCGGCTGCCTTGTGACGGGCTTCCACTTCCTCGGGCGTGGAGAAGGACTCGTACGCCTCGCCTGCGTCGAGCAACTGCTGCACGACGGCGATGTGCTGGTCGCGACGCAACGACTGACGGTAGGGCTCGTACGGGCCGCCCACCTCGGGGCCCTCGTCCCACTCGAGGCCGAGCCAGCGCAACGCGTCGAGCAGGGCGGCGTAGGACTCCTCGGAGTCGCGTGCGGCGTCGGTGTCCTCGATACGAAAGACGAAGGTGCCGCCGTGATGCCTTGCGAACGCCCAGTTGAACAGTGCGGTTCGGACCAGACCGACGTGCGGGGTACCGGTGGGCGACGGGCAGAACCGAACGCGGACATCTGTTGCTGTGGTCATGCTCGCCCTACTTCTTCGCTGCGACGGGGTTGGTCAGGGTACCGATGCCCTCGACGGTGATCGACACGCTGTCTCCGTCGGTGATGGGGCCGACTCCCTCGGGGGTTCCGGTGAGAATGACGTCTCCGGGGAGCAGTGTCATCACCGCGGAAACCCACTCGATGATCTTCGGAATGTCGTGCAGCAGAAGCGAAGTGCGACTCTGCTGCTTGACCACGCCGTCGACCTCGGTCTTGATCTCGAGATCGGTCGGGTCGAGCGAGGTCTCGATCCACGGCCCGAGTGGGCAGAAGGTGTCGTGTCCCTTGGCGCGTGTCCACTGTCCGTCGTGCTTCTGGTGGTCGCGGGCCGAGACGTCGTTGGCGACGGTGTATCCGAGCACCACCTCGTACGCCTTCGATGCGGGGACGTCCTTGCAAGGACGGCCGATGACGATCGCCAGTTCACCCTCGAAGTGCACCTCATTCGAGGACGGTGGCAGCACGATGGCCGCACCGGGGCCGACGATGGAGGTGTTCGGCTTGATGAAGATCACGGGGTCCTTCGGTGCCTCCCCGCCCATCTCGGCCACGTGCGCGGCGTAGTTCTTACCGATGGCGATGACCTTGCTGGCGAGGATGGGGGCGAGCAGTCGCACATCGGCCAGAGGCCACGACCGACCCGTGAATGTAGGTGTGCCGAAGGGATGTTCGGCGATTTCCTTCGCAGTCTGCGAGTCACCCTCACCTTCGATACTCACGAATGCCACACCATCAGGACTTGCAATTCGACCGAGACGCATGCCGGAAGTCTATCGACCGTCCTTCTCCGCACGTCGACGCCGTCCGATCCGCAGATCTTTCGCCGGTGTAATGTTCACAATTGATCCACATAGCAAGATCGCATGTTCATAATGTGAGACGGAAGGCCGGAATGAGTGCCACGAAGCAGTTGTCCAGCATCGGCGAGACGCGACGGTGGTTCATGCTCGTGCTCGGGATGCTCGCGCAGACTGCGGGCGCCGTCTTCATCAACGGTGCTGCATTTCTCATTCCCGCCCTGCACGACGACCGGGGACTCGGCCTTGCGACTGCAGGTTTCGTGGTTGCCATGCCCACCGTCGGCATCATGTCGACCCTCATCGCGTGGGGCGTCCTCGTCGACCGCATCGGCGAACGTCTGGTTCTGGTGATCGGTCTCGGGCTCACGGCCGCAGCGAGTCTCGCCGCAGTGGTCAGCACCTCCATCCCGGTGCTCGCCGTCCTGCTGTTGGTCGGCGGTATGGCAGCGGCCAGTGCGAACAGCGCGAGCGGACGCGTGGTGGTGGGGTGGTTCCCGCCGCACCGCCGTGGACTGGCAATGGGTATCAGGCAGATGTCGGTGCCCCTCGGCGTTGCCCTTGCCGCACTGACCATCCCACCCATCGCCCGTGACCACGGCGTCGGAGCGGCACTGCTCGTACCCGCTGCCGTGTGCGCGGCGAGCGCCCTGCTGTGCCTGGCGGTCGTCGACCCGCCCCGTCCGAATCGTATCGATGCGGCGGCGCAGGGTCTGCTCGACAATCCGTACCGAGGCAGCAGCCAACTGTGGCGCATTCATGCCACGTCCATCCTGTTGGTGGTTCCGCAGTACGTGGTCTGGACGTTTGCACTCGTGTGGCTGATGACCGACCGGGGATGGACTGCTGCGGCCGCAGGCGTGCTCGTCACCGTCACCCAGATCCTCGGTGCACTGGGCCGGATGAGCGTCGGAGCGCTGTCCGATCGTGTCGGTAGCCGCATGCGGCCCCTACGGTGGGTTGCGGCTACCGCCACCGTCAGCATGCTGGGGCTCGGCATCGCCGACTGGTTCGACTCCCCCGCCGCGATCGTCCTGCTCGTCGTCGCGTCCGTCGCCACCGTTGCCCCGAACGGTCTCGCCTTCACCGCTGTTGCAGAGATATCGGGACCGTATTGGAGCGGACGCGCCCTCGGCGTGCAGAACACGAGTCAATACGTGTTCGCATCGGCCGTACCGCCGATGTTCGGGGCGCTTGCCACGGTCAGCTTTCCCATCGCATTCCTGGTGTCGGCGATCTTCCCTGCACTCTCCGTGCCGATCGTCCCCGACGATCCACGTCCTGAGATTCCCGACGAGAATTCCGACAGCGCCGGCTGATTCGGAACTGCGGGGATGCCCGAGAAACACGACATGCCACGGTGGGCAGTCGGCCCACCGTGGCATGTCGTGACGGGTCGGCTACAGACGCGCTGCGATTCTCGCGCCGATGTCCTTCGTCGACGCGGTGGTCGTTCCTCGCTCGGCGAGATCCGCTGCGACAGCGGCTTCCACTCGCGCCGCTCCTGCCGCATCACCGAGATGATCGAGCAACAACGACACCGACAGAATCGCGGCCGTCGGATCGGCCTTCTGCTGCCCTGCGATGTCGGGAGCACTGCCGTGCACGGGCTCGAACATGCTCGGATTGGTACCTGTCGCATCGATGTTTCCGCTTGCGGCCAAACCGATTCCGCCGGTCACCGCCGCCGAAAGGTCTGTCACGATGTCTCCGAACAGATTGTCGGTGACGATCACATCGAACCGGCCCGGGTCGGTCACGAGGTGAATCATCGCGGCATCGATGTGCTGGTACGCGACCTCGACGTCCGGGAACTCGGCCGCGACCTCGTCCACCGTGCGCGCCCAGAGGCTGCCGGCGAACGTGAGCACATTGGTCTTGTGCAGCAGCGTCAGATGCTTGCGCCGAGTCAGAGCCCGCTCGAAACCGTTGCGCACCACCCGTTCGACGCCGTAGCGGGTGTTGACACTGACCTCGGTGGCCACCTCGTGCGATGTTCCGACGCGAAGCGCTCCACCGTTGCCGGTGTACGGACCCTCGGTGCCCTCGCGCACGACGACGACGTCGATCTGCTTGTCACCGGCCAGCGGGCCGACCACTCCGGGATACAGCTTGGCCGGGCGCAGATTGATGTGGTGATCGAGCTCGAACCGAGCTCGCAACAACAGTCCACGCTCGAGCACGCCGCTGGGCACCGACGGATCACCGATGGCTCCCAACAGGATTGCGTCGTGCTCACGCAGTTCGGCCAACACCGAGTCCGGCAGCAGTTCTCCGGTGGCGTTGTAGCGACGCGCACCGAGGTCGTACTCGGTCTTCTCGGCACCGGGTGCAACCACGTCGAGCACGGCGAGCGCCTCGGTGACGACCTCGGGTCCGATTCCGTCCCCGGCGATGACGGCCAGCTTCATCTCACTCCTCGTGATTCTTCGACTTCGTTCGATCGACTGCGAGCGATGCTCAGGACAGGTCGACCAGTTCGATGGTGGACGCGCCGACCGCGGTGGCGATGCTCGCGCTCAGTTCCTCCGGGACGTCCTTGTCGACGCGCAGCAGGATCGTCGCACCGTCGCCCTCGGAGTCCTGGCTCAGCGCGGCGGCCTGGATGTCGATGCCTGCATCGCCGAGCAGGGTGCCGATCCGGCCGAGGCTGCCGGGCTGATCCGCGTAGTTGACGATGAGGTTCTTGCCCTCGGCACGAAGGTCGAAGTTGCGACCGTTGATGTTGACGATCTTCTCGACCTGAGTGGTGCCGGTCAGAGTGCCTGCGACGTTGAGCACCGAACCGTCGCCGTAGACGGCGCGGATGTCGACCACACTGCGGTGGTTCTCGCTCTCGGACGCCGTGGTGACCTCGGCGGTGACGCCACGCTCCTCGGCGAGCGACGGGGCGTTGACGAACGTGACCGAGTCCTCGATGACGGCGGAGAACAGTCCGCGCAACGCCGAGAGCTTGAGGATCTCGACGTCCTCGGCGGCGAGTTCGCCGCGCACGTCGACCGACAGCGACGTGGGAAGTTCGGTGGACAGAGCGCCGAGCAGCACACCCTGCTTACGCACGATCTCGAGCCACGGCGACACCTCCTCGCCCACTGCGCCACCCTTGACGTTGACCGCGTCGGGCACGAATTCGCCTGCGAGAGCGAGCAGAACCGACTTGGCGACGTCGGTGCCCGCGCGGTCCTGGGCCTCGGTCGTCGATGCACCGAGGTGCGGGGTGACGACGACCTGCGGCAGCTCGAACAGGGGGCTGTCGGTGCACGGCTCGGAGGCGTAGACGTCGATTCCGGCGGCGAAGACGTGGCCACTGGTGATGGCGTCGGCCAGGGCCTGCTCGTCGACCAGTCCACCGCGAGCGGCGTTGACGACGATGACACCGGGCTTGGTCTTGGCCAGGGCTTCCTTGCCGATGATTCCCTTGGTCTCCGGGGTCTTCGGCAGGTGAACCGAGAACATGTCGGCGCGCTCGAGCAGCTCGTCCAGGCTCACCAGTTCGATGCCGAGCTGGGCGGCACGCGCAGCCGAGACGTAGGGGTCGTAGGCGATGATGTGGGTCTCGAACGCAGCGAGACGCTGTGCGAACAGCTGACCGATGCGGCCGAGTCCGACGACGCCGACGGTCTTGCCGAAGATCTCGACACCGTTGAACTTGCTGCGCTTCCACTCGTGCTGACGCAGAGTGGCGTCGGCAGCGGGGATCTGGCGCGCGGCCGACAGCAGCAGCGTCACTGCATGCTCGGCCGCCGTGTGAATGTTGGACGTCGGTGCGTTGACGACGAGGACACCGCGCTCGGTGGCTGCAGGTACGTCGACGTTGTCCAGGCCGACACCGGCGCGAGCGACGATCTTGAGGTTGGTTCCGGCAGCGAGAACCTCGGCGTCGACCGTGGTCGCGGAACGCACCAGGATCGCGTCGGCCTCGGGAACCGCGGCGAGCAGCGCGGGGCGATCCGGGCCGTCGACCCAACGGACCTCGACGCCGTCGCCCAATGCCTCGACGGTGGACGGCGCAAGTTTGTCGGCGATCAGAACGACAGGACGGCCTGGCTGGCTCACGTGAAAAACTCCCTATGTCGGTTCGAGACTGTTGTCGGTGAAAATTCGGAGCTGGTGCAGCAGAAACAGTTTAGAGGCCGGAGACGTCGAACTGTGACGCCACCTGGTTCACGCACCGAAGGGCACCCCTACGGATGCAGGGGTGCCCTTCGATCAGCATGCGTGAGAACGTGATTCGATGAGAATCAGGCCGTTTCGGTGATCGGGCGATCGACCCAGCTCATCAGGTCGCGCAGCTTCTTGCCGGTGACCTCGATGGGGTGCTCGGCGTTGGCCTTGCGCAGGCCCTCGAGCTCGGTGTTGCCGTTCTCGACGTTGGCGACCAGGCGACGGGTGAACTCACCCGACTGGATGTCGGCCAGGATCGCCTTCATGCGCTCCTTGGTGCCTGCATCGATCACGCGCGGGCCCGAGAGGTAGCCACCGAACTCCGCGGTGTCGGACACCGAGTAGTTCATCCGAGCGATGCCGCCCTCGTACATGAGGTCGACGATGAGCTTGAGCTCGTGCAGCACCTCGAAGTACGCCATCTCGGGCGCGTATCCGGCCTCGACCATGACCTCGAAGCCCGTCTTGACGAGCTCCTCGGTGCCACCGCACAGCACGGCCTGCTCGCCGAAGAGGTCGGTCTCGGTCTCTTCCTTGAACGTGGTCTTGATGACGCCTGCGCGCGTTCCACCGATGCCCTTGGCCCAGGACAGGGCAAGTGCCTGGCCTTCACCCTTGGGGTCCTGGTCGATGGCGATGAGCGCGGGAACACCCTTGCCGTCGACGAACTGGCGACGCACGAGGTGGCCGGGGCCCTTGGGTGCGACCATGCCGACGGTGACGAACTCCGGAGCCTTGATCAGGTCGAAGTGGATGTTGAGTCCGTGGCCGAAGAACAGCGCGTCGCCGTCCTTCAGGTTGGGCTCGATCTCCTCGGAGAAGATCTTGGCCTGCGCGGTGTCGGGTGCGAGCACCATGATCACGTCGGCCCATTCGGACACCTCGGCGGGAGTGCCGACCTTCAGGCCCTGCTCCTCCGCCTTGGCGCGGGACTTCGAGCCCGCTGCCAGGCCGATGCGCACATCGACACCGGAATCGCGCAGGCTCAGCGAGTGCGCGTGGCCCTGGCTTCCGTAACCGATCACAGCGACCTTGCGGCCCTGGATGATCGACAGATCAGCATCGTCGTCGTAGAACATCTCGACTGCCACTGTTTGTAACCTTTCCTCTTCGATTTCGCTGAAAATCACGTCCGTCGCTCAGCGCGACGCTGTGATCGATTTCGGTCCACGTCCGACGGCAACGACTCCCGACTGAACTATTTCTCGAATTCCATAGGGGTCCAACATCTTCAACAACGCATCGAGCTTCGAGCGGGTGCCCGTCGCCTCGACCGTCACGGCCTCGGGAGACACGTCGATCACCTTGGCGCGGAACAGGTTCACCGTTTCGATGACCTCACTGCGCACACTGGCATCGGCGCGGACCTTGATCAGCACCAACTCGCGAGCCACCGAGGAGTCGTCGTCCTGCTCGACGATCTTGATGACGTTGATGAGCTTGTTGAGCTGCTTGGTCACCTGCTCGAGCGGGAATTCGTCGACGGTGACCACGATCGTCATCCGCGAGATCTCGGGAATCTCGGTGCCACCGACGGCAAGCGAGGAGATGTTGAATCCACGGCGCGAGAACAGCGCGGCGACGCGGGCCAGCACACCTGGCTTGTCCTCGACGAGGACGCTGAGGGTATGGCTCGTGCTCACTTGTCGGTGCCTTTCACGTCGTCGATCTGCGGGTGCGGGGCCTGCTCGCGCTCCATGGCCTCGTCGAGGCCGGGCTCGCTTCCCACGGTCTCGTCCTCGTCGAACAGCGGACGGATTCCGCGGGCGGCCATGATCTCGTCGTTGCCGGTTCCGGCAGCGACCATCGGCCACACCTGCGCGTCGGCTCCGACGATGAAGTCGATGACGACCGGACGATCGTTGATCGCTCGGGCCTGCGCGATCACCGCATCGACGTCCTCTTCTCGCTCGCACCGCAGCCCGACGCAACCCAGGGCCTCGGCGAGCTTCACGAAATCGGGGATGCGGACGGCACCGTGGGTACCGAGATTGGTGTTGGAGTAGCGCTCCTCGTAGAACAGGGTCTGCCACTGGCGGACCATGCCGAGGTTGCCGTTGTTGATGAGCGCGACCTTGATCGGGATTCCCTCGACCGCGCAGGTCGCCAGTTCCTGGTTGGTCATCTGGAAGCATCCATCGCCGTCGATGGCCCACACCTCGGCGTCGGGGAGGCCCCTCTTGGCACCCATCGCGGCCGGGACCGCGTACCCCATCGTGCCCAGGCCACCCGAGTTGAGCCACGTACGCGGCTTCTCGTAGTTGATGAACTGCGCTGCCCACATCTGGTGCTGACCGACGCCTGCGCAGTAGATCGCGTCGGGTCCGGCGAACTTGCCGACCGAGCTGATGACGAACTCCGGTGACATCGATCCGTCGGCCGGTCGGTCGTAGCTCAGCGGGTAGGTCTTGCGGATGCCGTTCAGGTAGACCCACCACTGCTCGAGATCGAGCGTGGTTCCGGTCGCCCGGTCCGCCCGCAGCGCCTCGATGAGCTCGGTGATGACCTCACGGCAGTCGCCCACGATCGGCACGTCCGCGTACCGGTTCTTGCCGATCTCGGCCGGGTCGATATCGGCGTGGATGACCTTGGCGTTCGGCGCGAACGACGAGAGCTGGCCGGTGACGCGGTCGTCGAACCGGGCCCCGAGCGTGATCAGCAGGTCGCTGCGCTGCAGCGCGGCGACTGCGGCGACGGTGCCGTGCATGCCCGGCATTCCGAGGTTCTGATTGTGCGAGTCGGGAAACACACCGCGAGCCATCAGAGTGGTGACGACGGGAATTCCGGTCAGTTCGGCGAGCTCGAGCAGCTCTGCCGAGGCGTTGGCCTTGATGACGCCGCCGCCGACGTACAGCACCGGCTGCTTGGCGTCGGCGATGTAGCGGGCTGCTTCGCGGACCTGCTTGCCGTGCGGCTTGGTGACCGGACGGTAGCCGGGCAGACGCATCTCCGGCGGCCACGAGAACGTGGTCTGCGCCTGCAGCACGTCCTTGGGGATGTCTACGAGCACGGCACCGGGACGGCCCGAGGAGGCGATGTAGAACGCCTCGGCCATGATGCGCGGGATGTCGGCACCGTCGGTGATGAGGAAGTTGTGCTTGGTGACCGGCATCGTGATGCCCGAGATGTCGGCTTCCTGGAAGCCGTCCGTCCCGATCAGGCTGCGGGCGACCTGACCGGTGATCGCGACGACGGGAACCGAATCCATCTGAGCGTCGGCGAGCGGGGTCACGAGGTTGGTCGCGCCGGGACCGGACGTTGCCATGCAGACGCCGACCTTGCCGGTCGCCTGGGCGTAGCCGGTCGCGGCGTGGCCCGCACCCTGCTCGTGGCGCACCAGAATGTGGCGCACCTTCACGGAGTCGAAGAGCGGGTCGTAGACCGGGAGAACCGCGCCTCCGGGAATGCCGAATACGGTGTCGACGTCGAGTTCTTCGAGGGCCCGAACGACCGACTGTGCGCCGGTGACCTTCTCCGGCGCGACGTGGCGTCGCGATCCGTTGGTCGCCGCTTCTGCGGACGGGCTGGTCGACGGGCTGGACGCTGTCCCCGACTTACGGGTCGTGGGCCCTGGGCGTGCGGTTGGTGCGCTCACTGATTGCTTCCTCAGGAATGTGAAATTGCTGGGCGATCTCTGGGCAAGAAAAAACCCCCGTCAGCGTGAGCTGTACGAGGGTGGCGCGTCGATGCGAGTTTGAACAACCGGCTCAGGCGTTGACGCGCCGGCCGATTACGAGTATCCAATTCCGCTTCACGCGCTCGACGGTAGGCGCGCGCACAGGGAAGAGTCAAACTCGTCACGACGCAATCCCATTATGTGAGATCGCGTAGATGCAATGCGAAGATGAATGGGTGTCGTCTTCGCAGCAGTCCGAACCACCTCGGCCATCATCCCACACCGCACCCGAGTCACCGAACGGTGCCGAGGGACCGCAACCATCGACAGTGCAGGTCATTCGAGTACCTCGCCTCGCCCTCCTCGGCGTCGGACTACTGCTGTTCGGCACCGGACTGACTGCCGCCAGCTGGCCCATTGCCATGGGATGGCTGTTGATCCTGCCCATCGTCGCGGGCATCTGGGTGTTTCGAGTGCGCACGGTCATCTCTCCCGAGGCCATCACGGCTCGACGGTTCGTGGGTTCGGACGTGATCGCATGGGAATCGGTGGCTGGTCTGCACTTCCCCGATCGTCGCTGGGCGCGTGTGGTCCTGACCGACAAGAGCGAGAAGTCACTGCCGCTGGTGCGATTCGATCTACTCCCTCAACTCGCCGCGGCCAGCGGCGGCCGCATCACCGACCCCTATGCCGCGGCAGCCGCCGCTGCCGCCGCGGAGGATCGAGACCGTGACGAAGCCGACGACGCCGAGGGTGACGGCGAGCAGGCACCGAAGGAGCAGTAGTCGACGGCGAGTAATCTCGTCGATGCGAGAAACCGCTGCAACGAACGAGGACAACGCACTATGCCGCCGCTACGCTCACGGGTCACCACTGTCGGACGCAATGCCGCGGGCGCACGCTCGCTGTGGCGCGCCACCGGAATGACCGATTCGGACTTCGGAAAACCCATCGTCGCCATCGCGAACTCCTACACCCAGTTCGTTCCCGGCCACGTGCATCTGAAGAACGTCGGCGAGATCGTCGCCGACGCCGTCCGAGCTGCAGGCGGCGTTCCCCGGGAGTTCCACACCATCGCCGTCGACGACGGGATCGCCATGGGCCATGGCGGCATGTTGTACTCGCTGCCCAGCCGCGAGATCATCGCCGACTCCGTCGAGTACATGGCCAACGCCCACACCGCCGACGCACTCGTCTGCATCTCGAACTGCGACAAGATCACTCCCGGCATGCTCAATGCCGCGATGCGCCTGAACATCCCGGCCGTCTTCGTCTCCGGTGGACCGATGGAGGCAGGCAAGGCGGTGGTGGTCGACGGCGTCGCGCAGGCACCGACCGACCTGATCACCGCGATCTCCGCCAGCGCCAACGACGCCGTGTCCGAGGCGGGCCTCGACGAGGTCGAGCGCAGCGCGTGCCCCACGTGCGGGTCCTGCTCGGGCATGTTCACGGCCAACTCGATGAACTGCCTCACCGAGGCGCTCGGCCTGGCATTGCCCGGCAACGGCTCCACCCTGGCCACTCACGAGGCCCGCCGGGCGCTGTTCACGCGGGCAGGCACCACCATCGTCGAGGCGGCGCTGAAGTACTACCGCGACGAGGACGAATCCGTGCTCCCCCGCAACATCGCCACTCCGGCCGCGTTCCGCAATGCCATGGCTCTCGATGTGGCGATGGGCGGATCCACCAATACGGTGCTGCACACCCTCGCTGCCGCGCAGGAAGGCGAGGTCGACTTCGACCTCGACTCCATCGACGCCATCAGCCGCAAGGTCCCGTGCCTGTCGAAGGTCTCCCCCAATTCCGACTACCACATGGAAGATGTGCACCGTGCCGGTGGAATCCCGGCTCTCCTCGGCGAACTGCGACGCGCGAACCTGCTCGAGACCGACGTCTCGACCGTGCACACGAAGAGTTTCGACGAATGGCTCGACACCTGGGACATTCGATCCGGCAAGGCGTCCGCCGAGGCCGTCGAGTTGTTCCACGCCGCCCCGGGTGGTGTCCGCACCGTCGAACCTTTCTCCACGAGCAACCGTTGGTCCTCGCTCGACACGGACGCCGCAGGCGGCTGCATCCGCGATCTCGAACACGCCTACACCGTCGAGGGTGGCCTGGTGGTACTCCGCGGCAACATCGCCGTCGACGGTGCGATCCTCAAGACCGCAGGCATCGACGAGGACCTGTTCTCGTTTCAGGGTCCGGCGTTGGTCGTCGAGTCGCAGGAAGAAGCCGTCTCGGCCATCCTGCAGAAGAAGATTCGGCCCGGTGACGTGCTGGTCGTTCGTTACGAGGGACCCAAGGGCGGTCCGGGTATGCAGGAAATGCTGCACCCGACGGCCTTCCTCAAGGGTGCCGGACTGGGCAAGGTCTGCGCCTTGATCACCGACGGACGCTTCTCCGGTGGAACGTCGGGACTGTCCATCGGACACATCTCCCCAGAGGCCGCCGCAGGCGGTGTGATCGGACTCGTCGAGAACGGTGACCAGGTGCGAATCGACGTCGCCACCCGCACTCTGGAGATCCTCGTCGACGACGAGACCCTCGAGACGCGACGCGCGAAGATGAACGCGTCCGAGCGTCCGTGGCAGCCGGTCGATCGCCAGCGCACGGTCACCACCGCTCTGCGCGCCTACGCCGCCTTGGCGACATCGGCGGACAAGGGTGCTGTTCGCTACGTCCCCTGAGGGTGAAAACCACGTGAGCGGAACTTCGTAGCCTGCTACGAAGTTCCGCTCACGTGGTCGGGTGCGTGTCCGGGGTCAGCGAACGACGGGGTTGGCCCCGTTGAGGAAGATCCAGATGCATACGCCTGCGGCGATGCCGACGACGAGCGCGAGGAACGAACCGATCCGCGGGCGGGTGGCCCATCCGCGTCGGCCGTCGAACGCGATGCGTCCCGGGCCGGTGAGGATGATCGCGGCTGCAGCGAAGCCGAGGACCGTCTCGTACTCCACGCCGCCGGTGCCGGAGAATTGCAATCCCGGCTCGACGGCCTGCTTGAAGCACCAGGCGTTGATGATCGTGGCCAGCACGGCCGCGCCCGCCAATGGTGTCGCCAGACCCAGGATCAGCAGCGCTCCACCGAGGGTTTCGCCCGCCGCGGCCGCGATCGCGAGAATTTCCGAGTAGCGGAATCCCGAACTCTCCAACAGGTTCTGAAATCCGTCGAGGCCCGGGCCGTTCCACAATCCGACGAGCTTCTGCAGTCCATGACCGAGAAACACCGCTCCGATGGTGACACGGAGGACGAACAGACCCAGGTCGGTGCTGCCGCGGCGTGCGGGAACCTCGACGGTCTCGGTACGAACTTCGGGCTCCGGGGCAACGGCCGCCGCGGGCGCTGCGGCCGCGGTTGTCCCGAGGTACTCGGTGGAGCGATCGGAGTACGCACTCGACGACGTGCTCTCGGAAGTCGATGGGCGATCGGTCGACGAATCGGCGAACGCGGACGGCCGATAGGTCTGCATCTTCTCCGTGGGCTGTGCGTCGGCCGAGCGTGCGTCGGCCGAGCGAGCGTCGGACGACGAGGAATGCGGAAAGTCGAGTTCGTCGTCGGTTCGCGGCAGTCGGTCCGAGCGCTGAGCACCGAACGCCGTGGTCGGCGTACCCGAGGCGTCGGTGCGGTCGGACGCCGACGTGGAGCGCGAGGGTGGAATCTTCTCCGTGGGATTGTCGTACGGGCTCTCGGCCGGTTCGTACGACTGATCCGGCCGGTTGGGGTCGCGCGGTGTATCGGTCACCTCTCCACAGTAGAGCCGATGTGCGCTCCTCACCGATGTCCACGCTCACGGCCGCGTGGCGTGTCTCCCTCCACGTTCCGTAACGTTCGAAGTATGAAGCCGGTCGGAGCGTCGCCACGAACTGCAACCGCTGCCGTCGTCGCCCTGTCGATGACCGCAGCCCTGCTCGCCGGGTGCGCCCGTTTCGACGACTCGAATGCGTCGCCGTTCACTCCTGCGCCGGAGGTGGGTGCGGCCGAGCTGGAGCCGACGACCCCCAGTGAGACGCCGCCGCCGTCCGATCCGAACGCACCGCCCCCGCCGTCCGGCCCGTGTGTCGACCCGGATTCGGCGGTGATCGCGACATGTCTGGACACCACGGGCGGGCTCGTCGCGCTCCCCGACGGACAGTCGGCTCTGGTTGCAGAGCGTCGCACCGGTCGCATCATGGAGGTCGCTGCAGGCCGGACGCCGGTCGAGGTCGCTCGAATCGACGTCGACGGCACCGGTGACGGCGGCCTTCTCGACATCGCGCTGTCTCCGACGTACATCGAAGACGGTTTGCTCTACGCCCTCATCACCACATCCGCGGACACCAGGGTGGTCCGACTCGCTCAGGGCGATGTACCCAAGGACATCCTGACCGGCATCCCCCGCGGCGCGACGGGCAATCGCGGAGCGATCGACTTCTACACGCCGAACGAACTACTGGTCCTCACCGGCGACAACGGCGATCCAGCCGCGGCCGCGAGCCCGAACTCCCTGTCCGGCAAGCTGTTGAGGGTGACGTCGCTGTCCCCGACGACGAACCCGCCGCGCCCGCAGATCGCACTGAGCGGCATCGGTACGGCGGGCGACGTCTGCACCGACGGCACCGGAAACATCTACGTCACCGACCGCACCGCGCTGGAGGATCGCCTGCAGCGCATCGATACTCTCGGAGCGGTGTTCAACCCGGTGTGGACGTGGCCGGACCGTCCCGGTGTCGCCGGATGCGCAGCGGGCGCAGGTGGAGTGGCCGTAGCCCTCACGACGGCCAAAGCTGTTGCAGCACTGACCACGGACCCGAACACCGGAGCTGTCTCGGCCGAACCGACACTGCTCATCCAGGACGAATACGGCCAGTTGAACGGTGCGACGAGTTCGGCCGATGGGCAGATTCTGGTGGGCACCGTCAACAAGAACGGGCCGACCGTCGGACCCACCGACGACCGCGTCGTCAAGGTGCCGTTCCCCGGCGGCGGCGGAGGCGGCTTCGACTGAGCGAGAAACGACTGCGGCCGAGCGCGTATCGCGCTCGGCCGCAGTCGTTCTCGGTCGTGATCAGGGCTGGCCGCAGGCCTCGAGTACGAGTTCCTTGACGCGAGCGGCATCGGCTTGACCGCGGGTCGCCTTCATCACCGCACCGACGATGGCCCCGGCGGCCTGAACCTTGCCGCTGCGGATCTTCTCGACCACACCGGGATTCGCGGCGAGCGCCTCGTCGACGGCGGCCTGCAACTTGGTGTCGTCCTTCTCCAGCACGAGATTTCGCGCAGACATCACCTGCGCCGGCTCGCCTTCACCGGCCAGCACCCCGTCCACCACCTGACGGGCACCGTTGTTGTTCAACTTTCCGTCGGAGACCAACGCGGCCACTTCCGCGACCTGGGCCGGGGTGATCGACAGATCGGCCAACTCGACTCCGGCAATGTTGGCCTGCTGAGACAGGTACGACACCCACCAGGACCGCGCAGCCTGCGGCGATGCACCCGCGTCCACCGTGGCCGCGACGAGTTCGAGGGCGCCGGAATTCACCAGGTCACGCATCTCCTCGTCGGAAACACCCCAGTCCTTCTGGATACGGCCGCGGCGCAACCACGGCAGCTCGGGAAGCGTCGCGCGAAGCTCTTCGATCCATGCCGCGTCGGGAGCGACGGGCGCGAGATCGGGCTCGGGGAAGTACCGGTAATCCTCCGCGGTTTCCTTCTTGCGGCCCGGGGTGGTGGTGCCGTCCGACTCCTGGAAGTGCCGAGTCTCCTGCGTCACCTCTCCGCCCGATTCGAGAACCGCTGCCTGACGCCGCATCTCGTACCGAACCGCAACCTCGACGCTCTTGAGCGAGTTGACGTTCTTGGTCTCGGTGCGGGTTCCGAATTCGGTGGCCGTCTTCTCCATCAGAGAGACGTTGGCGTCGCAGCGCAAGGAGCCCTGATCCATCCGCACATCGGACACGTTGAGCGACTTCAACAGGTCACGCAGCGCGGTGACGTACGCACGTGCGACCTCGGGCGCACGCGCACCGGTCCCCGTGATGGTCTTGGTCACGATCTCCACCAACGGCACACCGGCACGGTTGTAATCGAGCAGCGAATGCGACGCCCCCTCGATGCGGCCGGTCGCCCCGCCGACGTGCGTCGACTTACCGGTGTCCTCCTCCATGTGCGCACGCTCGATCTCGACGCGGAACGTACTGCCGTCGTCGAGCAGCACATCGAGGTAGCCCTCGGTCGCGATGGGCTCGTCGTACTGCGAGATCTGATAGTTCTTCGGCTGATCCGGGTAGAAATAGTTCTTGCGAGCGAACCGCCCCCACGGGGTGATCGAGCAATTGAGAGCCAGCCCGATCCGAATCGCCGACTCCACGGCAGCCGCGTTCACCACCGGAAGCGCACCGGGAAGGCTCAGGCACACCGGGCACACCTGCGTGTTCGGCTCGGCACCGAACTCGGTGGGGCAGCCGCAGAACATCTTGGTCGCCGTGCCCAACTCCACATGGACCTCCATGCCCAACACGGGGTCGAACTTGGCGAGCACATCGTCGTAATCGATCAAATCGACGGTTGCAGCAGTCATGGTCAGTAGTTTATGCACCGACTACCTGGGTCATTCCTGCAGGCTCCACTCCCGTACGACGCGCGAGTAACCACGTGCACTCGTTACCGTGCACGGGTGACTCCCCCAGAGAAACAGACACTGGCCATGACCGTGCTGATGACACCCGACATGGCCAACTTCTCCGGCAATGTCCACGGCGGCACGATCCTCAAGTTCCTGGACCAGGTGGCGTACGCCTGCGCCAGCCGCTACGCCGGGGCCTACGTCGTCACTCTGTCGGTCGATCGCGTCGTATTTCGCGAACCCATTCACGTCGGGGAACTGGTCACGTTCTCTGCATCGGTCAACTACACCGGCCGCACCTCCATGGAGGCCGGCATCCGAGTGGAAACCGAGAACATCCAGCGCGGTGAATTACGCCACACCAACAGTTGCTACTTCACCATGGTGGCGATCGGTGACGACGGCAAGCCGAAGACACTGCCCCAGTTGACGCCGACCACCGAGGTCGGTGCGCAGGGTTTCGAGGCCGCGCGGCGACGGCGCGAACTACGCCGCGAGACCGAGGAACGTGAGGCCGAGATCCACGAGGCCGCCGGTCGCATCTGACGGCCCACGCCGCCGCCCGATCAGCCGAAGAATGCGGCGGCGTCGTCGTATCGGGTCTGGGGTACCCGCTTGAGTTGCTTGGTGGCCTCGGCCAGAGACACCAGGCCGATCTCGGTCCCGCGCAACGAGACCATCTTGCCGAAGTCTCCCGAATGGGCGGCATCGGTCGCGTTCACGCCGAATCGTGTTGCGAGAACGCGGTCGTACGGCGTCGGCGTACCACCGCGCTGGACGTGGCCGAGCACCGTGGTGCGTACTTCCTTGTTGATCCGGCGCTCGATCTCGACACCGAGCTGGTGGGCGACTCCGGTGAAGCGAACGTGGCCGAACTCGTCGATACCGCCGTCGAGAAGCTCCATCGAGCCCTCGATCGGCTTGGCACCCTCGGCCACGACGCAGATGAAATGCGAGTCCCCACGCTGAAAACGCTTGCGCACCAAGGTGCACACCTCTTCGACGTCGAACGGCTGCTCGGGGATGAGCGTCATGTGCGAGCCGGACGCCAGGCCGGCGTGCAGAGCGATCCACCCGGCGTGCCGACCCATCACCTCGACGAGCATCACGCGCTGGTGGGATTCGGCGGTGCTGTGCAGACGGTCGATCGCGTCGGTGGCGATGGTCAACGCCGTGTCGAAGCCGAACGTGACGTCGGTGCAGTCGATGTCGTTGTCGATCGTCTTGGGCACACCGACCACAGGCACGCCCTCTTCCGACAACCACGCAGCAGCGGTGAGGGTCCCTTCGCCACCGATCGGGATCAACACGTCGATGCCGTTGTCCTCCAGGGTCTGCTTGACTCGGTCGAGTCCGGCGCGCAACACATCGGGATTGGTGCGCGCGGTGCCGAGCATCGTGCCGCCCTTGGTGAGCAACCGGTCGTTGCGGTCGTCGTTGCGCAGTTGCACCCGACGGTCTTCGAGAAGCCCGCGCCATCCGTCCTGGAAACCGACGACAGTGGAGCCGTACCGCGCGTCCGCGGTGCGTACGACTGCGCGAATCACCGCATTGAGCCCTGGGCAATCGCCGCCTCCGGTCAGAACTCCGATGCGCATCGATTTTCGCCTCTCTGCTCGCAGGTCCGTGAAGCGGACCCGGTGACGGACGTCAGCCTAATCGGGCGTGGGATGCTGCGCGCGTCGGTACCGTTCGGTCGTCACTTCGGCGTGACGACGCCGGTCTCGTATGCCAGTACGACCGCCTGGGCGCGATCGCGCAGTCCGAGTTTCGCGAGAACCTTGCCGACGTGTGTTTTCACGGTCTGCTCGGCCAGGAACAGTGAGCCCGCTATCTCGGAGTTGGACATGCCGGTGGCGACGAGTTCGAGAACCTCGCGTTCCCGCGGAGTCAGATCGCTCAGACGCACAGACGTGTGTCGCCGCGATCCGCGCCGGGAGGTGACGTCGGCGATGAGCCGTCTCGTCACCGACGGTGCCAGCAACGCATCGCCTGCGGCGACGACCCGAACACCTCTGATCAGCTCCTCGGCCGGTGCATCCTTGAGCAGAAAACCACTCGCACCGAGAGCAAGGGCCTCGTAGACGTAATCGTCGATGTCGAACGTCGTCAGCATCAGAATGCGCACCGGTGACGGAAGTGACGCAGAGAGAATTGCGCGAGCGGCATCGAGACCGTTCATCTCGGGCATCCGAACGTCCATCAGCACCACGTCGGGCAACAGCCGGGCGACCTCGCTGACCGCGGTCCTGCCGTTGTCGGCGTCTCCGACGACCGAGATGTCGGCCTGAGCACCGAGAAGGGCACCGAACCCCTGCCGCACCATTGCTTGGTCGTCGGCGATGAACACCGTTGTAGCCACGCGCACAGCCTAGGCGAGATCGTGCCGAACAACCGGTGCCGTCGAGATCGGCATGCCGTTCGGAACGTGCACGGCGACCTCGAATCCGCCGTCGGGCAGATCGGTGGCATGCAGCCAGCCGTGCGCCGCGCGCGCACGATCGCCCATACCTGCTATCCCGTGCCCACCGGTATCGGCTCCAGCGGTGCGTCCGACACTCGCGCTCGGTGACGGTGCATTGCGCACGGTCATGACGACCGTGCTCGGCCCGACCGTGATGTCGACGGTCACCGCGGACCCGGGGGCGTGCCGCGCTGCATTGGACAGCGACTCCTGCAGAATTCGGTACAGCGCCAACCCTGTTGTGTCGGAGATCGATTCGATCCGACCGGTGACAGTCCACCGCACGTCCATACCTGCCTTGCGGCTCGCGTGCAGAGTGCGTTCGAGATCGAGTGCATTCGGTGCCGGTGCGTCCTGCCACTGCTGTCCGTCGCTGCGCAGCACCCCGAGCATTCCCCGGATCTCGTTGAGCGCCTCCCGGGCAGTGACTGCGATCGACTCGAATTCCTTTGCTGCAGAGTCGGATACATCGTCGAGTCGATACTGCGCGCTCTGCGCCTGCACGACCACCATCGACATGTGGTGCGCAACGACGTCGTGCAGATCGCGGGCGATCTTGGCCTTCTCCTCGAGAACGGTGCGTCGGGTGCGCTCGAGCTCACTGACTTCCTCTTGCTGCGCGAGCTGCCTACGGGAGAGAACGAGCCAGCGGATCAGCAGTCCGAACACCACGACCGCAGTCAGACCCACCGACCAGCCGACCCCGTCCGCGCCCGGCATGTAGGCGAAGAACACCAGCATGCTGGCCGGCCAAGCAACGAGCAGCACCGACATGGGCGACCGGACCGCGACGGCGAACAACAACGCCAGGAGAACGAGAATGTGTACTACCTGCCACGGGTAGTCGTAGCCGGGAACGCGGTCGAACGCCACCGGGATCACCAGAGCGAACAGAGCCGAGACGGCCCATCCCAGTGCAGGATTGACGCGGATCAAGGCGAACGGAAAAGCGGCGAGTGCGCCGACGATGGGCAGTAGCGGACCCGAGACCTGATGTGTGACCGGCAGAGTCGGCCACGCAATCGAGTACAGCAGCGCAGTGACCGCAACGATCAGCACATCGATCGAGCGGAATCCACCCATTCGGGTCGGCACTCGACGCCGAACCACTCCGAACTCGGCGTCTCCTGATCTGTTCTTTCGCACTCACCGAGCCTAGGGAGTGTGGGCCGACGAGGTCGTCATACCTGGGTATCAGTTCTGTGCAGTATCGAAGTATCGGGTCGACCCTGGCAAACGACCGATGCAGCACGGCAGAACGAGACTTCGGTGCGATGTTCGATGGGTACGCCACTCCCTAGCGTCGAAAGCCATGAACAGGAACACTTTTCGCGCCGGGATGTGCACGGTTGCAGCGATCTTAGCGGTGACGGCAACGACCGGCGCGGCATCGACACCGCCGGCCGCAGACTCGACTTCGCCTGTCGCGGTCTCGGTGCACGCACTGGTCACCGAGTCGGCGGACGCCGCCGCCCTGACCATCCCCGACGACTTCGGATCGGTGATGGGGTACCGGCCTCGGGTGCAGGACGACATGGCAGAGAACCCACACGGCGACTGTTCGTCGCCCGTTCCGCTGCCGGCCGAGTTCGATTCCGCATGCAAGGCTCACGATCTGGGCTACGACCTGATTCGGTACGCCGCTGCCACGGGAAAGACAGTGGACCCGCAGTGGCGCCGATCCATCGATGCTCAGTTGGAGGGGCGTATGCACGCCGCATGCACGGACCGGGCCGACGACGGGCCCCGCCAGGTCTGCGACGCCGCCGCATCGGTGGCTGCCGCGGCCGTCGACGTCAACTCCTGGCGACAGTCCTTCGGCGCACCGGTGGCCGAGCCCGCATTGCCTTTCACCCTGGGCGGCGCGGGGATCGTTCTGATTGCGCTGTCGGTCACCGCGACCGGCAGATATGCGCGCCGACGCGCACTGTCCACCGAGTCGGTGTCCCGACCGATCGCGCCCGCATGATCGCGCCGATCGTCGCAGGCCCCGAAGTTGCCGGTACCGCTCGCCCGTCTGCCCCGCCCGAGACGAGTGTCCGACTCCCCCGAGTCGGTACCTCGGTGGCCCTCACCGTTGCGGTGATGGTGTCGTCGGCTCCCTCGTTGCTTCCACGGCCGGCCGTCACCCAGGCATTGTTCACCGGCGTGCTTATGGCGAGTGCGCTCGCGGCGGCATGGTCGGCCCGGCGCGTGTTCTGCCCACACACGCGTGCTCGGCGGCGCATACAGGCCTGGGCAGCGGGTGTCGGGACATCGATATCGATCGGTTCGTCGACTGCGAATGTTCTGTGGCAGAACCGATTACGGGTCGCCATGGACGTCGAGACGGTGGACTGGCGGTACGCAGCGGAGGTGGCGGCAGGGGCGATCTGTGTTGCTGCGGTTCTCTGCGGACTCGGCCGTGCGGCCACCCGAATCGGCGGCACACTCGGCGGTGGTCGATCGGTGATTCTGGTTGCCGTCGCCGGTCTGCTGTCGTATTTCGTTGCCGCGCCTGCGATCGGGTCTGCCGTGTCGGACTCGTTCTCGGCCTCGAACTCCGTTGTGGACGACGCGGTGTCCACTCCGAACTCGAACACGAGATCAGGAGCTCTCACCTCGCTCGTCCCGTGGCGCACGCTCGGCGCAGAGGGCCGCAAGTTCGTCTCCGGCGGTCTCGACCCCAGCAGCGTGCGGGCCTACGTGGGGCTCGATTCGGCCTCGACGCTCGATCGGAGAGTCGCGTTGGCCGTCGCGGACCTGGATCGAGCCGGGGGTTTCCAGCGCAGCGTCGTGGTCGTCGCGATACCGACCGGATCGGGATGGGTGGACGAGAATGCCGTCACCGGTGCCGAGAGCAGATTCGGCGGTGACGTCGCCATCGTGGCGGTGCAGTACTCGCGCGCGCCCAGTTGGGCGACATTCCTGTTCGCCGAGGACGACGCACGCAGCTCCGCGGACGCGGTGGTTCGCGCGGTGGCGAAGCGCGCGGCATCGGAACCGACACCGCCCGACATCATCGTGTACGGCCAGAGTTTGGGTGCGGTGGCGGGCAGCGACGCGTATCTGGCTCTTCGGCATACGGATTCGCGCATCTGCGGTGCCGTATGGGCAGGTCCACCCGCCGGGGCGGTGAACACCGACGGCGCAACGGTACTCGCCAATTCCTCGGACCCCGTCGTTCGATGGTCGGCCGACCTACTGTGGTCACCGCCGAGCACGTCGACCACCCGACCCGACGCGCCGATGCCGATGTGGCTGCCCGTGGTGAGCTTCGTCCAGACGTCCGTCGATCTTGCGTCCGCTCTCGATGTCGGTGCCGGTCACGGCCATCGGTACGGAACCGACCAGGGTACGAGTATGCCGCGGTGTCGGTGACGGCTGAGCCAGGCGTTCAGTCGAGCAGCCCCAATCGTCCACCGAGCCAGTCCATTTCCTGCTCCAACGCCGGAGCCCAGACCTGCATCGAGTGACCACCGGGCAGCTCGCTGTAGTGCACGTCGAGACCCGCAGCCTCTGCTGCCCTGTACGTTCGCTCGGTCTGCGGCCGGAATTCCTCGTCGTCGGTGCCTGCGACGAAGGCACCGGCCGAATCGGGGAAGCTGGTGCGCGAGAGTATGTTCAGCGGCGTCGTGCGGTCGAAACGCGCCTCGTTCGCCGGGGTGTCCGTGCCGTATGCCGCTGCAACGGATTCGCTTCTCGTCCCGCGGCGTTGCTCGTCCTCACCGGAGATGTCGAGAAAGGTGGGGTACACCGACGGTGCCGTCACCGCCAGCTGCAGCGCGCACGTGCCTCCGTAGGAATAGCCGCCGACCGCCCAGGCCCGCGGATCCGAGGACGCCCGGAAATTCGACCGAACCCAGTGCGGCACATCGACGGAAAGGTAGGTCGCGGCATTTCCGAGGTCCGAATCCATGCACATCGGATTCGCCTCGGTGTCGCCCAGTCCGTCGGCCACGACGACGATCGGGGCCGCGCCGCCGTGACGTGCTGCGAAGGAGTCCATCGTCTGGGCCAGACGACCACCCTCGATCCAGTCGACGACATGGCCGGGTTGGCCCGTGAGCAGCACCAGCACCGGTAGGTCGCTCGCTCCGGCGTCGTACGACGCCGGAAGGTAGACGGTCGCGGGCCGCGCGGCGAAGTGCGACATCGTGCCGGGCACGTCCACGTCGATCAACCTGCCGGTGCCCTCGGTCTGGACGGCCGGTCGGTGGCCCAGCGCCACCGCCACCGTCGGGTATCGAGTGACGGTCAGATTGGTCAGTACCGTCGCCGCCACCAGAAGCGAGGCCACGAGACCGAGAGCACTCAGCGGGCCGAACACCGTTCCCAGTGCTCGGCCTCGCCGTACCCTTCGGACGACTGCGACCACCAGGACAGCCGTCACGAGGGCGGTCGCAGTCAACGCGACCGCGGGCACTGCACCGGACAGCAGTGGCCGATGAGCCAGATCGGCAGCCCACCGATGCAGCACCTCGAACTACCTCAGATCGCCGCGAGCGGCCTCGTATGCGGCACCGACTCGGTAGAGCCTCTCGTCCGCGAACGCCGGAGCCATGATCTGCAGACCCACGGGCAGTCCGTCCTCGGAGGCCAGACCCGACGGTACCGACATCGCGCAGTGACCCGCGAGGTTCGTCGGCAGCGTGCACAGGTCGTTGAGGTACATCGCCATCGGATCGTCGACCTTGTCTCCCAACGGGAATGCCGTCGTCGGGGTCGTCGGCGAGACCAACACGTCGACCTTCTCGTATGCGGCATCGAAGTCACGAGCGATCAACGTGCGCACCTTCAAGGCAGAGCCGTAGTAGGCGTCGTAGTATCCCGCGGAGAGGGCATACGTCCCGATCATGATGCGACGCTTGACTTCCGGTCCGAACCCTTGCGCGCGCGTGGTGGCCATGACCTGCTCCGCGCTGTGCTTGCCGTCGTCACCCGCCCGCAATCCGTACCGCATGCCGTCGAATCGAGCCAGGTTCGACGACACCTCCGACGGAAGGATCAGGTAGTAGGCGGCCAATGCGTGCACGAAGTTGGGGCACGACACCTCGACCACCTCTGCGCCGAGTTCGGTCAGTGTCGCCACCGCGGCATCGAAGGACGAGATCACACCGGGCTGATACTTGTCCGAGTGCAATTCCTTCACGACACCGACGCGCACGCCCGTCAGGTCACCGCGAGCACCCTCTCGTGCCGCTGCCACCACCGGTCGAACCGCCGTCTCCACCGACGTGGAGTCGCGCGCGTCGTAACCGGCGATGACCTCGTGCAGCAATGCGGTATCGAGCACGGTTCGACCGCACGGGCCGCCCTGATCGAGAGAGGAAGCACAGGCGATCAGTCCGTAGCGCGAGACGCTGCCGTAGGTCGGCTTGGTTCCCACCGTGCCGGTCAGTGCCGCCGGCTGGCGGATGGATCCACCGGTGTCGGTGCCGATGGCCAGCGGGGCCTGGTACGACGCGAGCGCCGCAGCGCTGCCGCCGCCCGAGCCACCGGGGATGCGGGTGGTGTCCCAGGGATTCTTGGTCGGTCCGTAGGCCGAGTTCTCGGTGGACGAACCCATCGCGAACTCGTCCATGTTGGTCTTGCCCAGCACCGGAATGCCCGCGGCCCGCAGCTTCGTGGTCAGTGTCGCGTCGTACGGCGACATCCACCCGTCGAGAATCTTCGAACCGGCCGTCGTCGGCATGTCGGTCGTGGTGAACACGTCCTTGAGGGCCAGCGGCACGCCGGCCAGAGCCGAGGCAGGTGCGTGTCCCGCAGACAATCCCGCATCGACGTCGGTTGCCGCTGCGAGTGCCTCGGCCGCTGCGACATGCAGAAAGGCGTGCAGGTCACCATCGACCTCGGAGATCCGGTCGAGATGCGCCTGGGTCACCTCGACGGCGCTGACCTCACGGGCGTGGATACGGGTGGCGAGCTCGGACGCGTCGAGCTTCGTCAGGTCGGTCATTCGCTCTCTCCCAGAATCTGCGGCACCGCGAAACGGCCCTCCTCGGCGTTCGGTGCGCCGGAGAGCGATTGCTCCGGCGTCAGGCCGGGAACGATCACGTCGGGACGCGTCACATTCACGATGTCGCTGGGGTTGGCCGTCGGCGGAACGTCGTCCGTCGCCACCTCGGCCACTGCCTTGACGTGATGAAGAATCGAGTCCAACTGGCCGGCGAACTCGTCGAGTTCGGCGTCGCTGAGAGCCAAGCGCGACAGCCGGGCGAGGTGAGCGACCTCGTCGCGGGAGATGTCTGGCACCGCGTAGACCCCTTTCAGACGGTAGGAGCGGAGCCTGCAGAAGCGGCCCCGTATTCGTACAGAGCGAACCTCACGGGTTCGCGAACGCGGTCCAGCCTAGTGCGCAGCATTACGCGAACTTCACTCACGCCTCGCGGCCGCGTGGAGTGTCGGAATTGTCACGGCCCGCGTTGCGCAACGTACCGGACGGGTCGAAGATGCAAGGATTGCTCGCGCCGGGGTGCACAGTGTTCCCTTCCAGCTGCCAGCAACGACCGATGACGCTGGGGTGGCCGAAGTACGCCAGAAGTCGAAAGGGAGCGTGACATGTCCTACCTGCTCCGCGTCCAACTGCCGGACCGGCCGGGCAGCCTCGGATCGTTGGCCGTCGCGCTCGGTTCGGTCGGGGCGGACATTCTCTCCCTCGACGTCATCGAACGCGGTGACGGTTACGCAGTCGACGATCTGGTGGTCGACGTTGCTCCGGGTTCGCTTCCGGACACTCTCATCACAGCTGCCGAGAACCTCACCGATGTACGGGTCGATTCCATCCGCCCGTACACCGGCGTCCTCGATACGCACCGGGAACTGGAATTGATCGATCGGGTCGCCGCGGCGTCCGACGATCGACTTCAGGTGCTCGTCGACGGAGCCCCCCGCGTCCTTCGAGTGGGGTGGAGCACCGTCGTCGCCACCAACGCGCACGGCCCGTTCCGTCTGGTGGGCAGCTCGGGGGCTCCCGAGACTCACGCCGCCGAGCTGCCGTGGTTCCCGCTGCACGCTCCAGCGGCTCTGGATTCGGACGCCGACTGGGTGCCCCAGGTATGGCGCGACATGGATACCAAGATTGCCGCGGCTCCCCTCGGCACCACCGGCACCGTGCTGATGCTGGGCAGGCCGGGTGGCCCGGAGTTCAGACCCTCGGAGGTCGCCCGACTCGGGTATCTCGCCGGCATCGTCGCGACGGTTCTGAACTGACGCGACCGAACCGACGCGTCCCCGGCCCGATCAGTCCGAGGATTCGGGTTCTGCTTCGGTCGGAGCCACGGCATCGGGCCCCTCGGTCAGCAGCAGGGTGAATCCCGCTTCGTCGAGCACCGGCACGCCGAGCTCGATTGCCTTGTCGTGCTTGGAACCCGGAGCTTCGCCGACGACCACGAACGCCGTCTTCTTGGATACCGAACCTGCAGCCTTGCCACCTCGCAGCAGAATCGCTTCCTTGGCCTCGTCACGTGAGTACGACGTGAGCGACCCGGTGACCACGATCGACAGCCCTTCGAGATTGCGCTCGATCGACGCGTCGCGCTCGTCTTCCATCCGCACGCCCGCGGCCTGCCACTTGTCGACGATGGCGCGGTGCCAGTCGACCTCGAACCACTCGGAGACTGCGGCCGCGATGGTGCCGCCCACCCCGTCGACCGCCGAGAGTTCCTCGACCGACGCTGCCCGGATCCGGTCGAGGCTGCCGAACTCCCCTGCCAATGCGCGGGCCGCCGACGGTCCGACGTGCCGAATGGACAGACTGACCAGCACCCGCCACAGCGGCTGGTTCCGTGCGGTGGCCAGGTTGTCGAGCAACTTTCGACCGGTAGCGGACAACGCCCCGGACTTGGTGCGAAAGATCGCCGTCTTCATCAGATCGTCCTCGGTGAGCGAGAACAGATCACCTTCGTCCTCGATGGCGCCGGTGGCCAACAGATCGGATGCGGCCTCGTAGCCGAGGCCCTCGATGTCGAATCGCTGCCGCTCGGCCACGAAGAACACCCGCTCGCGACGTTGCGCCGGGCAGAACTGCGAGTTGGGGCAGCGTAGGTCGGCGTCACCCTCCTTGGCCGGAGCCAGGGGCGTCGAGCACTCCGGGCACTCGGTGGGCATGACGAACTCGGTCTCGTCACCGGTCCTGGCGTCGACGACGGGACCGAGAACCTCCGGAATGACCTCTCCCGCTTTGCGAATGGTCACGGTGTCACCGATCAGAACGCCCTTGCGCTTGACCTCCGAACCGTTGTGCAGCGTCGCCAGCGACACCGTCGAGCCGGCCACGAGCACCGGCGTCATGTACGCGAACGGCGTCACTCTGCCCGTCCGGCCCACGCTGACGCGGATGTCGAGCAGCGTCGTGGCCACTTCCTCGGGTGGGTACTTGTACGCGATGGCCCACCGCGGTGCGCGAGACGTCGTCCCCAGTCGACGATGCAGCGACATGTCGTCGATCTTGACGACCAGGCCGTCGATCTCGTGTTCGACGTCGTGTCGGTGCTGGTCCCAGAAGACGACTTTCTCGATGACGGCGTCGACGCCCTGCACCCGGGTCGTGTGGGTGGAAATGGGCAGACCCCAGGCTCGAAGCGCCTCGTAGGCGTGCCACTGCGACTCGGGGGTGAAACCCACCATGCGACCGAAGCCGTGGCAGATCATTCCCAGACGCCGCTTGGAGGTGACCGCCGGATTCTTCTGTCGCAGCGACCCCGCCGCCGAATTCCGTGGATTGGCGAACGGGGGCTTGCCTTCCGCCACGAGTGCGGCGTTGAGCGCCTGGAAGTCCTCCAGCCGGAAGAAAACCTCACCGCGCACTTCCAACAGCTCGGGCACGGGGTACTGCTCGCTACCCGTCAGAGTGTCCGGGATGTCGTCGATCGTGCGTGCGTTGAGCGTCACGTCCTCACCGGTACGTCCGTCACCTCGGGTGGCACCGCGCACGAGCGTGCCGTTCTCGTACACCAGATTCAGTGCAACGCCGTCGATCTTGACCTCGCACAGATACTCCAGATCCGGCCCTGCTTCGGTCTCGACCCGCTTGGCCCAGGCCCGAAGCTCGTCGTGATCGAACACGTTGTCCAAGCTCAACATTCGTTCCAGATGGTCCACAGCGGTGAATTCCGTGGCGAACCCACCCCCGACGAGTTGGGTCGGTGAATCCGCCGTGCGCAGATCCGGGTGCGCCTCCTCCAGCTCGTTCAGCTCGCGCAGCAGAGCATCGAACTCCCCGTCGGACACGATCGGGGAATCCCGGACGTAGTAGCGGAACTGGTGCCCGCGTACTTCCTCGGCCAGCATCTGCCATCGCTCGCGATCGGCCGACGACGCGGCATCGAGTTCGACACCGACGGCCCCTCGGGTCTCGTCGTTTTCTGCGATCTCGTCGGTTCCTGCGGGCGGTTCGATCGATTCGGGCACGTGTCGAAGATTATCCGAACCCACCGACACAGAAGCACCGGCTGCAGCGCAGCGACTAACGCCCCATCAGACCCAGCAGCAGCGTGGCGGCGACGATCGCCACCGCGCAGATACCGGCGGTCAACGCGAAGCCGGTCACGAAGGAGTCGGCGTAGATGCCGCCGAGCACGGAGGCCATCACCGACAACAGCACTGCGGCAGGTAGTCCACGTCGCTGGGCATCCGATAGCCGATACATCGCACGATCATCGCAGAGGTCGCACCCGAGCACACCGGCGCATCGAGCGACATCGGTTCGAGGCATCAGATCTCGTCGATGACCAAGCTGTTTCCACCGGACTGTTTGGACCGGTACATCGCCGCGTCCGCCGTTCGGGCTGCTCTGCCGACCACGGACTTGCCCACGTCCCACAGAGCCGAGTCCTCGCGCAACAACGCCATTCCCACACTGACGGTGACGGGGATGTCGTCGCGGCGGTCACAGAGCACCCGAACCATGTCGAAGCCGAGATCGACCATCCCCCGCGCATCACCGACCATGGCGACGAGGAACTCCTCGCCGCCGGTTCGGGCCAGCACTCCGCCCTGATGCCGGGCCAGGCGGCGCAGCCGATCGGCGACCCGCACGATCACTTCGTCGCCGCGACTGTGCCCGAATCGGTCGTTGACGGCCTTGAACTTGTCGATGTCGACAACCAGGAAAGCCATGGACATGCCGCGCTTGCTGGCTTGATGCCACAGGTCCAGCAGTTCGCTGTCGATGCCGCGCCGGTTGTACACCCCGGTCAACGGATCGAGAACCGACCGCTTGGCGTCGTTGGACAGCGTCGTCCAGGCGACCTGAGCGAACGCGGGTACTCCCACCGTCGCCAGAAGCAGAACCACCGTCGCGGTGGCGACAGACGGTCCGTCGATGTAGTCCACCTCGCCGTCCATCACCGACAGGAAGGTGCGAATGCCGAACCCGATGATGAACGTCGCAGTCCACACCAGGTGCGCCACCAGCAGTCGCGGACTGAGGAAGTAGGTGCAGAACGCGCCAGTGACTGCGAACAGCACCGTTCCGATCAGCGACGCCACAGGTGCGTACAGAATCAACACCGAGGTCGTGAGAATGTCCCCGAAGGCCAGAAACGCGACGAAGAACTTCTTCCCCGGGATCGGCCCGAGCACGCACCGGGCGGCGACGAACACCTGCGTGACCAGAACGAAGAGAACCCAGCCGATGGCCACACGTCCCTGAGGCCCGAGGTCGCTGAACAACATCAGTATCGAGGTGACGGCGTACATGACGGTGGCGGTGCCGAACACTGCACGGATGATGCCGGTCAGCGGACGGGTCGATCTGTGATTGAGGATCCACTCGAAATCGTGCGGCGCTCGATACCAGTCGGAGGTGGCCGCGGCCAGTTTCGCCACGAGACCTCGACGGTGCCTGCCGGAACGCCGGAGGGAGGCAACCTCGTCGAAGTCGCGACCACCTGATGCCATTTCCGAACTCCCACGTATTCAACAGACCCCCAACGGCCATGTGAATAGTGTCACACCTGTTCGGCGTCCCAATAGTAGTGGGCTCGATCGACCCGAAGTCTGCGGCGTTTCACTCCGACCGGCTGTGTTACGTCACAACGAATCGGGTGAATCTCCGAACGCGGCAGCCACGTCGCGGGCGAGTCCTGTTGCGCGACGGGCCCACTCCGGTGTGCTGCCGGCCAATCCACATGCAGGCGTCACGGAGATACGGGAGGCGAGTACCGACCTGTCGAAACCGAGTCGGTCGATCAACGTGACGCCCGGCTCGGCCAGTTCGCGCCAATGGGGCGGCCGCTCGGGGGTTTCGGACGGAATCAACCCGAGCATCAGCGTCTTGCCGGATTGCAGCAGCTCGCCGACTCCGTCGAAATCGCTGCGGCGCAGCGCAGTCGCGTCGACGGCGACTGCGACCGCACGCGAACGGCGAAGCAGATCGAACGGAACGTCGCCGGCGCAACAATGCACCGCGACGGGAAGATCGATCGTCTCGACCAACGAATCGAGCAGGTCGAGAACATCGGGTTCCGGGACTGCGCGCACCGAATCGAGCCCGGTGATGCCCGTCAGGCTGCCGGCCAGAACGGCTGCGAGACTGGGCTCGTCGAGCTGAACGAGAACCTCGACTCCGAGCCGACGCGTCAATTCCGCGCAGTGCAGGCGGAGTCCCTCGCCGAGGGACTCGGCGAAATGCCGCAGTGCCCCACGATCGGTCAGGGCACGATGCCCGTGCCGAAGTTCGACCTGCGCCGCCATCGTGAACGGACCGGCGGCCTGCACCTTGATGGTGCGGCCGCTGCCGCGAAGCCCCGACACCTCCCACAGTTCCTCGAGCACGTCGAGATCCTCGGCCAGGAAATCGGTCGCCCGGCGACCGGCGAGCATCGGACGTGGCACGACGCGATAGCCGGAGGTGCGCACGTCGAGCTCGACGTCGACCATGATGGCTCCGGTGCGACCGATCATGTCCGCACCCAGGCCGCGAGCCGGGAGTTCGACGACGTGTGGGAGCTCGGTGAACTCTCCGACGACGACCGCCGCGGCCTCACGGATGTCGGTACCCGGCCACGAACCGATGCCGGTCGCCAGTCCAGCGAAGACGCCCGGGGTCACTCGCGCTCGGATCGAGTGCCCGAGATGGTCGAGCTGCCGATGACGATGTCTCCGTGAATGTCCTTGCGGTACAGCACCGCTGCCTGGCCCTTGGCCACTCCGGTCAACGGAGCTCGCAGTTGGATCTCCATGCCGTCGCCCGCTGCCTCGGCGACCGCCTCGGTCAGTCCGCCGTGTGCGCGAACCTGGACGACGCACTCGATGGGGCCGGTCGGGGCGGTACCTTCGGTCCATACCGCGCGGTCTCCGCTGATCGCCCAGACGTCGAGCTTCTGCGCCGAGCCGACCATGACCGTGCCACTGTCGGGTTCGATCGACGTCACGTAGCGGGGACGGCCGTCCGCGGCCGGTCCTTCCACGCCGAGGCCCTTCCGTTGCCCGATGGTGAACCCGTGCACGCCTTCGTGATCGGCCAGTTCGGCTCCGGTCTCGGAATCGACGACCTTGCCCGGGCGCACGCCGATCCGCGCGCCGAGGAATGCGCGAGTGTCGCCCGAGGGGATGAAGCAGATGTCGTGGCTGTCCGGCTTGTCGGCGACGGCCAACCCACGCTCGGCAGCCTCCTCACGAATCTCGGACTTCGGGGTGTCCCCGATCGGGAACATCGCACGCGAGAGCTGCGCCTGGGTCAGCACTGCCAACACGTACGACTGGTCCTTGTCCGCGTCCACGGCGCGCCGCAGCACTCCGTCGTGCAGTTGCGCGTAGTGCCCGGTCGCCACGGCATCGAAGCCCAGCGCGAGTGCGCGGTCCGCCAGAGCGGAGAACTTGATCTTCTCGTTGCAGCGCAGGCACGGGTTCGGGGTCTCACCGGCGGCGTAGGACGCGACGAAATCGTCGATGACGTCCTCTTTGAAACGGTCGGCGAAATCCCATACGTAGAAAGGGATTCCGAGTACGTCGGCCGCTCGACGGGCGTCACCGGCGTCTTCCTTGGAGCAGCAACCCCGCGAACCGGTGCGCAGGGCACCGGGAGCGGTCGACAGAGCCAGGTGTACGCCGACGACGTCGTGGCCCTCGTCCACGGCACGGGCCGCGGCAACGGCCGAGTCGACTCCCCCGCTCATAGCAGCCAGAACACGCATCAGCGATTTCCTCCTCGAGCTCCGACGCCGGGAAGACCGGCGGCACGAGCGCGTTCGACGACCTGCGGCAGAGCCGCAAGCACAGTGGTGACGTCCGATTCGGACGAGCCGGTTCCCAGCGAGAACCGCAGTGATCCGCGGGCGACGGCCGGATCGCATCCGAGCGCAATCAGTACATGACTGGCGCTGGCCACACCTGCGGTGCACGCCGAGCCCGTGGAGCATTCTATCCCTGCCGCGTCGAGCAGCATCAACAGCGAATCACCCTCGCACCCGGGAAAGGTGAAGTGCACGTTGCCCGCCAGCCGGTCGTCGCCTTCCGGCCCGTTGAGGACGGCGTCGGGAACGGCATCTCTGATACCGGCGATCAACCGATCGCGCAGTGCTCTCAGTTCCGCACGGTGCCGCGCCGAGTTCTCGACGGTCGAACGCAGCGCAGCGGCCATGGCGACGACGCCTGCAGTGTCCGGGGTGCCCGATCGAACGTCTCGCTCGTGGCCCCCGCCGTGGAAGAGCGGAACACACGGCACCTGGCGGCCGAGCAGCAGCGCTCCGACGCCCTGCGGTCCGCCGAACTTGTGTGCTGCGATGCTGAGCGCGGACAGACCGCTCTCGGAGAACGCGACGGGCAGATGCGGCACCGCCTGGATCGCATCACTGTGCATCGGGACCCCGTATTCGGCGGCCACGGCTGCGAGCTCGGCGATCGGCATGACGGTGCCGATCTCGTTGTTGGCCCACATCACGGTGACGAGCGCAGTCTCGTCGGCATGCAGCGCCAGCTCGGCGCGCAGCGCATCGGGGGTGACCCGCCCCTGGGAGTCGACCGGGAGCCAGGTGACACTCGCACCGTCGTGTGCGACGAGCCACTCGACTGCGTCGAGCACCGCGTGATGCTCCACCGAACTGGCGATGATCCTGGTCAGTGCGGGGTCGGAATCACGACGGGCCGCGAAGATGCCCTTGACGGCGAGGTTGTCACTCTCGGTGCCGCCGGAGGTGAAGATCACCTCGGACGGGCGCGCGCCCAGGTCCGCGGCTATCGACTCGCGAGATTCCTCCACCCGACGCCGAGCGGACCGACCGGAGGTGTGGAGCGAGGACGCGTTGCCCACCGTGGCGAACACAGCGGTCATCGCCTCGATCGCGCTCGGCAGCATCGGGGTCGTCGCTGCGTGATCGAGGTACACCGGTGGCCGCGGCGGGACGGGAGCAGTCGTACTGCGCACAGAAGGCATAACAGGCTAGACGATACCCGCTGCCGTGACCGCGGACCTACCTGCGCGAGGTGGGTCCGCGGTCACGGTGATCGATGTTCGGTCAGGCCGCCGCAACCGTCGGCGGCATCGGGCTGCGTTCGGCCTCGGCCATCACCTCGTGCACAGTGGGGTCGTAGACGTCATCGCGTCGAATCGCCACCTCGCAACGTCGAGCCAGGTCGCGTCGATCGCCGCCGGGTGCCTCGGGGGCCGTGAACTCCACCTCGGCACGCAGTCCTCGCAGGCGGAAGATCCGGCCGATGGATGCGCCGATCGTCTCGTCTCCCACGAAGCACGTGGCGGTGGTCTGCTCGCCGGTCCGGTCGAGGTAGCGCAGTCGAATCGGCTGCACCCAGGTCTCGGAGTCGATCGCGGCCTGAAGCAGAGCAGGCCGTAGCGAGCCGTATGCGCGACCACACCAGGTGGTGGCCTCGGGGAAGACGACGACCGATCCGCCGGCGCGGACACGATCGGCCACCTGATCGACGACGCCGGGGAGCTGATGCAGTCGAGCCCGATCTATCGGAAGTACCTTCATGGCTCGCGCGAGGCGACCGAGCACCGGCCAGTCGATCAGGTCGGCGCGCGCGACGAAGGTCGACGGCTGTACCGCAGTGAGCACGACGACGTCGGTCCAGGAGATGTGACCGGCGACGTGCAGTGCACCTGCGGCGGTTCGGGAGCGTTCCCGCTCCGAACGCGCGTCGAGCACGGTCAGGTCGATCCCGATGGCGAACAGCAGGGTGCGAGCACCGATCCGCGTCAGCGAACGGCGAACCCGCGGGAACGGCACCCCGAGGACGACCAGCACCGGCAGCAACCCGAACGCCGCCAACGCCAGTACGATTCGGAGCGCGAGGACGATTCGGCCCACCGTCGGCGGGTTCTTCGGTAGACAACCGTCACCGCACGGCGACGACGGCATCCACGCGTGCACGATCGGTGTTGTCACCGGACACCCGACTCGAACGTCGTTGCTGCCGAACGCAAGCGGTCGAGATAGCGAGTGTTGGCCTCGTGCAGGCCCAGCAACGCGACGAAATCCGCGACTCCGAATTCGGGATCGTGCGCCGGCTCACCACAGATGGAGGCACCGAGTCGAAGGTAGCCGTTCATCAACGGCGGCATCGACGTTCGCTTCGCGGGTTCGATGTCGATCAGATCGACCCCGTCGACGACGACCGGAGAGTACGGCCGGACCCGGCGGTCGAGGGGCGTAGCGTGCTTGCCCAACAGGCGATCTCGAACACTGCGAACGTTGGCCCCGACGGGGTCCCCTGGTACCGACTGCATGGGCACCGACACGCAGCCCATCACCCACTCGTATCCCGTCACATCGAGGTAGTGCAGGATTCCGGCCCACATCAGCCCGAGCACGGACCCGGACCTATGATCGGGATGCACTGCAGCTCTTCCCATTTCGACGATGTTCATGCCGACGGGGTCGAGTGCGGAGATATCGAATTCGGTTGCCGTGTAGTACCCACCCGCGGACACGGCGGCCTGCGGCGGCAACATGCGGTAGCAGCCGACGAACGTGTCGGTCCACTGGTCACGAACGAGCAGGTGATCACAGAATTCGTCGAACCGATCGGCGTCGAGGCCGTCGGTGTCGGTGGGGATGGAGAACCCGGGCTCGGATGCGAACACCTCGTAGCGCAGACGCTGCGCGGCGAGTCGGTGCTCCGGGTCGGTGGACAACACCAGCGAGTAGCGGTCGGTGGCCGGGACGATCGATGCAGTCGAGCTCATGACGGAAGTGGTCATGAGGTGTGTCTAACGAGCGGGGAAGGCCACCGGGCATCGTCGGGGAAACGTGTCGGAAGAGTTTGCGTGAACAAGGTTGCGCCGATCGACACGACAGGCCCCCACCGCGCGGGCGGTGAGGGCCTGTGTGGGAACAGCGCTCGAAGCTATCCCTTGTGCTTCTTGACTGCCTCGGTCAGCTGCGGTGCGACGTTGAAGAGGTCACCGACGATGCCGTAATCGGCGATCTCGAAGATGGGCGCTTCCTCGTCCTTGTTGACCGCGACGATCGTCTTCGAGGTCTGCATGCCCGCACGGTGCTGGATGGCTCCGGAGATACCCAGTGCGACGTACAGCTGCGGGGAGACGGTCTTGCCCGTCTGACCCACCTGGAACTGGCCGGGGTAGTAGCCGGAGTCGACAGCGGCGCGGGAGGCACCGACTGCGGCACCGAGCGAGTCGGCCAGCTCCTCGACGACGGAGAACTTGTCGGCACTGCCGACACCACGTCCACCGGAGACGACGACCGATGCCTCGGTGAGCTCCGGACGGTCGCCGCCGACGATCGGGTCACGCGAGGTGACCTTGACGGCCCCTTCTTCCTGCGCGGGAACCTCGACGGTTTCGCGGGTGCCCGCTCCGGCCTTCGGCTCGGCCTCGACTGCACCGGGGCGCAGCGAGATGACCGGAACGTCGCCGTTGGCCTTGGCCTCGACGGTGAACGCGCCACCGAAGATGGAGTAGACGGCACTGCCGTCGCCGTTCAGTGCGACGACGTCGTTGTGGTAGCCCGAGCCCAGGCGTGCTGCGAGTCGACCCGCAACTTCCTTGCCCTCGATCGTGGCTGCGGTGATGATCGCTGCAGGCGAGACCGACTCCGCGAGTGCCGACAGCACGTCGACCTTCGGGGTGACGAGGAATCCGTCGACTGCGTCGGATTCGGCGGCGTAGATCTTCTCGGCACCGGCTTCGGTCAGCGCGTCGGCGACCTTGTCGGTGGTGCCGACCGGGCCGGTGACGACCGCGGACGGCTCACCCAGCGCACGAGCGGCTGTGATCAGCTCGGTGCTGACCTTCTTCAGTGTTCCCTCGACGTGCTCCACGAGCACGAGTACTTCTGCCATGACTTGCTCCTCGTTTGTCTTCGATTGCTCGGTGGGGCGGGATCAGATGATCTTCTGGCCGACGAGGTAGGTGGCGATCTTGTCGCCGCCGTCGCCCTCGTCGGTGAGCCGCTCGCCTGCAGTCTTGGGAGGCTTGGGGGTGGACGAGGTGACGGTCGTTCCCGCGTTGTCGACGCCGACGATGCCGTCCTCGACACCGATGTCGGCCAGCGTGATGGTCTGCACCGTCTTCTTCTTGGCGGCCATGATGCCCTTGAAGGACGGGAAGCGCGGTTCGTTGATCTTCTCGGTGACGCTCACGATGGCCGGCAACGCGGCTTCGAGGCCGAAGATGCCTTCGTCGGTCTCCCGCTCGCCGGTGACCTTTCCGTCCGCGACGGTGAGCTTGCGCAGCTGCGTCAGGGCCGGGATCTGCAGGTACTCGGCGATGATCGCCGGAACGGCACCGGTGCGGCCGTCGGTGGCCTCGTTGCCTGCGATGATGAGATCGGCCGGCTCGTCGTTCTCGAACGCGACGTTGCCGAGTGCTGCGGCCAGCGCGTATCCGGTCTGGATCGCGTCGGAGCCGTGCAGGGTCGGGTCGTTGAGGTGCACTGCGCTGTCTGCACCCATCGACAGGGCCTTGCGGATGGCATCGGTGGCGCGATCGGGGCCTGCGGACAGAACCTTGACCTCACCGCCCTGGGCTTCCTTGATGAGCAGTGCTTCTTCGACGGCCCGCTCGTTGATCTCGTCGAGGACGGCGTCGGCAGCCTCGCGATCGAGGGTGTAGTCACCGTCGGTGAGCTTGCGCTCGGACCACGTGTCTGGAACCTGCTTGATCAAAACAACGATGTTCGTCATGGGTCTGCGTCGACCTCCTGGTCATGTTCTGCTGATCGTGAGTGTTCTAACGGTTCGTGCAGTTCTACGGTCTGGGACGAGGTTACCTCACCGTAGTTACTCGTGGGTAACTTACCTCCCTGCCTGTCCGACCATACATCTGTACCCCGACTGTTATGGAGACCACGTTGGCTTACCTCTCCTGCGCCTCCACTAACCTTTCGTCGGTGAACGATTCATCGGCTCAGGCACCGGCACCGGAACCACTCCCCCTCACCGGGGAGCGCACCGTGCCCGGCATCGCCGAGGAGAACTACTGGTTCCGCCGCCACGAGGTGGTCTACCGCGCACTCGTCGAGCGCTGCCGCGACCGAACCGTGCTCGAAGCGGGATCGGGAGAAGGCTACGGAGCCAACATGATTGCCGATGTCGCAACGACCGTCCTCGGTCTCGACTACGACGCGTCGGCCGCCGCGCACGTGCACGCCCGCTACCCCAGGGTGACGATGCTGCGCGGCAACCTCGATCGCCTTCCCGTCGCCGATTCCTCGGTCGACGTCGTCGTCAATTTCCAGGTGATCGAGCACCTCTGGGATCAGGGTGCATTCCTCGCAGAAGTGCATCGGGTGCTCGCGCCAGGGGGCATTCTGTTGATCAGTACGCCGAACCGGATCACGTTCTCGCCCGGACGCGACACCCCGCTCAACCCCTTCCACACCCGCGAACTCGACGCGGCCGAACTCACCGAGCTGCTCGTGGACGCTCGGCTCGAGGTCGACGAACTCACCGGAGTCCGGCACGGACGCACGCTGGCCGCGCTCGACGCCAAGCACGGCGGTTCGTTCATCGACGCGCAGATCGAACGAGCCCTCGCCGGTGAGCCCTGGCCGGCCGAACTCACCGAGGACGTCGCGGCCATCTCGATCGAGGACTTCGACATCGCCGCCGACCGCATCGACGACAGCCTCGACCTGGTCGCCGTTGCCCGCAAGAGCTCGAGCACGGTGATCGGGTGACATCCGGTGCCACCGTGCCGGGCATGTTCTCTCTCGTTCTGCACTCCCACCTGCCGTGGTTGGCCAATCACGGACGCTGGCCGGTAGGCGAAGAATGGCTGTATCAGTCCTGGGCCGACTGCTATCTACCGCTCACCGCGGCGCTCGAGCAATTGGCCGACGACGGCCACAGCAACGTGCTGTCGCTGGGGATCACCCCGGTACTGGCTGCTCAACTCGACGATCCGCACTGCCTGTCCGGAATGCACCACTGGCTCGGGAACTGGCAGCTCAGAGCCCACGAGGCGACAGACCGCGACCTGTCCGTTCGTGAACACCGAGGTTCGGCCGCAGCGCTCGATCGATTCGAGTCACGGTGGCGGCACGGTGGGTCCGCGGTACTCCGGCCACTGCTCGAAACCGGAACCGTCGAACTACTGGGTGGACCGTTGGCCCACCCGTTTCAGCCCCTGCTCGATCCCCGACTGCGCGAATTCTCGCTCCGCGAAGGTCTGCTCGACGCCCGCGCCCGGTGGGGCACCACGCCTCGAGGCATCTGGGCACCCGAATGCGGATTCACCCCGGGCATGGAAACCGAATACGCCGCGGCCGGGGTCTCGCACTTCATGGTCGACGGCCCTGCCATGCGCGGAGACACCTCCCTCGGCAGGCCGGTGTGGGACTCCGACGTCGTCGCGTTCGGACGCGATCTCCCGGTCAGCTACCGCGTCTGGTCACCGAAGTCCGGCTATCCCGGGCACGGTTCCTATCGGGATTTCCACACCTACGATCACGCCACCGGTCTCAAACCGGCCCGGGTCACCGGCCGCTCGGTCGCCTCGAACGACAAGGCTCCCTACGATCCCGTGCGGGCCGCGGCAACGGTGGACCGTCACGTCGCCGACTTCGTCGATGTGGTTCGCAGGCGCCTGATCTCCGAATCCGAGCGGATCGGTCGCGACGCCCTGGTCGTCGCGGCATTCGACACCGAGCTGTTCGGACACTGGTGGCACGAGGGCCCACAGTGGCTCGGCAAGCTGATGCGCGCGCTACCCGCCGCAGGCATCACCGTCGGCACGCTCGGCGACGCCCGCGAGCAGGGTTACGTCGGGGCGCCACTCGAACTGCAGGATTCGTCGTGGGGATCGGGCAAGGACTGGCGCGTGTGGGCGGGCGACGACGTCGCCGACCTGGTCGCGCTCAACTCCGAGGTGTCTCGGACCGCTCTCGACGCCGTCGATACCGCCCGGGACACACAGCGTCGCGCCGGTGGACCCGAACTACGCAATCGGGTCAACGATCAGATACTGCGTGAGACACTGATGGCCGTGGCCAGCGACTGGGCATTCATGGTCAGCAAGGATTCCGCCGCAGGTTACGCGCGGGAGCGGGCGCACGTCCACGCACATGCGCTGCGCGAGATCGTGGCCGCGGCGGCAGGTGGGTCACCCGACCGAGCGCACGACTTGGCTCGGCAGTGGAACCGTGCGGACGGACTGTTTCCTGCGTTGGATGCGCGCCGGCTGCCCGGCCCACGCGGTGGCCGCGAGCGAGAAGATGCAGGGGGGCGTCGATGAAGATTCTGATGGTGTCGTGGGAGTACCCACCGGTGGTGGTCGGCGGGCTCGGTCGGCACGTGCATCACCTGGCAACCGAACTGGTTCGATGCGGGCACGAGGTCGTGGTTCTGTCGCGTCGCCCCACCGGAACCGACGCAGCGACCCACCCGACGTCTCACCACATCGAGGACGGGGTGCTCGTCGTCGCCGTCGCCGAGGACCCGGCTCACTTCGTCTTCGGGGAGGACATGCTCGCGTGGACGCTCGCGATGGGGCACGCGATGGTGCGTGCCGGCGTCGCACTGGGAAAGCCGGGCCTGGGCGACGGCTGGCAACCCGACGTCGTTCACGCTCACGACTGGCTCGTTGCGCATCCATCGATCGCACTCGCCGAGTTCTACGACGTACCGCTCGTCTCGACCATCCACGCCACCGAGGCCGGACGCCACAGCGGTTGGATATCCGGGCCCGTCAACCGCCAGGTGCACTCCGTCGAGTGGTGGCTCGCCAACGATTCCGATGCGGTGATCACCTGCTCGGCATCGATGAGGGACGAGGTCACCACCCTGTTCGGAGTACCGGAGTCGGCGGTGAAGGTGATTCGCAACGGAATCGACCGCTCCACCTGGCACTTTCGGCGACGAGAGCCTCGATCGGAGCCGGCCAAGTTGCTCTACGTCGGCCGCCTCGAGTACGAGAAGGGCATCCAGGATGCCATCGCAGCTCTGCCCCGCCTCCGACGAAGCCATCCGGGAACCACCCTGCACATCGCCGGCGAAGGAACACAGTTCGCCTGGTTGGCCGGTCTGGCGCGCACGCACCGGGTTGCTCGCGCGGTGTCGTTTCTGGGCAATCTCGACCACACCGAACTACTCGGCTGGCTGCACGGAGCCGACGCCATCGTCCTGCCGAGTCGGTACGAACCTTTCGGCATCATCGCGCTCGAGGCCGCGGCCGCGGGCACCCCGCTGGTCGCGTCCACGGCAGGCGGTCTGGGTGAAGCAATCGTCGACGGCGTCACCGGACTGTCCTTCGAGCCCGGCGACGTCGGCGGGTTGGCCGCCGCGGTACGGCGCGTTCTCGACAACGCCGACGCCGCGCAGGAACGGGCCGTGGCCGCCCGCGAACGCCTCACCGTGGATTTCGACTGGAAACACGTCGCCGAATCGACCGCGGAGGTCTATCTGGAAGCCAAACGCAAAGTTCGGCATCCGCTGGCCCGCCCGCACATCGCCGAGCGCGCGCTTCCCGGCCGTACCTGAGAACAGCAGGATCAGATCTCCCGCGCCGCCTCGGCCTGTCCGAGCGCCTTCTTGCGGGCGATATCCTCCAGCGCAGCAATGTATTTCGCGCGTTCGGCGGCACCGGCCTCCCAGGCGACCTTCCGATTGCGGACGACCTTGGCCGGGGCACCGACCGCGATGCTGTAATCCGGGATCTCACCCTTGACCACCGCGTGGGCCCCGAGCACGCAGCCCCGGCCGATCCGGGTCTCGCGCAGGATCGTCACCTTGGCCGCGATCCAGGTGTCCGGACCGATTCTCACCGGCCCCTTCACGATTCCCTGGTCCTTGATCGGCATGTTCACATCGTCCATCCGATGATCGAAATCGCAGATGTAGCACCAGTCGGCCACCAGCGTCGACGCGCCGATCTCGATGTCGAGGTAGGTGTTGACGACATTGTCCTTGCCGAACACCACCTTGTCGCCGATCCGCAGCAAGCCCTCGTGGCAGCGAATGGCATTGCCGTCGCCGATGTGTACCCAGCGTCCGATCTCGAGGCGCGAGAGCTCGGGAGTGGAGTGAATCTCGACGTTCTTGCCGAGAAACACCATGCCCCGCAGGATCACGTGCGGATTGGCCAGCTTGAACTTCGCGAGACGGTAGTAGCGCACCAGGTACCACGGTGTGTACGCCTTGTTGGCGAGCACCCAGTCGAGGGACGCACGCGTGAGGAACCGCGCCTGTTCGGTATCGCGTCGTCTCGACCCGCGCCAGCGTGTCCGCAGCGGCGCGTTCCACATACTCGTCATGGACGTTCACCCTAGTTTCTCGTTCGCCCGCTCTCTGCCGCCACCCTCGCGCGGGCTAGGGTTGTCTGTCGACTGTTGCTCGTCGGCGGAACGAACACAGACGCCCCGGCACCATGTCGGGCACGGACTCGAGTCATGGGGAGCGATCGATGCGCGGCGTCACGGCCAAGGGCAGGACCGGCAGAAAGGTCACTGCGGTCGCAGCAGCGCTGGCGCTGGTGGCCGTGAGCGGCTGTGGCACCGAGACGTCGGCCATAGAACCGCTCTCTCCCGATTCATGGCCTGCAGCGCACGCGAACTCCCACAACAGCGGTGCCACCGCAGTGTCGGTGTCGACCCCTCTGTCCTTGGACTGGACGCGCCCCACCGGCGGCACGGTGACCTCCCCGGTGTCCATCGGATCGACCGGTCAGATGTTCGTCACCGCCGCCACCGAATCCGGCTGCAACCTCTTCTCGTTCGAGATCGACTCCGCACGCAAGCGCTGGTGCAATCGCGTCGGACCGTCCGTCGTCACTGCGACGCCGACCGTCGATTCGGCGATCAACGTCTACATCGGCGACGACGGCGGCATGAACTCGTACAACGACCACGGCCAACTGCGGTGGCGCACACCGGTGTACGGAGTGCCCAAGTCCGCGCAGTTCCTCGGGGACGGCAGCGTGCTCTCGATCACCCAGATGGGGCAGGTCAGCGTTCTCGATTCGCAGAACGGGCAACTTCGAGTACCGATTCTGGACCTGGTTCCGACGCCGAATTTCCTGACCGATCCGAATTCGGATTTTCTGCCGGTCGACACCGGACTCGACCGGTGCAGCTCGGGCGGATCCGAGTGCCCCGTGCCCGCCTCACCCGCGGTCGACACCGCGACAGGGGCGATCTACCTGACCCTGTGGCGTCCGGGTTCGATTGCACCGCAACTGGTTTCACTGCAGTACGAGCGCGATGGCACGCCCGGTCTCGTCGAGCGTTGGTCCTCGGACCTGCTGCCGGCCGGTGTCGCGTCCAGTCCGGTGCTGTCCGAGGACGGATCGACGGTCTACCTGGCCGATGTCGACGGCAGGCTGACCGCGTTCGACACCGCCGACGGGCGACAGAAGTGGACCGAGGGCACCGGGCTCGGTGTCGGCGCCAGTCCCTCGATCGCCTCGGACGGCACGATCGTGCCGTCGGGCGGCGACGGCACCCTCGTCGGCGTGCGCGACAACGGAGATTCGGCCGAGCGAGTCTGGGTCCGCGACGACGTCGAACAGGCAGGCAGCGCAGCCCAATCCGCAGACGGACGCGGCCATACCGTCGTTCGTGAGGACGATGGACTGGCGCTGCTCACGTTCGACGCGGCCACCGGTGAGACGGTGGATGTGCAGCCCGTTCCCGACGTCGTCGGCACCACCGTCGGAACGTCGATCGGCCCGGACGGCCAGGTCGTCACCGCGAGCTACCTCGGCGAGATCTTCACCTACACAGGCTGACCGACAGCCCCTGGCGCGCAGACGAACGCCACTGCGGACCGATCGACTCGGGCGATCACCACCGACAGTGCAACGGATCCGCGAAGTTTGAGCTTGGGCCGCAGTAGCGCCGGATCCACGTCGACTCCACGGACGAGAATTTCCACCGAGCCGCAGTCCATCCGATTCAGCTGTTGCCGAAGCACTTTCTCCGAGAACTTGGACTGCTCCAGAATCCGAAACCCGCGCACCCCGGCCGGAACCGTGTCGCCGGTCAGATACGCGATTCTCGGATCGAGTTGCCACAGACCGAATCTGGCACCGTAGTGCCGAACCAAACCGGCCCTGACCACCGCCCCGTCGGGATCGACGAGGTAGCTGCCGGGGGGCCGAACCGGAATGTCGTCGGATTCTGCATCGGTGAATTCCAGCACAGTGCCATCGGATCGAAGAACCGCGGCGCGACGCCGAACACCGTTCTCGCTCAACCCTTCCGACCAGAGGCATGCTTCTCGCACTCCCCCGTCGAGCGAGACCACCTCGATCTCGCCGGCCCAGTCGACAGCGTCGAAATCCAGGCCGGGCGCGCACTTGACGACCAGGTCTCGGCCGCGATAGGCGTCGAACAGGTCCGGTAGCGGTGGTTGCAACGCCGCCGGGTCGTGGCGTCGCCGTCCACCTGCTCGGCGGCCGGGATCGGCGATCACGACGGTCTCACGCGTCGTCGGGGTCAGCGCGTCGGCGCGCAGCACGGTGGCGTCCGGCACGTTGTGTGCGGCCATCCGAAGCCGAATCGGGTCGAGATCGCTGCCCACCACCAACTCCGCCGTCCCGATCAGGACGGACAGTTCACCGCCGATCGAACACGTGACATCGTGCACTCGTCGTCCGGCGAGTCGAGCGGCCCGCCTGCGCGCGACGAGCGTCGGTGTTGCCTGCTGCACCGCCTCGTCGGTGACCCACCATCGGTCGGAGTCGAGCAGCTTCACGCGTGCTTTGCGGCGGACGGTGACGGTTTCGATCAGTGCACTCGCGTGGGCGGGAAAACGCTCCCGCATCGAGGAGATGTCTCGCACCGCTGTTCTCGTACCGAACTCGAGGCCGTCCGCGACGTCGAGTGCCTCGATGCCGACCTCGGAGTGCAGGAAATCGAGGTCGGCACCGGTGAAGTCATACCCCACGGCAGGCCCCGAAACCGAGACCTACGGCGTCAATGCCTGTCAATCGCGAGGTGCAGGCTTGGTGCCGGTGATCATCACGTTGTAGAACAGCCCGCGCGGTACCACGTGCTGCAGCACGTTCTCGTCGACCCAGCTCAGTGTCTTCCAACCACCGAAGGCGAATTTGGCCCAGTTCCACCCGAGCTTGCCCGCGGGTACTGCGGCCTCGAAGGTCCGCACCGGCCAACCGAGCAGAGCGGCGGCGAACTCCTCGGTGTTCGCCTGCACGGACTCCGCACCGGCCGAGAGCGCGATGTGCTCGAGATCGGTCGGATCGAACGTGTGCAGGTCGACGACGGCTTCGAGTGCCGCTGCACGCGAGGACTCGTCCAGCTCTTCCTGTGGCTTGCGCCAGCTCGCCAGGAACGGGAGCTTGGTTGCGCGGGTGGTCGCCTCCCACGTGATGCGTCCGAGCCAGCGCGCGTAGAAGTTGCCGACCGTGGTGGGTTCGCCCGCGAAGACGAAGCGGCCGCCCGGCTTGAGCACCCGCAGCACCTCACGCAGGGACTGTTCGACGTCCGGGATGTGGTGCAGGACGGCGTGCCCGACGACGAGATCGAACGTGTCGTCGTCGTACGGAATCGTCTCCGCGTCGGCGACGCGGCCGTCGACGTCCAGGCCGAGGTGCTCGGCGTTGCGCAGTGCGACCTTGACCATGCCGGGCGAGAGGTCGGTGACCGAGCCCTTGTCTGCGATGCCGGCCTGCATCAGGTTGAGCAGGAAGAACCCGGTACCGCAGCCCAGTTCGAGCGCGCGGCCGTAGGGCAGTGCGGATTGCGCCGACGCGTCACCGGAGACCGCCTGATCGAACCTGCCGCGTGCGTAGTCGATGCAGCGCTCGTCGTAGGAGATCGACCACTTGTCGTCGTAGGTCTCGGCTTCCCAGTCGTGATAGAGCACCTGCGCCAGTTTGGTGTCCGAGCGTGCAGCCTCGACCTGCTCGGCAGTGGCGTGCGGATTCGGGGCTGGATCGACCTGGCGGTCATCGGTCTCGGACGACGCCGACGGCATCGCGTTCGAGATCGATCGATTGACACCGTTGTGGGGGCTTGCAGTCATCAGGCGAGCCTACTATCCGGTAGCTGTGGAACAACTCGTCTCGGTGGGACCGTTGCTTCACCGCCCGGTGAAGGTCGCTTTCCCAGGGCCGTCGGCCACGAACGACGTCATGCCGATGGTGCGATCCTCGGTTGCGAACAGGGCCGCGAACTGCTGAGCCTCGATTCGCAGACCGGTGGTGAGATCCACGTCGAGCCCCTGATCGATCGACGCCTTGGCCGCTGCGAGCGCTCGCGATGCACCCGAGGTGAACTGCTTGGCCCAGGCGCGGGCGGCGTTGTACACCTCGTCCGGTGCCACCACCTCGTCCACCAATCCGATTCGCAGCGCTTCCTCGGCGCCAACGAAGCGGCCGGTGAAGACCATGTCCTTCGCACGGCTCGGTCCGATCAGCCGCGCCAGCCGCTGTGTGCCGCCGCCGCCGGGAATGACACCGAGCAGCACCTCGGGGACACCGAACTTCGCGTTGTCGCCTGCGATCCGGCGGTCCGCGCCCAGTGCGACCTCGAGCCCACCACCGAGTGCGTATCCGGTCACGGCCGCAACCACTGGCTTGGGAATGGTGCTGAGCGAGCCGAGCGCGGACTGCAGATCTCCGGCGATCTCGGCCATCTCGGCCGCGGACAACGCCACCATCTCCTTGATGTCGGCACCGGCGGCGAAGACCTTCTCACCGCCGTAGACGACGACGGCCTTGACGTCGGCATTCACCGTGGCCTCGCGGGCGGCCGCTCGGATTTCCTCCTGCATCTGCCGGTCGAGCGCATTCATCGGCGGACGATCCAGGCGGATGGTGCCGATACCGTCGGATACTTCGAGATTCACGAACTCAGCCATGGGCCGAAAGGCTACCGGGGCAGAGAACTAACGATCCGACCAGGGATGTCGCGTTCCGGCGTAGTACGCATCGTCGCCGTCGAAGAGCACCCGAACCGTCCCGTCGTCGCGGGTGAGAATCGGTAGGACCGGGGCGATCTCGCGGTCGTGATCGACCACCTGGGCGACGGTGTCGAACCGAGACAGTGCGTCCAGTTGGCTCCAGGTCGGCGGCAGGAGGATGGTGTTTCCCGACCGCCAGTCCGCCAGTGCGTCACCGGTCGAGCGCCAACTCACCGATGCTGCCTCGCTGGTCTCGCCGTCCGCGTTCTGGCCCTCGGGCAGCACTGCGACGAAAAACCGCGTGTCGTACCGTCGCGCTTCGCCCACCGGGGTGATCCAGTGCGACCATGGCCGAAGCAGATCCGATCGCAGCACGAGGTCGTGGGCGGTGAGGAATTCGGCGAACGACACCTCACGGCGCTCGAGCCGACCCCGCTCCGCCGCGAACGGAGCGGTATCGGCAACGATCGAATCCGGCGTCGAGCCGGCCAACAGCACGCCGCACTCCTCGAACGTCTCGCGCGCCGCAGCACACACCAGGGCCTGCGCCTTGCCCTCGTCGGTTCCGAAGCGCTCGGCCCACCACGACGGCGGCGGACCTGCCCAGCGAACATCCGCTGCCGCGTCCGAGGGGTCGACGCCGCCACCGGGAAACACCGTCATGCCACCCGCGAACGCCATGCCACCGACGCGTTCGAGCAGGAACACCTCGATATCGGGCCGCGACGAACCGTCACGAATCAAGATGACCGTCGAGGCGTCCCGCGCCTGCACGTGATCGGCAGCACTGTTCGAGCTCATGACAGGGAACGTACCGCTGTGCTGCACCGCTCAGTCGGTCGGTCCGCTCTATCGGCGGTGTGCCCCGGCAGCACGGGTCCGCCGCGCGAAGAACCGACCGTCGACGCGATCGAGCGCGATCGACTGACTGAATGCCTCGGTCAGGTTCTCCGCGGTGATGACGTCGTCCACCAGTCCCTGGGCGACCACCCCGCCTTCCTTGAGCAACAGCGCGTGACTGAAGCCAGGCGGAATCTCTTCCACGTGATGGGTGATCAGCACGGTGGCGGGGGCGTCGGGATCGGCCGCGAGGTCGGTCAGGCGTGCGACCAGTTCCTCGCGTCCACCGAGGTCGAGGCCTGCCGCCGGCTCGTCCAGCAGCAGCAGTTCGGGATCGGTCATCAGGGCGCGTGCGATGAGAACCCGCTTCCGCTCTCCCTCGGAGAGAGTGCCGTACGTGCGGGTGGCGAGATGTTCGGCACCGAGGCTCTCTAGCATTTCGACTGCGCGCTCGGTGTCGACCGCGTCGTATTTCTCTCGCCAGCGGCCCAGTACCGAGTAACCGGCGGACACCACCAGATCGGACACGAGTTCGTCGGCCGGAATGCGCTGCGCCAACGAGGAGGAGGACAGGCCGATCCGCGGTCGGAGTTCGGAGACGTCGGCCTTACCCATGACCTCGCCGAGAACATGGGCGACACCCAACGTGGGATGGATCTCGGCCGCAGCGACACGCAGCAGGGACGTCTTCCCGGCACCGTTCGGGCCGAGGACGACCCACCGTTCGTCCAGTTCCACCTTCCAGGTGACGGGTCCCACCAGGGTCGCACCGCCGCGGCGGACGACGACGTCGGTGAAATCTACGAGCAGGTCGGGATCCGGTTCAGACACGACGCCTATCTTCCCGCACATCGACCGTGCATTCACGGCAGGATGTGCACGCGTGTCGCCCAATGACGATCTACCTCGCACCTCCCACCGGACCGCGGACCGGGAATCCGGATCGAACCCACCCGGATCACCGTTCCCGCTGGGTGCCACTGCACTGTCGACTGGCACTCAATTTGCAGTCCATGCACCCGAGGCCGATGGGGTCGAGGTATGTCTGATCGATCCGGACGGCGATGAACGTCGGGTGGAACTGACCACCCACACGTTCGGAGTTCGACATGCCTTCGTTCCGGGAGTGCGGCCCGGTGACCGATACGGCTTCCGTGCCCACGGGACGTGGGATCCGCACTCCGGACGACGGTTCAACGGCGCGAAGATTCTGCTCGATCCCGCGGCGCGTCAGGTGGCCGGAGCATTCGGAGACCCATCGGCGTTGCTCGCCTACGAGGACGACCCGTTCGGGGCGCCCAGTTCTCGTGACTCGCTCGGGCACCTCCCGCTCGGCGTCGTCCGCGCAACTGCCGATCGCGTCGGCCGCCCCGCGCGCCCCGAGGTGCCCTGGGACCGAACCGTTCTCTACGAGCTGCACGTGGGATCGTTCACGGCCCGCAATCCTGCTGTCCCCGAGCATCTTCGGGGTACATACCTCGGGCTCGCCGAGCCGGCGGTCCTCGAACACCTCGCACGCATCGGCATCACGTCGGTCGAATTGTTGCCCGTACACACCACCTTCACCGAACCCGGCGTCCGCGCCCGGGGCATGCGAAACCACTGGGGGTACTCGACGGGTGCGTACTTCGCACCGGATCCACGCTTCGCCGCTGTTCCCGGTGCCGAGGTGGACGAATTTCGCACCATGGTCGACGCGCTGCACGCTGCCGGGATCGAGGTGATCCTCGACGTCGTCTACAACCACACGTGCGAATCCGCGGTCGACGGCCCCTCGATCAGCTGGCGTGGGCTCGATGCGCCCGGCTACTACCTGCTGGACGGACGTGGATCGGACGTCGATCTGACCGGCTGCGGCAACACTCTCGATTCCGCGTCGCCCGCGGTCGTGCGGATGGTGTGCGACAGCCTTCGGTACTGGGTCGAGGACATGGGTGTGGACGGGTTCCGATTCGACCTCGCCAGCACTCTCGGCCGGCCCGGCGGTTGGCGATTCGATTCTCGCGCACCGTTGTTGACGGCCATTGCCACGGACCCGGTCCTGACTCGGGTCAAATTGATCGCCGAGCCGTGGGACGCCACCGGTGCCGGCTATCAGGTCGGCAACTTCGGAGTGGCGTGGTCGGAATGGAACGATCGCTACCGCGACACGGTGCGACGCTTCTGGGCGGGCCAGCACGGCGTCCGCGAACTGGCCTCGCGCCTGGCCGGTTCGGAAGACCTCTTCGCGGGCGGCGGACGCCTTCCTTGGGCGTCGATCAACTTCGTCACCGCGCACGACGGGTTCACCGCCCGAGATCTGGTGTCCTACGAGCGGAAGCACAACGAGGCCAACGGCGAAGAGAACAGGGACGGTACCGACAACAACTCGTCGGTCAACCACGGCGTCGAGGGGCCGAGTGACGATCCGTCCGTCGTCGAGGCCCGGGGACGACATGTCCGAGCCCTGCTGGCCACCCTGACGCTCTCCACCGGTACACCGATGCTGCTGGCCGGCGACGAACTGGGACACGGTCAGGGAGGCAACAACAACGCGTACTGCGTCGCCGAGGATGCACCGGCGGCCGACGCCTGGGCCATCGACTGGGACGGTGCGGATCAGAACATGATTCGCTTCGTGGGCCGACTGCTCCGCGTCCGAGCGAGCGCTCCGACACTACGTCAGCAGGAGTTCTTCACCGGCCGCGCGACACCGACCGGCCGACCCGATCTGGTCTGGTTCGATTCCGCCGGAATCGAATTCGACACGGAACGATGGAACGACGACTCGGTGCGCACCATTCAGGCCTGGGTGGACGGCTCCGACGTCCGCTCCTACGCCTCCGACGGCGGGCAGGTCGACGACGCCAGCTCGCTCCTCGTCCTCCATTCCGGCGGTCCAGCCGAGATCACTCTGGCGTGTCCGAGTTGGTCGTCGTCGCGGTTCGTTCCGGTCCTCGATTCCTCGTGTGTGGACGGAGTACCCGCGGATACCACTGCGCTGGAACCGGGTTCGACGATATCGGTGACCGGATCGACAGTCCTGGTACTGCGCAGCGCAGGCAGGTGAGTCATGAACAATTGCACGAGCGGACCGACTCCGAGCGCATAGAGAACCGTCCCGACGCCGAGCGTCCCGCCGAGCAACCAACCGGTGAGCACCACCGTCAACTCGATTCCGGTGCGGGTGAGGCGAATCGACCATCCGGTCCTGGCCACCAGACCGGTCATCAGTCCGTCTCGTGGCCCCGGCCCCATCCCGGCACCGATGTACAGCGCGGTGGCGAACGCGTTGACCACGATGCCCGACACCATGGCCAGGGTCCTGAGCAGGAGCCCGTCGAGATGCGGCAACACCGCCGACGTCGCGTCCACCGCAACGGCGATCACCACCACGTTGCTCACGGTGCCCAGGCCGGGACGTTGTCGCAACGGGATCCACATCAGCAGTACGGCCACGCCGGTGATCGCGGTGATGGTTCCGAAGCTGAGCGAGAGGTGACTCTCGAGACCCTGATGAAAGACGTCCCATGGGTTGACGCCCAGTCCACCGGCGATCATCAACGACATCGACGCCCCGTACAGCCACAGCCCCACGTAGAGGGCGGCCAACCGAGAAGGAAGCCGGCGACCGGCGACAACACGACGTGGTGAGATGAACATGTTTCCAGTCTCGGGGCTACTGGATATGTTCGGCATAGCCACTTACGCGACAGTGGACCCCAGATCTAGGGAACAGCAATCACGGTCGTCGAACCGGGTGCCACTTCGGTGAAGCCTGCATCCCGCACCGCGACGGCACGTCCGGCGCGAACCTCGTCCGACGCGCGCGTCCATTGTTCAGGGTTCGCGGATCGGACCGAACATGCGAAACCCGACGCAGCCCACTCGCGGCACTGCGCTGTGCTCATCGCACCGGCCAGCAGCATCGACGCATGCCCCACCTGAGCGGCTGCCTTGCCCACCGTCATCGACAGGGAGGCGTCGATCCACAGCACAGGGCCGGCCGAGACCGCAGGTTCGTCCTCGGCCGACACGTCGGTCCCACCGATCTGCAGCCGCTTGATCCGCGGATCCAGATCTCCGACCCGACCGGGCACGAAAGCGCGTGCCGACGCTCCCCCGACGTCGACCGTCACACCCGGAACCTCCTGCGCCGCGTGCCACTGTGCACCACGTGCACGTCGGGCAACTTTCCGGATGCGAGCCGACGTCCACTCGGTGAAGGCCTCGTTCCACGACGCGCCGACGCCCACTCGTTGGTCCAGGCACAGCGCCACGGTTGCTCTGGCAGCTGCCTCGAGCAACTCGCTACGGAGGGGCGGATCGACCTTGGGGATGTGCAGCACCAACGGCATGGCCAGAACCTGTGACGGATCTTCCGGGTCCTCCGCTCCGCCGTACCCGCGAGCGAGCTCGGCGTGGCGCGAGGCGAACGTGTTGTCCGGTGAGAATTCCTCGGCCGCAGTCGCAGCGGCCACGTCATCCGGTGCTTCGCCGAAGATGGGACCGTCGATCATGTCATCGCCGGTCATGTGGTCGCCGGTCATGGGATCGGGACGCGGCGGACTCCGCCGTCGACTGCGTCCGCAGCTTCGATCTCGTTGCGGGTGACGCCGAGGATGAACAGAACCGCATCCAGATACGGATGCGAGATGGCCGTGTCGGCGATCTCTCGCAACGCAGGCTTGGCGTTGAACGCGACCCCGAGGCCCGCGGCCGTCAGCATGTCGATGTCGTTCGCTCCGTCGCCGACGGCGACGGTCTGCTCCATCGGCACTCCCGACTGGGCCGCGAACTCACGCAGTGCGGTCGCTTTCGCAGCACGATCGACCACTTCCCCGATCACCCGGCCGGTGAGCTTGCCGTCGACGATCTCGAGGGTGTTGGCCTTGACGTAGTCGAGTTCGAGTTCGTGAGCAAGACCCTCGATGACCTGGCGGAATCCACCGGATACTACGCCACAGGCGAACCCGAGCCGTCGGAGGGTGCGGATGGTGGTCCTGGCCCCTGCCGTCAGTTCCAGGCTTTCGCCCACTTCGTCGATGACGGATTCGTCGAGTCCGGCCAACACGGCGACCCGCTGTTCGAGCGACTCCGCGAAGTCGATCTCTCCGCGCATGGCAGCTTCGGTGACCGCACGTACCTCGTCCTCGCGCCCGGCGCGGGCGGCCAACATCTCGATGACCTCGCCCTGAACGAGGGTGGAGTCGACGTCGAACACGATCAGTCGCTTGGATCGCCGCGCGATGCCGCCGCGTTGCACGGCGATGTCGACACCGATTCCGGCTGCGATGGCCGCGAGGCCGGTCCGCAGTTGCAGGTCGGCATCCCCCGAGGTGTCGGTCGCGGTCACCTGCAGTTCCAGGCCCGTGACGGGATAGTCGGCAATACCGCGAATGGAATCGATGTTCGCGCCCTGTCGGGCGAGTTCACGGGAGATGGTGCTGAAAGCGCGAGCCGTCACGGGTCGACCCAGAACGACGACGACGTGGGTGGCCAAGCTCTGACCGCCGCTACGCGCGGTGTCGATCTCGACGTCGACGTGAACGCCGACCGTCGCCATCGCGTCCTCGAGTTCTTCCTGGAGCGCCTCGGGGTCGCGAGGGCAGGACAGGAGAACGCCGAGAGTCAGTCTGCCGCGAATGACCACCTGCTCGACGTCGAGAAGGCTGACGTTGTGCCGTGACAGTGCCGCGAACAGCACCGATGTGACGCCCGGCTTGTCTGGTCCCGTCACCGTCACCAGCACTGCGGTGTCGCTCGAAGTCACCGGATCTCCCTTTCGCGCACGGCCAGCGGCCGGTTGGGTCTTCGTGTCACCTGTCGTGGACGAGCAAGCTCGAACACGCCACGAGATTGTCGCAAGCGAAGAGCCCCACCCGGTAGCCGGGAGGGGCTCTCGCTGCTGCTGTGGACTACTTGGGGTCCGGGTCTCCGGATCCTTCGTGATCGCTGGTGGCGATCGGAGCCCGGCGGGCCTGTTCGAGGACCGCGGTGGTCTTACCGCCGTGCGCTCCCGGCCCGACGTGCGCTTCCGCGCGCATCCGTTCGACCATGTGCGGGTAGTGCAACTCGAAGGCCGGACGCTCGGAACGGATCCGAGGCAGTTCGGTGAAGTTGTGTCGCGGCGGCGGGCAAGAAGTGGCCCACTCCAACGAGTTGCCGTAGCCCCACGGGTCGTCGACCGTGACGACCTCGCCGTATCGGTAGGACTTGAACACGTTCCACACGAACGGCAGTGTCGAGGCACCCAGGATGAAGGCACCGATCGTGGAGATGATGTTCAACTCGGTGAACCCGTCCGAGGGCAGGTAGTCGGCGTAGCGACGCGGCATGCCCTCGTTTCCGAGCCAGTGCTGCACCAGGAACGTGGCGTGGAATCCGAAGAACGTCAGCCAGAAGTGCCACTTGCCCAGCGCCTCGTCCATCATCCGGCCCGTCATCTTCGGGAACCAGAAGTAGATGCCGGCGTACGTCGCGAACACCACGGTGCCGAACACCACGTAGTGGAAGTGAGCGACCACGAAGTACGTGTCGGTGACCTGGAAGTCGATGGGCGGCGATGCCAGCAGAACACCGGTCAGTCCGCCGAAGACGAAGGTGATCAGGAACCCGATGGAGAACAGCATCGGTGTTTCCAGTGTGACCTGGCCTCGCCACATCGTGCCGACCCAGTTGAAGATCTTCACACCCGTCGGCACCGCGATCAGGAACGTCATGAAGGAGAAGAACGGCAGCAACACTGCGCCCGTGGCGTACATGTGGTGCGCCCACACAGCGATGGAGAGGGCTGCGATCGCGATGGTTGCGTAGATCAGACCCGAGTAGCCGAAGATCGGCTTACGAGAGAAGACGGGGAACACCTCGGAGACGATTCCGAAGAACGGCAGCGCGATGATGTAGACCTCGGGGTGGCCGAAGAACCAGAACAGGTGCTGCCACAACAGCACTCCGCCGGTCGCCGGGTCGAACAGGTGCGCCCCCAGATGTCGGTCGGCCGCCAGGCCGAGCAACGCAGCTGTCAGCAGCGGGAACGCCAGCAGAATCAGGATGGACGTCACCAGGATGTTCCAGGTGAAGATCGGCATACGGAACATCGTCATGCCGGGAGCGCGCAGGCAGATCACGGTGGTGATCATGTTGACGCCACCGAGGATGGTACCGAGACCACCGACGGCCAGGCCCATGATCCACAGGTCCGCACCGACACCGGGCGAGTGCAGGGCCGAGGTGAGTGGGGTGTACGCGGTCCATCCGAAGTCGGCCGCACCGCCGGGGGTGATGAATCCGGCCGTCGCGATCAACGCACCGAACAGGTAGAGCCAGTACGAGAAGGCGTTCAACCGCGGGAACGCGACGTCGGGAGCGCCGATCTGCAGCGGAAGGATGTAGTTCGCGAATCCGAACACGATCGGCGTCGCGTACAGCAGCAGCATGATGGTGCCGTGCATGGTGAAGAGCTGGTTGTACTGCTCGTTGGACAGGAACTGCATTCCCGGAATGGCCAACTCGGCGCGCATCAGCAGCGCCATGAGTCCACCGATCAGGAAGAACGCGAACGATGTCGCGATGTACATGATTCCCAACACCTTGGGATCGGTGGTCGTCACCGCTTTGTGCAGGAACGACCCCTTCGGTCCCGTCCGCGGCGGGAACGGCCGAGCAGCATCCACCGCGGGAGCGGGCCTAGGCGCTAGGGCAGTCACAGATCCTCCTGATTGCGCGTCGGACCTCGAACCACGAGGCGACGTCATCTAGTCGTGCGCTCCTCGAATCGTAGACCGTCGGACCGACGCTTGCCGAACCGGTCCTACCGTGTGTCGTATTGGGCCGAATCGAGCATGCCCGCATCGCGCGATCTGCCTGCGCTGTCGGCCTTTCCGACGCAGTCCGGAACGCCGCGAGAGTCACCGATTCCGGACGCTCGACGGCGTCCGTTCGGGTGTTCTGCGACGGCCGCCTTCCGATACTGTGTGAGACCACCCGACCCGTCGAAGGAAGTCCCGCGTTGCCACTCCACCCACGACTCCCCCGTTCGTGTGCGCCGCGCAGGACCGGCGCCGTCGCCGCCGTGTGCCTTGCCGCCGCCATGGCGCTGACCGGCTGCTCCGATTCCGAGGTGCAGGACGACGCATCCACCATCATCCGCACCACCACGAACATCGCCGGTGCCGGAGTGGTCGGAAACAACCGGGACACCGTGGGCCTGTGCCCCGCGCTCGCACCACTCGACCCGACCGGAATCGAGGGTGACACCCGACCCGTGGGACATGCCGAGGGAATCAGCGCCCTTCCGGCCGACCCGCAGCGCATCGTCGTGCTCGATGCCGCAGGCCTGGACGCGAGCTGCGCGGTCGGAATCTGGGAGCGGGTCGTCGGGGCGGCCACGATCGACCCCGATTTCCGCGGTGACGGCGATCAACCGCTGTATCTGGGCACCGGATTGGCGTCCGTCCCGTCCGTCGGCCCGGTGGGCTCGCCCGACATCGATGCCATCGCCGCCCTCGATCCCGATCTGATCCTGGGTGCAGATTCACTCGGATCGAACACCTACGACGAACTGACGGCCATCGCCCCGACCGTCTTCACCGCCACCGGGCAGGGCTGGAAGGACACCTTCCTCCAGTCCGCGGCGGCGCTCGGCCGCGGCCAAGCAGGATTCGAGGCACTCGCGTCGTTCTCCGCGGATGCCGAGCGGGTCGGTCGCGAGATCGATGCCACCCAGACCCAGGCGTCCGTCGTTCGATTCGATGCGGACTCCATCGAGGTGGACGGACCCGATTCGTTCGCGGGCCAAGTGCTCAGCGAAGTCGGTGTCGGCAGGCCACAGAGCCAGCGCGACGCCGATTTCTCGGTCGAGGCGGACGATCTGTCGCCGGTCGAGGGAGACATCGTCTACGTGCGATTCGCCGGCCCCGACGGCGAGACGTTCGGCCGCGAGGTGATGGACAGTGACGCGTGGCACGCCCTCGGTTCGGTCACCGACGGTCGGGTCTTCGCCGTGAACGACACGGTGTGGTCGGGCAGCGGCGTCGTCGCGGCGCGGGCCGTTCTGGGCGATCTGTCCGCTTCCCTCAACGCCTACGTCTCCTGACGCGATGCCGATTCCCGAGTTCGTCCGCGCCCTGCGCAGTGTCGTCGGTACGTCGCCGCTGTGGTTGTCCGGTGTCAGCGCTGTCGTTCTCGACGACGACCGGCGCGTACTGCTGACCCTGCGAGCGGACAACAACACCTGGGCCGTGGTCTCCGGAATTCTCGAACCGGGCGAGGAACCCGCCCCGGCCGCCCTGCGTGAGATCGGCGAGGAAACCGGAGTCGACGCCTCGATCGTGCGGCTGACGAGCGTCGACGTGACGGAGCCGATCACGTATCCCAACGGCGACGTCGCGCAGTATCTCGACATCACGTTTCTTGCTCGGTACGTCGGCGGCACTCCTCATGTGGCCGACGACGAGAATCTCGACGTCGCCTGGTTCGCACTCGACGCGCTGCCGGAAAACCTCACGGCCACTTCGCGATTGCGAATCGAGAAGGCCATCGCCGACGAACCGTCGGCGTGGTTCCGGCGCTGACTCACCCGCCGAACGACAGTGACGGATTCCTCCGATGCAGCACTCGTCGACGCTGAATGTGATATCACTTTAATATCACCATCGAGAGGGAGGTTCCCATGTCCGCACCTGCAACCGTCGCCGAGAAGCCGACGGGTACCCCGACGACCACCATCGCCGAGCGCCCGGGTTGGGATCTGCCCGGCTGGTCGATGCTCGGCATCGGACTCGCGCTGTTCCTCGGCGGAATCGCCGCGTTCGCATTCGGACTCGTGTTCGCCGTCGTCGGGCTCGTCGTCACCGGGGTCGTCCTGTTCGTCCTCTCCCTGCCTGCGCTCATGGGTCTGACGCTGGTGCAACCGAATCAGGCTCGAGTTCTTCAGCTGCTGGGGAGTTCGTACAGCGGCACCCTGCGGACACCGGGGCTGCGCTGGACCAATCCGTTGACCTACCGCCGGGCCATCTCGACGCGAATCCGCAACCACGAGACCGGCCAATCGAAGGTCAACGACGCCGACGGCAATCCGATCGAGATCTCCGCCATCGTGGTCTGGCAGGTTGCCGATACCGCACTGGCATCGTTCCAGGTCGACGACTACGAGGAGTTCGTCGCCGTCCAGACCGAGTCGGCCGTCCGGCACATCGCCGGCAGCTACCCGTACGACGCCGAAGGGCGAATGTCGTTGCGGGAGAACGCCGACGAGATCACCGCCGCCATGTCGGAGGAGGTGCACGCACGGGTGCGTTCGGCCGGTGTCGAAGTGATCGAAACTCGAATCAACCGGCTGGCCTATGCCCCGGAGATCGCCCAGGCCATGTTGCGGCGTCAGCAGGCCGGTGCGGTCATCGCTGCCCGTCAGCAGATCGTCGAAGGCGCCGTCGGAATGGTGGAGATGGCGCTCGGGAAGCTCGAGGAGAAGCATGTCGTCGAGCTCGACGAGGAGCGCAAGGCCACGATGGTGTCGAATCTGCTCGTGGTGCTGTGCAGCGATCGCGACACACAACCTGTCGTCAACACCGGATCGCTGTATCAGTGAGCCATGGCCGTCGAACGTAAGAAGATTCTGCTGCGGTTGGACCCAGCGGTGCACGACGCCCTCGCCCGCTGGGCCTCCGACGAATTGCGGAGCACCAACGCTCAGATCGAGTTCCTGTTGCGCCGCGCTCTGAGCGAGAAGGGTCGAATGCCCAAGGACGCCGAGGACATTCGCCCGCCGGGACGCCCACCGAATTCGTGAGCGTCCCGGAACGGCACGAATGGGCTCAGAAGTCCCAGTCCTCGTCTTCGGTGTTGACGGCCTTGCCGATGACGTACGAGGAACCCGAGCCGGAGAAGAAGTCGTGGTTCTCGTCGGCGTTGGGTGAGAGGGCCGACAGGATCGCAGGGTTGACGTCCGTCTCGTCCTTGGGGAACAGGCCCTCGTAGCCGAGATTGTTCAGTGCTTTGTTGGCGTTGTAGCGCAGGAACTTCTTGACGTCCTCGGTCAGGCCGATCTCGTCGTAGAGGTCCTGGGTGTACTCGACCTCGTTGTCGTACAACTCGAACAGCAACTCGAACGTGTAGTTCTTGAGCTCCTCGCGCTGCGCCTCGCTGACCTTCTCGAGACCCTTCTGGTACTTGTAGCCGATGTAGTACCCGTGCACGGCCTCGTCGCGGATGATCAGCCGGATCAGGTCCGCGGTGTTGGTGAGCTTGGCCCGCGAGGACCAGTACATCGGCAGGTAGAAGCCGGAGTAGAACAGGAAGGACTCGAGCAGCGTCGACGCGACCTTGCGCTTGAGCGGATCGTCACCGTGGTAGAAGTTCAGGACGATCTCGGCTTTGCGCTGGAGGTTGACGTTCTCCTCGGACCAGCGGAATGCATCGTCGATGTCGCGGGTGGAGCTGAGGGTGGAGAAGATGGAACTGTAGCTCTTCGCGTGCACCGACTCCATGAACGCGATGTTGGTGTACACCGCTTCCTCGTGGGGAGTGATGGCATCCGGGATGAGGCTGACAGCGCCGACCGTGCCCTGGATGGTGTCGAGCAGCGTCAACCCGGTGAACACACGCATCGTCAGCTGCTTCTCGACGGCAGTCAGTGTTGCCCACGACGGGATGTCGTTGGATACCGGCACCTTCTCGGGCAGCCAGAAGTTGCTGGTGAGGCGCTCCCAGACTTCGGAGTCCTTGTCGTCCTGGACCCGATTCCAGTTGATCGCGGAGACACGATCGATGAGCTTTACCATGGGTGCCTACCTACAGGTCGATGAGCGAGAAGTGGGGACGAAGCTACGTGAAAAGTCGCTGATACGAACACTACCCGTTGTGTCCGACAACTTCGGTAGGCACTACAAAGTGTGCCGGGAGTGTTGCCTGCAGGGATGACCCCTGTGCGCGCTTCGGTCTGTCACCACCCCACCGAGCACGGTACGGTTCCGGCCTCGATGGCAGCGACCAACTGCGCGTGATCACGCTCGTTCTGATCGGCGTAGGCGTCGGCGAAAGCCACCATCGCCCGATCGACGTTGTCTCCGCGGCCGAGGTAGTCGGCGATCGCCTCCGCGTCACCACTACGAGCGTGCGCTCGCGCGAGTACCTCACCGCACGCGGTAGCGGATTCGGTGAGGTACGGCCCGATGATCTCGCCGTCGGGAATGACCTTCATGTCACGGAACTGCCGAACGTAGAAGTTCATGTCCCCCACTGCCGTCCATCCCACGAACATGTCGGTCGCACTCTGCAACATTCGCTGTCCGTTGACCACGCGGGCACCGTGATTGTCGTACCGGCTCGGTTCGAGAAATTGCTCGAACACCGACGGCCCTGCCTGCTTGATCTGCAGGAAGAAGGGGTCGCACGTTCGCCGCTCTTCCAGCAAGGCCAGATACACCCGCATCCCCACGCTCCCGACGCCGACCACCTGCCGAACGACGTCGAGAACTCGGAACCGGGTCAGCAGACTCCAGATGTGGTCGTCGACCGATTCGCTGTAGCCGGCGATCACCGCCTGCACCAGCTCGATCTGGGAATCACCCACGTGAGTGCGAAAGGGTGCGTCCTCGCGAATCCGTCGACGACCGTCCCTGGTCTCGGTGAACTTGCGGGACGCCCCACGGCTGGTACGACGCTCGGCTTTGGTTTCGATGAGCTTCTCTGCGTGGCGAGCGATGCCCGACGAGAAGTGACCGAGCAGACCTGCGACGTCGATGCGGTCGTACCAGATGTCGATCTCCGGCGTGTTCGCGTATGCCCTCATCTTTCTGCAGTACGCGGCCGTCATCGCCGACACCGCTCGATCGGAACGCCGCGCATCGACCCCGTTCTCTCGCCCGAGAACCACGAGAGAGGTCGCCAGCCGTTGGAGATCCCACTCGAACGGGCCGGGCAGCGTTTCGTCGAAGTCGCGGAGGTCGAAGTACAGGTTTCGTTCGGGAGTGGCCCACAATCCGAAGTTCAACACGTGGGCGTCGCCACACAGCTGGACCTCGATGCCGGTGTGCGGAGTCGACGCGAGGTCGGCTGCCATCACGGCCGCGGCACCGCGGAAGTAGGTCCACGGCGACGCGGACATTCGGGCGTAGCGGATCGGCAGCAGCTCCGGCACCCGAATGATGTTCTGCGCGAGCACCGTGTCGAGCGCGTCGTGACCACGCGAGACCGGATCCCATTCGCCCAACCCACTGCGGGGTACGCGCCGACGGGCGTGACGACCACGCGAGAATTGCTCGGAAGGACGTGCATCCTTCCGAGCAATCTTCACATCGATATCGGATTCGACCTCGTCGTCCGCGTCGGTGTCCACGCCCGATTATGCTCCGCGGCGCACCGTGATATCGCGGTATTCACCACAGGACGACCGACCGAGTCGGCTACAGCATGCAGGACACGCAACCCTCCACCTCGGTGCCTTCGAGAGCCAACTGGCGCAGGCGGATGTAGTACAGCGTCTTGATGCCCTTGCGCCATGCGTAGATCTGCGCGCGGTTGATGTCGCGGGTGGTGGCGGTGTCCTTGAAGAACAGCGTCAACGACAGGCCCTGATCGACGTGTTGTGTTGCGGCAGCGTAGGTGTCGATGATCTTCTCGTAGCCGATCTCGTACGCATCCTGGTAGTAGTCCAGGTTGTCGTTGTCGAGATACGGTGCCGGGTAGTAGACGCGACCGATCTTGCCTTCCTTGCGGATCTCGATCTTCGACGCCACCGGGTGAATCGACGAGGTGGAGTTGTTGATGTACGAGATGGAGCCCGTCGGTGGAACGGCCTGCAGGTTCTGGTTGTAGATCCCGTACTCCTGCACCGACGCCTTCAACGTCGTCCATTCCGCCTGGGTGGGAATCGATACGCCCGAGTCGGCGAACAACTTCGCAACCTTGGGCGTGGCCGGCTCCCAGACCTGGTCGGTGTACTTGTCGAAGAATTCACCCGACGCGTACTTGGAGTCGGGGAAGCCCTTGAAGTACTGCCCGCGATCCTTCGCCAGCTGATTCGACGCCTGAAGCGCATGGAACAGCACGGTGTAGAAGTAGATGTTCGTGAAGTCGATTCCCTCGGTCGAACCGTAGTGAATCCGCTCGCGCGCCAGGTAGCCGTGCAGATTCATCTGCCCGAGGCCGATCGCATGAGAATCGTTGTTGCCCTGCTCGATCGACGGCACGGAGAAGATGTGCGTCTGATCGGACACCGCGGTGAGGCCGCGGATGGCCACGGCGATGGTCTTACCGAAATCGGGCGAGTCCATCGTCTTGGCGATGTTCAGCGAGCCGAGGTTGCACGAGATGTCCTTGCCGACGTGGCTGTACGAGAGATCGTCGTTGAACGTCGACGGCGTCGAGACCTGCAGGATCTCCGAGCACAGATTCGAGTGAGTGATCTTGCCCTTCACCGGGTTCGCGCGATTGACGGTGTCCTCGTACATGATGTACGGGTAGCCGGACTCGAACTGCAGCTCGGCGAGAGTCTGGAAGAACTCGCGCGACTTGATCTTGGTCTTGCGGATCCGCTTGTCGTCGACCATCTCGTAGTACTTCTCGGATACGTCGATGTCGGCGAACGGGACGCCGTAGATGCGCTCGACGTCGTACGGCGAGAACAGGTACATGTCCTCGTTCTTCTTCGCGAGCTCGAACGTGATGTCCGGGATGACGATTCCGAGCGAGAGCGTCTTGATGCGGATCTTCTCGTCCGCGTTCTCACGCTTGGTGTCGAGGAACTTGTAGACGTCGGGGTGATGCGCGTGCAGGTACACCGCGCCTGCGCCCTGACGTGCACCGAGCTGGTTGGCGTACGAGAACGAGTCCTCGAGCAGCTTCATGATCGGGATGACGCCGGACGACTGGTTCTCGATGCGCTTGATGGGCGCACCTGCCTCGCGAATGTTGCTCAGCAGCAACGCAACTCCGCCACCGCGCTTGGACAGCTGCAGGGCCGAGTTGATGGAGCGGCCGATGGACTCCATGTTGTCTTCGATACGCAGCAGGAAGCAGGACACGGGCTCGCCGCGCTGCTTCTTGCCGGAGTTGAGGAAGGTGGGCGTCGCCGGCTGGAAGCGCCCGGCGATGATCTCGTCGACCAGATCGGTGGCCAACCCCTCGTCGCCTGCGGCCAGCGTCAGCGCCACCATGCACACCCGGTCCTCGAAACGCTCGAGGTAACGCTTGCCGTCGAACGTCTTGAGCGTGTACGAGGTGTAGTACTTGAACGCGCCGAGGAACGTGGGGAACCGGAACTTCTTCGAGTACGCGTGGTTGATCAGGAACTTGACGAACTCGCGAGAGTACTGGTCCAGAACCTCGGGCTCGTAGTAGTTCTCCTCGACCAGGTAGTCCAGCTTCTCGTCCAGATCGTGGAAGAACACGGTGTTCTGATTGACGTGCTGCAGGAAGTACTGATTGGCAGCCTCGCGATCCTTCTCGAACTGGATCTCACCGTTGGGGCCGTACAGATTGAGCATCGCGTTGAGCGCGTGGTAGTCCATGTCGCCATCGCCGCGGACGGTGGTGGGTACGGGTCCTGCGTCGGTGATGGTCGGTGCCACGGCGATGCTCCTACTGGGTATGTGGTGTGTGGTGCATTAGTGCGTGTGGGCGGCGCGTCGGACTTCACGTTCCCAGAAGTCCTCCAGCCCCTCGCGGACCCGCACTACGTCCTCGGGGGTGCCCATCAATTCGAATCGGTACAGGTACGGAACTGCGCATTTCTGCGAGATGACATCTCCCGCAAAGCAGAACGAGTCACCGAAGTTCGTGTTTCCGGCAGCGATGACAGCTCGTATCAGCGAACGATTGTGCTCGTCGTTGAGAAACTTGATCACGCGCTTGGGGACGTAGTTGGTGTCGCGCCCGGAGTAGGTGGTTCCTCCCCCGTACGTCGGCACGATGAGAACGTACGGAGAGTCGACACGAAAGGTGCCTTCCGGATCACGCAGAGGGATACGTGTCGCGGGAATGTCCAGCTTCGAAACGAAGCGATGGGTGTTCTCGGACGCGCTGGAGAAATAGACCAGTGAGTGGGAGGACTGCGGTTGCGAACTCACCGCTCACTCACTTTCTCGTTCTGTTCAAGCAGCGTTCGCCGCGAGGGTCTTGATGCGGTCCGGGCGGAAGCCGGACCAGTGGTCGTCACCGGCGACGACAACCGGAGCCTGCAGGTAACCCAGGGCCATGACGTAGTCACGCGCTTCGGGATCCTGCGAGATGTCGATGACGGAGTACTCGATACCGGCCTTGTCGAGGGCGCGGTAGGTGGCATTGCACTGAACGCAGGCGGGCTTGGTGTAAACGGTGATGCTCATGGTGTCCCTCTTTCCGTTGTCGCCATCGGGTGCACCGACGCGACCGATGTGCTCTGCGTGTGGCACCGAGAACATCTCCCGCTCAGGGCGACTTCGACCTGCTCGAACCCGTTTGTGCACGTTCTTCGAGTTGTGGCCTCTCGGTCGGTCAAACACTACACCTAGTGTCCGACATCTGCCTAGAACACGAGATGTTGCGAACAACACGCTTGGTATTCGCTGGTCACGGCGTTGTCGACCCGCAAATATCGGGCAACATCGGCGTGTCGCACGTCACAGACTCACCATGTTGTTCATCACAACGGAACTCGGCCGGGACGGTGACCGGTGCCGACGACCGCCGACCTTCCCCCTGCACGACGAAGGACCCTCGAATTTCTCCGAGGGCCCTTGTCGGCGATCACCCGATCGTCAGCGCTGGCGCGCCTTGAATCGAGGTTCCTTCTTGTTGATCACGAACACCTTGCCGTGACGTCGTATCACTTGTGCGCCGGGCTTGTTCTTGAGCGATTTCAACGAGTTTCTCACCTTCATGCAGCCATCCTACATGAAAACGATTCTCATAAACGACGGGAGTTACGCGCTCACGAGTTCGTCGGCGGCCTTGACGAGCTCGGCGACGACGTGGCCGATCTCACCGGAGACCTCGGCGTTCTCACGCGGGTGAGCCGAGCCGAACTTGTCGATGGTGCCGCCGATGGAGAGCTGGACATCCTCGAGGACGGTTCCGCCTGCGATGCGCACGGCCTTACTGGTGTCCTCGTGCGCCCACTTGGCTCCGTTGCCGCTGGGCGACGCGCTGATGACGACGACCGGCTTGCCCACCATGGCACCCGCACCGTACGGGCGCGAGAGCCAGTCGATGGCGTTCTTCAACACGGCCGGGATGGTGCCGTTGTATTCGGGCGTGACCAGCAACAACGCCGAAGCCTTCTCGGCTGCGGCCCGCAGAGCGAGCGCGGACGCGGGCACCGACCCCTCGACGTCGATGTCCTCGTTGTAGAAGGGGACATCTCCGAGTCCGTCGTACACCACTACCTCGGCGCCGGCGGGAGCCACGGTGACAGCAGTCTCGGCGATCCGCTTGTTCACCGACTCGGCGCGCAAGCTTCCGACGAGAACGAGTACATGAGCGTCTGACATGAGGTTATTCCTTCGCAAGTTCGGATGACGTGATCGTCGTGTCAATTCCTACCATCCAAACGGACCGTGGTCCATTTATGTTCCCGGCAAGGTAGGCTTCCACTGTGACCGGCCCGATGCTGCCCATAGCGGGCGAGGAATCCGAACGGTGCGACGCAGCGCGCAACCGTCGCCTGCTCCTCGACGCCGCAACGGATCTGGTGGCGACGGTCGGAGCCGACGCCATCACCATGGACGCAGTGGCCACCAAGGCCGGAGTGGGCAAGGGCACAGTCTTCCGCCGCTTCGGGAACCGGGCCGGGCTGATGCGTGCGCTGCTCGACCACACCGAGAAGAAACTGCAGCACTCCTTCATGTTCGGCGACCCGCCGCTCGGCCCGGGAGCCGACCCCATCGATCGTCTCGTCGCCTTCGGTCGAGCTCGGCTCGAATTCGTCAACGTCCAGGGCGAAGTTCTGCGCGCCGCGGAGAGCGCCGACGACGCACGCTATTCCGCCCCGGCGCACATGGTCAACTTCACCCACGTCCTGTCGCTGCTCCGTGCAGCCGGCGTGGACGGGGATCTCGAATTGCTCGCGTACTGGCTGCTCACCCCTCTCGAAGCCACCCTGGTACTCCACCAGTACCGAGATCTGGGGATGCCGATGGATCGACTTGCCGACGGCTGGGAAGACTTGGTACGCCGGGCAACTCGCACTCGGTAGCTCGGGCGCTCAGAGCCCGAGCACGGCCGCGGCCGCCGCGTGCAGCGCGGTGCCGTACGAGCGGCCGTGGCCGGCCGCATGAACGGCGAGCGGGTGCAACTGGTGCAGAGGTGTGCGCTCACGCCACCCGGCTCGCAACGGCCGCACCGTCTCGTAGCCGTCGACGACGGCGTCGAGGTGGGGGCAGCCGAACAGCGCCAGCATCGCCAGGTCGGTCTCGCGGTGCCCACCGTGTGCTGCCGGGTCGATCAGCACCACTCCCGCGTCGGTCCAGAACACGTTGCCGTTCCAGAGATCACCGTGAATACGGCTCGGCGGCTCCGCGTCGTCGAAGTCGCCGTCCGCGATGCGTCGGCACGCCGATTCGACTGCCGCGGCCTCCCCGGGCGTCACCGTGCCCGCGTCAACGGCGATTCGGAGAAACGGCAACACTCGTTCGGCCGCGTAGAACGCTCCCCACGATGCGTGGACGGTGCTGCTCATGGGCCGAGCACCGATGAACAGCCGACCCGAGAAGCCGACGCCGTCTGCATCCACCGGTGGCGCACCGAAGCCGGCGGCTCCGGCGGAGTGCATCGCGGCCAGTGCGCGTCCGAATCGTTCGGCTGCGCCCGGCGTGGGACGGGTCGCGACCAGCCGTTCGAGTTCGATGTGCGTCCGGCCATGCCCGAGGACTCCGACGACAGGGGCCGCCGCCTCGCCGAGCCATCGAAGCCCGGTGGCCTCGGCGGCGTAGAAGTCGGGATGCGCCTGGGGGTTTCGCTTGACGAAGGTATCGGAGGATCCACTCACGACCACCGACACTACGCACGGCGAGAGACCGGCACCGGCGCTCGTCATTAGGATGACGTGATGGGACACATCAACTCGGAATTGCGCACGGGAATCATGCGCGAGCTGGCCGTGCAGTCGACCATCGACCCGATCACGGAAGTCCGCAGGCGAGTGGACTTCCTCAAGGATTACTTGGCATCGACTCCGGCCTCGGGATTCGTACTCGGCATCAGTGGCGGTCAGGACAGCACGCTCACCGGCAAGCTCGCTCAACAGGCAGCGACGGAGCTGCGAGCCGACGGCCACGAGGCCGAGTTCGTCGCCGTTCGCCTTCCCTACGGCGTGCAGGCCGACGAGGACGACGCATCGATCGCTCTGAAGTTCATCGATCCCGACCGCACGGTGACGGTGAACATCAAGGACGCCGCCGACGCCGCAGCGGCCGCGACGGCGGAAGCACTCGGTAGTGCCGAGATCCGAGACTTCGTCCGCGGCAACATCAAGGCTCGCCAGCGGATGGTCGCGCAATACGCCCTCGCCGGTGAACTCGGCTACGTCGTCGTGGGCACCGACCACGCCGCCGAGGCGATCACCGGCTTCTTCACCAAGTTCGGTGACGGCGGGGTCGATCTGACTCCGCTCACCGGCTTGAGCAAGCGTCAGGGTGCGGCGCTGCTGCGCGAGCTGGGAGCCCCCGAGAGCACCTGGCGCAAGGTTCCCACCGCCGATCTCGAAGACGACCGACCTGCGCTACCCGACGAGGAAGCGCTCGGAGTGACGTACGAACAGATCGACGATTACCTGGAGGGCAAGGACGTTACCGAGGAGATCGCCGACAAGCTGGAGAAGATGTTCCTCGCAACTCGGCACAAGCGCACGGTGCCCGTGACGCCGTTCGACGATTGGTGGAAGAGGAGCAGCTGAACCTTCGGCAGCCCCCCCCCCCCCTGTCGGTGGCGGCGCGTCGAACCGGGTGCGCTCAGCCGCCGGCGAAGGGAGGCAGCACATCGACCCTGCCGCCGATCACGCGTCCGAGGTCGCGGGTCAGATCCTCTCCCACCAGGTACGCCGACACCCTGAGAATCGGCTCCATCGGCGCGCCGTGCTTGGACAGGATCAGCTCTCGCAGATCGGCAAGGGTGGCTCCGACCGGCACGGCCAGGAACTCGGACTCGCAGTGCGACGCGTCGACCGCTGCAGCGAAGTACCGCACCTCCACCTGGGTCTCACCCACCGATGGCTCCCATGCTGCGGGTGGGAGGTACGAAACCGTCGGCGTCGATGCCGTGACCCGCCCACTTGTTCCACATCGCCCCACGCCACACCGCTGCCAGTTCGTCGTCGGTGGCACCGCCGCGCAGGGCTGCCCGCAGATCGGTCTCGTCGTCGCTGAACAGACAGGACCGAATCGTTCCTTCGGCCGTGATCCTGGTTCGGTCGCAATCACCGCAGAACGAGCGCGTCACCGACGCGATGATGCCGACGGTGGCGTCGGTACCGTCGACGCTCCATTCCTCGGCGGGGGCGGACGGATCGACGCGCCCCACCTCACGCAGGTCGAACTCGGTGGACAGTTCGTCGAGCAAGGTCTGGGCATCGATCATGTTCGCGCGAGCCCATTCGTGGTCGGCATCGAGCGGCATCTGCTCGATGAAGCGCAGAGCCACGCCTTCGTCGAGACACCAGCGCAGCAGATCGACGGCACCGGACAGTGTGTCGCGCATCAGAACGGCGTTGACCTTGACCGGTCCGATCCCGGCTCGCTGCGCCGCCCTGATTCCGGCGAGCACGGACGGCAGCCGATCGCGTCGGGTCAAGCGCGCGAAATCCTCGCGGTCGACGGAGTCGAGCGAGACGTTCACTCGGGTCAACCCGGCGTCGGCCAAGGACTGCGCCCGGTGTTCGAGACCGACGGCATTGGTGGTCATCGACAGGGGAACACCCTCGGCCACCTCGGCGCACAGCCGCAGAATGTCGTCGAGATCGCGGCGCATCAGCGGCTCGCCTCCGGTGAAGCGCACGTCCCGAATGCCCAGCAGACGTACCGACACCGACACCACTCGCGCGATCTCGGCCGGCGTGAGCAGGTTCGACGCAGGAATGGCAGGAAGCCCCTCCTCCGGCATGCAGTAGGTGCAGCGCAACGAGCACTTCTCGGTGATCGAGATACGCAGGTCACGGGCCACTCGGCCGAAACGATCGATCAGGTGCGGCACGTCCGGCCGGTCGGACACCGAGTTCGTACTGCCTGCCATCGAACCCGGGGTGGTGCCGAACCTGGGAATGCCGAGCGAGGTGACACTGTCCACCGTCACCTCGTACCTCGTCTCCGTCGAAAATCACGTCTGTCGTAAGTGTGTCTACCCATTATGCCGCAGCCCACACCGAGTGGCCGGATCGGCGTGCTTAGGATTGGCACCCATGACGGTTGAGCACACGCACGCGATCACTGGATCCGCACGGTGACCGCTGTATCGGTCGAGGAACATGCCGCCGCGGTCGAGACTCTGCTGGCGACACTGACCACGAGAACTGCTCAGCGAATTCCTCTCGACGACGCGCTGGGACGCGTGTCGTTCCACGACGTGCGATCGCCGGTCGATCTGCCGCTGTTCCGCAACTCGCAGATGGACGGTTACGCCGTGGATTCTCGATCCGTGGCCACGACCCCCGTGACGCTTCCGGTCTCGACGATCATCGCCGCAGGCCCGACGGAGTCGGCAGTTCTCGCCTCGGGCAGCGCCGCCAAGATCATGACCGGTGCCCCCATTCCGGACGGAGCGGACGCCATCGTCCCCGTCGAAGACACCTCCGTACCTGCGGCCGGATCGGTGACCATCGAAAGAAGCCGCGCAGCAGGTGAATTCGTACGCGAACAGGGCAGCGACGTACGCGTCGGAACAGTCCTGGTCGAGTCGGGCCGGGTGCTCGAACCCCGCCACATCTCCGTGCTGGCTGCCGTCGGCTTGGGCGAGCTGGAGGTACGCTCACGTCCTCGCGTGGCCGTCGTGACCACCGGCGCAGAACTGGCCGACGCCGGCTCGACGTTGACGCCCGGTCAGATCTACGACTCGAACGGCATCACCCTCGCCGCGCACTTGCGCGCCAGCGGCGCCGAGGTGGTCTCCGTCTCGCGCAGCTCCGACGAGCCGAGCCGCTTTCGCGAGATCCTCGACGCGGCAGCGGAATCGGCCGAGCTGATCATCACGTCCGGCGGCGTTTCGATGGGCGATTTCGAGGTGGTCAAGGACGTGCTCCGGCCGCTCGGTGGCAAATTCGGATCGGTTCGGATGCAGCCGGGCGGACCGCAGGGCATCACGATGTTCGACGGTGTTCCCGTGCTCAGCTTTCCCGGCAATCCCGTCAGTACGGTCGTCTCGTACATCATGTTCGCGCGCAACATCGTTCGACGAGCGGCCGGTCTGCCTCCGGTGCTCTCGACCACCGCAGCCCTGCACGAATCGATCGTGTCTCCGCCCGGGAGAAGACAGCTGCTCCGTGGCCGAGTGCGCGAGGACGGTCGGGTCGAGCTCGTCGCGGGCCCGGGCTCGCACCTGGTCGCCGCACTGGCATGGGCCGATGTGTTGATCGACATCGATTCCGAGACAACCGAACTCGCTGCAGGATCCGACGTGGAGGTGTGGCCGCTGTGACCACCGATGCCCAGCTGTCCCATCTCGACGATCAGGGCCGCGCCCGCATGGTCGATGTGGCGCACAAGAAGGAAACCTCGCGCACGGCCGTCGCCGCCGGTGAGTTCGTCACCACTGCCGAGGTCATCGCGCTCGTGCGCGCCGACGACATGCCCAAAGCCGACGTTCTCGCCACCGCCCGCATCGCCGGCATCTCGGCGGCGAAGCGGACGTCGGAACTGATTCCGCTGTGTCATCAGCTCGCCCTCTCCTCGGTGAAGATCTCGTTCGGGTTCACCGAGTCGTCCATCACGGTCGAGGCGACCGCCCGCACCACCGGACGCACCGGCGTGGAGATGGAAGCCCTGACCGCCGTCGCCGTCGCCGGCTTGACCCTGCACGACATGGTCAAGGCCGTCGACCCCGGTGCCACCATGAACGGTGTCCGGTTGCTCACCAAAGACGGTGGCAAGCACGGGCACTGGCAACGGGACGACGCCGAGGTGTCCGCCGAGGCCTCGGCCGCACCGATATTCGACTCCTCACGGTCCGCAGTGGTTCTGGTGGCCTCGACCGGCGGCGCGAACGGAACTCGACCGGACACCACCGGCCCCACCATCGCGTCGTGGTTGACCGATCGAAGCTTCGCCGTGCGCGGCCCGCTGGTGTACGCCGATGCCGACATCGCTGCGGGGTTGCAGGACGCCCTACGCGGCGAACCGTCGCTGATCGTCAGCACCGGTGGCACCGGTGTGTCCCCCACCGACGCGACCCCCGAGGCGACAGCAGCACTACTCGACATCGACATGCCGGGGATAGCCGATGCGATCCGAACCCGCGGAACATCGGCGACGCCTCATGCGGTGCTCAGCCGCGGTGTCTCGGGTCTGATCGGACGCACGCTCGTAGTCAACCTGCCGGGCTCGCCGGGTGGCGTGAAGGACGGACTCTCCGTTCTCGACCCGCTCCTCGACCATGTGCTGGCCCAGATCGCCGGAGGAGGCCCCCACGATGAGTGAGCTCGTCGCCCGCATCTCGAACGAACCGTTGAGCACTGCCGAAGTGGAAGCAGCAGTACAGGATTCGCGTCACGGTGCCGTCGTACTGTTCAGCGGAATCGTACGCGATCACGACGGCGGACATGCCGTGGAGACACTGGAATACCGCGCACACCCCGACGCGGAACGCTTCCTGAGCCGGTGCTGCTCGGAGGTTTCGGCAGAGACCGGATTGGCGGTGGCCGCGGTGCATCGCGTCGGCGATCTGCGGGTCGGGGACCTTGCACTCGTGGCCGCCGTCGGCTCCGCTCATCGCGCCGAGGCGTTCGAGGCCTGCGCGCGACTCGTCGAGCGCATCAAGGCCGAGGTCCCGATCTGGAAGCGTCAGGGATTCGAGGGCGGACGCACCGAGTGGGTCGGGCTCTAGAGAACTAACCGGTCTCGAGGTAGCGATGGACCGGAAGCATGGCGGAGGCGTCGTCGGCGTCGTCCGGTCCTCGTACACAGGCACGCAACCGCTGCTCGACGGCCGGTGCATCGAGCTCGGTACCGATCAGCACCAGTGAGGTCTGCACGGGCTCACCCCTGGCCCACGACGCGGCCTCGAATCGGATGTGGCGCCCCACCGTGTGCAGGACGAACTTCTGGGTGTGGCCGGCGATGCCGAAGTGTACGAATCCCTTGATGCGGTAGAGATTGCCGGAAGGATTTTCCAAGAACTCGATCAGTCGTCGGGGTTCGACGGGATCCGTACTGACGAACTCGGTGTGCGAGTACTGCGCGTGCAGGTGATGATCGTGATCGTGATCGTGGTTCTCCCGGAGTAGTTCGTCGAACGACAGCTGCACCGCCATTGCCGAATCCACCGACCGATCCTCGCGCCGATCGAACAGCAGCAGCGGGTCGACGCGACCGAAAGCCACCGGCACGACGGGCACATCTGCTACGACGGACTGCACCGTCGAGCGCACCGAGGAGCGTTCGGACTCGCTCACCGCATCGGACTTGTTCAGCACCACCAGATCGGCCAATTGCAGGTGCTGGTCGATCTCGGGATGCCGCGCGCGGGTCTGCGGGAACTCGACCGCGTCGACGACCCCGACGAGCCCGCCGTAGACGATGAATTCGTTCTCGCTACCCCGGACCATTCTGATGAGATTGCGGGGTTCGGCCAGACCGCTGGCCTCCACCACGATCACGTCGATCGCGGACCGGCGGTGCGCGAGGGCGTCGAACATCGCGTCCATATCGCTGATGTCGACGGCGCAACAGATACAGCCGTTACCGAGAGAGACCATCGAATCGACCTGGCCCGCCACGAGCATCGAGTCGATGTTGATCGCCCCGAAGTCGTTGACCACAACCCCTATTCGGATGCCGGAATCGTTGCGCAGCAGGTGGTTCAGGAGCGTGGTCTTGCCCGCGCCGAGAAAGCCCGCAACTATCACCACCGGAATTCGTCGACGCGCCACGGCGTCCGAGACTACCGGTCGGCGAGAATCTGCTTCAGCAGGCCTCGAGCGAACGTCGACACACTGCTCACGTTGTCCGGTGTCACGAGTCCTTTCAGGCCGTCGACGCCGAGGGCGTTCACGTACGGGGAGACGCTCTCGAGCAACCTGGACAATGCGCTACGCCCCTCGGCGGCGGGGCCTGCGCCGCTGGGTGCCGTCGCTGCGGGGGCGGCGGTGCCGGTCGGCGCAGTCGGGTCGGGGTTAACCGAGGCCGTGGCGGCGGCGGCAGGCGTGGTGGCGGCAGGCGTGGTGGCGGTGTCCGCTGTCGTGGACGGGGTTTCGGCCCCGAGGAGGTAGTCGATGAGCCCCGTCGAGATGGCGATCGCATGCTTCAGCTGACCGTCCGGGCTCTCGAGGAGCGCTGCATCGTCGGGGTTCGATCCGTTGCCCATTTCGACGAACACGAGGGGAACCGTGGTCAGTGCAGGCCCGGCGACATCGGATCGCTCCTGTATCCCGTCCTCGACTCCTGCGTAGTTGGCAGGCTCGAAGCCTGCGCGCACGTAGGAGTCCCGCATCAGCGTCGATGCCGAACGTCCCCCCTCGGACTGGGCAGCATCGGCCGCCGCGCTCGGAATCGGCAGCGTGGGCACGATCAGATGGAACCCGTGCTTGTCGGCGTCGGAGGTCGTACTCGTGGAGTCCGCGTGGATACTCACTGCCACGTCGGCCCCGGACTCGCTGGCGGCCCGCGCCCTGTCGTCCACGCATCCGCCCCAGCCGGTGTCGTCTGCTCGACTCGTCTTCACCGTTGCACCCAGACTCTCCAGGCTGGATCGGACGAGTTCGCTGACTTTCCAGTTGATGGTGTGCTCGGGCACGCCGTCCAGGGTGGTCATGCCGGTGGTCTGGCAGTCCTTGGTGCCGCCCCGCCCGTCGTTCACCTGACGCTGCAGATTCTCCGAATGCCCGGTGCCCTGGTGGCCCGGATCGAGGAAGACCGTCTTGCCGGACAATTCGGTACCTGTGGCGGGTGCCGTGCCGGCCGGTGCGGCGATGGCCGGCGCAGACACGAGCACCCCGGCACCGAGAATTCCGGCACACATCAGCGCCGTCAATGCCGACCTGGTCATCGGTGCAGATTTCATATCGTCTGGCGCAGGCGGTGGAACTCGCTGCGCAACTCCCCTCTCGGCCCCTCGGACACCGCTGATCCGAACGGGTCGCCGCATCACGGGACACCAGACGTCACAACAGGCACTTGCGCCTCAAGTGAAGCAGATATCGCGTTCGACACGTACCGAGTGATCTTTCGTTAGTGAAACGATTGCGTTTCGTGACCGATTCGTTGCCGGAGCGCACCGATCCGATACCGGCAGATTGCCATTCGATCGAACTCGAACCGACGCGGGGACGGCAATGCGTATTCAAACCGGACAGTTCGTCTTTCTCACGGATAACGATGAACAGGACCGCCGAGAGAATGCTTCCGACAATCACCTCGTCGGTTTCCTCGAAGGGACGAGGTCATTTCTGTGGGAATTCTGCGAATCGAGTAACAATCCCCCGACCCGCATGGATAAACACATTGTTCAGCCGTATAGTCGCTTCAGTTCGATCTGGACATCCCCGCATCATCCCCTGCATCATTGGAGAGCTTCAGCATGGCCAGAAAAGTCTATGTGCAACTAGTCGATGACATCGACGAAAAACCGATCGAATCCGGTGGCGAACACATAACCTATTCGGTCAACGGAGTCAGCTACGAAATCGACCTGAGCGACAAGAACGCGAAGGAATTTCACCGCAAGCTCGACTATTACATCGAGCACTCCACCAAGGTCGGTGGAAAGCGAACGAAGAAGTCGAGCACTCCTGCAACCGGTGCCAAGCGCGACGCCAATCAGACCAAAGCCATCAGAGAATGGGCCAAGGCGAACGGCCACAATATCTCGGCGCGAGGCAGAATCCCCGCCGAGGTCGAGCAGGCATTCGACGCCGCACACTGAGTCGACGACAGCCGAATCGGCTCCGGGCACTACGCACGGATGCCGATTCGGCAGTCGGTGATACCGAAACACAAAAAAGCGTCGCCCGAGGGCGACGCTTTTTCTGATTCTCGGTGGAGCTCGTCTCTCGGTGGAGCTTGTCTCTCGGTGGAGCTCGTCTCTCGGTGGAGCTAAGGGGACTCGAACCCCTGACCCCCACACTGCCAGTGTGGTGCGCTACCAGCTGCGCCATAGCCCCGAGTTACTGCGTGCTCCCGCTCATGCGGTTGCTCGAACGAAGTTACACCATCGGTCGCAGCAGCAACAAATCACCTGGTGCGGCCGGTACCGAATCCTCGATGGCCGGCCGCACGAACGCACCGAGATCAGTTGATCGACGCCAGCCATTCCGAGTCACCGAGCGCATCGACAACCTGACCGTCGACGAGGACCCCTGGTGTTCCGCGGGCACCCGACGCCGCCAGCGCGTCCCGTCCGGTGTTCGCATCCGCTACTGCTGCGTCGCGCTGCGCACCGCTGGAGATGCAGTCCGTCGCCAGATCGCTCGCCCCTGCGGAGCGGGCGAGTTCTGCGAGTTCGGCATCGCTCCGGTCGGAGTCACTGCCTTCTTCGGGGCGAAATTCCGGGTCGAACAGCCCAGCATGAAATGCGGAGTAGACCCGCGCGTTCTCTGTCGCCGCCACGCAGTGCGACGCCGCGACCGCACGCGTCGAATAGTCACCCGACGCCGACTGTGGATCCAGAAAATTGACGAGGTGGTAATTCACCGAGACGACACCGTCGTCGATTTTCTGAGCCAACTCCTGGCCGTGTTTCACTTCGAGGTCGCCGCAGAACGGGCACATCGGATCCTCGAAGACATCGATGACCCGCGACGCATCCGGACGCGACAGCTGCACCACCCCGTCACCCGGCAACGACAATTCGACCGCCGGATTCTTGACCGCTCCGTAGCCGTCGTTGCGTGGAGCATCGCTTCCGCTCTGCCACATGATCGCCACTCCGATGACAACCACCACTACGACGAATGCGATGCCGCCCAATACGTAGGTCATCGTGTTGGAGGTTGCCTCGGGTGTGTGTTTCGTACTCGATATCTTCTTCTGGCTCACACAGCGAATACTACGGTTGGTTCCGTCAGGTGCGCTCGCGCCCGAGAGTGTCCGGAACTCGCGACCACCAGAGTCCTGCCAGGAGAAGCAGCGCCCCCGTCACGGCGAAAGCCGGACCGAACGAGACCTGTTCGACGATCATCCCGGCCACGATCGGGCCGATGACCGCGCCGACATCGGATGCCATCTGGAACGCGGCCAGCACGGGACCACCGCGCGCCTTCGAGCCGATCACGTCGGCAACCGAGGCCTGCTGGGCGGGGCTCATCAGACCCGATCCGATTCCGGCGATCAAAGACACCACGAGGAACAGCACAGGATCGTGGACGTACCCCATCACCACGGTTCCCAGGCCGCACACCGCCAGCCCACCCACCATGAAGGGCTTGCGTCCGCGCACATCGGACAGCCGACCGGCACTGGTGAGCACCAGGGCATTTCCCGCTGCGAACACGGTCAGCGCGATACCGACGAACACCTCGGATCGCTGCATCGCCTCGACGACGAACAACGGAACCAAGGCCACCCGAACACCGAACACTGCCCAACCGTTGGCGAAATTCGACGCCAACGCAGCCTGATACGACGGGATCCGCAGCGCGGCGAGCAGCGACATCGTCGGCGGTGCCGAGCCTTTCTCCGGCTTGACCAGGTCCGAATTGCCGAGGGTGAAGTACACGACGGCCGCGGCGATCACGAGAGCCACGGCATAGATGACGAACGGCACCCGCAGACCGAATCCGACGAGTGCGCCGCCGACGAGCGGGCCGCCGATGGTTCCCAACAGGAAGGCAGTCGCATACAGGCCGGAGATGCGGCCTCGACTGGTCGGAGGACTGATCCTGATCAGCAAGCCCAGAGCCGACACCGAGAACATCGTCGAGCCGATGCCGCCGAGCCCGCGAAACACCAGCAGTTGCCAGTACGTCTGGGCCAGAGCACACGCACCCGTGGACACCGCGACGATGAGCAGTCCGATCAGGTACACGGGCCGCTCGCCGAGCCGCTGAACCAGAGCACCACTGGCGGGTGCGAACAGCAACCGCATGAGCGCGAAGGCACTGATGACCGCCGACGCCGCCGTGTATCCGACGCCGAATTCCCGGGCGAACTGCGGCAGAGCGGGCGCGACGATACCGAATCCGAGCGCGATGACGAACGCCGCCGACACCAGCACCCAGATCTCCGGTGGGAGCTTTCCTCCGGGTCGGAATGCGGGCTCGGGAGCCGAACTGTCGTGATCGGGTGGAAGTGAGTCGGTCACGAGCTCTCGAGTGCAGAGGACACCAGTTCACGTGCTGCGGCTTGAACCCGGGCCAGATGCTCCTCGCCCCGGAAAGACTCCGCGTAGATCTTGTACACGTCCTCGGTTCCGGACGGGCGCGCAGCGAACCAGGCGCTCTCCGTCGTCACTTTCAGGCCACCGAGGGCGGCTCCGTTGCCCGGAGCCTCGGTCAGCGTTGCCGTGATCGGTTCGCCTGCCAACTCGGTGGCGGTGATCTGATCGGGCGACAGCTTGCCGAGTACCGCCTTCTGCTCGCGAGTGGCAGGTGCATCGACGCGGGCATACGTCGGATTGCCGAACTTCGCGGTGAACTCGCCGTAGCGCTGCGATGGTGTGGATCCGGTGACGGCGGTGATCTCCGATGCCAGCAGCGCGAGCACGATTCCATCCTTGTCGGTGGTCCAGACTCGGCCGTTGTGTCGGAGGAACGACGCACCTGCGCTCTCCTCGCCGCCGAATCCGAGTTCGCCTGCGAGCAGACCCGGAACGAACCACTTGAAACCGACCGGCACCTCGAGCAGGCGACGGCCCAAACCTGCGACGACCCGGTCGATCATCGACGAGCTCACCAGCGTCTTGCCCACTGCCGCGGTGGGTGACCAATCGGGTCGGTGGGTGAACAGATAATCGATGGCGACGGCGAGGAAGTGATTGGGATTCATCAGGCCACCGTCGGGGGTGACGATGCCGTGTCGGTCGGAGTCGGCATCGTTGCCCGTCGAGATGTCGAACCGATCACGGGCAGCGATGAGCGACGCCATCGCGTTCGGCGAGGAGCAATCCATCCTGATCTTGCCATCGGTATCGAGAGTCATGAAGCGGAATGTGCCGTCCACCAACGGGTTCACCACGGTCAGGTCCAGATTGTGCCGCTCGGCGATCGCATCCCAGTAATCGACACTCGCACCGCCCAACGGATCTGCTCCGATACGCACTCCGGCCGCACGAATCGCGTCGAGATCGAGCACGTTCGGCAGGTCGTCCACGTAGGTGCCGAGGAAGTCGTAGTGCGAGACGCTCCCCGCGAGCGCCTGTGCGAGAGTGACCCGCTTGATGCCCGAAATACCATCGCGCAGAAGCTCGTTCGCGCGCGCCGCTATGACCGATGTGGCATCACTGTCGGCCGGACCGCCGTGCGGAGGGTTGTATTTGAATCCGCCGTCCCGCGGCGGATTGTGCGACGGAGTCACCACGATGCCGTCGGCCTGCGCCGATGGGCCGGACTCGTTGTAGCGAAGAATTGCGTGACTGACCGCTGGGGTGGGCGTGTACCGATCGCCCGAGTCGACCAATACGTCGACATCGTTGGCCGCCAACACTTCCAACGCCGTCGTCCAGGCGGGTTCGGACAGTGCGTGAGTGTCCCGACCGATGAACAGCGGCCCGGTGATGCCCTGTGAGGACCGGTACTCCACGATCGCCTGCGTCGTCGCCACGATGTGCGCCTCGTTGAACGCCGAGTCCAGACTGGACCCTCGATGTCCCGAGGTGCCGAACACCACCTGCTGACTCGGTTCCGACACATCGGGAACCCGCGAGTAGTACGCGGTCACGAGCTGCGAAAGATCCACCAGATCCTCCGGCAGTGCAGTGGTTCCAGCTCTCTCGTGCGCCACGATGCGCCTCCTCGTTGATCGACGAAACCGAACTTCTCGACCAACCCTAGCGCCGCCGCCGCACCCGCGAGCTACTTGCTGTGCTGCTTCGGTGGCCGCGGGAGAAAATAGCTGGTTCGCTGCTGGTACTCGCGATAGCCGGACCGCTTCTCCATGCTGCGTTCGAGCAACCGCGCACCGGTGGCGAACACCAGGAAGTACGTCATCGCGATGGGTGAGAGCACGGTGAACACCCCGGGCCACGCCGAGGCGCACACGAGGAACAATCCCCACCACACTGCCGAGTCACCGAAGTAGTTGGGGTGCCTGGTCCACGACCACAATCCGCGATCCATGATCCTGCCCTTGTTCGACGCATCGGCCTTGAAGGCTTTCAGCTGCGCATCGCCCACTGCCTCGAACGTCCATCCGAGAATCCAGACCAGTACCCCGAGTACGACCACCGGCAGAACGGATCCGTGTGCGACAGCGGATACCTGCAGCGGCAGCGACACGAACCACAATGCAGCCTCCTGCGTCAGGTAGATCTTTCGAAGGGCATACAGGGTTTCGTTGCCGGTGGCCTTGGCGAGCAGCTCGGTGTAGCGCGGATCCTCACCGTGACCGCGCGAGCGTCGAAAGACGTGCACGGCAAGACGAAGCCCCCACACACCGACGAGGACGAGCAGTAGTACTCGACGCCACAAGTCACCTGTTCCGGTCGCAGCCGAGATCAGCGCGATCAGAACGAATCCCCCGCCCCACGTCACGTCCACGACGTTGTGGCGTCCGATACGCGCGCCGATGAGGGCGGTGGAGATCATCAGAACAGCGGTCCCGCCGAGGCTCGCCAGCGATACGGTCAGGAAGTCGGACCAGTTCACCGCGGGCACACCCACACCGGTCGGACCGATTCCATCCCGGACGGTCCGTTCTCGGACCGAACCGCCAGAATTTGGTCGACGCCCATCCTGTTGTCCCGGAACGCCATTCCGCCGCCGATCAGGTACAGCCGCCACACACGAGCGACCTCTTCCCCTACCATCGCCACCACGTCGTCGAAGCGCGCTTCGAAACGCTCCGTCCAGACGTCCACGGTTCGCACGTAGTGCTCCCGAAGGGCGTGGACGTCACGAACCTCGAGTCCGGCCTCCTCGATCATCGCGACGGTCCGCCCGACCGGGCGCATGTACATGTCCGGTGCGATGAACGATTCGATGAACGCTCCGCCGCCGGGATTGTCGCCCTCCCTCCGCGACATCTGCTGAATCAGCACGCGCCCACCCGGCCTGACGTTCGAACGCAGTGCGGCGGTGTAGGTCGGGTAGTTGGCCTCCCCCACATGCTCGCCCATCTCGATCGACGCCACCGCGTCGAAGGGCCCGTCCGGGATCTCTCGATAATCCTGAATTCGGATCTCGACCTTGTCCTGCAGTCCTCGGTCGGCAATTCGCTTGTCGATGAAAGCCTTCTGTTCGCGCGAGATGGTCACTCCGACGACCTGCGCTCCGTACTCCTGAGCCGCGTGCAGGCTCAGGGACCCCCAGCCGCAGCCGACGTCGAGAAAGCGTTGCCCTCGGCGCTTGTCGAGGCCGATCTTTCGACAGACGAGGTCGAGTTTGTCGCGCTGAGCATCGTCGAGGGTGTAGTCCGGCGAATCGGAGGTCCAGTACGCCGACGAATACGCCATGTGCGAATCGAGCACCAATTGGTAGAAGTCGTTCGACAGGTCGTAGTGGTGGCTGATCGCAGCGCGGTCACGGAGCATCGAGTGCAGCCGCCCCTTCACCGAGGCCTGCGACGCGGGCGGCGGTAGCGGGCGACCGAACACTCCGAGATCCTTCGCCAGTTTCGCCAACCGCAGGAGCGCTGCCGGCCCCGGCCGAATCGCCGAGAGTCGGCGCTCACGCACCACACCCCAGACGTGATCGAGAGCCGCGGCGAGATCGCCCTCGACGTCCAGCTCCCCGGTGACGTACGCCTGCGCAGCGCCGAGTTCACCGGGGCTCCACAGCAATCGACGAAGGGCGCTCGGGCTCCGCAACAGCACTCGCGGTGCCGAGGCATCGCCTGCGACGGATCCATCCCACGCCTGCAGCCGAACGGGAAGAGGACCGCCGACCAAGGGTTCTATCAACTCGGCAATCCGATGCGCGACACCGACACTGCGATCGGTCCGGCCCGCGGAAAGTGTCGAGGTGGTCATCGGTTGTCCCTTCGGTCGAGCACGATCTGCTGAACATCGAGGTATCCGGATCGGAATCCCGCCTCCGAATAGCACAGGTAGAAGTGCCACATTCGTGCGAACACCTCGTCGAAACCGAGCTGCTCTGCCTCACTGCGGTATTCACCGAAGCGCCTGTCCCACAGAGCGAGGGTTCGCGCATAGTGATCGCCCATGGACAGTCTCTCCCGGACCCGAAGCGAAGTGCTCTGCTCGGTCACCTCCTCGATGGCCCGCACCGACGGCAGGAATCCGCCGGGAAAGATGTACTTGTGCACCCAGGTGTACGTGTTCCGGGTAGCCAGCATGCGATCGTGCGGCATCGTGATCGCCTGGAGGGCAACCCGCCCACCCGGTGCGAGCAGTGAGTCGATCGTCTCGAAATACGTTGCCCAGTACTGATGCCCGACGGCCTCGATCATCTCGACCGACACGATCGCGTCGTACTCGCCGTCGACCAAGCGGTAGTCGAGGAGATCGATCCGGACTCGATCTCCGTAGCCCGCAGCGGCGCAGCGCTTACGCGCCAGCTCCTGCTGTTCGGTCGACAGTGTCACCGACCGCACCGTCGCACCACGAGCGGCCGCACGGATGGCCAGCTCGCCCCATCCGGTACCGATCTCGAGCACTCTGGTTCCCTCGCCGACGCCCGCACGGTCGAGTAGTCGATCGATCTTGCGGCGCTGAGCGTCGGCAAGCTCCACACTGTCGTCACCGCTCCCCGATTCGGCGAACAACGCACTGGAGTAGGTCATCGTCTCGTCGAGGAAGAGCTCGAAGAGGTCGTTCGACAAGTCGTAGTGGCGAGAGATGTTGGATCGAGTGTTCTTCGTCGTATTGCGCTCGCTCCGTGGAGGTTTGGGGATATAGAGCCCTCGTAGGCGCTGCAGCGATTTCGGAATCAGGGACGCCATTCGGCGGGCGAAGACCTCGAGCACGGCAGTGAGATCCTCGGCATCCCAGTCACCGGCCATGTACGCCTCACCGAATCCGATGAGTCCGCTGTCGCCGACTCGCGCGGCGAAGTCGTGTGGCCGATAGACGGTCATCAACGGTGCGTCGGGCGAGCCGGCTCCGATCACTTCGCCGTCGGGCATGGCGACCCGAACCTGCAGTCGCGCGACCGCGCGGCGGAAGAGGAAGTCGGCAACGGGTGCGGCGGCCGCCACCTTCATACCACCGGGAACATGGGCGATCTGGGGCCAGACCTGCGGATCGACCAGCGGGTTCGGACCGCCAGTGGAACCACCGTACGGGTTCGACACAGAATCGGCCTTCGACACAGTTGTCATCGGTTGGCCCCTTCCTTCTGGAATTCTCGCGCCCCGGGAGGGGCAGGTTTCTGCACGATCTTCAGACCGCGCGCCCAGAGCCGAATGCCTTGCCAGCGGATCTGAATCACCACCCGCAACGGCGCACACGGGATCTCGAGTGCAGTGCGAAGAATCGACCGCGTCGTCACCTCTCGTCGACGGCCGTCGACGGTCGCCACGAACGGGGGCCGACCGGCACGCTCGAGGACGATCGAGAGCCGAAGTGCGGCGTCCGGCTCGGGTAGCAGCATGGAGTATTCGCCGTCGACGTCGTTGAACGGCGAGACGTAGAACTGCTTGGGCGTGCGGGCCGCGCCGCGATGATCGGTGTGCAGCAGATATCGGTATCGCTCGCCGTAGGTGTTGTGCACCTCCGCGACGACGCAGCGGAGCTCTCCGTCGTGGTCGTGACACCAGTACACGCTCAGTGGGTTGAAGGTGTGCCCGAACACCCGCGCGCTGGCCAACATCGTGATTCGTCCGCCGCCGAGGTCGATACCGTTCTCCGCCAGGAACGCATCGACGTTCTCGCGAAGGGTGGCGTCGGGGTCACCGAGGTGGTCGCGGGGGTCGAACGAGGCCAGCGGTCGCAGTATCCGGGGCAGCTCGGGGAGCGCGTCGAGGTCGACGAACCAGCTGTAACTCTTGTACGAGAACGTGTTTCGAATCGGCGCGCGCCGAACGTGGTCGATTCGAGTGCGATACAGCGCCGCCCCGTGTGCGCGGGTGGTCGGCAGAACGGATGTCAGAGCCATGTGGCACCCACCCGCTGTGCGGCCCGCGCTCCCGAGAGCGCACCGTCCTCGTGAAATCCCCAGCCATGGTAGGCACCGGCGAAGGCCACTGTGTCGGTATCCAATTCAGGAAGTCGACGCTGCGCTGCAACCGATTCCGGGGTGTACTGCGGGTGTTCGTAGGTCATCTCGTCCAGCACCTGACCCGAGTCGATACGATCCGCTCCACCGAGGGTGACCAGCATTCTTCGATCGGTCTCGCCCAGGCGCTGCAACCTGGTCAGGTCGTAGCTGACCAGCACCCGGTCGGGTTTGGCCGCGCACGACGGGAGGTGATAGTTCCACGACGCTCGTGCTCTCGTGTTCTTCGGCAGTACAGACGAATCGGTGTGCAGTTGCGTGTGATTGGTCGAGTACGGCATCGCTCCCAGGATGCTGTGCTCGAGCGCAGTCGGTTCCGCGAGCATCTTCAGCGCGGCACCGGGGTGCACCGCGATCACGGCCGCGTCGAACGTACGCAGGTCGTCGCGGGCGTCCCGGATCTGTACGCAGTCCTCGGACCTGTAGACCGCGTGCACGGGGGTATCGAGCAACACCTCGTCGATGTGCTGTGCAACCCGGCGAACGTATTCGATGGATCCACCGGTGACGGTGCGCCAGGTGGGAGACCCGGTGACGGTGAGCATTCCGTGGTGCCGAAGAAAGGTGAACAGGTAGCGAGCGGGGTACGCGAGGGCAGTGTCCGGATCGCACGACCACACCGCAGACACCAGCGGCGTCATGAAGTGGGCTTCGAAGTACGCGGAGAACGAATGCTCTGCCAGAAACTGCGCGAGAGTCGTCTCGGACTCCACCGGTTCGGCGCTGTCCAGCAGTTCGTTGGCCAGGCGATGAAAACGCTTGACTTCGAGCAACATCGAGACGAATCGCGGCTTGAACACCGCTGTGCGTTGCGCGAGAATTCCGCGCATGCCCTGGCCTCCCGAGTACTCGAGGCCGCACCCGTCGCAGCGCACGGACATGCTCATGTCCGAATCCTGCGTAGGCACGTTCAGTTCGTCGAACAGTCGAAGCAGCGTCGGATACGTCCGGTCGTTGTGCACGATGAACCCGGTGTCGACGCCGACGCGACCGTCGGGTCCGTCCACGTAGTGGGTGTCCGCATGGCCGCCGAGGCGGGAGTCCGCCTCGTACAACGTCACCGACGACGTCGAGGAGAGCGCGTACGCCGCCGTCAGACCGGCAACACCGCTCCCCACCACCGCGACTCGACGCCGCGTCACGATTGCCTGCCCATGCAGTCGGCCCGCGCATCGGCAGCGATACCGAGAACGAAGTCGCGCGTTGCCCTGGACCAGACCCGCGGATTGCGCAGCATGAAATGCCCACCCGGAACGGAAAGATAGCGAGCAGATGCCGCGCGAGCCTTCGCACGTTCGGTCGCATGGCGCGAGGTTCGCGGATCGGTCCACTTGTCGGCAGTCCCGTGTACGACGAGCAACGCCTGATGCGCGCCGAATCCGTCGGCCTCCACACCTTCCGGCCACCACGGGGCCAGCGCGACGACGCCCACGACGCAAGGATCGTCGATCAGGGCAGCGGCGGTGCGGCCACCCATCGAATGGCCGACGACCACCACGTGAACGTCCGGATACTCGTCGTGAATTCGGTTCAGCGCCCATCGGGCGTCCTCGACCGGAGAGCGTCGGGGGGCGTTCCAGCCCCGGAACCGGTACTGCAGCTGCTGCACCGATATGCCGCGTGTACGGCCCGCGCGCCGAAGCATCCAGGTGAACGGCCACATTCGCAGACCGGCCAGGTGCCACGGCCTACTACGCGCCCGGCTCACGTCCTTGCCGCCGCCGAGGACCAACACGACCAGTGCAGGCTCGGACACTCTTCTGCCGGTGCGCAGAACTGGAGTCGGCTCGTTGCTCATGACCACTATTCGGCACCGCGGTCGCTTCGGGTGGGATGGGTCGAGTCGAGTCGATTGTGACCTGGCCGACACAGAAAGAAGACCGGGCCGAGAGTGTGTCTCTCGGCCCGGTCTTCTGCGGTGGAGCTGCCGGGAATCGAACCCGGGTCCTCTGCTGCATTGCCAGGGCTTCTCCGTGTGCAGTCCGCTATGTCTCTACTTGGATCTCCCGATCTCGCGAACAAGTCAGGATGACGATCCCAGCCACTGTTTGATGTTCCTCATCATCCCGCGGCCGGATGAATCGGTGAGCCCTCTAGCTGATGCCAGTACCCGGACCGAGGGCGAGCCCGGACTGACAGACACGCAGTCGCTACTTAGGCAGCGAGTGCGTAGTCGCGCTGATTGGAATCGGCGCTTATAAGGTTGCGATGACGCTTACGGTGGTCTCTCGCCTGCACCGACACGCTTCCCCTGACTCAACATACAAAGTCGAAACCGTTCAGCCCCGTATGTTCCCGAACACCGTGCCCGGGCTGTTCAGTGTAACGCCTCTCCCGGACACATTCATTCCATTAACGGCCGACTCGGCGATCCGCAGAATTCGAGGCAGCGTCGGCGTCGACTCGCTGCACCACCGTGCGCAGCATCCGACGCGCCATCACCAGGCGTGCGGGCATCGAGGCGTACCACACCGCCCGGCCTGCCAGACCGCGCGGGAAGAACACCAACCGCTGCTCGATCGTCGGCTGCTTCGCAGTTCCGCCGACCGTCAGATCCAGCCAGGCCTCGCCGGGAAGTCGAGTGGAGGACTTGAGCCGAGTGGTGTGCTCGGTGCCCGACGCGGATGCGTCGGGTCCGGTGACGTCGCGATGCCAGCCGGTGAGAACATCGGCATCGGCCAGTCGTTCGAGCGCAGGCCTGATCGCGGCCGACCGCGCTGCACTGCGAGCGACCCGGGTGTCGGTGTAGACGACCTCGCCTGCCCACGCCGGATCCGAGGGCAACGGATCCGACGGTGCCGCGGTTCCGGTGGCATCGGTCCAGCGAGTCTCCACCTCGCCGTCGTCGATCTTGCGCAGCGCCAATCTCACGGAATCGCGGTAGCCGGTCAAGCCGTCCTGTGGACGCGGCACGACGGCATCGATGTCCATCTCGTGGCCGACGGCGTCGTATTGCAGTGATTCGATGAGCGGCATCGCCAGCCCACGCGGAATGGGAGTCACCAGCCCGATCCAGTGGCCGGCCAGTCGCGGAGTCAGCACCGGGAGCACGATGATCCGACGCTGCCGCAGACCCGCGACATCGGCATAGATGTTCATCATCTCGCCGTACTGCATGACATCGGGACCGCCGATGTCGAAGGTCCTGGATTCGGTGATGGGCGCACTCGCGGCCCCGATCAGGTAGTGCAACACGTCACGCACAGCGATGGGCTGGATGCGGTTGTGTACCCACCGCGGTGTGGTCATCACCGGAAGCCGATTGGTCAGGTGCCGGATCATCTCGAACGACGCCGAGCCGGATCCGATCACGACACCGGCCTGCAGCACGATCGTCGGAACTCCCGAGTCGATCAGAATGCGTCCCACCTCGGCACGCGACTTGAGGTGCGGCGAGAGTTCACCGGTCGGCGGATGCAACCCGCCGAGGTAGACGATGCGCCCCACACCGCATTCCGCCGCCACGGCCGCGACGTTCTCGGCGCTGTCGCGTTCGGTGTCGGCGAAATCCGAGTGCCCCGCGGTGCCCATCGAGTGCACCAGGTAGTACATGACGTCGACTCCGCTGAGCGCTTCCTTCAACGATTCCCGATCGCTCAGATCGCCCTGCACGACCTCGACATCGGTCGCCCACGGCACGGAGTCGAGCTTGGCGGGCGTTCGTGCCAACACGCGGACCGTGTACCCCTCGTCGAGGAGTCGCGGGGCCAGCCGACCGCCCAGGTACCCCGTGGCACCGGTGACGAGGACGCGCGGCGACTTCTCGGGCGCGGGGGTGTCGGAGGCAGAGTCGAAAGCTGTCATAACCGGAGTCATTACCCCCGGGCGATGCGGTTCAACCAGAGAGCGCGATCATCGCGATCGCACCGAGCGCCAACGCCATTCCGATCTTCTGCAACGTTCCCACTCGCTCGCCGAGCATCACCATCGCCAGCAGTACAGTCGCCGCCGGATACAGCGATGCGATGACACTGACCAGGGAGAGCAGACCACCCTGATAGGCGTAGATCATCGCAGCGTTGGCGACGACGTCGAGCACGCTGACGAAGGCCGCGAGTTTGAGCACGCTGCCGTGCGGCGGTGCGAAGTGACCGGAAGCGAGGGCCACGATCCAGACCACCGCGGTCGCGGATGCGCGCGATGCCGCGAGCGGCCACAGCCCGCTGCCGTCGCCGATCCGATGCAGAAAGATGAACGCGAAAGCGAAGGTCACCCCCGAACCGACCGTCAACCAGGCGACCGTTCGGGTGAACTTCATCTCGCGTCCGCCGGCCACCTCGCCGGTCACCTCGTCCGGGGATTCTCTGCTCACCAGCACCACGGCCACCAGTGCGACGGCGATACCCACGAACGCGATGATTCCGGGACGCTCACCCATGGACAGCCCCACCAGCACCGGGATCCCGGCGACCAGGACGGCGGTGACCGGTGAGACCACGGCCATCGGCCCGGCAGCGAGGGCCAAGTAGAACCACCACACCGCAACGCCACCGGCAACACCCGAGGCCAGCCCCCAGAGCATCGCCGGGAGCTCGATGGTGCCACCGACGAACGGTGCGACGAGCAGAACGATCACCAGCGACAGGGGGTACGACACGATGACCACCCGGAGGGCGGCGACTCGGCGGGATGCGACTCCGCCGACGAAATCGCTCACTCCGTAGCCGACGGCGGCTACCAGGGCGAGCAGTACAGCGGTCAGCGCATTCCCTTCACGCGACGACCGAGCTCGCGAGTGACCTCGCGTTCGGCGGTGCGCTTGGCCAGCGACTGTCTCTTGTCGTAGTCCTGCTTGCCCTTGGCCAATGCCAGCTCGACCTTGACCTTGCCGTCGGAGAAGTACATCGACAACGGCACCAGCGTCAGGTTTCCCTCTTTGACCTTGCTTGCCAGGCGGTCGATCTCGCGGCGATGAAGGAGCAGTTTGCGATTTCGCCGCGGCGCATGGTTGGTCCAGCTCCCGAGCGTGTATTCGGCGATGTGCAGCCCGCGCAGCCAGATCTCGCCGTCGTCGACGGTCGCGAAGGCGTCGACCAGTGAGGCCTTACCGTCGCGCAGACTCTTGACCTCGGTACCGACGAGGGCGACTCCGGCCTCGAGAACGTCGAGTATGGAGTAGTTGTGCCGCGCCTTGCGATTGGTCGCGATGGCCTTGCGGCCCTTCTCTCTCACTGCAGGGCCCTTTCTCGAGCATGCGCCGCGTGGATCGGTTCCACGGGCAACCGCTCCAGCATAGAACCGAACGGCAACCGAATTTATTCGCGCACGTACAACCGCAGCGTGATGTACGCCGTCACCGCAGCCATGCCGACTCCGACCAGCGCGAGGAACGGCGAGACGAGGAGGACATCGCTGTTGGATATTCGGGCCAGAATGTTGGCCTGATACACATCCGACAGAACGTCGTCGATGAACATGTTCTTCGCGGTGAACAGGCCGGCGATCGCGAGCGCCGACCCGATCAACGCCGCCACCACCGCCTCGAGCAAGAAGGGCAGCTGGGTGTACCACCGAGTGGCACCGACCAACCGCATGATGCCCACCTCGGTTCGTCTGGTGAACGCTGCGATCTGAACCATGTTGGCAATCAACAGGATTGCCGCGATCGCCTGCACCGTGGCGATGGCGAATGCCGCGTTGCGCACGCCGTTGAGCACACTGAACAGACGCTCGACGAGATCGCGCTGATTGAGCACGCTCTGCACGCCCGGTCGATTCTCGAAGTTGTCGTTGATGACCCCGAACCGTTCGGGATCGCTCAGACGCACCTTGAACGACGCGGGAAAGCTGTCGGCACTGACCAGTTCGGCCAACTCCGGCTGATCCTTGAATACGCGTTCGGTGGCGTCCTTCACCGCGTCCTCACGGTTGAGGTACTGCACCGACACCACCGACGGGGTGTTCTCGAGATCCGATCGCAGGGTGGCACAGGTCTCCTGCGCACAATCGGCGTCGCTCGCCGAGATGTCGTCGGTGAGGAAAATCTGCACCTCCACCCGATCGAGGAAGATCTGCTGAGTCTTCCCCGCCATCTGGACCACGAGCAGGCCACCGCCGAACAGGCCCAGGGAAATTGCGGTCGTCAAGATCATGGCGATCGTCATGGTGATGTTGCGGCGAAGTCCGGTGAAGACCTCGCTGAAGATGAAACTTGCGCGCATCGCGGAATCCGAGCCCTTCGATTCGTTCGGTCGTGACGTCTGTGCGGTCCTGAGTCGGTGGCGGCGTCAGCGACCGACGCCGTAGACCCCGCGGGCCTCGTCGCGAACGACTCGTCCGTTGTCGAGTTCGACGACGCGTCGGCGCATCGAGTCGACGATGTGGTTGTCGTGGGTGGCCATCAGCACCGTGGTTCCGGTGCGGTTGATGCGCTCGAGCAGCAGCATGATGTCCTGGCTGGTGTCCGGATCGAGGTTTCCGGTCGGCTCGTCCGCGAGCAGCACGAGTGGACGATTGACGAACGCCCGAGCGATCGCCACTCGCTGCTGTTCTCCACCGGACAGCTCGTTGGGCAGACGATCCGACTTGCCGCCCAGTCCCACCAGGTCGAGAACTTCCGGAACGGTGCGCTTGATCATCGAGCGCGGCTTACCGATCACCTCGAGGGCGAACGCCACGTTCTCCACGACGGTCTTCTGCTGCAACAGGCGGAAGTCCTGGAACACGCAGCCCATGCTCTGCCGCAGCCGAGGGACCCGTCGGGCCGCCAATCGGTTGACGTGGAAGTCGGCGACGTGGATGTCACCGGAGGTGGGCGTCTCCTCCTTGAGGAGCAGCCGCATGAACGTCGACTTGCCCGAACCCGACGGGCCGATCAGGAACACGAACTCACCCTTGTCGATGGAGACCGTCACCTTGTCCAGGGCAGGCCTGGTGGAGGTCTTGTAGGACTTGGAGACATTCGAGGTGCTGATCACGGGTCGCCAGTGTAGTCCTTACTCGCCGGTAACCGCCGGAACCGCTCGGGCGTCGCGGCGAGTCCCGAGGGACGGTAAAGAGTGACTCAGCGAGACGACGTCGGCGCTGGCTGGCTGGGTATCAGCGACTGAATCACCGGTGGCAGCGGGACACCGAACGGCGCGGTGGTCGTCGACGGCAGGGTCGTCGTCGCCGGCTGCCCGGATTCGTCGACGCTTCCCGATCCATCCGGATCGGTGGTAGCGGTCGGAGTGGGTGTGACCGTGGTACTCGAGTAGGTCGGTTCCGAGGTCTGCGGCTGGGTGTAGGGGGTGAGTTGGCCTGGATCCACAGCGACCGGGCCCTGAACCTGTTCGCTGTCTCGCTCGGCGATCTCTGCACTGACCTGGCCGTACCACAGTCCGGTGAGCACGAAGCAGATTCCGAACGCGACGGTGGACGTCCGCACGCGACCGTAGATCTTGGCCGGAATGCGCCACTGTCGCCAGCTCCGCTGCGGGCGTTCGGTTCCGGTATCGGGCGTATTCATCGATCCTCCGTCCGATCTCGTCCCGACGATTCCGGCGCGACCCCGGCCGTACTGACGTCGGGAGCAACGCTGATCCCCTCGGGCCGCAGCGCGGCAGCCACCCGGACTCGCAGTTCTCGTCCCACCTGAAACTGTTTGCCCGGCAACGTACGCGCCACCAGGCGAACGTTGACCTGCCCCACCTCGATGCTCTCCACGCCCATCACCGTCGGTTCGTCGAGGAGCAGGGGACGCAACCGAGTGTCCGCGAACGCGTCGCGGCCGACCGATCGGAGCAGCGCGTTGACCTGGGTGAGATCTGCGGTGCTCGGCACGGGAACGTCGACGACGGCGCGCGCCCAGTCCTTCGACAGGTTGATCGCCTTGACGATCTGCCCGTTCGGCACGGTGATGACCTCACCGTCGACGCTGCGGACCCGAGTCACGCGCAGTGTCACGTCCTCGACCGTGCCCTCGGCGTCCTCCGCAGAACCGTTGACGGCGATCTGCACGACGTCACCGAATCCGTACTGACGTTCGGTGATGATGAAGAACCCGGCCAGGATGTCCTGGACCACGCGCTGAGCTCCGAAGCCGAGTGCTGCGCCGATGACCGTGGCGGGTGCCACCAGCCCGCCGACGCCGAATCCGAAGCGACGCAGCACTTCGATGGTGACGAGGATGTAGATGAGGGTGACCACGACCCAGGTGATCACCTGGGCGAGCGCATGCCGGTGCTTGGCGGCCTCGGACCGCACGAGGGCATCGCTGTGCTGGTAGTTCTGGTCGATCCGGGCCGTGATGCGGGACCCGGTCCAGGTGACGAACCGCGCCGCCAGCATTCCGCCCAGGATGTACAGCACGATCCCGAGGGCGTTCAGCTTCAGGTCGAGCGTCGGGTTCAGCCAGCTCGTCATCGGATCGACGGAGTGGATCCTGCGCAATGACCGGTCATCTACTGCTCCCCTCGCATTCGCCAACGAATTCCCGATTCCAGGAATCCGTCGATGTCCCCGTCGAGAACTGTAGACGGATTGTTGACTTCGTACTCGGTACGCAGATCCTTGACCATCTGGTACGGGTGCAACACGTACGAGCGCATCTGGTTACCCCACGAGCTACCGCCGTCACCCTTGAGCGCGTCCATCTCTGCGCGCTCTTCCTTGCGCTTGACCTCGAGCAGCTTGGCCTGCAGCACTCGCATGGCCGACACCTTGTTCTGCAGCTGAGACTTCTCGTTCTGGCAGGTCACCACGATCCCCGTCGGGATGTGCGTCAACCGGACGGCGGAGTCGGTGGTGTTGACCGACTGCCCACCCGGCCCGGACGAGCGGTACACGTCCACACGAATGTCGTTCTCGGGGATCTCGATGTGGTCGGTGGTCTCGACGACCGGAAGCACCTCCACCTCCGCGAACGAGGTCTGGCGCCGACCCTGGTTGTCGAACGGACTGATCCGGACGAGTCGGTGCGTGCCCTGTTCCACGGACAACGTGCCGTACGTGTACGGAGCCTTGACTGCGAACGTGGCGCTCTTGATGCCTGCTTCTTCGGCGTAGGAGGTGTCGTAGACCTCGACGCCGTAGCCGTGCTTCTCGGCCCAGCGGATGTACATGCGCATGAGCATCTCTGCCCAGTCGGCGGCGTCGATTCCGCCTGCGCCGGACCGGATGTTGACCAGCGCGTCGCGCGCGTCGTACTCGCCGGACAGCAGGGTCCGCACTTCCATGGCTGCGATGTCCTCCCGGAGCGAGGCGCGTTCGGCGTCGGCGTCGGCGGTGGCGGATTGGGCTGCCTCGCCTTCTTCACCCTCGGCGAGCTCGTACAGAACCGGCATGTCCTCGAGGCGCTGGCGGAGCTCTTCGACGCGGCGGAGTTCGGCCTGCGCATGGGACAGCTGGCTGGTCACCTGCTGCGCGTGTTCCTGGTCGTTCCACAGGTCCGGCGACGCGGCCTGGTGCTCGAGTTCGTCGATGCGTCGCCGCAGTTCCTCGACGTCGAGAACCGACTCGACGGTGGACAGAGTGGTGTCGAGCTCGGCCAGGTCTGCAGAAACGTCGGGATGCACGAGAGTCAAGGTTACCGGCACGCGAACCCGAACCCGACCGCCCCCGATTCCCCCGGCCCCCACGAGCCGAACGGAGACCGACGTCGAGGGTTCGAACCGCGCAGATTTCAACTCTCGTCAGGCCATCGGTGGACTGCTAGCTTTCGGCTCATCGACATATTCGCATCTCGACATGCCTGCCACCGCCCGGTGCCGGCCACACCCGCAGTACACAGGAGCGTCGCATGACCGTCACCGACCAGTACCTCGAGAACAACAAGGCATACGCCGAGACGTTCGACGGTCCCCTACCGTTGCCGCCGTCGAAGCACGTGGCAGTGGTGGCGTGCATGGACGCTCGACTCGACGTCTACCGCATTCTCGGTCTCCACGACGGCGAAGCACACGTGATCCGCAATGCGGGCGGTGTCATCACCGATGACGAGATTCGCTCGCTGGCCATCAGTCAGCGTCTGCTCGGCACCAAGGAGATCATCCTGATCCATCACACCGACTGCGGCATGCTCACCTTCACCGACGACGAATTCAAGAAAGATCTGCAGGACGAGACGGGCATCGAGCCACACTGGGCGGCCGAGTCGTTCACCGATCTGGACCGTGATGTTCGCCAATCGCTGGCACGCATCGAGCAGAGCCCGTTCGTCACGAAGCACGAATCCATTCGAGGCTTCGTTTTCGACGTGGCAACCGGGAAGCTGAACGAAGTCACCGAATAGGCCAAGCCACACATATCGCCGCATGCGAGACGCCGTACGCGCGGCGATAGTCTTCTCCGGTGACCGACTACTCCGAGGATCTTTCTCTCGCCCTCAGGCTCGCCGACGACGCCGACGCCATCACCCGCCGACGATTTCTCGCCTTGGACCTGTCGGTGGATTCCAAGCCTGATCTCACACCGGTGTCCGACGCGGATCTGGCCGTCGAGACGGCGATCCGCAGCTCGCTCGGAGCGCAGCGCCCCGCCGACGCATTGCTGGGCGAGGAGTTCGGCGGCACGGCGACGTTGCGCGGACGCCAGTGGGTGGTCGATCCCATCGACGGCACCAAGAACTTCGTCCGCGGCGTTCCGGTGTGGGCGACGTTGATCGCCCTGCTCGACGACGGAGTACCGCGGGTAGGAGTCGTCAGCGCACCTGCCTTGAACCGACGCTGGTGGGCCGCACTCGATCAGGGGGCCTGGACTGCATCGGACGGGGGCACCCCGCGCCGGCTCGAGGTCTCGAAGGTCGATTCGCTGGCGTCGTCGAGTCTGAGCTTCTCCAGCCTGTCCGGCTGGGCCGAACTGGGTACCAGGGATCGGTTCCTCGACCTGACCGACGCCGTGTGGCGGGTGCGCGGCTACGGCGACTTCTTCTCGTACTGCCTGGTCGCCGAGGGGGCAGTCGACATCGCCGCCGAACCCGAGGTCTCGCTGTGGGACCTGGCGGCCCTGGATGTCCTGGTGCGCGAGGCAGGCGGCGAGTTCACCGCGCTCGACGGCACCGCGGGCCCACACGGCGGCAGTGCCGTGGCCACCAACGGCCTACTGCAGCACGCGGTCCTCGAGCACCTGTCCCCGCGGGCCTGACACTTGCCTAGAGAACTGCAGCCACAACCAGCGCGATCAGCGGTGTGATGCCCTGAACGAACGCCGCTCGAAAGTACTTCGCGCCGCCCGTCGCGAGCACGAGTGCTGCGCCGACGATGCTCGCACAGGCGAAGTACACGATGGCGTCGCCCGCAGAGCCGCCCACGACGAGGCCGACCACGATGCCGATACCCAGGAACAGGTTGTAGAAGCCCTGATTGAAGGCCATCGGTTTGACGACGTCGGCGTCGTGTTGACTGGCGACGCCGAAGCGCGACCACACGGCAGGCTTGGACCACACCACGCTTTCCATGACGAAGATGACGGCGTGCAGGGCCGCGGCGAGGGCGGCGAAAACCTGGGCGATCGAATTCACCGGATCAGCGTGCCATAGTGCGGCCGCCCGGCGTGGTGCATCGCGCCGTCGCCCGACACCGTGAATGAACTTACTCGACAGTAGACAGCTAACTTACTCGGGAGTAAGATCTATGGAGTCCGTGCCCGACGCCGAGGAACTGGTGATCATGAGCAAGCAAGACAGTGTGGTCGACGCGAAGGCCCCCAAGGTGCCCCGCGATACTTCAGCGGTTGGCCTCAACCCGTTCAAGAGGGATGCGATCGGAACCGCCATGCGCGTTCTGACCGCCATCACCGGATCGGAACTGGCGGAGAAGTACAACCTTCGTCAAACCATCGACCGGGTGACGTACGAGAGCACGAAGACCGGGTTCAAGACCCTCGGCGCCGCCAATCGCACGTTCGCCAAGGTCACCGGTGGCGGCAAGCCCAAGCGTCTCGACGACGGTGCCGCCAAGAACCTGAGCTACTTCGACCTGACGCCCGACGACGAACAGCGCATGATCGTCGAGACGGTCAAGGAGTTCGCCGAGGAGATTCTCCGCCCGGCCGCGTTCGATGCAGACCACAACGCTTCCTCCCCAGAAGATCTGGTCCGCCGTTCCGCCGAGCTCGGCATCACCCTGATCAATGTTCCCGAAGAGCTCGACGGCGCAGCCACCGAGCGTGGCGCGGTCACCAACTCCCTCGTCGCCGAGGCGCTTGCCCACGGCGACATGGGCCTGGCATTGCCCATCCTCGCGCCCAGCGGCGTAGCCGTCGCCCTCACACAGTGGGGTACGGACGCGCAGCAGAAGACCTATCTTCCCGCGTTCGTCGGTGAGAAGGTGCCCAACGCTGCTGTCGTCGTCAACGAGCCGCGCGCATTGTTCGATCCGTATGCGTTGCAGACCAAGGCCGTTCGCTCCCCCAGCGGCTACAAGCTCAACGGCGTCAAGAGCCTGGTGCCCGCTGCAGGCAGTTCCGAGCTGTTCGTCATCGCCGCAGAACTCGAAGGCCGTCCGGCATTCTTCATCGTCGAGTCCGACTCCAAGGGCCTCGTCGTGGAAGCCGACCCGAGCATGGGCCTGCGCGCAGCCGGTCTCGGTCGCCTGATCCTGACCGACGTCGCAGTTCCCGAGTCGGCACTGCTCGGTGACGGTGACGCAGACCAGCGGGCCGCCGAGTACAGCGCCGCCATCGGTCTCGCTCGACTCGGCTGGGCATCACTGGCCGTCGGTACGAGCCAGGCCGTACTGGACTACGTCATTCCGTACGTCAACGATCGTGTCGCCTTCGGTGAGCCGATCAGCAACCGTCAGGCCGTGGCCTTCATGGTCGCCAACATCGCCATCGAACTCGACGGCATGCGGTTGGTCACGCTGCGCGGCGCTTCGCGGGCCGAGCAAGGACTGTCGTTCGCTCGTGAATCGGCGCTCGCGCGTCGACTCGCCTCCGAGAAGGGGATGCAGATCGGTTCCGACGGCGTGCAGCTGCTCGGCGGTCACGGTTTCACCAAGGAGCACCCGGTCGAGCGTTGGTACCGCGATCTGCGGTCCGTCGGCGTCGCCGAGGGCATCGTTCTCATCTAGCTCGCCGCCCCGAATTCCATGGCACTCACCCAAGGACATACACGATGATCAATCTTGAACTTCCCAAGAAGCTTCGGGCGCAGGCGAATCAGGCTCACCAGGTCGCTGCCGAGATCTTCCGCCCGATTTCCCGCAAGTACGACCTCGCCGAGCACGAGTACCCGGTGGAGCTCGACACCATGGCGTCCATGGTCGAAGGCATGTCCGACGCCGGCGGCGAAATCGGTGGAGCCGCCGGTGGCCGCGAGAAGGACAGCGAGTCGGCCAAGCCCAGCAAGACCGCGAACGCCAACGGCGGCAACATGTCCGCCTTGGTGAACGTGATCGAGACCTGCTGGGGCGATGTCGGCCTCACGCTGTCGATCCCCTACCAGGGACTCGGCAACTCAGCCATCGCAGCGGTATCCACCGACGAGCAGCTCGAGCGCTTCGGCAAGGTGTGGGCTTCGATGGCCATCACCGAGCCCAGCTTCGGCTCGGACTCCGCAGCCGTGACCACCACCGCTGTCCTCGACGGCGACGAGTGGGTTCTCAACGGCGAGAAGATCTACGTCACCGCCGGTGAACGTTCCACCCACATCGTCGTATGGGCAACGGTCGACAAGTCTCTCGGCCGCGCGGCCATCAAGTCGTTCGTCGTCCCGCGTGACGCTCCGGGCCTGTCGGTTGCGCGCCTCGAGCACAAGCTGGGCATCAAGGCGTCCGACACCGCAGCCCTGCTGCTCGAGGATTGCCGCATCCCGAAGGACAACCTGCTCGGCACCGCCGAGGTGAACGTCGAAAAAGGCTTCGCCGGCGTCATGCAGACCTTCGACAACACCCGCCCGTTGGTGGCAGGCATGGCGATCGGCGTGGCACGGGCATCACTCGAAGAGCTGAGGTCCATCCTGGTGGAGGCCGGAGTCGAGATCTCGTACGAGACCCCTGCCTACAACCAGCACGCGGCGGCCGCGGAGTTCCTGCGCCTCGAAGCGGACTGGGAGGCAGCGCATCTGCTCGCACTGCGGGCAGCGTGGATGGCCGACAACAAGGAGCCGAACTCCCTCCAGGCCTCGATGTCCAAGGCCAAGGCTGGTCGTTCGGCGGTCGACATCACCCTCAAGGCAGTGGAGCTGGCCGGCACGTACGGCTACTCCGAGCGCCCGCTGCTCGAGAAGTGGAGCCGCGACTCCAAGATTCTCGACATCTTCGAGGGAACGCAGCAGATTCAGCAGCTGATCGTTGCTCGTCGTGTGCTCGGAAAGTCGTCCGCAGAACTGAAGTGACCACCTGGCTCGTAGTCGAGCCGAGGAATTACCGCGAAACGGCATCGGACCATGTGTCCGGTGCCGTTTTTCGTGGTTGAGAAAGAAATTTCCGTGACCGGTGTCGATATCGTGGTCTGTCGAACGTCGTCATCGTGTACGGCGACTCGCGCCGCGACAACGAGGTACCGAACCCCAGGAGCGCACCATGAAGTACATCCTCTTGATCAACGCCGACACCACGCCCGGATCAGCACCGGGTTGCAGCAGTGTCGAGGACTGGATGGCTTACGAGAAGGAGATGAAGGAGGCAGGCGTTCACGTCTCCGGTCACGCGATGGCCGACCTCACGACAGCCACGGCGGTGCGTGTCGACGCCGCCACCGGAGAGCGCACCGTCACCGACGGACCGTATGCCGAGTCTCACGAGGTTCTTGGCGGCTACGACGTGATCGACGTTCCCGACCTGGACGCGGCACTCGAGTGGGCGGCCAGATGCCCGGGTTCCAAGGACGGCGGCGCGGTGATCGTGCGACCCCTTGCAGAATTCTGACCGGCGCAGTCCGGACACGCTGAATTCGTCGGTGAACGATTCCGGGGTTCACCGAGCGCTCGAATCGGTCTTCCGAGCCGAGCGCTCGATTCTGCTCGCCTCGTTGGTGCAGCGGTATCGCGACCTCGACCTCGCAGAAGAAGTGACCTCGGACGCCATCGAATCGGCCCTGAAACACTGGCCGGTCGATGGCGTCCCGGTCAGGCCTGGTGCGTGGCTGCTCACCACTGCCCGCCGGAAGGCGGTCGATCGCCTGCGACGCGACCAGAGCCTGGCCGCGAAAGTAGGAGTGCTGCAGGCGGATACGGATCGCAGCGAACCGAACCGCCGCAATTCGCTCGACGATGCTCTGCCCGACGACCGACTGCAGTTGTTCTTCACGTGCGCGCATCCGGCCCTCGCCCCCGGTGACCGGCTCGCACTGACTCTTCGATGCCTGGCCGGCCTCGGCACCGGCGAGGTGGCCCGGGCGCTGCTCATCCCGCCCGCCACGGCAGCGCAGCGAGTAGTGCGAGCCAAGAACAAGATTCGGGCCGCACGGATTCCGTTTCGCCTCCCGGGCCCGGACGAGCTGGCAGGCAGGGTGCCGATGGTGCTCGAGGTGGTCTATTCGATCTTCACCGAGGGTTATTCGGCAACCTCGGGTGAGAGCATCGGGCGAGTCGATCTCACCACCGAAGCCATCGTTATGGGACGACTTCTCCACAGCGCACTACCGACCGAACCCGAAGTGGCAGGGCTGCTGGCGTTGATGTTGCTGATCGAGGCCAGACGCGACGCTCGGACCGGCCCGGACGGCGAGATCGTGCTGTTGGCAGATCAAGACCGTCGACTCTGGAACGCCGAGTTCATCGGTGAAGGGACGGAACTCGTGGTCGAGGCCCTCGGCGGCGGCCGGGGCGGCGCGTACGCCGTGCAGGCCGCTATCGCTGCACTGCACGACGAGTCGCCGGACGCCGACAGCACGGACTGGCCCCAGATCGTTGCGCTCTACGACTTGCTCATGACACGGACACCGAGCGCAATCGTCGCGCTGAACAGGGCTGTTGCACTGGCGATGCGCGACGGCCCCGGACCAGGACTTCGAGAGCTGGACGAGCTTGCCGACGAGGCGTCGTTGCGCCGCTATCATCCGTATCCCATGGCGAGAGCCGATCTGCTGCAACGACTCGGTAGGTTCGACGAGGCCGCGGTCGAGTATCGCCGAGCGTTGGATTTCGCCCGAACCGCACCGGAGAAGCGCCTGCTCCGACGTCGGCTCGCCGAGGTGGGAACCTGCTGCGGTCAGGCCGAGAGAACCACGTCCACCTGATCTGCCGTCAACGCGCGGTCTGCGTACACCAGGCGAACTGCGTCGGCGTCTGGATTGCCGATGTCGGGTCCACGGGTGATCAACTCCAGGCCGGCGCGTTCGGCCACCCGGGCCGACGCGACGTTGTGTTCGAGCAGATACGCCACGATCGGCAGTTCGGGCTCGATTCGGTGTGCGCACTCGACTGCGATCTCGCACATCTCCGCGGCATACCCGTTGCCCTGCGCATCGGGATGGAGGCGATAGCCGAGGTTCCAGAAGGCGTTCCGACGCTTCGAGCACCCGCCGTAGCCACTGACCGTGCGGCTGCCGCGCTCACGAATGATCCAGGTGGCCAATCCATCCCGCCGCCACTGCTCCGACCAGCCTTGCAACATTCGTTCGGTTGCTCTGGGATCGGTGTGCCGCAGGCTCGGATAGTGGGTCCACGACTGCGGGTCGCTGCAGATCGCGTACAGCGCATCGAGATCGGTGCCGACCGGCTCGTCGAGGTCGAGACGCGAGGTTCGTGTTCGCACACCGTGAATCCTAGGGCGACGAAGTCTGGTAGACCGGTGGTACACGATCGAGCGAAGGGTGTGACCGTCATGGCCGAGTGGGTCAAGAAGATGGAAGAGAACGCGAAGGGCCTCATCGCGGAGGCGGAGCAGGAATTGACGGCGCTCGAGGGCGTGGACACGATCGATCTCACCGCCGATGCCGACGACGACGCGGAAGACACAGAAGACACCGCCCGTTCCGAAACGGTCACCAGTGACGATGCCCGCGAGCAGGTCTCGGACTGAACCCCCGATGTCCAGTCGTCACACCTGGACCACGACGACACACGATTGGTCGGTGGACGTCGATCTGGATCATCTGTCGCACATCAGGTCCCGACCCGGCGAATACGCGCCCGGCGGAGTCCTGCACCTCGTTCTCGAGGTACTCGCGTACGCGGCGGACGAAGCCGAGCACCAGGGCGGTGGTCACGCGACCGTGACTGTGCACTCGGACGGGACGATCGAGGTATCCGATACCGGTCGAGGACTCGACAACGGCGTCGCGGTACGAAAGCCTGTCGTCAGCACGAAAGATGTGCGTTTCGTCGACGAACTTCAACCCGTTCTGCTCGACGACGGCCATGCCCGACGCGGGATGTCCACCGTCGCGGCACTGTCCGAGATGCTCGAACACACCAACCGGTAGCCGGAATCAGTCGAACACGGACCAACAGATACTGTTTCTTCTCTTCTGGTCTTCCAGCACCAGCTGCCGAACGCTGTTCGGAAGCCGGTCGCGCTGCCACTCGAGCTCTTCCCTACCTGCACTCGTCTCTCGACCGGCAGGTGCCGCCGCCCGAGCTGCCTTGATGGCGTAGGCGGCCGCTCCGAGGTCGTGTTCGGGTACATGAGCCACGCAGGCTGCCTGACCCGCGGCGTATGCGGCGAAGCGAGAGCAACCGTCCAGCGGCCGTGCCGCTCCCATGGCGTGGCCGCCCAGGGCGCGGGTCGCCATCATCGCGAGTTCGCCGCGCACCCACGCGCGGGTGGCCTCGATCGCCTCGCGTGGTCGCGGGTCGGCGGGTTCGACCGTCTCGAACAAATGGAGAACGTGTTCCGCACACTCGGCCGCCCAGAGCGCGAGGCTCCGATGGTCGTCCTCGGACAACAGTCCGCCGCGCTGAACTGTGATGAGGCGTGGGTCTCGGACGGCGGGAAGAATCAAACGAGTCGTCCTCTCGGCGGTATCGCGTTCGCCCGTCGCCCGAGCGGCGGTCATTCACCAATGGAAACAGAAAAAGACCCAGGACATCTGTCCTGGGTCTTTTTCGATAGTAGCGGGGACAGGATTTGAACCTGCGACCTCTGGGTTATGAGCCCAGCGAGCTACCGAGCTGCTCCACCCCGCGTTGCATCTACGAAGTTACTACCGTGCGTACGGCCAATGCAAATCACGTGACTTCTCGGCGCACTCGCGCACCCGAACGAGTGCACTGCGACCCGTCACGGCGCGCGTTTATCACGTCGAAGGTGGTCCAAAATAGTGCTCCGCGTCTCTTTTGTTGCGTGTTTCGAGTCACATAACGGTCGGGTTACAGACTTGAAACAATAGCGCCACGAGATGGGTTGAGCTGCGTAAATACCCTTTTCTATCCCAACATGTGGACGCCTGCCGTCCCATTTCGGCTCAGTGACGGTGAGCAGATCCTCGACTACCTTCACGGACGGCCCTAAACCGCTGGGCCTGCACCACCCCGCCGCTTCCTTCGCTCTGCCCCGCGGGTGTGGTCCCCAATACGTACGGGGGCAGAGCCGCGACGATACGAAGTGCCTGGTCACGAACGCCGTACATCCCGGCGAGGTGATTGCAGGCCAGTCGCGCCAGTCGAGCGCGGAGAGGATTCACCCCGCATGACCACACAGAACAATCTCGGCAAGCAGACCCGGATCGCTACGCAGGCTCCGCTCCGGCGCGCACTCGGATTGGCCGTTGTCGCCGGTGCCGCTGTAGCAATCCCCCTCGGCGTCTCTGCCGGAACCGCCAACGCAGCCCCGAACAACTGGGACGCGGTCGCACAGTGCGAAAGCGGTGGCAACTGGAGCATCAACACCGGAAACGGCTACTACGGTGGCCTGCAGTTCTCGCAGAGCACCTGGACGGCCAACGGCGGATCCGGATCACCTGCCAACGCATCCAAGGCCGAGCAGATCCGCGTCGCGGAGAACACTCTTCAGACCCAGGGACCGGGCGCATGGCCCGTGTGCGGTCAGCAGCTGAGCAAGGGTGCTTCCGCTCCCGAGCCTGAGGCAGCTCCCGCACCGGCACCGCAGCCGGCTCCCGCACCGGCACCGGCCGTGGCTCCCGAGGCCGCAGCGGCCACGCAGGCTGCACAGGGCGCATTCGACGCAGTGTCCACGCTCGCCGATCAGTACGGCCTGAGCACGCAGTTCCAGCACCTCGTTGCTGCCAACGCCCCGGTGCTCGCGCCCATCGGACGCTGATCACCCGGCAGTTCCTCGAACTGCCTCTCACCTTGCCTCGTGTCTCACGCGCGAGTAGGTGACGAACGACGGAAGGGCCGCCTCACCATTCGGTGAGGCGGCCCTTCCGCTCGTATCGACCGGTTCAGGTCAGCGGACCTGACCCGAACCGATCAGTTGCCGGCCCGGTTGTACGTGTCGACCGCGGTCTGCAGGTTCTCGAGCGCAGTGCCCAGTTCCGCCAGATTTCCGCTCTGCTGCGCAGTGCGCACAGCAGACAGTGCAGCGTTCAGACCGGTGACGGCAGCATCCCTCGTCGCCGAACCGCCGGTGGCGGGGGCAGGAGTTGCCGCAGGCGTGCCACCGTCGGACGGCGCGGTCTCGGGAACAGCGCCCGGCTGCGTGGTTCCGTCGGTCTCACCGGGTGCGGTGACAGTTCGTCCGGCACCCGCTCCGAACACCTGCTCGATGGCCTCGGGCAGTGTCGCGGCGTACCCGACGCGGCCCTCGTACGAGACCAACACACGAATCAACTGCGGATAAGCGGACGCCTCGTTGGTACGAGAGGCGTACACCGGCTCCACGTAGATCAATCCGCCGTTGCCGACCGGAAGTGTCAGCAGGTTGCCGAACTCCACGGTGTTCTCACGGCGCACGATGCCGAGACTCTCGGACACGTCCGTCGTGGTCGTCATCTGGTTCTGCACCTGATTCGGACCCTGAGTCGACGTATCGGTCGGCAATCGCAACACGGTGATCTTGCCGTAGTTCTCCGGGTCCGAATCCGCACTGACGTACGCGCCCAGCACCTCTCGGCGATATCCGACCAGCGCGCTGGTCAACTGGAACGACGCCTGATTCTCCTCGTTGGAGATGTCGGATGCGACGACGTAGTACGGAGGCTGCTTGGCCGCGGTGTTCTCGGCGGTCGGGTCGGTCGGAACTTCCCAGAACGCGTTGTTGGTGAAGAACTCTCGCGGATCGTTGACGTGGTACTTGGTCAACAGTTCACGCTGGACCTTGAACAGATCTTCCGGGTAACGGAAGTGATCACGAAGCTCGTCGGACACCTGGTCCTTCGGAATGACGGTTCCCGGGAACACGCCTTCCCATGCCTTGAGCACGGGATCGTTTTCGTCCTGCTCGTAGAGCTTGACTGTGCCGTCGTACGCATCGACGGTGGCCTTCACCGAGTTTCGGATGTACGACACCTCTCGGCTCGGCAGCGCACGAGTCGTCGTCGACTCGATGCTGTCGGCCGTGGCGTCCTCGAGCGACATCCGCTGGGCGTACGGGAAGTTGTCCAGCGTGGTGTACCCGTCGATGATCCAGACGAGCTTGCCCTCGACGATCGCCGGGTAGGTCGATCCGTCCGTCGTCAACCACGGTGCGACCTTCTGCACGCGGTCGCGGGGGTCACGGTTGAACAGGATCTTCGACTCGTCGCCGATCACGCTCGAAAACAGGATGTTGCGCTCGGCGTACTTGCTGGCGAAGACGAGCCGGTTGAAGAAGTTGCCGACGTCGACGCCCGCCGCACCGGTGTAGGTGTAGCTCTTGCTGTCGGTGTCGTACTCCCGAGGCTCGCCGGTGGAACCGACGATCGAGTAGTCCGCATCGGAGTTGGCGATGACCGGGCCGAAGTAGATGCGCGGCTGGTCCAGGTCGCCGGGGCCGTCCTTGCGGATGGTGCCCTCGGAATCGTTCTCGATCCAGTTGACCTGGTAGTTCGGGTATCCGCCGCGCCCACCGCTGGATTCGTCGGCGACGGCCTCGTCGACGGAGTTGGCCGGTGCTGCGACGAAGCCGTTGCCGTGTGTGAACACGGTGTGGCGGTTGATCCAGTCACGCTGGTTCGCGTCGAGCGTCTGCGGTGAGATCTCACGGGCTGCAACCACGTAGTCGCGCAGGTTGCCGTCCGCATCGGGGTAGCGGTCGACGGCCAGAGTGTCGGGGAACCCGTAGAAGTTACGGATCTGACGCTGCTGGGTGAACGTGGGCGCGAGGATGTTCGGATCGAGGAGGCGGATGTTGGACATCGTGGCCGACTCCGAAGCCACCTCACCTGGGCTCAGCGCCGCCTCACCGGAGTAGTTCCGGTAGGTCACCACGTCGTCGTTCAACCCGTACGCATCTCTGGTTGCCGCGATGTTCCGCTCGATGTACGTGCTCTCCTTGTCCGCCGCGTTCGGGCGCACCGAGAACTGTTCCATCACCAGCGGCCAGACGGCCCCGATGAGGATCGACGAGAGCACCAGCAGAGCCGTGGCCAACGCCGGGATCCGGAGATCACGCAGGAATATCGCCGCGAAGAAGGCGATCGCGCAGATCACCGCGATCGCCAGCAGGATCAGTTTGGCCGGGAGCACCGCGTTGATATCGGTGAAGCTGGCACCGGTGAACGTGGGTTCCTTACGACTGCTCGACAGCAGGGTGTACCGGTCGAACCAGTATGCGACGGCCTTGAGCAGGACGAAGGTACCGGCCAGAACGGCGAGCTGGATGCGTGCGGCGCGGGTCAACGCACCCTCGCGTCCGGCCAGTCGAATCCCGCCGAACACGTACTGCGTCACCAGGTTCGCGAAGAACGCAACCAGGATGGCGACGAACAGCCAATTGAGAACGAAGCGGTAGAACGGCAGATCGAACGAGTAGAACCCGACGTCCAGGTTGAACTGCGGGTCGGTTATCCCGAAGTCGCCGCCGTTGAGGAACAACTGCACCGTCGCCCAGTTGGTCTGGGCGATCATGCCGGACAGGAACCCGAACACCACCGGGATCCCGATGCCGAACAGGCGCAACCGGCTCATCACCGTGGTGCGGTACCGAGCGATCGGATCGTTGGGCCCGGCGACGGGAACGAACACCGGCCGGTTGCGGTACGCCACCGCCAGAGCCGCGAACACGATGAGTCCGACGACAAGGGCAACGACGAGGAAGATCACCAACCGCGTCAGCAGAGTAGTGGTGTACACGCCGCGGAAGTCGACTTCTCCGAACCACAACCAGTTGGTGTAGATGTCGATCAGACGGGGACCGATCAGTAGCAAACCTGCTGCCACCAAGGCCAATACGAGCAAGATCCGGCTGCGCCGCGACAAGGACGGCATACCGGTGGGGGGCCTCATGCCCACGTGCCACACTCCAACTTCGGGCGGCGCCGATCGGCGCCGCAGATGACTTCCGCGATGCACTCAGTGTGCACCGCATGTCCGTTTCGCCCTACTGTACGTACGTTGATCCTACGGCTGCGACAACCGTACTGCGGCCTCCGCCGACCGCAGGTCAGGAGCGTCGCGTCCGACGGAACCATCGGAATGCGAGGATAGTGCGGTGAGCAACGACAGCAACGGACTGCCCGGCCGAGACGATTTCGGAAGCGAGTTCGACCCCGAGTCGGGTGGGCAGGACGTGGCCGAGGCTCTGGCCCGATGTGCCCGAGAGGTGGCGGATTTCGTCGATGCGGGCGGTTGGCACCAGGCCCCGCAGATGTTCGCGCTTGTGCCCACGGCTGCGCTCGCCGCGGCCGAACCCGGCCTGCTCGACGATCTCGCCGACGGCGCTGCTCTGACTCCGATCCAACAGCACTCGCTGCCCGAGGACATCACCGGCGGCTCCCCTGCGCTGGACGAGTTCCTGGCCACCTCCACGTGGCCCGAGGGTGTCGTCGGATGCGCTTTGGTGCAAGAGATCGTCGTGCTTCCCCCCGCCGCCGAATCGACCCTCGACGACGCCTTGATGCCGTTGCTCGCCGATCCCGATGCGGCCGACGAGGCCGCGCGCTCGGCTGCCGAGAACCATCCCGAGAAACGCGATGCTCGATTGATCGTCGCCGTCCTCAAGGACGGTCCGTCCTTGACTCTGCTGCAGTTGCACCCGGACGAGGACGCCGACCCCTTCGCACCCATCGACCTTCGCATCGCGGAGGACCTGGCCCCCAACGTCGTACACGGCCTCTACGCGACGTTCGACGTCGTCGACGACGACTAACCGCAGGGTCCGGTCAGCTGCAGGACGGCGCGTCGCCGCCGGAGCCGATCGCCTGCAGCGAGTCGACAGCACTGTCCAGCGATTCGACACGCACCAATCTGAGGCCGTCGGGGACGTTCTGTTGCGCCTCACCGCAGTTGGCGTCCGGCACCAGGAACGTGGTGGCTCCGGCTTCGCGGGCGGCGATCAGCTTGTACGGAATGCCGCCGATGGGGCCGACTGTGCCTTCGGCGTCGATGGTTCCCGTCCCCGCGACGAACTCTCCGTTGCTCAGCTCACCCGGACTGAGCTTGTCGACCACCGCCAGGCTGAACATCAGTCCGGCCGAGGGTCCGCCGACATCGGCGAGATTGAACTTCACTTCGAACGGCACATCGGGCTGCTCCTCGGGCGTGACGCCGAGGTAGCCCTTGGTGTCGTCGTCGGGCCGGGCTCCGAGTACCACCGAACCCGTCTGCGTGATGCCGTCCCGGACGTACTCGATATCGACGGAATCACCCGGAGCCCGGGAGCTGACCGCCTCACGAACCGCGGCCGCCGTGGCCACGGGGGTGCCGCCGACCGAGACGAGCGTGTCCCCCACGTTCAGCACGTCGACAGCGGGCCCGTCGTCGGCCACGCTGGCCACCGCGAGCGAGACCGGCAGATCCAGGTGATGCAGCGCGGCGAGTTCGGCGCTCGATTCGGACTCCTCGAAATCCGCCTGATTGCCTTCCTGCACTTCTTCTTTCGTCTTGTCCGGCGGATAGACCTCCTCGCGCGGAACGAGTCCTTGCCTGCCGCTGGCCCAGAAGCCGAGAGCCTCGAACAGGTTGAGTTGATCGCGCACGGCCACGGTCGTCATGTTCAGGTGACCCGTGGTCGGGTCGACCTCGGTTCCGTCTATCTGCACCACGGGCACCCCGTCGACGTCGCCGAGAGTGTTGTACGTCGGGCCGGGGCCGAGGGCGGCGAACGGAACGGTGACGACCGAGCCGGTGACGCCCAGCACCACCACGGGTACCAGGGCAGCGACAAGAGTGGCGATCCTTCGGTTCACTCCGTAGACACTAGATCCGAATACGGTCGACGGTGCAGACCGCCCCTACCGAGTGCGTCCGTGCCGACTTCTCACGGTCCCGGTGTTCGCCGTCAGCGTGACGATCCACCACTCTCTCCGTTCGCCGGGCTTGTACCGTTGAGACATGAGCAATTTTGGTTTCGGTGCCTCCGACGACGACCCGGACAAGAAGAAGGATCCGGACGGCTCGGGCAACCCCGCCGGTTTCGGTTTCGGCGGCGAGGGCTTCGACCCCGCCCAGCTGGGCCAGATGCTCACCCAGTTCGGCCAGATGCTCAGCGGAATGGGAGCGGCAGGCGGGACCGGTTCGGGACCGGTGAACTACGACCTGGCCAAGCAGCTGGCACGTCAGCAGATGGGCGACTTCAGCCCGGTGTCGGCGGGCGAACGAGAGGCCGTCACCGACGCAGCGCACCTGGCCGAGTTGTGGCTGGACGGGGCGACGACGCTGCCCGCCGGTGCCACGAAGACCGTCGCGTGGACACCGGTCGACTGGCTCGACAACACGATGGACACCTGGAAGCGCCTGTGCGACCCCGTCGCCGAGCAGATTTCGGGCATGTGGACCTCGGGCCTGCCCGCCGAGGCCCAGCAGATGGCCGGGCCGATGATGGGGATGCTGACGCAGATGGGCGGGATGGCGTTCGGCTCGCAGCTCGGCCAAGCTCTCGGCCAGCTGTCCAAGGAGGTTCTGACGTCCACCGATATCGGCCTGCCCCTCGGACCGTCGGGAACGGCGGCGCTGCTGCCGTCGGCCATCGCGTCGTTCAGTGAGGGACTCGAGCAGCCCGACCGTGAGGTGTTGGTGTTCCTCGCCGCACGTGAGGCCGCCCATCAGCGGCTATACAGCCACGTCCCGTGGCTGCGGCAGCGGGTTCTGGCCACTGTCGAGGAGTACGCACGCGGAATCCGAATGGACTTCTCGGCCATCGAGGAAGCCGCCGCGGGACTCGATCCGTCCGCGCTGACCGATCCGTCGAAGATCGAGGCGATCCTGCAACAGGGTGCCTTCGAGCCACAGACGACGCCGGAGCAGAAGCACGCACTCGAGCGTCTCGAGACACTGCTGGCCCTGGTCGAAGGATGGGTCGAGACGGTGGTTGCGGCCGCTCTGGGCGACCGCCTGCCCGGTGCCGTCGCGCTCGGCGAAACGATCCGGCGACGCCGAGCGTCGGGAGGCCCTGCCGAACAGACCTTCGCGACGCTGGTCGGCCTCGAACTGCGACCCCGCAAGGTCCGCGAGGCAGCCGATCTGTGGCGTCAGCTCCTCGCCGCAGCCGACATCGAGGGACGCGACGGTGTGTGGGCACACCCCGATCTGCTGCCCGACTCGTCGGATCTGGACAACCCCGCGGCGTTCATCGACCGAGTCGTCGGCGGTGGAACGTCGAGCTTCGACGACCCGATCGCGCAGCTCGAAGCGATGGAGGCCAAGGAAGCCGAAGAGCGCGCCGAGCGCGCCGCGGACAACGACGACAAGGGCACCGACGGTGATCCCGAGAAGGGTTCATCCACAACCTGACCCGGCCGGTTTCGCACCACTTCGATCGAAATCGTCGAACGCCTGCTCGGAGGCCCTTCCACCCTGTGGATAACGTGCCCCGAGCGGGCGTTCTTCGCTGTCGGCGCTGTCAGAGTGTGTTCCATGATCACACCGACCGTTCGACTCGATCCTGCGGTGGCAATATTGCCGCGTCGAGACGGCACCGTTCAGTTGGGTTGGAATCCCGAGACCAGCGTCGTCGTCACTCCACCTCCCGGTGCCGAGCCGGGCTCGATACTCGAAATTCTCCGACTCCTCGCCGCGGGTCACTCCAGGCCTCACATCGTCTGTCACGCAATGACATTGGGGCTGTCCGCCAATCGGACATCGTCGATGCTCGGTGAACTGGAAGATTCCGGGTTGCTGATGCACGGCACCAGCGAACCGGTGCAGCAGCCCGACAATTCGCTTCGGGCCTCGCAGGCCGGGCCGAGAGCGGTCAAGACCGTCCACCTCGTGGGGCGGGGTCCGATCTCCGACGCGTTGGCCTCCGGTCTGAGTCGAACCGGTGTCACGGTGAGCAGGACCAGCCTTACTCCGACGCGCTACCCGCACTCGGTGGTGAGGTCGTGGAACTACGACGTCGTGGTGTTGGCCGACGATCTGGTTGCCGAACCTCGACTGGTGACCGATCTGGTGCGTCTGCGCATCTCACATCTGCAGGTGCGGTTACGAGACGGCAAGGGCATAGTCGGTCCTTTCGTGGTGCCCGGCCGCACGAGTTGCCTGCGGTGCGCAGATCTGACGCGCTGTGACTTCGAGCCCGAGTGGCCGCATCTGTCCGCCCAACTGCTCGGCACGGTCGGCCAAGCGAGCAGCGCCACGGTGTTGGCCACGGCAGCGTTCGCGTTCGCTCAGTTGGAGAACCTCATCGGCCGTTCCGACGCCGCGCTCCCCGAGACCGCCGACTGCACCATGGAGCTGGACTTCGCGGCAGCCGGAACCACCGTGCACAAACGGCTGTGGTCCAAGCATCCGCACTGCGATTGCTGGCACTGACGAAACGCACCGAACGCGAGTTCACCTCGACCGACAGCGGTCGGTGCGGGGCGGTCCGAGCAATTGTCGGAAGGTTCAGCCATGATGGAGCTGTGTCTGACATACCGCGCCGTGGATCGACTCGTACTGCAAAACTGGCCAGCATTCCCCTCGGAATGGCCGGTCGTGCTGCCGTAGGGTTCGGCAAGAAGCTCGCCGGCGGCAATCGCGACGAAATCGATGCGGACATGGCCGCCAAAGCAGCAGAACAGCTCTTCTCCGTCCTCGGGGAACTCAAGGGCGGTGCCATGAAGCTCGGGCAGATGCTCTCGGTGATGGAAGCGGCCGTTCCTGAGGAGTTTTCGGAGCCGTACCGCGAGGCGCTGACCAAGCTGCAGGCGCAGGGACCGCCGATGCCCGCGAAGACCGTGCATCGGGTGTTGGACCAACAGCTCGGAACTGCGTGGCGGTCACGTTTTCTCGATTTCGACGACACTGCGATCGCCTCGGCCAGCATCGGACAGGTGCACCGAGCTACGTGGTCGGATGGACGCGATGTCGCGGTGAAGATCCAGTACCCCGGCGCGGACGACGCATTGCGCTCCGACCTCAAGACGCTGAACAGGTTCGCGAACCTGTTCAGCACGGTGCTCGCGGGCACGGACGTCAAGCCGGTGCTCGAGGAATTGACGGCCCGTACCGAGGACGAGCTCGACTACCGCATCGAGGCGGCGAATCAACGTGCCTTCAGCAAGGAATTTGCGGGCGATCCACAGTTCGCCATTCCCAAGATCGTCGCCAGTGCACCCAAAGTGGTTGTCAGCGAATGGATGACCGGTCGGCCGCTGGCCGATGTGATCGCGAACGGAACGGCCGAGGAACGCAATCGGGCGGGCGAACTGCTCGCACTGTTCGCATTCGTGTCTCCGGCGCGGGCGAAGTTGTTGCACGCCGATCCCCATCCGGGCAATTTCATGATGCTCGACGACGGACGCATGGGCGTCATCGATTTCGGTGCCTGCGCTCCGATGCCCGACGGCCTCCCTCCGGTTCTCGGCAGAATGGTCTCGCTCGCGCGTGACGAGAAATTCGACGAACTCGTGGTGTTGTTCACCGAGAGCGGCTTCGTGGTGCCGGGCCGAACGGTGACGCAGAAGGAGATCGAGGACTATCTACGTCCGTTCACCGATCCGATTCACACCGAATCGTTCCACTTCACCAGGGCCTGGTTGCAGAAGGCTGCGGGCACCGCCGCGGATTTCAACAGTGCGCAGTTCCGCACCGTTCGCGCGTTGAACATGCCTGCCGAGTACGTGATGATCTTCCGAGTGCTCGGCGGGCTGGTCGGTATCTGCGCGCAGCTGGACGCCTACGCGCCGTACATGGCCATTCTCACCGAGTGGCTGCCCGGCTTCGCCGACTGATTCGTTCGGCGAAACCGGGCACCGGTCTCGGACATCATGCTGCGTTCTTCCGCGGCCGTCCGCGGGGACGCTTGCGGGCGATGACGACACCCTGCTCGAGGATCTCGCCGCCCCATACGCCCCACGGCTCGGCGCGGTCGAGAGCCGCGCTCAGGCAAGTACGCCGGATGGGGCATTCGGCGCACAGCGCCTTGGCCTGCTCGAGTTCGGCAGGGGTGTCGGCGAACCACATGTCGGGGTTCGCCGCTCGGCAGGGCACCGACAGTGCCAGCTCGACCGATTCGGTCGAATACTGTGCAGCGTAGGCACTCTCGGACTCTGGTCGGCATGTCGTCCGGATCGTGGCGGTTGACACGTCGGTCTCCTCTACTTTTCGTGCGGCGTCGTTATCGGTTCGAGGGGTAGTGCGAACCTGTCGGCCTCACGCTCGGATAGAGGAACTACCTGAACGAGAAAGGCCACGGTCCGCGAGTGCGGGTCCGTGGCCTGGTGGGGCTTGTCGAAGCGTCTACCGACAGTGAAGTCGGTGTCTGCTGTCGAGCACGGACGCACGTGGTGCGCGGTGACGTCGGGCTGCCTGAGCAACGGCTTCTGCTCCTGGTGCCAGGGCGACCTGGGGGGAATTCGACCCCGAGGCCGCGTATGCGGACTCGTGCATGGGGGCGAAAGAGGAGCAACGAATCCACGTCTGCGCAACAGAGCCTGCGGCGGCGGCATGAGTGCCGAGGGGGGCAACTCCGAAAGGTGCCGTACCGAGGACAGGGCTGAACGCGACGGTTGCGTGGGCAACGGCGGCGTGCAATGTGTTGATCATTTTCTTCAGCTCCTGTTCTGGTCTCGTTGGCGGATTGGACAGTGCGCGGTCTCCCGCGGCACGTGAAACAGACTAAGCCCCCTGCCGATATCTGCACAAGTTATTTTCTACCTGCGGTTTCGCGAGAATTTCCATACCCGCGTCACGTGTCCGAGGCCCGCACGACGGTGAGGACTTCGTCGCCGAACCGCTCCAGCTTCTTGGCTCCGATTCCCGGAATCGCCACCAGCCCACGCTCGTCCTGCGGTTGCTGTTCCGCGATGGCCGTCAGTGTGTTGTCGCTGAACACCACGTACGCGGGCACCTTCAGTTCACGGGACTTGTCCAATCGCCACGACTTCAGCGCATCGAGCAGAGCCATGTCGACGTTCGACGGACAACTGTCGCATCGACCGAGCATGGTCGCGGACGTGCCGATCAACGGCTTGCCGCACAACCGGCACTTCGGACCGGACTTCTTGGCGGCAGGCGCGGCGATACGCGAAGCAGGTGAGTCCTCGGGGATCAGACCGTTGAGAAACCTCGACCGGCGCCGCGATTTGCGTCCGCCCTCGTTGCGGGCCAGCGCCCAGGACAGATGCAGGTGCACACGGGCACGCGTGACACCGACGTAGAGCAGCCTGCGTTCCTCCTCGACGGCCGCCTCGTTGCTGGCACTGGGGTCGTTGCCGATCGCGTGCGAGATCGGCAGAGTGCCGTCGGCGAGACCGACGATGAACACCGCGTCCCACTCGAGTCCCTTCGCCGCGTGCAGCGAGGCGAGAGTGACGCCCTGAACCGTCGGCGGATGCCGAGCCTCGGCGCGTGCGGCGAGCTCGCCCAGCAGTTTGTCGAGAGTCAGGTCGGGCTCGTGCACCAGCAACTCTTCGGTGAGCTGCACCAAACCGCCGAGAGAGGCCCACTTCTCGCGGGCCTGCGCACCCGTCGGCTCGGTGGCCGTCAGGCCGAGCGGAGCCAGCACCGCTCGCACCAGAGCCGGTAGTCCCTCGCCCGACTGCGCGCCGTCGGGCAGATCGTCGCGACCGCCTGCCTGCCGCAACGCGTTGACGCCCTGCCGCACCTCGGGTCTGGTGAAGAACCCTTCGCCCCCGCGCACCTGATAGGGGATCTTCAGCTCGGTCAACGCCTGCTCGTGTGCCTCGGACTGAGCGTTGATGCGGTAGAGGATCGCGATCTCGGCCGGTTCCACGCCCTTCGAGATCAACCTCTTGATCGCTCGCGCAACGCCGTCGGCTTCCGCAGGCTCGTCGTCGTACTCGAAGAACTCCGGCTCGGGTCCCGGCTCGCGTTGACCGATCAGTTGCAGTCGGGTGCCGGCGATGCGACCGCGGGCAGCTCCGATGACGCGGTTCGCCAGCGACACCACCTCGGGCGTCGAACGGTAGTCGCGCTCGAGCCGAACCACGGTGGCCTCGGGGTACTTCCGCGAGAAGTCGAGGAGATACCGCGGGGATGCGCCGGTGAAGGAATAGATGGTCTGGTTCGCGTCGCCGACGACGGTGAGATCGTCACGCTCGCCCACCCAGGCGTCGAGCACCCGTTGCTGCAACGGCGTCACGTCCTGATACTCGTCGACGACGAAGCAGCGGTAGCGCTCGCGGAACTCGTCGGCCACCGACGAATGTTCTTCGAGCGCAGCGGCCGTGTGCAACAGAAGGTCGTCGAAGTCGAGCAACATCGAGTCGCCGCCGCGGGACTTGAGCTCCTCGTAGCCGGCGTACACGGCAGCGACCTTGGTCGCGTCCATCGGAACGTCGCGGCGATTGCTCGCCGCGATGCGCGGATAGTCCTCGGGTGCGATCAACGATCCCTTGGCCCATTCGATCTCTCCCGCGAGATCCCGGATGGCGTCGGTCGACGTCGACACCCCGGCGCGGTTGGCCGCCTGCGAGACGACGGTGAACTTGCGATCGAGGAGCTGCCATCCGTTGTCACCGACCACCTGCGGCCAGAAATACTTGAGCTGGCGCATGGCCGCGGCGTGAAACGTACGAGCCTGGACCGGAGGGCCGTCGCCCCCCACGCCGAGCTCGCGCAGACGGCCTCGCATCTCGCCGGCCGCGCGCGCGGTGAACGTCACCGCCAGCACCTGCCCCGAGGACACGTGCCCCGCCGAAACGAGATGCGCGATGCGTCGGGTGATCGTGCGGGTCTTCCCCGTGCCCGCACCGGCAAGGACGCAGACCGGGCCGCGGGGAGCCAGTACCGCCGCGGATTGCTCCGGATCGAGTCCGGCGGTCATCGCGTCGTCAGCCATGAGGTCCATTGTGTCAGTGCGTACCGACAGTTCCACTCGGGGCCGAACCGGGTGGCCGACGGCCGATGCGGGTGTCGGCCGGAACAATCGCGTCGGCACTCCTGTTGACTGTTGGCGTGACCACTACCGAGAACACCCCGCAGACCCCGGCCGCGCTGACCGTCTACTCCACCACGTGGTGCGGTTACTGCCGCCGGCTCAAGACCCAGCTCGACCAGGCCGGAATCGAGTACGCCGAGATCGACATCGAGCAGAACCCGGAGTCGGCCGACTTCGTCGGCAGCGTCAACAACGGCAACCACGTGGTGCCGACCGTGCTCTTCGCCGACGGCTCGACGGCCACGAACCCCACTCTGGCCGAGGTCAAGCGCGCGCTGTCGCTCTGACCGACCGTCAGGCCGTCGCCGCCCACGCCTCGAGCATTCCACGGGCGATGGAGATCGAGCCGGGAAGGAGCAACCGGGAGGTCGAATCCGATCCCCAGTCACCCAGTTCGAGCGCTGCGAGAACCTCTGCTCGATCGAACCAATGGGCCTCGGCGATCTCGCCGTCCTGAAAGTGCAGAGGTTGCTCCGGGTCGGCGACGGCGGAGAACCCGATCATCACCGAACGAGGAAAAGGCCAGGGCTGGCTCCCCAGATATTCGATCTCGGACACATCGAGGCCAACTTCTTCTCTGATCTCCCGTGCCACACAGGTTTCCAGCGACTCACCGGCCTCGACGAAACCCGCCAGCACCGAGAACCGACGCTCGGGCCATGCAGGGGCTCTGGCCAGCAGCACTCGATCGTCGCCGTCGTGAACCAGACATATCACCGCCGGATCGGTACGCGGGAATTCCTCGTGACCGGTGGACGTGCTCGTCCGCGACCACCCCGCGCTCGACGGAACGGACGGCGCACCGTCGAGTGAACTGAATTGAGCACTCGCGTGCCAGTTGAGGATCGCCAGGGCACCGGTCACCATCGACAACGCGTTGCTGTCCAGTCGGTCTCCGTCGGTACGCAGGTCACCGACCGTGCCTGCCACGACCTCCACCCGGCGGGCCCACAGGTGTCGATCGCCGTGAATTCCGAGGAAGACCGCATCGGCCGTCGGTTCGGCACCGACGTCCGCGGCAGAGCCGAGCACCAGGCCGTTCTCGTCCACCGGGAATCTGCCTCTGCCGTCCACGTTCAGGATGCGAGCTGTCGGCCAACCCGCTGTCAACGCTGCGGTGTCTCGGCGCAGTTCCTCTGCCCTGTTCAGTGGCGATCGGGACAGTCGAGGTGGGTGGGCGAGTTGGAAGTTCGGCACGCGCACGACCCTACTTGGCCTCGCCTAGTCACCCACGCGACGGATGTAGAGCAAGCGATCGGATGCCTCGACTGCATCGACCTCAGGAGTGCCGACTCGGAACAGTTTGCCGCCCCGCACCACTCCGAGAACGATGTCGGTCAGGTGCCTCGGGGAACCGCCCACCTCGTCACGCTCGACTTCACGCTCGGCGATCGCGAAGCCCGCCTCCGGCGTCAACAGATCCTCGATCATCTCCACAACGGACGGAGTCGACGTCGCGATCCCGAGTAGCCGGCCCGCGGTCTCGGACGAGACGACGACCGAATCGGCACCGGACTGACGCAGCAGGTGCGTGTTCTCCGCTTCCCTGATAGCCGCGACGATCTTTGCTTTGGGAGCGATCTCCCGTGCGGTCAGAGTCACCAGCACAGCGGTGTCGTCTCGGTTCGTCGCCACGATGATCGCCGACGCGTGCTGCGCCCCGGTGAGCCGGAGCACGTCCGACTTGGTCGCCGAACCGTGCACGGTGACCAGACCCAGTGCCGATGCGGCGTCGAGAACCGTCTGATCGGTGTCGACGACGACGATGTCGGACGCCGACACGCCGTCTCCGAGCATCGCGTCGACTGCGGTACGGCCCTTGGTGCCGAAACCGATGACCACGGTGTGATTGCGCACGCTGCGTCTCCATCGCTGAATTTTGAATGCCTGCCGGGACCGCTCGGTGAGAACCGACAGCGTCGTACCGACCAACAGAATGAGGAACAGGACCCGAAGGGGTGTGATGACCAGGATGTTGACCAGTCGCGCCGACGGACTCATCGGTGCGATGTCACCGTATCCCGTGGTCGACAACGACACCGTCGCGTAGTAGAACGCGTCGAGAAACGACAGTTCGCCGTTCTGGTTGTCGCTGTAGCCGTCTCGATCGAGATAGACAACGAATGCCGCGAGGAACAGGATTCCGAGCGCCATCAGCACCCGCTTGTAGATGGCGCGCCACGGGCTCGACTCCAGCTCCGGAACCCGAAGCACTCCGACGAGGGCGAAGTCGGGCTTGTCGGTCAGCGCGCCACTGTCACTCAAGCGCGCTCGCAACCTACCTGCCACGTCGTCCGCCGAGGTACCCACCGAAGTCGAGATCATTCACGGCACGCAGCGTAACCCCATGCCAGGCTTCTGTGCCGACGACGCCGGGTGTGGCACGGTATGGGCATGACACAGAGATCGAGTCAGGCAGCCGCAATGCGCCTCGCAGGACTGCTCGCCGGAGCCGGAGTTCTGCACTTCGCCACGCCGAAGTTCTTCGATGCACAGGTACCTACGGCCCTGCCCGGCTCGGCGCGGACCTACACGCAGGTCTCGGGAGTCGCCGAACTTGCCGTGGCCGCAACGCTTGCCGCACCGCAGACCCGTCGACTGGGCGGTGCACTCGCGGCTGCCCTGTTCGTCGTGGTCTTCCCCGCCAACATCAACCTGGCATACAAGTACGTACAGAGCCCGAAGACCTCGCCGGCTCTCAAAGCAGCGATGATCGCCCGACTGCCGCTGCAGATTCCCCTGGTCACCGAGGCTCTGAAGGCTCGTCGGAACGCACCGTAGCCCCCGGTTGCTCGGGCCCGGCCGGTCCTTCCAGCAGCTGGGCCAATTCTGTTGCGTCCGGGAGGTTCTCGGGCGAAATGGTGAGACCGCTGCGTACGTAGTGGAACGCTGCGCGTACTCGGTCGAGCGGTACCGGTTCGGCGCGCCCGATCGACATCAGCTCGGCCCACGCCAATCGGTAGGCCGCGAGCTGCATCGCTACCGCCCGCTGCTCCGACGCCGTCGGCTCTGCGCCCGTCTTCCAGTCGACGACGGTCCAGCCGCCGTCCGGGTCCGCGAACACCGCGTCGATGCGTCCTCGCAGCACCGTTCCCGCCACGGACGTCTCGAACGGCACTTCCACTTCGACGGGGCTACGAAGCGACCACTCCGATTCGAGAAACGCCTGCTGGAGGGTTTCGAGGTCCACGTCGGCCGAGGCCCCGGTGTCGGCCGAGCCCGGTAGTTCGTCGAGGTCGAGCAGTCGGGTCGCACCGAACCTCCGTTCGATCCAGGCGTGAAAGGCAGTTCCTCTGCGCGCCAACGGATTCGGCGGAAACGGAAGAGGCCTCCGCAGGCGTGAGGCCAAGGCATCGGGGTCCGCCGCGAGGTCGACCAGCTGCGTCACCGACAGGTTGCCGGGAAGAGCGACGTCGACTCCTGCAACCGATCTTGCGGCCCGCTCGGCCAGCAGAGTGTGGACGTCCGCAGCCCAGTTCTCGGGGTCCTCCTGAATTCGGTCATCGGTGCCGTCGTCTTCGCTCGGTGTGGCCGAGATGTCTGCCAGCGCGCGCAGCACTTCCTGCGCTCCGCTCTCGATCGCTCCTCGTCGGGGACCGAGTGGATCACGCGGCCAGGACGCGGTGTGCGGCACGGCCCCGAGTGGGTTCGACGTCTCGTCCTCCGGGGCCGGGGCCCACTGCTCGATCACCGCGATGTCGGCGAATTCCTCGATGTGAGTGTGCAACTCGTCGAGGAATTCCGACGGCCCACGCGGCTTCGTGGAGGTCTCGTCCCAGTGATGCGCGGATACCAGCAGCACCCGTTCGGTTCGGGTGAGTGCCACGTAGAACAGTCGGCGGTCCTCGGCGAGTCGACGCCTCGCCAGCGCATCCTTGTGACGCTTGACGGCATCCTCCAGTTCCTTGCGATTGTGGAGCCCCTCGAGTTCGAGGACCGGAACCCCTTCCGAGCCTTCGCCGTCGAGCGCGCGGTCACCGCGCAACGACGGCGGCAGCTCGGCCATCGCCCCGAGCCAGGTCGAGGATGCGTTCGAGGACGGGAACACACCCTTCGCCACGTGCGGCACCGCCACCACCTCCCATTCGAGGCCTTTCGCGGAATGGACTGTGAGCACCTGAACGCGATGAGGGGCAACGTCGACCTCACCGGGGGCGAGGCCGTCCTCGACCGTCTCCGCGGCGGCGAGGAACGACAGGAACCCGGTGACCGTTGCGGTCGGATTGTCAGCGTAATCGGCCACCACATGGGCAAATTCGTCGAGATGTTCACGACCGACCGCGCCGTCGGTGCTGATCGGCGTACGAGCCTGAGCTTCGACACCGATACCCATGATCCGCTCGATGTCGCCGACCAACTCCGTCAGCGGTTGACCGATTCGGTCGCGCAGCAGGTGCAGCTCGCCCGCCAGGGCGACGATCCGGCGTTGCCCCACCTCCGAGTACCGCTCGGCCGGACCGGGATCGGCTATCGCGTCGGCAAGACCGGCCTGCTCCGACTGCTCGCCGGGCAGGACGCTACCGAGCGCCGCCTCGAGTGCCTCCGGGTCGTCGACGCGACCCGCGGTGCCGTACCCGCCGCGGATCTCGAGTTCTCGGGCGCGCTGCGAGAGTGCCCGCAGATCCGTCGGCCCGATCTGCCACCGGGAACCGGTGAGGATGCGCATCGCCGAGCTACCGGCAGTGGGGTCGGCGACCAGCCGCAGCATCGCGATGACGTCGGCCACCTCGGGAACGTGCAGCAATCCACCGAGCCCGACGACCTCCACCGGTAATCCGCGGCTGCGCAGTACCTCCGCGATCGGCTCGGCGTCGGCGTTGCGGCGCACCAGAACCGCGGCAGTGGGCGGCGTGCGATCCTGCTCGAGGGCAGCTCGGTACTCCCCCGCAATTCGATCCGCGATCCACTCGCGTTCGTCCGGAACGGTATCGGTGACGGCCAGTCGAACATCGCCGGGAATCGCACCAGGGCGGGCCCGCAGAGTCGGCACCGGCACACCGACGCGGCGCAATGGGTCGGTGATCAGGTTGGCCAGCGTCAATGCCTCGGGCGGGTTTCGCCAGCTGGTGAGCAATTCGAGCCGAGGTGCCGGACTTCCGTCGGCCTTCGGAAAATCGGTGGCGAACCGAGGCAGATTGGCTGCCGATGCGCCGCGCCATCCGTAGATCGACTGCATCGGGTCGCCGACGGCGGTCAGGGCCAAGTGTGGGTCGTTGCCGGAACCGAACAGGGACGACAGCAGGACGCGTTGGGCATGCCCGGTGTCCTGGTATTCGTCGAGCAACACCAGCCGGAATCGTTGCCGTTCGGCGATTCCGACCTCGGCATGCTCGGCGGCGACCCGCGCGGCCATCGACATCTGCGAGCCGAAGTCCAGTGCGCCCTCGCGCCGCAGGGTCTGCGCCAGCCGTTCCACCAACGGCAGCAACCCGATTCGTTGATGCTGTGCGTCGAGGATGTTCAGCAGCTCCTTGGTGGGGCCGCCGCGTTGTCGCGGCCCCGGCCCGAGCGTGTGCACCAGCTTCTCCAGTTCCACGTGCGCGTGGCGCAGATCCTCTGCATCTACCAGATGCTCGGCCAGTTGACCGGACAGCGCGAGTACGGCCTCGGTCACCGACGTGGGGTTGCGGTCGGTGTCCAGGTCGCCGTCCCAGGTACTGACGACACGGTGGGCCAGCTGCCACAGTTCGGTTTCCGAGAGCAGTGTCGCGGACGGTTCGATCGGCAACAGCAAGCCGTGCTCGGTGAGCAAACGGCCGGCATAGGAGTGGTAGGTGCTCACTTCCGGCTCGGCACCGAGAATTCGCTCGCGCAGCGCAAGACTCGGATCGAGTGCGCGCACCAGATCGGATCCGGCCAGCCGAGCCAGCCGAGCTCTGATCCGAGAGGTCAACTGCTGTGCGGCTTTTCGAGTGAAGGTCAGACCCAGAACCTGGTCGGGGTCGACGAAACCGTTGGCCACCATCCACACCACGCGGGCCGCCATGGTCTCGGTCTTGCCCGCACCTGCTCCCGCGACGACGAGCGTCGGGCCGGGCGGGGCGGCGATCACGGCAGCCTGTTCGTCGGTCGGTGGATGCTTCTGCCCGAGCGCACGGGCGAGCTCGACCGGCGACACCCGCACCGAACCGGTCCGTGCCTTCGTCGCAGTCGTCATTGCTCGGTCACCTGCCTACCCGTCTCGTGTGCCGGGCAACTGGACTTGACCGGGCAGTGCCTGCAACCGTCGTTGATCCGCGCCTCGAACATGGGTCCCTGCGTTGCCGATGCGGCCTGGTGCACGGTGTCTCGCCACTCCTCGAGTTTTTCCGGTGTCGGCACGTCCTGGACACGCTGCGTCGCCCCGTCCTTGTTGTGAGGCTTGGCCACGAACACCAGCCGCGCTCCGCCGGGCTCGCCCGCAGGCTCGCCCTCGATGGCACCGGCTGCTGCGGCGACCTGGTAGGTGGCCAGCTGGTGGTGGCCCTGGGCATCCTCCTTGGACATCACGGTCTTGGCCGTCTTGACGTCGATGATTACCGGCCGTCCGTCCGGGTCGTGCTCGAGTCGGTCGATGCGGCCGCGCAACGCCACCGCCGGTTCGTCCTCGGACCGGGCGTCGAGTATGCCGTCGACGCGCACTTCGACTCCGGCCTCGGTGAGCTCGCCTCGACTGCCCTGCAGCCAGGTCTCGAAGGTCTCGAGCATCGCTCCGGTTCGATCGAGCTCGTGCCGTGAGTACCACTGCGATCCGAGATCCACTGCATCCCATGCTGTTTCGAGAGCGCGACGGAGTTGCTCCGGTGGTATCCGACCGGCCACTGCCTGGACGAGAGTGTGCACGAGCGTGCCGGTGACCGCATGGGTGTTGGTGCCGTCGTTGCCGCCGTGACGTTCGAGCATCCACCGCAGCGGACAGGTGGTGAGTTGTTCCACCGTGGACGGCGACAGCGGCACCGGACCGTCGCCGAGCTGCCACAGCGGCGCGTCGGTACTGGGCCCTGCCACCCCGAACCACTCGTCGGGATGTGCGCCGCGGACACCGGCGTGGGCGAGAGTGGCCAGATGCCGGGCCGCTCGGGCTCGCTTGTCCGGATCCTGTTCGGCGACAACCGGATCGCACACCACACTCCGCAGTTCGGCCACCAGCATCGGCAGCGCCAACACTCGGTGTGCAGCCTCCGGCCCGGGGAGCTCGGGTGCGAGATCCGACTCCTCTCCGCCGTCGACGCCGCGTAGTTCGTCCACGAATCGCGACCGGACCAGATCGGCGTCTCCGGTACTGGAATCGACGGCGGTGACGAGCAAGGTCGATCGAGCGCGACTGCACGCCACCAGAAACAGGGTGCGCTCCTCGGCCAGCAACGGTGCCGACTTCGACAGTCGCCCGTCGAGCGCCGCGGCGGCATCGACCTTGCCGGACGAGAGGTCGACCAGGGTGTCGGTGCCCAGGAGACTGCCGCGTGACCGCAGACTCGGCCACAGCCCTTCCTGCACCCCGGCAACCGCGACGAGCTCCCATTCCCGACCCGCGGCAGAATGCGCGCTCAGCAGCGTCACCGCGTCGGCCCGGACCGTGGGTCGGTGTGTGTTCAGAGTGGGAATCTCTTGCTGCGCAATGTAATCGAGGAATCCACCGATCTGTGCCCGGGGCAACCTGTCGACGTATGCTGCCGCCGCGTCGAACAGTGCCACCACCGCATCCAGGTCGCGGTCGGCCTGGGCACCGGCCGAACCACCCCAGGCGGACGCGGCGGCCCAACGCCGCTCGAGTCCCGAAGCCTGCCACGCCGCCCACAACACGTCCTCGACACCGCGGCCCGTGCGGGCGAGCGCCCGTGCCTTCCGGATGACACCGAGGGCTCTGCGCAACGGGGCGGACTCCACGTCCGAGAGTCCGTTCGTCCACCCGGCACTCCCCCGAGCGTCGTCGGTGAGTACGACTCTGAGCAACTCGGCCGAGTCGCGCTCGCCGCCCGATGCGAGCTCGAGCCTGCGCACGCCCCGGCGCAATCGGCGCAGACCCACCGGGTCGGCTCCGCCGATCGGCCCGGAGAGCAACGCGAGTGCGTCTTCACCGTCGAAGCTCGGGTCGGAGATCGCCCGCAGTACCAGCAGGAGACCCACGGCCCCGTGCTGGCGGTGCAGCGGCAGCTCCGAGGTCGGGGTGATCATCGGAACCCCTGCGCCGTGCAGAGCCCGGCGCAACGGTGCGAGGGTACGCGGCACGGACCGCACCACGATCGCCATCTCGGACCACGGCATGCCATCGATCAGGTGGGCTCGACGCATGGCGTCGGCGATGATCGCCGCCTCCTTCGCAGGCGAGGACACGACGTGCACCCGCGCTGCTGGCGCTCCGAATCGGGCGCTGCCCACCGGTTCGGGGCAGCGGTGCCGACCGAGGCCCGGCAATCTTCTCGCCACGATGTCGGTCAGCTCGGCGACCTCGGGCACGGAGCGGTGATTGCGTGTGAGCAGCACGCGACGCGGCGAATCCGCCTCGACCAGGTCGGCCACGAAGGTGGGGTCGGCACCACGGAAGGTGAACACGGCTTGATCGGGGTCTCCGGCGACGACGGTGGATTCGGTGTCGGTGCCGATCAGCCGAACCAGCTGTGCCGCTTGCGGATCGAGGTGCTGGGCGTCGTCGACGACGAGGTGCCGGATGCGGGCGCGTTCGCTGCGCAGGAGTTCGGGATCGGTGGCGAACGCCATGAGCGCGGCACCGATCAACTCGGCGGCGTCCAGACCGGGTGCAGTGGCCCCGGCCGCTTCCACTCCGACGGCACCTCGCAACAACATGGCCTGCTCGTATCCGGCCGCGAACCTCCCGACGGCAACCCACTCGGGTCTGCCGTGCTTGCGACCGAGTTTGACGAGATCTTCCGGACCGATCCCGCGTTCGGCGGACCTGAGCATCATGTCTCGCACCGCGGTGACGAATCCCGCGGTGCCGAGGGCCGGACGCAGTCGCTCCGGCCAGTCGCCTGCCCCGTCCTCAAGATCGCCGCGCAGCATCTCGCGCACCACGGCGTCCTGCTCGGCTCCGGTCAGCAATCGGGGTGGCGGATTGCCGTACAGCGAGGCCTGCAGCCGCAGCACCGCGAAGGCATAGGAGTGCACCGTGCGCACCAACGGTTCACGCGTCGCCCGCAGGGCGTGATCGCCGCTGAACAGACCCGAGGTGATGACCTCGCGGACCGCGGTTGCCGCTCGTTTGGACTGCGTGAGCACCAGAACCGACTCCGGATCACCGGTGACGATGCGCGAGACGGCGTAGTCCGCGACGAGCGAGGTCTTACCCGCGCCGGGGCCACCCAGGATCTGCCATGGATTCCATCGCGGCGCGCCTTTCGCGGCCTCGGCTGCCGCGTCGGGTGTCGAGCACAGCAGCCGAGCTGCCGAGCCGGTCCACTCCCGTGCCGGGCGAGCCTCCTTGGGTGCACGGACGAGAGTGACCGTCGCGCCGTGTCTGCCGTCCGAGCTCATGACACAGATGCAATCACGAGCTACCGACAGACCGGGCCACGGCAGTCGTCGACACCCGTCGAACCGGAGACGCGATCGCGCATGCGGCATAGTGGTCGACGTGCCCGAGTTGAATCTGCATACGTTCGGACCCGCAGACGGTCCCCAAATCCTTGCCGTCCACGGTGTGACCGGCCACGGTGCCCGGTGGTGGGATCTCGCCGAGAACCACCTGCCCGAGGCCAGGATTCTGGCACCGGACCTCATCGGTCACGGCCATTCGACATCCACACCGCCCTGGGACATCGACGCACAGGTCACCGCTCTGAAATCCGTGCTCGACGCCCATGCGCATGGACCGGTGGTGGTTCTCGGGCACTCGTACGGCGGCGCGCTGGCCGTGCACCTCGCGCAGAAATTCCCCGAAGCGGTACGCGCCCTGGTGCTGCTCGATCCCGCGATCGCGTTGCCGCCGGAGGAATTGCTCGAAGTGGCCGAGGCGACCGCGAAGTTCCCCGATTACACCGACGCCGACGAAGCGCGCTCGGAGAAGATCCACGGAGCGTGGGCCGACGTGCCGACCGAACTCCTCGACCGCGAGATCACCGAACATCTGGTGCCGACCGACGACGGGAAAGTCGCGTGGCGGATGTCCATTCCGGCCGTCGTCGCGACGTGGGGCGAGCTGGCCCGCCCGCTGGTCGTTCCGGCCGAGAGCATCCCGACCGTCGTGGTGCGGGCGATGCGCGTCCAACCTCCCTATGTCACAGAGGAATTCCTCTCGGCTCTGCGAGACCGGCTGGGCGAGAATCTGCGTACCGTCGAACTCGACTGCGATCACATGGTCGGCCAGGCCAAGCCGGTCGAGGTCGCCGAACTGGTGCGATCCCTGCTGTAGATGGCCCCGATCACCGAAGCCCAGGTCGAGAGAGTTCGCGCGTTGGTCGCGTCGATCCCCCGGGGGTTCGTTGCCACCTACGGAGACATCGCGGCTGCCGCAGATCTGTCCAGCCCCCGCATCGTCGGATGGATCATGCGCACCGACTCTGCCGATCTGCCCTGGCATCGAGTTCTCGGCGCGAGCGGAAAGCCCGCCGCGCACCTGGCCTCGCGACAGCTCGAGACCCTGGCCGGCGAAGGCGTGCCGATACACGACGGGCGCGTGCCACTGAACTCGATACGGTTCGACTTCGGGGCGCTCCCACCGCCACCGCCGCCGACCACTAATCTCGGAGAATGAACATCAGGGACGCACTCGAGCAGTTCGACCCACGCCCCACGGCGAAGTACGCGCTGTCGAAGGCGAGCAGCTTCGTCGCCTCCGCCGGTCTCGTCGTCGACGAGGTCTCGGGCACCAGGGTTGCGGGGCACATCGATCTGACGGACGAACACTTCACTCCGTGGGGCGTGGTCCACGGCGGTGTCTATTCCACCGCCGTCGAGAGCGCCGCCAGCATCGGTGCCAGCGAGGCGGTCAAGGATCGCGGTGAGTTCGCGGTCGGCGTCCACAACGGCACCGACTTTCTGCGCGCCAGCAAGGGCGGACGCGTCGACGTTGTCGCAGAACCGTTGCAGCAGGGCCGCGTTCAGCAACTGTGGCTGGTCACGATCACCGCCTCGGACAGCGGCAAGACCATTGCGCGTGGGCAGGTTCGCCTGCAGAACGTGCCACTGCCGACATGACAGCGCTCGCACCATGACGCCGATCTGCGACGCGATCGTTCTCGCCGGCGGTCGAGGATCGAGGATGGCAGATCCCGAGCACTCCACCACGCCTGAAGAGGTCGACAAGCCTGCCATGACCGTCGGCGGGCGGCGCATGGTCGACATCGCCGTGGACGCAGTATCGAGTTGTCGCAGAACGGTTCTGGTGGGCCCGACCCGTACCGGAGTGCCCGAGCATGTGATGCAGACTCGCGAGTCGCCCGCAGGCGGTGGGCCCGTCGCCGCCCTCGCCGCGGGACTGCGATCACTCGACGACTGTGCAGATTCGGAGGGCACTGCAGATCTGGTTGTCGTAGTCGCGTCGGATCTGCCCTTTCTCGATGCCGCGGCGGTCGAATCGCTGATCGGTTCCATCTCGCACTCGCAGACCGACGCCGTCTTCGCCCGCGACAATGCTGGCCGCACGCAATTCCTGCTCGGGATCTGGCGACGATCCGCACTGCGTTCCGCACTGGCACAGCTGGATTCGGTGGAGGGTGCGCCCATGCGCACGATCCTTCCGCCCGATCATCTGGTGATCGCGGTGTCCGGTGTCGAGGACTGCGACACCCGCGCCGATCTTCTCGCCGCCCGCCTCGCCGTACGGCCGTCGGAGACACTCGAGGTGAGCGACGCACTCGAACGCATTCGGAACCGGATCTCCGTCCTGCCGATCCGGCGAATTCCTCTGCCGGACAGTGCTGGAACTGTCCTCGCGGAACCGCTCGTGACCCGGACCGCGTTGCCGGCAGTCGACATCTCCGCGATGGACGGCTACGCCGTCTGCGGCACCGAACCATGGACGCTGCGGCCCGATATCGCGTACGCCGGAAGCTCCGACATCGCCCGACTCACCGAAGGAACGGCCGTGCGTATTGCGACCGGCGCTGCGCTCCCGCCAGGAGCGACGTCGGTGGTTCGAGACGAGCACATGACCCGCGAGCCCGACGGTCCGGCTCGGCGCATGCCGACGGCCCCGCAGTCCGACGACACACGTCGACGCGGCGAGGACTGGCTGCCCGGTACCGAACTCGTCGCCGCAGGCGCCCCGATCGATGCCGCCGTACGGTCGCTCGCCGCCAGCGCAGAGGTGTTCGAGGTGGCGGTGCGCGGTCCGGTCCGCGGACGAGTGGTCATCAGCGGCAACGAGATTCGATCCACCGGACCACTCGCCCCCGGCGAGACCAGGGACGTTCTCGGCTCGGTGTTGCCGGAGTACCTGGCCCACTGCGGTATCGCCGTCGTCGATGTGACGTTGCTCGACGACACCGCGACGGGGTTTCGAGACGTGCTGACCCGAACCCGAGATGTGGACGTGATCATCGTCGTCGGGGCAACCGGAGGCGGGGCCGCCGATCAGCTCCGCGCCACCCTCGCCGGCCTCGATGCCGAGACGGTCGTCGGGCGAATGCGGATGCGTCCCGGCGGTTCTCAGATCACCGCGGCATTGCCCGACGGCACGGTGGTGCTCGGCCTACCGGGGAACCCGCTGGCGGCCGTCGGCACCGCGATGCTCACCGCGCCCGCCATCGTCGATGCCCTGACCGGTCGAACGGTGCGCCCCCCACGAATCGGCCTGTTGTCCAATGCCGCCGAGGTTCGATCCACCACTCCTCGCATCGTCCCGGTCACCGCGGACGGCACGCGGTGGCGAGCAGACACCCAGGTCCGCACGGCGCACCTGGCTCACCTCGTCGGCCGCGATGCACTGGCAGTGATTCCGGCCGAGGTCAGCGCCGACGAGCCGGTGACAATTCTTCCGTTGCCGCACCGCTAGATTCACCGAGAGCGCGAACACCCTCGTGGTAGCGCGCGACCACGAGATCGACGATCGCGGCATGCACTCCGAGCGGTTCACCGACGCCGTCGGCACCGGCGGCACTCAAACGAGTGTGAAAGAGCCCGCGCGCCAACAGATACGACGCCACGAACACACGGGGGTGCCCGTCCTCTCGTAGGGTCGACACCGCGTCGGACACGGTGGGGGTACTGGTGGCGACGTACCCGATCCGTACCGGGACCCGTGCGATGTCGGCCAACATCGCCGCGGCGCGCCGGTGTTCTTCCAACGCGCGAGTGTCGGAAGATCCTGCGGCAGCGAGCACGATGCAGTCACCCGACTGCCATCCGGCATCGCGCAGTCGGTCGAGCATGACCTCGGCCAGCACGAGGTCGGGTCCGAGAGCGCGGGTGACGGCAACCGAGGTGTGGGCGCTGTCTGCGATCTCTCGCGGCACATCGGTGTGCACGTGATAGCCCGATGCGAGAAAAGCCGGAACCACCACCGCCGACTCGGCGGTGTCGCGCAGCACCTCGGCCGGGGATGGCCCGAGGACGTCGACGAACGCCACTCGCGTGGTACCGATCTGCGTCGACACGGCATCGGCGAGTGCGGCGATCATCTCGACACCACGGGGGTTTCGGGTGCCGTGTGCAACCAACACCAGAGTCGGTGTCATCAGTACTTTCCTCCTTCGACGACGGCCGCACGCGCGTGCACGGCGGGCTCGTCGGAATCGCAGTCCGGTTCGGTCTCGATGTGATCGAGTGCGATGCGATAGCCGCGCTTGACCACGGTCTGGATTGCTTTCGGCGCGCCGAGCGAGGACCTGAGTCTGGTCATCGCGGTTTCCACCGCATGGGTGTCGCCGCCTCCGCCGGGCAGCGACGCCAACAGGTCCTCGCGGGAGACGACGCGTCCGGGATTGCGCGCCAATGTCTTCATCAGCGCCATGCCTGCCGGGGACACCGGTCGAACCTCACCGTCGACCACCACGCACTTTCCGCGCACACTGACCACGTGCCCACCCGCATGAAGCCGGCCGGATCGCCTCGGCAGCTCCTCGGCGATGTGCCGTGCCAGTGCCCCCAGACGCGCCCGTGCGGGCTGGGTGGTGGCCACATTCAGTTGTTCGAGGGGTGCGGCCGTGACCGGCCCGACGCAGGCCGGCAGCACTCTCGATCGCATCGATTGCAGCAGCGGTTCGAGCACGCCGTTCTCGTCGGCGCGCATCAGCATCGACGCCACCGCCGGTGCCGAGGTGAAGCTGAGGGCGTCCAGATCGCCGACGACGACGGCTTCGATCATCCGGTCCATCGGGCTCTGGTCGTCGGGTGCAGTCCAGCGGTACACCGGCACCGGAACCACTTCGGCGCCCGCGCAGCGCAACACCTCGCAGAAGTCGGGGACGGGCTCCCATTCGGTGGTCGCACCGTGCAGCTGCACCGCGACGCGTTTGCCCTCCACCCCTTCGGCGAGCAGATGTTCGAGTACCTCGGCCGAGGACTCCGAGGCGGGCGACCATTCCTCGCGCAGATCGGCCGCTCGAATGGCTCCCTTCGCCTTCGGTCCGCGAGCCAGCAGGCGGGACGCGCCCAGTGCGCGTCCCAGTTCTTCTGCCTGCCCCCACCCGTCCGCTGCCTCGATCCAGCCACGGAATCCGATTCCTGTTGTGGCCACGGTTATCTCGGGCGGATCGGCGATGACGGCGGCGGTGACGCGTTCGAGTTCGGCGTCGTCGGCCAGTGGGATGATGCGGATTGCGGGTGCATGCATCACGGTGGCACCGCGCCGCTCGAGCAGAGTCGCGAACTCCTCGGCTCGACGCGACGCTGTGATTCCGACCGTGAACCCGGCCAGAGGCGTTGCTGCCCCGGCGATTTCGCTCACGTAGATCCGCCGCGGACGAGCACGACACCCTCGACGCAGGAGACCTCGAACGATCCGAGGGTGACCTGCGGGTCGTCGAGGCAGCGCCCGTCGGCCAGGGAGAAGACCTGCTTGAGCAACGGCGATGCGACGGTGGGTTCGCCTCCACGGTCTCCCACCAGTCCGCGTGACATCACTGCTGCGTGCCCGTACGGATCGATGTTGCCCACCGCGAACAGTCGTCCGTCGTCGAGCAGGAACAGCGCCGCCTGGGTGCCGCCTCGCAGGAGCACCGCCACTCCGCGCCCCGGAATCAGCGCGTCGAGCGTGCAGGCCGGGGTCCAATCACGAGCGATGCCGTTCGGTACCGCTGTTGGTGACTTCACTGTTGATGAATCGATGACAGTCATGGCGCACCTCCTGATCAGCTATTCCACGTTGCTAGTGTTTCTGACCCGTTAAGTCGCGATTACTCGTCTGTGCACATGCACTCAGTTTCGTGACCTGCCGGTTGTCAGCTCCCGCGTCGGCTCACGCGCCGATACGTGGCATTCCCATCAGCACGGGTACCTTGCGCGCCCCGGACTCGTCGAACGCGATGGTGGGGTCGGCCTCGTCCGGAGCGTTGACGAAGGAGACGAATCGACCGAGCTTCTCGTCGTCTTCGAGCACGCCGGCCCACTCGTCCTTGTACCCGGCGACGTGGCGTTCCATGTCGGCCTCCAGCTCCGCGCCGATCCCGAGACTGTCCTCGCACACGACGGCTCTGAGGTGATCGAGTCCCCCGTCGAGCGATTCGAGCCACGGTGCCGTGCGCTGCAGCCGGTCGGCGGTACGCACGTAGAACATCAGGTAGCGGTCGATGTAGCTGACCAGGGTGGCATCGTCGAGGTTCGAGGCGAGCAATTGAGCATGCTTGGGCGACTGACCGCCGTTACCGCCCACGTACAGGTTCCAGCCGCCTTCCGTCGCAATGATCCCGACGTCCTTGCCGCGGGCCTCGGCGCATTCTCGCGCGCAACCCGAGACGCCGAACTTGATCTTGTGCGGCGACCGCAGACCGCGGTAGCGGTTCTCGAGATCGACCGCCATCCCCACCGAGTCCTGGACGCCGTAGCGGCACCAGGTGGACCCCACGCAACTCTTGACCGTCCGCAGTGACTTCCCGTACGCCTGGCCCGATTCCATGCCGGCGTCGACGAGCCGCTTCCAGATCGCCGGCAGCTGCTCGACGCGGGCACCGAACATGTCGATGCGCTGGCCTCCGGTCACCTTGGTGTACAGCCCGAAATCGCGAGCGACCTCACCGATGACGATGAGCTGCTCGGGCGTGCACTCGCCTCCTGGCATGCGGGGCACCACCGAGTAGGTGCCGTTCTTCTGGATGTTGGCCAGGAAGTGGTCGTTGGTGTCCTGCAGCGACGCCTGCTCGCCGTCGAGAATGTGATCCGAGGACGTCGACGCGAGAATCGATGCCACGACGGGCTTGCAGATGTCGCAGCCGGTTCCCGTGCCGTACTTGGCGATCAGCGACGAGAAGGTGCGGGTGTTCGTGGCCCGAACGATCTCGAACAGCTCGGCCCTGGACTGAGCGAAGTGCTCGCACAACGACTTCGACAGCACCACCCCGGATGCCGCCAGCAACGACTTGATGGACGGCAGGCATCCGCCGCAGGTGGTGCCCGCAGTGGTGCAGCTCTTCACGGCCGCCAGATCGCACGCCCCGTCGGCGATCGCCGAGCAGATCGCACCCTTGCTCACGCCGTTGCACGAGCAGATCTCGGCGTCGTCGGGCAGCGCACCGATACCGACCTGTTCGGCTGCCGGTGAGATCAGGGCACCCGGGTCGCCGGGCAACTCGCGTCCGACGAGCGGCCGCAGCAGCGAGTACGCGGAGGCGTCGCCGACGAGGATGCCGCCGAGGAGGGTCTTCGCGTCGTCGGTCACGACGAGCTTGGCGTACGTGCCCTTGGGCGCGTCGCTGAACACCACCTCGAGTGCACCCGGTGTGGCCGCCATCGCGTCGCCGAAACTCGCGACGTCGACGCCCATCAGCTTGAGCTTGGTGGACATGTCGGCACCCGGGAATTGCGCTGCGCCGCCGAGCAATCGGTCGGCCACGACCTCCGCCGTCGAATATCCGGGGGCGACCAGGCCGTAGCAGCGACCCTCCACTGCGGCACATTCGCCGATCGCGTAGACGGCAGGATCGGAGGTGCTGCAACCGATGTCGACCATGATGCCGCCGCGCTCACCGACCTCGAGACCGCTCTCGCGTGCCAGTCGGTCCTGCGGACGTACACCGGCGGAGAACACCAACAGCGCAGCGTCGATGGTGCTGCCGTCGCTCAGTTCGACCGTCAGGCCTGCGCTGTCGTTCTCGGAGATCGACGACGTGCCCACTCCCACATGCACGTTCAACCCGAGTTCGGTGACGAGGCGAGCCAACAGCGCGCCGCCGCCCTCGTCCACCTGCAGCGGCATCAACCGTGGAGCGAACTCGATGACGTGCGGGGTCATACCCATCTTCTTCAGCGCATTCGCCGCTTCGAGGCCGAGGAGGCCACCGCCGACAACCACGCCGACGGCTCCCGGTCCCGCGGCGTCGGCCCGGGCACGGATCCTGTCCAGGTCGTCGAGGGTGCGGTAGACGAAGCACGCGGGCAGGTCGTGTCCGGTGATCGGCGGCACGAACGGGTAGGAACCGGTGGCGAGGACGAGAGCGTCGTAGTCGACCGTGTCTCCCGCCGAGGTCAGGACTGTGCGGTGGTCGCGGTCGATGCGATCGGCCCGTACTCCGGTGCGCATCTCGACGAGTGCATCACCGGGATAGTCGTTGCCCGCCAGAGCGAGTTCCTTGTGGTCCCAGGCACCGACGTAGGACGACAGTCCCACCCTGTCGTACGCCGCCAGTGCCTCCTCGCACAGGACCGTGATCTTCCACTCGGCCGCCTCGTCCCGCGCACGCAATGCTTCGACGAATCGGTGTCCGACCATCCCGTGACCTACCACTACCGCGTTCTTCATTGCGGGTCCTTCCGATCTACGTTGCCGTGCAGTGTGTTTCGTTGTATCCGGTGATGGACCCTCAGACGGCGACCGGGGCGTCGGCATCGGCGGAATTCGTCTTGCGCAGGTAGACCGCCCAGGTGACGAGGGCGCACACGACGTAGAAGGCGAGGAACACCCAGAACGCCGTCGTCGCGGACTTCGCGGTGCCCGAGTACGACGCCCTCAGCACCAGGTTGATTCCCACTCCGCCGAGAGCGCCGATCGCACCGGCGATGCCGATGAGTGCCCCGGACATCTTGCGCGACCAGTGCTGCTGCTCGTCGACGGTCATGCCCTGCAGCGCAACCGATTTCGCGGCGAAGATTGCGGGGATCATCTTGTAGACCGATCCGTTTCCGATACCGGAGAGCAGGAAGAGTGCGATGAATCCGACGACGAAGAGCACCATCACCGTGCCGCTGGCCGCCCCCGGCGTCGAATCGTCCCAGGTACTGGCCGCGACCAGAATTCCGGTGGCGAACGTCATGGCCACGAACGTGTACAGGGTGATCTTGCCGCCACCGATCTTGTCGGCGAGCTTGCCGCCGAACGGACGCGACAGCGATCCCAGCAACGGTCCGATGAAGGCGATCTGAGCGGCCTGCAGCGATGCCTGCGCCTGCAGAGCGGGAGTCGAGGGTCCGCCGTCGGTGAGTCCGGCGAGGAAGTTGATCTGCAGTACCTGGCCGAACGCGAAGCTGAAGCCGATGAACGATCCGAACGTGCCGATGTACAGGAAGGCGATCCACCACGAGTCCGAGAACTTCAACACGTCGATCATGGAGCGCCCGTTGGTCTTCTGGTTGTCGAGGTTGTCCATGTACAACGCGGCACCGACGGCGGCCACTGCGATGAACACGAGATAGACGGCGCAGACGATCTCGGGAGCGGTGTTGCCGATGGTGGCGATGACGAGCAAGCCGATGAGCTGGATGACGGGTACACCGATGTTGCCGCCGCCCGCATTCAGGCCGAGCGCCCATCCCTTCTCGCGTTGAGGATAGAACGCGTTGATGTTCGTCATCGAGGATGCGAAGTTACCTCCGCCGAGTCCGGCGAACGCCGCAACGATGATGTACGTGGTGTACGACGCCGGGTTGAGCATGAAGTACATCGTCAGCACGGTGGGAATCAGGAGCACCAGCGCACTGAAGATGGTCCAGTTCCGCCCGCCGAACTTGGCCGTGGCAAAAGTGTACGGAATCCGCAGAATTGCGCCGACGAGCGTGGGGACGGCCACGAGGAAGAACTTGCCCGCCGCGTCGATGCCGTAGACCGACAACGGCATGAACAGCACCATCACCGACCAGATCGACCAGATCGAGAATCCGACGTGCTCGGCGATGACCGACCAGATCAGGTTGCGCTTGGCGATCTGCTTGCCCCCGGCCTCCCAGGCCTCGACGTCCTCGGAATTCCAGTGCGCGATGTGATGGTTCACGGAGACGGGAACCGTTCCGGGTGGAACGGTCGCCGTGGTGGCTGAGCCGGCGTCTGCCGAAGCGCTGCGAGAAAGGCTGGTCACGTGTGGCCTCCTGATCGGTGTGTGAACCGAAGATAGGAAAGCCATGTTGCAGCGGCGCTGCGTGCGGTGACTCGGAAGATTAACTTGGTCTCACGCGCTCACCCACACCGTCGTGAGATGAAGCGTCGACAGTCGCTCTGCGTCACCAGGTGTCTTCGAGCATCCTCGGTCGGCAGCACAGGAACCCTCCGACCAGCAGAACCGCCACGCAACCGGTCAGCAGCATCAACGGGAGTCCCCAGCCGCCGGACCGCGTGTGCAGCAGCCCGAACAGAATCGGACCGGTCGAGGACACCACGTAGCCCAACCCCTGGGTGAATCCCGAGAGCGAGGACGATCCCACCGCAGTGCGCGTCCTGAGGTTGATCAGCGTCAGCGACATCGGGAAGGTCATCGTGCCCAGCCCGACCAGACACACCCACACGACCGTACCGGCCGTCGGCGACCAGTGCAGGCCCGCGAAGCCGCCGAGATAGCACGCCGCCGCGACCACCACGATGCCGTACGGATTACGCACCCGCGCACAGAGAGTCGGCGCGGCGAGCGACGTGATCAGGCCCATCGCCCCGAATGCGGCCACCGACGCACCCGCCAGGGCTTCGCCGATACCCGCATCGATCAACAGCGTCGGCAGCCACGTCAACATCGCATAGGTGATCGTGGACGTCATCGCGAACATCAGCACCATCCCCCACGCCAGCGAGGACCGGTGGATTCGGCCGCTCGGCTCCACGTGCACCGCGTCCGATCCGGCCTCGGCCGTCACATCCTTCTCGTCGTGGCCGCGTCGGGCCACCACGACACCGAGCCACGGCAGTGCTGCTGCCAGGCCGACGACCGCCCAGATTCCGATGGACAGCCGCCACCCGTTGGCGTCGGCGACGGGGACCGCCAGCAGAGGCGGCACCATGGTGCTGACCTGCAGGGCGCAGATGTAGATGGTGCTCACCACGGCGAGTCGGTCGGAGAAGTAGCGTTTGACCAGCGGCGGGATGACGACGTTGCCGATGCCCATGCCGGCGAGGGCGATCGCGGACAGCGCCAACAACGCCGTGGTGTTCGGCGCGAACGCGCGGGTGGCCATACCGATGGTGGTCAGTGCCATGGCCAGCAATGCGGCCCGCTCGAGCCCCGTGCGCTTGGCAAGAAACGGCGTTGCCAAACCGAACACTGCGAACATCGCGGGAGGCAACATGCCCACGATGCCGATCACCGTGGCACCGAATTCGAGGTCGGTGCCGATTCTGCCGAACAGCGGGCTGATCGAGGTCACGGCAGCGCGCAGAGTCAATGCGGACAGAACGATGGCGGAGAAGACCAGAATCCGCCCGCGCAGGAGCGAGGTACCGACAATTCGGCCGGCGGGGACGGTGGGCGCACTCACCGCGCAATCATAGGATGACCGGATCATTGGGTGCAAAGTATTACTATCGACGCTGCACCATCCCCGGCATGAGGAGCCCACGTGCGGCAGGTCCAGCGATCGAGCCTGATTTCCCAGGTAACGGCTGCGCTGCGCGCGGAGATCACGTCGCAGCGATGGCCGGTGGGTACCCGCATTCCCACCGAAGCCGAACTGTGCGAGATGACCGGTACCGGGCGCAACACCGTGCGCGAAGCAGTGCAGGCACTCGTTCATGCAGGCATGGTCGAACGCAGGCAGGGCTCGGGCACATTCGTCATGACGTGCTCCGACGTCGGCGGAACCCTGGGCAAGTACTTCTCGGACGCCCGGCACCGCGACGTCACCGAGCTACGCGAAACCCTGGAAGTCACTGCAGCGGCACTTGCGGCCGACCGACGCGACGACGCCGACATCCGTGCCATGCTGGCCGCGCTGGCCGATCGCAATGCGGCATGGTCCGACGAGACTCCGCTGGCCGATGCCGTTCGGATCGACGCACGCCTGCACCGCGCCATCGTCGCGGCCAGCCACAACGCCATCTATCTGGAGTTCTACGATTCGCTGTTACCGGTGATCCACGATGCCATGCGCCACCATGCCACCCAGCACGACGACGATTACATCGAAGAACACACCGCACTCGTGGCAGCGGTCATCGGAGGTGACGCCGCCCGTGCGATGCAGGCGGCCAGGTCACTGTTCCACGAACTCTCCGAATCCCCGGCTCGCGCAACGGATCTCCCAGCTCGCGCAGCGGAATTCACAGAATGAGGCGCACCAGATCGGCTGTTCGCGCCAAGCCGGGAAAGGCCTCCGACGTCGATCGCGGGTGAAGTGCGTGCACTGCGAGACGAAACATCAACGCGCGCAGCAACATCTGCGGCCATTCCGGAAGATCGTCCCAGCGGCCGACCAGACCGTCGTCGGCGTCACCCCAGGACAGTGCGTCCACCACGGCCACCCCGGCAGCCCAGGGCGCGGGACGCCAGTACGGGGTGATGTCGCTGATCCCGGGAGCGTCGCTTCCGGAGAACAACACCGTTCCGAACAGATCACCGTGCACCAACTGGTCGGGCGACTCGACGGGCTTGCGTAGTGTCGCAAGCTGTTTGACCAATTCCAGGCTGCTCTTGCCATCACTGGACGACGGCTCGGGTGCCCCGGCGCCGCGAGCAGAGCGCAGCGGAACCGCTTCCCAGGCAGCTCTGTCGGCAGCAACGAACACGTCCACGTCGGCCCACGGGGCCACGGGAGGCTGAACCAGAAATCGGGGTCGCTCGAGTTGCGCGGTCGCCGCGTGCAGCCGCATCGACAACGAGACGACCTCGTCGTGGCGGGGCTCCGGTTCGCCGGCGACGAACGTGTCTGCGCGCCAGCCCGACACGACGTATCGGCCGTCGGTCGAACGCACCGGTCGGGCGAGACGAACCCCGTCGACGGTCAATGTCTCGCGTACCTTGGCCGACCACGCGGCGCGGGCATGGTCTGCCACCGGAGACAGGACGACGTCACCCAGACGCCATCCACCGTCCCAGTCCGCACCGAGAGGTGCAGGCTCGACATCGCGCAGCCCGAACGTAGAGATCACGTGCTGAGGAGGTTCGACAGAGCTCACGAGCGTCACGCTACCGCCGATCGCGGTGCCACTGCGGACGACGCGCACACGGACCGCATCAGTACATGGGCAAACCGGGATCGATCTGCTTGGCCCACTCCACTATTCCGCCGTGCAGATGGGCGGCATCGGCGAAACCGGCACCGACGAGGGCGGAGAGCACCTCCGCGGACCTGATGCCGGTTTTGCAGTAGAGCACGATGGGGATGTGCTGCGGTAGATCCGCCATCACCGCCCCCGACAGGATCCGATCCTTCGGTATCGAACGCGCACCGTCGATGCGGACGATGTCCCACTCCACCGGCTCACGCACGTCGATGAGGGCGATCTCGCGACCGGACTCCATCATTTCGCGCAGCTCCGCCGGGGTGATCGACTCGCCGGTGGATTCGGTGGCCGGGGCCACTCCGCAGAATGTCTCGTAATCGATCAGCTCGGTGATCGGCGTTCGATGCGGGTCCCGAGTCAGACCGACGGTTCGATAGTTCATCGCCAGCGCGTCGTAGATCATCAATCGGCCCAGCAGCGTCTCGCCGATTCCGGTGATGAGCTTGATGGCCTCGGTCACCATGACCGATCCGATCGACGCGCACAGCACCCCCAGCACCCCACCTTCGGCGCACGAGGGCACCATGCCCGGCGGCGGAGCCTCGGGGTACAGGTCGCGATAGTTGATGCCTGCGTCGCCGGGGGCCTGATCCCAGAACACCGACACCTGCCCCTCGAACCGGTAGATCGAACCCCACACGTACGGGATTCCGACCAGCGCGGCCGCGTCGTTGACCAGGTATCGGGTGGCGAAGTTGTCGGCCCCGTCGAGGACGAGGTCGTACTGCCGAAAGAGCTCGAGCGCGTTCGACGAGTCGAGTCGAACACGGTGCAGCGCCACCTCGACGCCGTCGTTGAGTTCGAGAATCGAGTCCCTGGCACTGTCGGCCTTCGGACGACCCACGTCGGATCGGCCGTGGATGATCTGCCGTTGCAGATTCGACAGTTCGACATCGTCGAATTCCACGATGCCCAGAGTCCCGACACCGGCGGCCGCGAGGTAGAGCAGCGCGGGTGAGCCCAGTCCCCCGGCACCGACGACGAGTACGCGGGCGTTGCGCAGTCGCTTCTGACCGTCGGTTCCCACACTGGGAATGATCAGGTGCCTGCTGTATCGGGCGACGTCCTCGGGCGTCAGTTCGCCTGCGGGTTCGACCAGCGGGGGTAGGTGGACCACGACGCAGCGACGCTCCTCGACTCGACACGGCGACCGAGTACCCGGCTCGCCACGTTCGAATCTAATCCCCCGGCCCGTCCTGAACCCAGCCGATCAGCCTCGCGGGTAGGGCCACGGATTGAAACGGCACGTCTTGCCGTCCATCGGAACGACTCCCGCGGGATCCAGTCGAGCGATGTCGTCGTTGGACGTTCCGAATGTCTGCTGCATCATCACCGGTGCGAGCCCGCCGTCGGTCTCGCACGGTTGGTGCTGCTGGTAGCCGATCGCGTGGCCGACCTCATGATTGATCTGGTACTGACGGTACGAGCCGATGTCGCCCTGGAACGAGATCGCTCCACGCACCCATCTCGGCTCGTTCAGCACCACACGCTCGATGCCGGGGTTGTAACAGGAGACCTCGAGCTGGATGTCGTAGCCACAGGCCTGCCGGATCGACATCTGCGACGTCAGAGAGATCCTGAAGTCCGGATCACCCTGATCGATTCGACGGAATCCGAACCGTGGGTCGTTCGTCCAACTCTTGGGGTTGGCGAGGGTCTGATCCACCAATCGACCGAACGACTCGTCGCCGCCGAACCCGACCGTGTCGACGCCGTCCTCCACCTCGACCGTGTAGGTGAACACCCGCTCGGTCCCCTGACCCACCTGCTCGGTGGTGCCCGGCACGATGTGCCACGTTCCGGCTCCCTGCACCGCGAACGGACCACCGTCGGGTAGTTCACCCGATGAGATAGAAGCCGCGAAGTTTCCGTCGGCCTGCGGCGGCACGCCGATGACGCCGGTGCCCGACGTCGTATCCGCACTCAAGGTGCCGAATCCGGGATCGGCGTTGGTGGACTGCGCCGCAGTGCCGGTGACGGGGTCACCCGTACGCACGGCATCGAACACGACGAGAGCGGTGACAACGATCAGAATCGGAACCGCGTACGCCCGCCAGCCGTACGTGGACGCGAACTTTCCGAGCTTGCTCTGCTTCCTGATGTCGCGATCCGGTCGACGACTGCGTTGCTTGACCTCGCGTTGCGTCGGGTCCCACTGCGCGCGAAGCGGTTGATGCGACCCACGACTTCCCACGGTGCGTGGGAAATCGTCCGACCGATCGTCGTAACTCTCGTCGACGCCGCCCGACTGCACACCACCGCGGATACGCGGCCCGCCTCGGTCAGTCACTCGCTCACGATCTCACAATCCTCACCGCCCGCTGCTCGGCACGCCGATACCGGGAACGGAACTATCGGGTTTTCGGTACGGAAACATCGTACGAACAAACCGCTCGACATGATCCGGTATTGCCCACTTTCCGCAACGGTCCCCCCAGGATCCCGTGGGTGGGGGCAGCCACGAGTATCGTTGCCCGTGATCTGCGCTACGCGCGGTCCGAACCGACGGCCACCCGCCGGAAGTTCATGCCGGACCGTTCGTTGTCGAACCAAGACGAGCGCAGCTGTCGACGCGGATGGGAACATAATTGATGACAGATCTCGACGACCGGCGGTCTTCCGACCGGCCGGCCACCACCGGCAATCGCCGCGGCGCACGGTTGCCGCGCGATGCTCGTCGGGCGCAACTGCTCGCTGCTGCGAGCGAAATATTCGTGACCCGCGGATATCACGCATCCGGAATGGACGAGATCGCCGAATGCGCCGGTGTCAGCAAACCGGTCCTGTACCAGCACTTCCCGGGAAAGCTCGAGCTGTATCTGGCGGTGCTGCAGAGCTACGTCGACACCCTGATCGCAGGAGTGCGCCAGGCCCTGCGCTCGACCACGGACAATCGGCAACGCGTCCGTGCTGCGGTGCTGGCGTTCTACGACTTCGTCGACACCGACACTCAGGGCTTCCGCCTGGTATTCGAGTCCGATCTGATGGGCGACCCGCAGGTCAATGCGCGCGTCGAGCAGGCGACCGAAGCGTGTGTCGACGCCGTCTTCGATCTGGTTGCCCACGACTCCGGACTCGATCCGTACCGGGCCCGCGTACTGGCTGTCGGCCTGGTCGGTGCCAGCCAGTTCACCGCTCGGTACTGGCTCGAAGCCGACCGGCCGATCTCCAAGGAAGACGCCGTCGACACCACGGTGTCGCTGGCCTGGGGCGGTCTGTCACACGTTCCCCTGCAGGCACCGTAGGTACGAACCCACGAACGCAACACGCCCCTCACTCGATGCGAGTGAGGGGCGTGTTTTCGTTCCGAGCCGTCTCAGGCGGTCGCGAATCCGACCTTCCGAGCATCGGACGGACCGATCTCGACGTACGACACCTTGGAAGCCTGAATCAAGAACTTGCGTCCCTTCTCGTCCTCCAACGACAGCACTCCGTCCTTACCGGCGAAGGCGGTCGATACGAGCGCTTCGACCTCGGCCGGGGACTGCGTGCTGTTCACGACGAGCTCACGGGAACTCTCCGAAACACCGATCTTGACCTCCACGGTCAACCTCCGAACTCTCGACAACTCTGCTCACGCCAGGCTAGTGCAGCGGCCTCGCCCCGGACGCCCGACGCCCTGTGCTGTCAGCGAACACCGCCCTGTGCTGTCAGCGAACAGTGCCCTGTGCGGTCAGTCCAGGCCGAGGGAGGACATCCGTTCGGCGTGCTGTTCCTGCATGCGATCGAACAGTGCGACCACTCCGTTGAGGTCTCCCGACGCAGTGATGACGAGATCGGTCAGTGACTCGCGGCGAGCGAGAACGAACTGCGCCTGGGTGATGGCCTCACCGAGCAGACGACGACCCCACAGCATCAGTCGTGCTTTGTCCTGCGAGCTCGCGCGAACCCGGTCGGACACCTCGTGCACCACGAACTCCGAGTGCCCCGTCTCGGCGAGCACCTCGCGAACGATCTCGGCCACCTCGGGGTCGAGACTGTGCGCGATCTGCCGGTAGAAATCGGCCGCGATGCCGTCACCCACGTACGCCTTGACCAACGACTCCAACCACGTCGACGGCGTCGTCGACTCGTGGTACTCGTCCAGCGCGCGAACGAACGGATCCATCGAGGCGTAGACGTCGAGGCCACGGTCCGACAGGGCTTTCTGCAACGTCTCGAAGTGGCTCATCTCCGCGGCCGCCATGCTCGCCAGCGCGACGCGACCTTCCATGGACGGAGCCATCCGGGCGTCCTCGGCCAGGCGATAGAACGCCGAGATCTCGCCGTAGGCGAGCACTGCGAACAGATCCGGAATACCGGGGTGATCGTGCGCGATCGCCGGCTCGACTCGGTCCGACTCGACGAGAGTGGTGGGTGAAACTGCGGACGACGGCTCCGACGAATGGGCTCCCATGCGGGCAATCGTAGTCCGGTGCCCGGCGCCTCGTCTCGGCGCGCGCCGGACCTGCCGCGACCTGCCGACAATGGAGAATTCCGTTCGGCAAGCTACCATGGTGCTCGATCGTCGCTCACGGACCGATGGAACGGACCGAAGAAGTACGCGACGGTCATCGATAATGTGTGCGCACCTGATCCGGGTCGCCTCGACAGCTTCGCCGCAGCGGACATCGCAGTTCGCGGCCGCGCTGAGGCTGACGGCGACATCACATCGGATCGAGGGCATCGACTTCGGCCGGCAATAGGCCTATGCCCTCCTCGTGCGCACGTTCGACCACGAGGAAGGCCAGTCCCCTGAGCAACACAGCAATCGACCACGAGTCCGACACCGGCGACACCACAGTGTCGGCGCAGCTGGACGACACTCACGTACCTCCCACTTTCGCCGAGTTGAACGTGGACCCCACCATCGTTCGCGCCCTCTCCGAGATGGGAATCGAGCGCACGTTCGCCATCCAGGAGTTGACGCTGCCGCTCGCCATCGCGGGCGACGACCTCATCGGTCAGGCACGCACCGGAATGGGCAAGACGTTCGGCTTCGGTGTGCCCCTGCTGCACCGACTCGCCACCGACAACTCCGGCACCTCTCCGCTGGACGGCACCCCCCGCGCACTGGTGATCGTGCCGACGCGTGAACTCTGCGTTCAGGTCAGCTCCGACCTCGAGAACGCGTCCAAGTACCTCAGCGGCGCGAACGGCCCCGTCAAGGTGCTCTCCATCTACGGTGGTCGTCCGTACGAGGCGCAGATCAGCGCGTTGCAGAGCGGCGTCGACGTCGTCGTCGGCACCCCGGGCCGACTGCTCGACCTCGCCAAGCAGAATCACCTGATCCTCGGCAAGGTCGGGGTCCTCGTTCTCGACGAGGCCGACGAGATGCTCGACCTCGGGTTCCTCCCCGACATCGAACGCATCCTCGGCATGGTTCCGGACAAGCGTCAGACGATGCTGTTCTCCGCCACCATGCCCGGCCCCATCATCACCCTGGCCCGGACGTTCCTTACGCAGCCGACGCACATCCGCGCCGAAGAGGCGGAGTCCTCGGCTGTCCACGACCGCACCGCCCAGCACGTCTACCGGGCCCACGCTCTCGACAAGGTCGAGATGGTCGCCAAGGTCCTCAAGGCCGAAGGTCGCGGCGCGACGATGGTGTTCACCCGCACCAAGCGCACCGCCCAGAAGGTCGCCGACGAACTGGCCGAGCGCGGATATTCGGTCGGTGCCGTGCACGGTGACCTGGGCCAGGTCCAGCGCGAGAAGGCCCTCAAGTCGTTCCGGACGGGCAAGATCGACGTGCTGGTCGCTACCGACGTCGCTGCACGCGGTATCGACATCGACGACGTCACTCACGTCATCAACTACCAGTGCCCCGAGGACGAGAAGACCTACGTGCACCGCATCGGCCGCACCGGCCGCGCAGGACGCACCGGTATCGCGGTCACTCTGGTCGACTGGGACGACATCCCCCGTTGGCAGCTGATCGACAAGGCGCTCGGTCTCGGCATGCCGGATCCGGTCGAGACCTATTCGAGCTCGCCGCACCTGTTCACCGACCTCGGTATCGCCACCGACGCCACCGGTACCGTGCGCAAGGCACCGTCGCGTGCCCCGGAGAAGGCGGAAGACGACAGCGAGACGGCTACGGCAGCGCCTGCGACCGACGCGTCGTCGGCGACCAAGCCGCGCCGCTCGCGCAGTCGCCGTCGCACCCGCGCAGGACAGGACGGCGACAACGCCGCCGCACAGACCGATTCCGCACCTGCCGCGAATTCGGTTGCCGAACAATCGGATACATCGGATGCGGTGTCCGCAGACACGGTCACCAAGACTGCTCCGCGCCGCCGCAGGCGTCGTCGTCCCAGTGGATCGTCCGCCGATGCCGGACCGTCGACTGCGAGCGCATCGGAGTAACCTCCCGCCGTGCTGGCTCCAGAACGTCGGACGAGAACCGACCTCGTCGTCGCCGCCGTCATCGCAGTGGTGGTGGTCGTTGCCGCGAGCATCGCCTGGTTCACCGGTGATGCTCGCGGAACTGCCTCGAACCCGGCCGAAGAACCACTGCCTCAGGCCGAACCCGCCACCGCGGTGCCCACGACGCTCACCGAATTGTGGCGCGCACCGAGCGCCGCGACGGATTCGACGCGAACCCCGCTTCCCGTCGTCACCGGATCCACGGTGGTGACTGCGGACGGTGGCTCCGTCCTCGGCCGCGATCCACGTTCGGGTGAGCAATCCTGGTCGTACACACGCGATCTCCCGCTCTGCTCGGTGGTCGCGTCGTGGAACACGGCGGTTGCGGTCTACCGCGACGACCGCGGCTGCTCTCAGGTGACCGAACTGGACGGGCCGACCGGAGAACGCAAGGCCCAGCGCACGTCCGACGCCGACGATGCGGTCCGCCTGTCCTCCGACGGCACCTACGTGACATCGCGGGGCGATACCCGCATGGAGCTGTGGCGGTCGGACCTGGTGCGCACCCTCGAATACGGTCGAGTCGATGCCCCGGTCAATCCGGGTAGTCAGCCGAGAACCGGATGCACGCTGCTGTCCTCGGCGTCGACCAACTCACGTACGGCCGTGCTCGAACAGTGCCCGGGAGAGGCCGCCGCCCGATTGTCGCTGATCAATCCTGCACCCAAGGACGCGAGCGAACCCGAGGAATACGGGTCGACGGTGGTACCGGAACTCGTTCCCGAATCCGACGCACCGACTGCCGGTCGTATCATCGCGATCACGGGCAGCGTTGTCGCACTGTACATCCCGGCAGAGAACGGTGCACCCGACCGGGTGGGACTCTACGACGACACGGCCGCGAGAACATCGGAGTTCACTCTCCCGGCCGGCTCCTCCCCTATCAGAGACTCCCCGAATTTCCCTGCAACGAAAGCAGGTTCGGTGCTCACCTGGTTCACCGGCGCGGGAGTCCAGGCATTCGATTCCAACAACCTCGGTCCTCTGTGGACCCTCCCCGGAGCCCTCGGGAGTGGAGTGGTCATGGCCGGCCGACTCCTCGTGCCCGTGCCCGACGGCCTCTCGGTGGTCGACCTCTCCACCGGTGTCTCGTCGGCCGAAATTCCGGTCGACCGAGGCGATTACGACGGTCCGATACAGATGTCGGTGATCGGCGATGTGGTCGTCGAGCAACGTGGTTCCGACGTGGTCGCTCTCGGCTGACTGGAGCGCACGGGCTCGCTACTACTCCGCCGGATCGTACGTTTTCAGATCGGCTCCGCCGTCCCAGTACGCCAGCAGATTCTCGGCAAGTTCCCGATAGGCCTGCGCGCCCTTGTTCTTTCGGCCCGAGAGTACCGTCGCGCCCGAGGCACTGGCCTCGGCGAAGCGCACGGTTCGCGGAATCGGCGGCGCGAGCACCGGCAACGAATAGCGGTCCGAGACATCGCCGAGCACGTCCCTGCTGTGCGTGGTGCGGGCGTCGAACAGTGTGGGCAGCGCCCCGAGCAGCGCCAGGTCGGGGTTGGTGATCTGCTGTACCTCGGACACCGTTCGCAACAACTGCCCGACCCCGCGATGCGCGAGGGTCTCGCACTGCAGGGGCACCAACACCGACTGTGCGGCGGTGAGACCGTTGAGGGTCAGCACCCCCAGCGACGGCGGGCAGTCGATGACGACCACATCGAAATCCTCGAGGATCGGTGCCAGTGCCCGTTTGAGTGCGAATTCGCGACCCGCACGCATGAGCAGCAACGCTTCCGCGCCTGCGAGATCGATCGTCGCCGGCAGCAGCACGATTCCTTCCGCAGTCTCGATCAGGACGTCTTCGACCTTCGCATCACCGGTCAGCACTTCGTGCACCGAGGAATCGAGCTTGTCCGGGTTGTGTCCGAGCGAGAACGTCAGACAGCCCTGCGGGTCGAGGTCGACCACCAGGACTCGTCGATCGAGAGCATGCAGCGCGGCCGCGAGCGAAGCCACCGTGGTGGTCTTGGCGACGCCGCCCTTCTGATTCGCTACCGCGAGAATTGTCGTCACGGCCCTGATCCTTGCCTACATCGAGCCGATGAGCGAGGGTTCGGCATCTCTCGGGCGCGTCAGTGCAGCGTGATCGGTGCCGCGGACCGCTCGGTCACGTGCTTCGTTCGGGGCAGGAAGAAGGCGGGAACGAACGTGGCGACGATCAGAATCAGCGCGACCATGAAGGTGGTGCCGAACGCCCTGGCCGAGATGTCGAAGGCCTCGACCTGGCTGGTCGCAGTCAGTGCGGGCTTCTGCTGAGCGGTCAACACCACCGACATCAGCGCAGTACCTATGGAACCGGCCGCTTGCTGAACGATGTTCATCAACGTCGAGCCGCGGGCAACCGTGTCGTCGGTCAGCGTCTGCAACGCGGCCGTCATGATGGGCATCATCGTCGAACCGAGGCCGAGCCCCATGACGAACAGTGCGCCGATGAGCAGGGTGTAGGACGTGTCGGTGCCGACCTGCGTGAACACCGCCATCCCTGCGGTGATGAGCACCATTCCCGCCAGCACGATCCTGCCGGGACCGAACTTGTCGGCGATCACTCCGGCGATCGGCATCGCGATCATCGCGCCGACGCCCTGCGGTGCGAGCAGCAGCCCGGCAGTCAACGTCGTTTCGCCGCGAAGCAGGAAATAGCTCGGGAACAGCAGACCCGCGCCCATGAAGGCGACCATGAACAGAGTGGTGGTGATCACGGCCACGGTGAGCGATCGGTTCGCGAACAGCCGTAGATCGATCAGCGGATGCTGCACACGCAGGGCATGAAAAACGAACAGGACGATCAGCACGAGCCCGACGATGACCGGGACAAGCACCTTCACCGCGAGAACGGTTTCGGTTTCGACGACCGAGGACGCGCCGTACAGGAACAGGGCGAGGCCGGGCGAGAGCATCAGCATGCCGCGGAAATCGAAGGATTCGGACGGAGTCGGGTTGTCCTTGGGGAAGATCACCACGGCCGCGATCAGGGCGAGGATGCCGATCGGCAGGTTGATGAGGAAGATCCAGTGCCAGCTCGCCGCCTCGATCAGCCAGCCGCCGAGGATGGGCCCTGCGATGGGCCCGATGAGCATCGGGACGCCCAACACGGCCATCACGCGCCCGATCCGCTCGGGGCCTGCGGCACGCGTCATGATCGTCATGCCCAATGGCATCAGCATGCCGCCGCCGAGTCCCTGCAGCACTCGGAAGACGATGAGCGAGGTGATGTCCCAGGCGAAGCTGCACAGCACCGAGCCGAGTACGAACAGCACCAGCGCGGTGATGTAGAGGCGCTTGGTTCCGAACCGATCCGCAGCCCACCCGGTCAGAGGTATGACGGTGGCCAGGGCGAGCGTGTAGCCCGTCATCGTCCACGCGGCGTTGGCGTACGTGGTGTCGAAGACGTCGGTGAACGTACGGAGCGCGACGCTGACGACGGTGACGTCCAGAATCGACATGATGGCCCCGAGCACGACGACCCCGGCGATCTTCAACAGTGCACCGTCGAGCTTCTCCGGAGCATCGGACGATGCGGGCTTCTGCAGGTCGGTCATGGTTCTCCAGGCGATGAGAAGGAGCTGGGAGGCACGACGGGAAGAGCTGCGTCGCCCGAGGGAGTGAATATTTCGCAACGAGAGTAACCGGCCGGTAGGTCTGTACTCAATCGATAAATCGGACACATCCGTGGGCCACCTATGACAAGGGCCACACCCTGACGGCAGGCATGATCGTTCCATGACCACACACGGCGGCGTCGAGGCCGGCAGAGTCGTTCTACTCCGGCACGGCGAGACCGAATGGGCGCTTGCCGGCAAGCACACCGGCAACACGGACGTCCCTCTCACGAGTACCGGCGAGCAACAGGCCGTCGAGGCCGGATCGCTCCTCCGACTACTGAAGCTGCGCGATCCCCTGGTGATCACGAGCCCGCGAGAGCGCGCCCGTCGAACTGCCGAGCTGGCGGGCCTGCAGGTCGACCGAACGTGGGATGCGTTGTCGGAGTGGGACTACGGAGACTACGAGGGCATCACCTCGACGCAGATCCACGAGACGGTGCCGCACTGGACCGTCTGGACGCATCCGTGCCCGGGTGGTGAGTCCATCGGCGACATCGCCGTGCGCGTCGAGCTGGTGCTCTCGGTTGTCCTGCCACTGTTGAGCGGCCGCGACGTCGTGCTGGTCGGCCACGGCCACTTCTCGCGGGCACTGATCGCCGGCTGGACCGAGGCCGCCATCACCGAGGGCAAACGCTTCGCACTCTCGCCCGCCGCGTATTCGTTGCTCGGCTTCGAGCATTCGTTTCGTCAGCTCGTGGCGCACAACGTGCACCCGTCGATTCTCACCGCCGCCACGGCACCGAAAGGAAACCCAGGATGATTCGCCGCGCCACCGAGGCCGATGTTCCCGCCATCACCGCTCTCGTGCACGAACTCGCCGCCTACGAGAAGTCGTCCTCGCTGTGCACCGTTCGAGACGAGCAGCTTCGTTCTGCGCTGTTCGGATCGCAGCCGTCGGTGTTCGCACACGTCGCCGAGCACGAGGGCACTGTGGTGGGGTGCGCGCTGTGGTTCCTGAACTTCTCCACGTGGGACGGCGTCAACGGAATCTATCTGGAGGACCTCTACGTGCAGCCCGCCGCGCGCGGAGAAGGCTTCGGAACCGCGCTGCTCGCCGCGTTGGCGGCCGAATGCGTCGATCGGAGGTACACGCGATTGGCCTGGTCGGTTCTGGACTGGAACACCCCGTCGATCGGCTTCTACCGATCGCTCGGTGCAGAGCCACAGGACGAGTGGACCACGTTCCGCCTGACCGAGAATGCACTGGCAGAGCTGGCCGCCCGGGCGCGTTGAACGGCTACCTCAGCGGAGCTCGTCGTCGACGTCGCTGTATTCGGCGGCCATCCACCGGGAGGACGGTGGGCTGAACAGCAGCACGAGCACGCCGACGACCACTGCTCCGAGGGCGATGCCGTAGACGGTCTGATGCGATCCGGTCAACAGCGACCACACGACGGGGAGCAGCAGCAGCTGGACGACGGTGGCGATGGACCGTCCCCAGCGCTTTCCGAGGATCAAGGCGACGCCCGCCGCCCCGACGCCGATACCCAGGACGCCGAACCACCCTGCGGTGCCGTAGCCGTTGGCCACGGCGTTGTCCCCTTCTCCGGAGAACGCTCGGACGAGTAGGACAATCGCGGCCACCAACGACGCCACGCCTTGCGCTGCGACGAGCGCCCCGGCGGATCTGAACGTGGCCGGCGGGGTGAGGTTCTCGGGTGAGGTGGACACGCGACCAGCCTAGGCAACCGGGAGTGGAGCTTGCGGAACGACCCAGGTGACCGGAGTGGAGCCTGCGGAACGACCCGGTTAGTGTCAGTGCTCGTGCGTGCGCTGCTGATCGTCAATCCCAATGCGACTTCCACGACGGCTGCGGCTCGGGATCTGTTGGCTCATGCGTTGTCGAGTCGGGTGCGGGTGACGGTGGCGCAGACGACTCATCGTGATCATGCGTCGGAGCTTGCTCGGGGTGCCCGTGAGGACGGGATGGGTCTGGTGATCGTTCACGGTGGTGACGGGACGGTCAACGAGGTGATCAACGGTTTGCTCGGGGTGCCGTTGCCGACGTCGATGCAGGCGGTGACGATCGGTGCGATTCCGCCGATTGCGGTCGTTCCCGGCGGTAGTGCGAATGTTTTCGCTCGTTCGTTGGGTATCGAGGCGGATCCGGTGGCGGCGACGAATCAGTTGATCGGGCTGCTCGATGCACGGGCGCGGCGGACGATCGGGTTGGGGCACTGCGACAATCGCTGGTTCACGTTCAATGCTGGTATGGGTTTGGATGCCGATGTGTGTCGGGCGATCGATGCCGGTCGCAAGGACGGCAAGCCGGTGTCTGCGACGCGGTATCTGCGGTCGGCGGTGCAGGAATTCTTCAAGCACAAGCGGCAGCCGGCTCGGTTGACCGTCGAGGTTCCGGGTCAGGATCCGTTCGAGGGTGTGCACTATGCGTTCGTGTCGAATTCGAGTCCGTGGACGTATTTGAACGAGAGGCCGGTGCACACCAATCCGGGTACTGGTTTCGATTCGGGTCTGGGCGTGTTCGGCATGCGTTCGACGGCCTTGTTCCCTACGTTGCGGGTCTCTCGCCAGTTGTTGGCCAAGGGCGCAGAGCCGAAGTCTCGCAAGCTGATTCGGATCGACGATGTACCGAGTGTCCGAATTTCGTCGGCGGAGCCGGTCGGTTTGCAGATGGACGGGGACTACCTGGGTGAACGCACCGAGGCCGAGTTCTTCTCCACTCCCGACGCGTTGGAAGTGGTTGCACCGAGCAGGTGAGGGCCGCCCGTCCTGGGCATATGCGACAACACACAGCGCTCTTCTCGTGAAATCACGAGCGAAATGTGTTCACTCGGGGTACAAAGGAGCGCAGAAGGCTAAAGCGAGCCTAACAGAGTGAGCTTGACCACGGTCACGCGCGTACCCCTTGACTTCACCTGAGTTCGTGAAAGCATTCACAAGCAACAGTGCGGAAACATTGGTTACCCACTCGTGAACAGAAGAGAAACGAAACGGCGCTTCGGCGCCCGGTAAGGAGCAGAGGATGGACTGGCGCCACAAGGCTATTTGTCGCGATGAAGATCCGGAACTATTTTTCCCGGTGGGAAACAGTGGTCCGGCGCTCGCGCAGATCGCCGATGCCAAAGTCGTCTGTACTCGGTGCCCCGTCACCGCTGAATGCCTGTCCTGGGCACTCGAATCCGGCCAGGACGCAGGAGTATGGGGCGCAATGAGTGAAGACGAGCGCCGTGCACTCAAGCGACGCAACGCACGTACGCGCGCACGCAGCTCCGTCTAGGACGCGCAACCAGCAATCGGCAAGGCCCGGTGTCCGCAACAGCGGACACCGGGCCTTCCGCGTTCCACGGGCATCCAGCGTTCCGGGAGCGATCGGGCGAGCTCGTTACGCACTGTTCACCGAACGTGCATCAGGGCCTCGGCACACGTCGTCCCAGAGGAACCCTCAACATCGCGTCGGTTCCGCCACCCGATGCGGGGTGCAGACCCAGCGATCCGTTCAACTCCACCGAGACCAGCGTGCGCACGATCTGCAGCCCGAGACCGTCCGAGCGTTCCAGAGAGAACCCCGTGGGCAACCCGCGCCCGTCGTCGTGGATGACCACGTCCAGCCACTTCGCGGACCGGTCCGCTCCGATGCGGACGACACCGGCCGACCCGGCGTCGAATCCGTGCTCCATCGCGTTCTGCACCAGCTCCGTCAGCACCATCACCAGGGGCGTCGCCCGTTCGGCCGAGAAGACTCCGAGATTGCCCTCGCGCACCACTCGAACCCTCGGATTGACCGTCGCTATGTCCAGCATGATCGGCACCAGACGATCGACGATCTCGTCGAGATCCACTTCCTCGTCCACCGACATCGACAGCATTTCGTGCACGAGCGCAATGGACGTCACCCGACGGACCGACTCGGACAACGCCGTGCGCGCTTCCTCGTTCTCCAGTCGACGAGACTGCAGTCGGAGCAGCGCAGCCACCGTCTGCAGATTGTTCTTCACCCGATGATGGATCTCCCGGATGGTCGCGTCCTTGCTGAGGAGGGCACGATCGCGTCGCTTCACCTCGGTGACATCACGGATCAACACGGCAGCACCGGCCGACCTCCCCCGTGGCTGCAGAGCCAACGTGCGCACGAGAACGGTGGCACCGCGTGCATCGACCTCCATCCGGTGCCCCACGTTGCCGCTGAGCGACGACCTGATGTGGTCGGCCACCTCCTGTGAGTCGAACGGGTCGGTGACCAGAGACCGCGTGACAGACGCCAGATCTCGACCGGACAGCTCCGTCGTCAATCCCATCCGGTGGTACGCCGAGAGGGCGTTGGGACTGGCGTAGTCCACCCGCCCCTCGGTGTCGACACGAATGAAACCGTCGCCTGCCCGCGGGGACGAGTTCACATCGGTGCGCTCCTCCGGGGTGGGAAACGTCCCTTCACTGATCATCAGACACAGGTCGTCGGCACATTCCCGGTACGCCACCTCGAGGGCGCTCGGCGGTCGAAGCTGCGCGGGATTGGTGTCGCGGGTCAGCACCGCGATGACGTGCTCTCCGCAGCGCACCGGAATGCTCTCGGTCCGCGTCACCACGCCTCCGTGCACGATTTGCCGCTGCTGCAGCGCGACCATCACATCAGGGTGCTCGGACTCGGAGATCGTGGTTCCCACGATGTCGTGAGTGAAGACCGTGGGCGCGGTGGTCGGCCGACACTGCGCCACACACAGCACGTCGGCAGTCCCACTGGACACGTCGTCGGTACCGACCCACAGGAGTACGTCGGCGAACGACAGATCGGCCAGCAGTTGCCACTCGCCTACGACGCGTTGCAAATGGTCGACCGCGACGCCGGGGAGGTCGGTGTGCTCGGCCAGCAGGTCACTGAGAGTCGACACGAGATCTCACGTGGCCGTTGCTCAGGACACGACGGCGATGAGGTCGCCCTGCTGAATGACGTCGCCCACCGCGACGTCCACCGAAGTGACCGTGCCTGCCGTCTCGGCCAGCACGGGAATTTCCATCTTCATCGATTCCAGGATCACGAGGGTGTCACCGACCTCGACGGCGTCGCCTCGGGCCACGACCACCTGAAATACCGTGGACACCATCTCCGCACGAACGTCCTCCGACACCGGCGAACCCCTCTCTCACGTCACCACGAACTGCGCCGGGCACCCATCGGAGACCAGGCCCGTCACAGTAAGCCAATCACACGTGGGAGACTGTAGTGAACAAACGAGAGGAGCCCATCATGGGAAAGCGTGGACGTAAGAAGCGTGCTCGTAAGGGCAACAAGGCCAACCACGGCAAACGTCCGAACAGCTGACGGTTTGCCACAAGCCGCGAGGGGCCGAGAAGCAATTGCTTCTCGGCCCCTCGTCGTTGTACGACCCTCGACTACTCGGAGTCGGTCTGGCGAATCAACACGGTCCGGCGAATCTCCACACTGAGTCGTTCGCGCAGCCCGGCCGGTGCCTGGTCTCCCCCGCATTTGCGTGAGATCAGCCGCTTGACCTTCTCTTCGATCCCATAGGCTTCGAAGCAGGATCCGCATTCGTCGATGTGCTTCTGCAGACGGGATCGGCTGGCCTCGTCGCATTCGTTGTCGAGCATGACCCATACGTCCGCGATGACCGCGGAGCAGTCGAGTCGCTCGAACTGCTCGTCTCCGTCGGTGCTGCCGGTGCCCGTCACTGGACTACCTCCTGCTCGTGCCGGTCGACTGCGCCGTCCCGGTTGAAACCACGCTCCCGCGCGACCCCTGCCAGCAGGCCCCGCAGTTGCTTGCGTCCGCGGTGCAGACGCGACATCACCGTGCCGATGGGAGTGCCCATGATCTCGGCGATCTCCTTGTACGGGAACCCCTCGACGTCGGCGTAGTACACAGCCATCCGAAACTCTTCGGGAAGAGACTGCAGCGCGGCCTTGATGTCGTCGTCCGGCAGCGCGTCCAGAGCCTCGACCTCGGCCGAACGCAGCCCTGTCGACGTGTGCTCGGCCGTGGCGGCGAGCTGCCAGTCACTGATCTCGTCGGTCGGGTACTGAGCGGGCTGACGCTGCTTCTTGCGGTAGGAGTTGATGTAGGTGTTGGTCAGAATTCGGTACAGCCACGCCTTGAGGTTCGTGCCCTCACGGAACGACCGGAACGCCGAGTAGGCCTTGACGAACGTCTCCTGAACCAGATCCTCGGCGTCGGCGGGGTTACGCGTCATTCGCAGAGCTGCGCCGTAGAGCTGATCGAGCATCGGCAACGCGTCGCGCTCGAAGCGCTCGGTCAACTGTGCCTCGGTCTCGGCAGCCCTGCGCTCCGCGATTGCCTTCTCGTCGTCCACGTCAGCGACGGGATTGCTGGCTTCTGTCACGCTGATCCCTTCGATAGCTTCCACCGCCCAGGCTACGGCGCCCGTAGTCGGCTTCTGCGAAGAGATCACCCCCTTCAACACGAGGGGACGTCCCGCGGTCAGCACTGCCATTCGTCATTCCTTCCGCCTGCATCCGTATCTGTCGTTACACAACACTGCGTCGTGCCGTCGTGTTCCCGCGCGGTCGCTAGAGTCCGGTGAATGGCTGCGTCCACACCCGCTCTCGCGCTGCTCACCGCACGAAAGGTGGCGCACACCGTGCACTCGTACGACCACGATGCTCGGGCGCAGTCCTACGGCGAGGAGGCAGCCCGAATACTCGTCGAACGGCTCGGCGTTCGACCCGAACAGGTCTTCAAGACGCTCGTCGTGGAACGAGCAGATCGCTCGCTGGCGGTGGCGATCGTTCCGGTGACGGCGATGCTCTCCCTCAAGGCCGCGGCCGCTGCGCTGTCCACCAGGAAGATCGCGATGGCCGACAGGGCTGCCGCCGAGCGCTCCTCCGGGTACGTCTTCGGCGGTATCTCACCACTCGGGCAACGCAGATCCCTGCCAACCGCGATCGACGACTCGGCTCTCGGCTTCGAGACGATTCTGTGCAGCGGAGGTCGCCGGGGACTGGAAATCGAACTCGCACCGACCGATCTCATCGGGCTCACCCGCGCCACAACCGCGCCCATCGCCGCGCACTGACACCGAATGAGAGAAGATGGACGGGTGAGCAATTGGACAGCCCCCGCCGCCGTCGCACCCGTCGACGCGACAGTCACTCTGCCCGGATCGAAATCGATCACCAATCGCGCACTGATCATCGCCTCGCTCGCCACCGGCTCGTCGACGATCACCGGTGCCCTACGCAGCCGTGACACCGATCTCATGATCGACGCCCTGGCAACCTTGGGTATCGAGATCGTCGCCGCGGACGACGACAGGACAACGTTGCGCGTGACTCCGGCACCGCTGCACGGAGGCGCGGTGCAGTGCGGTCTGGCGGGTACCGTCATGCGCTTCGTGCCGCCCCTCGCTGCCCTCGCCGCCGGCGAGGTGTCGTTCGACGGCGACGAACAGGCACGCATTCGTCCACTCGACACGATCCTCGACGCCCTGCGCGCGGTGGGGGCCGAGATCGACGGCAGCGCTCTGCCGTTCACGATGCGCGGCACCGGTTCGCTACGCGGCGGATCGGTCGACATCGACGCGTCGGGGTCCTCGCAGTTCGTCTCGGGTCTGATGCTCTCCGCGGCGGCATTCGACGAGGGAATCGAAATCCACCACACCGGCAAGCCCGTTCCGTCCATGCCGCACATCGACATGACCGTGGACATGTTGCGGCGCGCGGGCGTGCGAGTCGATACCCCCGAAACCGGTGGTGACGCGAACACCTGGCGGGTGCACCCGGGACCGGTTGCGCCGATCGAGTGGAGCATCGAGCCGGACCTGTCCAACGCCACCCCCTTCCTCGCTGCAGCAGTGGTGACGAAAGGCCGAGTGCGCGTGCCGAATTGGCCCGAATCGACCACCCAGCCCGGCGACGTCTTCCGCGAGATACTCGCCCGGATGGGTGCTCGCGTCGACCTGACCGCAGGCATCCTGACCGTCGAGGGCCCGGATACGTTGCGCGGCATCGACTTCGATCTTCACGATGTCGGCGAGCTGACCCCGACGGTCGCGGCACTCGCCGCACTGGCCGAAGGTCCGTCGATTCTGCGTGGCATCGCCCACCTGCGGGGCCACGAGACCGACCGACTCGCCGCACTGACCACCGAGATCGTTCGACTCGGTGGACGCGCAGTCGAAACGGACGACGGCATCCGAATCGATCCGGCTCCGCTGCACGCAGGCGTCTGGCATTCCTACGCCGACCACCGGATGGCCACCGCAGGCGCGATCGTCGGATTGCGTGTCCCCGGGGTCGAGGTGGACGACATCGGCACCACCGCCAAGACGCTTCCCGGTTTCGAGATGCTGTGGGACGCAATGCTCTCCGCATCGACACCGAGCGGGGTCGGCTCCTGACCGCGCGCCGGTACGACGAGTCCGACGTTCGTATCCGTCCGGGCAAGAGTTCGCGTCCACGCACCAAGACTCGACCCGAACACAACGACGCCGAAGCAGGCATGGTGGTGTCCGTCGACCGCGGCCGATGGGGTTGCGTGCTCGGCGGTGACCCGGCACGGCCGGTCGTGACGATGCGCGCCCGTGAGCTGGGCCGAACTCCGATCGTGGTGGGAGACGAGGTCGGAATCGTCGGAGATCTGTCGGGCAAGGTCGACACTCTGGCCCGAATAGTGCGCGTGGCGGAGCGGCGGACGGTGTTGCGTCGCACCGCGGACGACACCGACCCGTTCGAGCGCGTCGTGGTCGCCAATGCCGACCGGCTGCTCATCGTAGCGGCGCTCGCAGACCCGCCTCCTCGCACCGGCTTCGTCGAGCGGGCACTCGTGGCCGCGTACGTCGGCGGCCTCGAACCCGTTCTGTGCCTGACCAAGAGCGATCTCGCCGCCCCCGAGGAATTCACCGCGGCCTTCGCCGATCTGGACGTACCGGTGGTGCTGGCGGGCCAATCCGAGGACCTCACGGAGCTGACCGCGATGCTGACGAACTCGGTGACCGCGCTGATCGGACACTCGGGCGTCGGAAAGTCCACGCTCGTCAACAGGTTGGTGCCCGACGCCTATCGCGCCACCGGGGTGGTCTCGGGCGTCGGTAAGGGTCGTCACACCTCGACGCAGTCGGTAGCGCTACCGCTCCCCGGCGGCGGCTGGGTGGTCGACACTCCCGGTATCCGGTCGTTCGGACTGGCGCACATCTCCCCCGAGAACGTCGTCGCGGCGTTCTCCGACCTGGCGGACACGATCGAGAACTGCCCCCGAGGATGCACGCACCTCGGCCCACCGGCAGATCCCGAGTGCGCTCTCGACGCGCTCACCGGAGACGCTGGTCGACGCGTCGCGGCCGTGCGCCTGCTCCTCGAAGCCGTTCGAACGAATGAAGCCTGGTAGCAACGAATTCCGGTCGGAATCGGTTGCCACCAGGCTCGAACTCGGCGCAGGACTACGCGGCTTTACCGACCAGCCTACGAATTCCCTTGCGCTTCTTCGTCTCTGCGATGGCGGTGCGCAGACCACGACGCTTGCCGGTCTCGGGATCGACGGTGAACAGGCCTGCGGGCGCGTCGGCCCACTTGCGCTCGGACGCGGTCTCGGGAGCGTCGTCGCTGGTTGCCTTCAGGTACTTGTTCGGCAGCGACAGCTTGGCGATGGTTCGCCAGGACAAGAAGTACTGGTGAACGATCGAACCGGTCGTGTACGGCAGGTCGTACTTCTCCGCCAGTTCCAGCACTCGCACCTTGATCTCCCGCAGGCGGTTGCTGGGGAGGTCGGGGAACAGGTGATGCTCGATCTGGTAGCACAGGTTGCCGCTCATGAACTCCATGACGGGACCTGCATTGAAGTTCGCGCTGCCGAGCATCTGACGCAGGTACCACTGTCCCTGAGTCTCGCCCTCCATGTCGGACTTGGTGAACTTCTCCGCACCGTCCGGGAAGTGGCCGCAGAAGATGACGGTGTTGGTCCACACGTTGCGCATCATGTTGGCGACGATGTTCGCCGTCAACGTGCTCTTCCAGGCGGGACCGGTCAGCAACGGGTGGAGAATGTAGTCCTTGCCGATCTGCTTGCCGACCTTCTCGAGCACCTCGCGTCGCTTCTGCTCGAATTCCTCGCGCGGCACTCGGCCCTTGGCAACCTTGCCCAGTTCGAGGTGCTGAAGCGCCACCCCGTACTCGAAGAACAACTGCAGCAGCAGGTTGTAGACGGGGTTGCCGATGTTGAAGGGCTTCCACCGCTGATCGCGGGTGACGCGCAGCAGACCGTAGCCGACGTCGTCGTCCATGCCGAGCACGTTGGTGTACTTGTGGTGGATGTAGTTGTGCGTCTGCTTCCAGTGAGCCGACGGCCCCGTGTTGTCCCACTCCCACGACGTGGAGTGGATCTCCGGGTCGTTCATCCAGTCCCACTGGCCGTGCATGACGTTGTGGCCGAGCTCCATGTTCTCGATGATCTTCGCAACCCCGAGCATGGCGGTGCCTACGAGCCATGCCGGACGACGGCGGCTGGCGAAGAGCACGGCCCGGCCACCGATGTCGAGGGATCGCTGCAGGCGGATCGTGTTCTTGACGTACCGGGCGTCGCGTTCACCGCGGGACGCCTCGATGTCACGCCGGATGGAGTCGAGCTCGTGGCCCAACGCCTCGATGTCGGCATCGGTCAGATGCGCGTATTCTTTGACGTCCGTAATCGCCATGGGAAACAACCTCCTGGCAGTCGTGAACACATAGCTCGCGTATCAGGCCATGTGCAATTCCGTCACCTACCGTATCGTAACTTACGGTCCCGTAGGTTACGCTCGGAAATCTGTGTGACGATTCACAACGAAACGCGGTCGCCCGATCGACGAAGAGCCTTGGCCTGACGCTTGGCTTCCTTCTTGGCGTTGCGCAAGCTCACGCGCGCCTCTTGCATTGCCGAACGCAGACCTCGACGCTGCCCGGTGAGCGGATCGATCCGAAGAGCATGAACAGCAGGCGAATCCCCCACCCGCCACCGCCGCTCGGAGGACGTCTCGGGAGCGTTGTCGGACGTGGCACGCAGCCACGAGTCGGGCAGCGACAGCTTGTGGATGGTCCGCAGCGCCAGCAGGTACTGCTTGCCGAGCGACCCCGTGGTGTACGGCAGGTCGTACTTCTCGCACAGAGCGTGCACCTTCTCGGCGATCTCCGAGTACCTGTTGCTCGGCAGATCCGGGAACATGTGGTGCTCGATCTGGTAGCAGAGATTGCCGCTCATGAACGCCATGACAGGACCGGCGTCGAAGTTCGCACTGCCCAGCATCTGACGCAGGTACCACTCGGGCCGTGTCTCGGTCTCGAACTGACCGATCGTGAACTTCTCTGCCCCATCGGGGAAGTGACCGCAGAAGATGACCGCATACGCCCACAGGTTCCGGACCAGGTTGGCCGTCGCGTTGGCGGTCAACGTGGACTTCCACGCCGGGCCGGACAGTGCCGGGAACAGAACGAAATCCTTTCCGACCTGCTTGGCGATCTTGCGCGCGAAGGCACGGCTCGCCGGAGACTTCAGCAGACCCTTCTCGTCCTCGCCGTCCAACTGTTTCTGCGCGTCGTAGTCGTGCAGCGCGATGCCCCACTCGAAGGTGGTGGCCAGCACGATGTTGGCGAGCGGCTGAACCAGGTTGATCGGCTTCCACGGCTCGTCGCGGGTCATCCGCAGGATGCCGAAGCCGATGTCGTCGTCCATGCCGACGATGTTGGTGTACGTGTGATGCGAGTAGTTGTGGGCGCGTTTCCACTGCTCCGACGGCCCGGTCTGATCCCACTCCCACGAGGTGGAGTGAATTTCCGGATCGTTCATCCAGTCCCACTGCCCGTGCATCACGTTGTGGCCGAGTTCCATGTTCTCGACGATCTTGGCGACACTGAGCATCGCCGTACCCACGATCCAGGCCGGTCGATACTTGCTGCCGAGCAGCACCGCGCGGCCACCGAGCTCGAGCAGCCGCTGCAGCCTGATGGTCCGACGGATGTAGGCGGCATCGCGCTCGCCGCGGCTGTCTTCGACGTCTCGACGAATCGCATCCAGTTCACGACCGAACGCTTCCATGTCCGCTTCGCTGAGATGAGCGAACTCTTTGATGTCGGTGATAGCCACCGGGTCCTCCAACAGTTGAGTGCAGTGCCCGAAATATCGGGTTTCGACGTGGGCAACCTACGTAAGCGTAGCCGAACAGCCTGAGAAGGCAGTGTGCGAAAAACAGACCTACAGTTCCAATGTGCAGTCGCCCGCAGCGGCGGAAATACACGTCTGGACGCGGTCTCCCTCGCTGTGTTCCTTACCCGAGCGAAGGTCGATGACGTGTCCGGCCGTCAACGGCACCACACACGTCTGGCAGATACCCATCCGGCAGCCGAACGGCATCTGAACGCCGACGTTCTCGCCGGCTTCCAGCAGACTGGTCGCGCCGTCGACGGTGGTCTTCTTGTCCGACTTGGAAAACGTGACCGTGCCGCCGGCACCGGAGGTGTCGGCGCGCGAGATCTCGAACCGCTCCAGGTGAAGCCGGTCCTCGATTCCCTCGCGCTTCCAGGTCTTCTCGATCTCTTCGAGCAGTGCTGCCGGCCCGCACGCCCAGGTATCGCGCGTACGCCAGTCGGGGTAGAGCTCGTCGAGCGAGGCGAGTGCGAACTTGCCGTCCGATCGCGTCAGCTGCACGTGCGAGGTGAAGTTGGGATGAGACTTCTCCAGCGCGGCGATCTCGGCGGCGAACATGACTTCGTCCTCGGTGGGTGCCGAGTGGATGTGCACGGTGTCGGGCATGTCGCCGTGTCGATCCAGCGCCCGCAGCATCGAGATGATCGGGGTGATGCCGCTGCCTGCCGTGACGAACAAGATCTTGTTCGGCGGCGGCACGGGCAGCGCGAAATTGCCCTTCGGGGCGGCGAGCCGAACGATGGTTCCCTGTGGCACGCCGCCGACGAGGTGCGAGGAGAGGAAGCCCTCCGGCATCGCCTTGACGGTGATGGAGATCAGCTTGTCTTCCCAGTTCGGCGGGGAGGTCAGGGAGTACGACCGCCAGTGCCATCGCCCACCGAGGTGCAACCCGATCCCGATGTACTGGCCGGGCCGGTAGTCGAAATTGAAGCCCCAACCCGGCTGGATCACCAGGGTCACCGCCGTGGCGGTTTCCTTCTCCACTCGCACGATTCGGCCGCGCAGTTCGCGCGCCGACCAGAGAGGATTCGCCAGATGCAGGTAGTCGTCGGGCAACAAGGGGGTGGTGATGCGGGTGAAGGCACCACGCACCATGTTCAGTCTCGGACGCTTGGGGGCCGATACACCGGCCGCCGGAGCCTCCAGCCACTTCTTCAGATCCATCGGGTGTTCCATCCCCTCGATCGAGATACTGAACCGCTTGCGGTCATCGAGGTTACGCTACCGTAGGTTCGGGTCCGGGAACACCTGTGCCGGTGCGAATCGTGCGCGAACGAACACGGCGGAGTCACAGCAGTTCGAGCAGAAACGACAACTCCTGCGGGGCGTACCACGCGAGCGTGTGATCCTCGGCGTCTCCGAGCACGAACTCCGCGTCCACGTCACCCATGTCCGCGGCATCGACCGCAGCGACAGCCTTGGCCACCGCCGATTCGGCCCCTTCGAGATCGACGTGGACCGACGCGACCTGGTCCATCCGCAACGGTTCCTTGAGCCGGACGACGGCATCGTCCAGATCGGGGCGCAGAGTGGGATCGTCCACATCGGCTGCGATGACCGCCCGCCGGTACACCACTCCTTCGGCGACCGTCCCGGTGTCGGTCTCGTCGTCGACTGCGGCAGCGATCAGTCGTAGAGAGGCCCGAGCGGCCTCCCCCATCGCCACCTCGGAAAGCTCCTCGTCGTCGCCGGACGAGTACGCCTCACGCAGCGTCGGTGTCACCGCGAAGGCCGTGCGCGAGACCGGGCTGAACTCGCCCTCCGCCGACAACACTTTCAAGAACTCCAGCGTCGCCGGAACGTAGACACGCATTGCAGATGACCTCACACTCTCGATTCGTTGCTGGCGTCGACCAACTCTTCCAGCGCCTCGTGCAGAAGCGCCGTCACGACGTCCACGTCGGGCATGGCACCTCGATCGGCATTGAGCCCGAAGAACACGTAGCCGTCGTAGGACGTCAACCCGATGCTCATCGCCTGGTTCTCGAACAGCGGCGACACCGGATACATCTCGAGCATGCGCGCTCCGCCCACATACAGCGGGAACTGGGGTCCGGGCGCGTTCGTGACGATCAGATTGAACACCCGCTGAGAGAGCCGACTGCCCGCTCGCGCGCCCATCGCGTGCAGGCTCGCGGGCGCGAAGCCGGAGATGCGCATCAGTGTCTGTGCGGTGACTCCGCGACTCTGCTTGGCGTGCGCCTCGGTGGCGTGCGCAATGTGCGAGAGCCGCACCACGGCATTCGATTCTCCGACGGGCAGGTCGACCAGAAACGACGAGACCTCGCTGCGATCCTCCTCCGTCGGTTCGGCCGGCCGATCGGCCGCATCTCCGAAACCGACCCGATCGGCCGAGACGTACACCGACATGGGAACCATCGCCCGCACCGTCGAGGAGGCCGTGACGGGCTCACCCCGAGAGAGCAACCAATTGCGCAGTGCCCCGGTGACGACGGCGAGAACCACGTCGTTGATCGAGCAGTCGAACCTGTTGTGGATTCTGCGGTAATCGGCGAGCTCGGTCTTGGCGACCGCGAATCTGCGGTTTCGCGAGATCGGGGCGTTCAGCGGACTCGACGGTGCGCTCTGGGTCGCCGTGCGCAGCACCGCCGCGACCTTCGCCGCGGCCCGCAGCGCCTCGCCCGCGACACCGGCAGCCCCGTGGACCGCGCCGCGCAGAGCCTCGACGCTCTCCCCGGGACGCACCACCAACTCGGTCAGCGCATCGATGACCAACGCCGAATCCTTGGGCTCACGCGCAGGCATCCAGAGTTCCTCGGCCATCGGCGGCGGGTTCTTGCTCGCATCCAGAATGACCTGACCGATGTCGAGCGCGTGTTCGCCGTCGACCAGCGCCGAGTGTGACTTGCTGAAGACCGCGAAGCGATTCTTCGACAACCCCTCGACCAGGTACATCTCCCACAGCGGCCGGGTGCGATCGAGTGGGCGCGAGGTCAGCCGCGCGATCAGATCGTGCAACTGATCGTCCGAACCCGGCTTGGGCAGCGCCGACCGGCGAATGTGGTAGGTGATGTCGAAATCCGCGTCGTCGACCCATACCGGCCTGGCCAGACCGAAGGCGACCTCACGCACCTTCTGCCGATACCGGGGAACCAATGCCAATCGTTGCTCGACCAACGACAGCAGTCGGTCGTAACTGAATCCACTGCGAGGAGTGCGGAAGATGGCGAGCGACCCGAGGTGCATAGGGCTGCTACTGGCCTCGAGAAAGTAGAACGACGCATCCTGCGCTGTCAGCCTGGTCGCCATCGCGTGTTCCAGTCCCCGTCCTCGCGTGAAGTACGCGCCGCTTCCTGTGGCCGGGCGCGCAGTGTGCTCGAACCTAGAGTACGTGGCGGACAAATGTCGGTCTCGCGGTCGGTCGAGGGCCGTGTCGCGGGCCGATCGAGGGTTTTCGACGGGAACCGAACGCGCTCTCGAACCGTCAATGTCGGTGTGAGCGTCATCGAATCGAACGACCCGCCGGACATCGCGGACACGTCGGCCCCCGGCCCGCGACTCCGCGCCGAACATCATCGCTTTCTCTCGCGTGCCGCTCCGTTCGAACCGCCGCTCTGCTCCGGTGCCGTGCACACGTGGGATCCGGCACCAGCCACCGAACCGCCGCAGGCCCGGCACCGAACATCCGTGCGCAGCAACCGTTCTCGACGGCGCATCGAGCCTCCCGGAAGGCCACCGGTGCCCGCAGATGCACGTTCGAGCGCCGACCGCGCGATGCGCATGATGATCGAGGTGATCGATCGACGTCGCAGCGCAGACCAGCTGTCGCCCCTGTTCACCGCCTCGATGATCGACCTGGTGCGGACCATAGTGCGGAACCCGCCGCCGGGCAGACGACTCGGCTTCGCTGCAGTGCGTCGGGTACATGTGGCGTATCGATCGGATGTCTCCGCGGAGATCTTCGGCTCCTACACCCGCGGCCCGCGCACGTTCGCCTTCGCCGGCCGAATCGAGCTGGCCATCGACCCACGCCGGCCCGGGTGGACGGTCACGTCGCTGCACGTGGGCTGACGGTCGCGTCGCCCGGCGGCGACGCGACCGTCGTGCACTACCTCTTGCGCTTGGAGCGAGCTGCCTTCTTGGGTGCCTTGCTCTGAGTCCTCGCTGCTTCGCGACGCTCGCGGCGGGTGCCCTCGGCGGCGGACTCGCTGCCGGACGGGGACGGACCGGATCGGCGTACGGCAGTGCCACCGCCTTCGGCAGGACCGGAGAAGGTCAGTCTCTGCTCGTCCTGCTCGTCGAGACCCTTCGCCCGCAGAGCCGAGGGCACTGCGGGGGCGGTAGGTGCCGGAGCGGTGGGTACAGCGGCAGTGGGTGCCGGTGCCGTCGGTGCCGGTGCTGCGGCGGGTGCCGGTGCCGGGCGGCCGGAGCCCACCGGAGAGGACAGTCCCGGAGCCACGGCCAGACCAGCCGAGGCCGCAGGTCCTGTCGGGGCCGGTGTGGCCTCGACCTGCAGGTTGAACAGGAAGCCGACCGACTCCTCCTTCAGGCCGTCGAGCATGCCCTGGAACATGTCGTAGCCCTCACGCTGGTACTCGACCAGCGGGTCGCGCTGCGCCATTGCACGCAGGCCGATGCCTTCCTTGAGGTAGTCCATCTCGTAGAGGTGCTCGCGCCACTTGCGATCGAGTACCGACAGCAGTACTCGGCGCTCGAGTTCGCGCATCCCGTTCTCGCCGGCGATACCGTCGATCTCGGCCTCGCGGGTGGCGTACGCAGATCGCGCGTCTTCGAGCAGCGCCTCACGCAATTCGTCGCGGCTCAGGTCGCCCTTCTCGCCGTCCTCGTTCTCGCCGGCGAGCACCTTGTGGTCGATCCCCACCGGGTAGAGAGTCTTCAGCGCGGTCCAGAGCTGTTCCAGATCCCAGTCCTCGACGTAGCCCTCGACGGTGGCACCGTCGACGTAGGCGGTGATCACATCGGTGATCATGCCCTCGACCTGGCCCTCCATGTCGGCACCTTCGAGAATGCGGCGGCGCTCCTCGTAGATGACGGTGCGCTGCTGGTTCATCACCTCGTCGTACTTGAGAACGTTCTTGCGGATCTCGAAGTTCTGCTGCTCGACCTGGGTCTGCGCACTCTTGATGGCCTTGGACACCATCTTGGCTTCGATCGGGACGTCGTCGGGCAGGTTGAGCCGGGTCATGATCGACTCGAGTGCGCCGCCGTTGAATCGACGCATCAACTCGTCGCCCAGCGAGAGGTAGAAACGCGATTCGCCCGGATCACCCTGACGACCGGAGCGGCCTCGAAGCTGGTTGTCGATACGACGCGAATCGTGTCGCTCGGTACCGAGGACGTACAGCCCACCGGCCTCGCGCACGGTATCGGCGTCGGCCTTGACCTGTGCCTTGACCTCTTCGAGCGCGGGCTCCCAGGCAGCCTCGTAGTCCTCGGGGGTCTCGACCGGGTCCAGGCCCTGCTTGCGAAGCTTCAGGTCGGCGAGGATGTCGGGGTTGCCGCCGAGCACCACGTCGGTGCCTCGACCGGCCATGTTGGTGGCCACCGTCACCGCGCCTTGCCTGCCCGCCTCGGCGATGATCGTCGCTTCCTGCTCGTGGAACTTCGCGTTCAACACGTTGTGGGCGACACCGCGCTTGGTGAACTGCTTCGACAGGTACTCCGAGCGCTCGACGCTCGTCGTGCCGATGAGGACCGGCTGGCCCTTCTCGTGCCGCTCGACGACGTCGTCGACGACGGCGTCGAACTTGGCCTCTTCCGTCTTGTAGATCAGGTCGCCGTTGTCCACTCGGACCATCGGACGGTTCGTCGGAATCGGAATGACGCCGAGTCCGTAGATCTGGTGGAGCTCGGCAGCCTCGGTCTCGGCGGTACCCGTCATGCCCGAGAGCTTGTCGTAGAGACGGAAGTAGTTCTGCAGGGTGATCGTGGCCAGAGTCTGATTCTCGGCCTTGATCTCCACCTTTTCCTTGGCCTCGATCGCCTGGTGCATGCCCTCGTTGTAGCGGCGTCCCACCAGGATGCGACCGGTGAACTCGTCGACGATGATGACCTCACCGTCGCGGACGATGTAGTCCTTGTCCTTCGTGTAGAGCTCTTTGGCCTTGATCGCGTTGTTGAGGTAGTTCACGAGCGGCGAGTTGGCGGCCTCGTACAGATTGTCGATGCCGAGCTGATCCTCGACCAGTTCGACGCCTGCCTCGTGCACACCGATGGTCCGCTTGCGGATGTCGACCTCGTAGTGGGTGTCGACCTTGAGCATCGGCGCGATACGGGCGAACTCTCCGTACCACTTGCTCGACGCGTCGGCCGGTCCCGAGATGATCAGCGGTGTACGGGCCTCGTCGATGAGGATCGAGTCGACCTCGTCGACGACGGCGAAGTTGTGGCCGCGCTGCACCAGGTCGTCGAGCGAGTGCGTCATGTTGTCGCGCAGGTAGTCGAAACCGAACTCGTTGTTGGTGCCGTAGGTGATGTCCGCGGCGTAGGCGGCGCGGCGTTCCACCGGCGTCATGCCGGAGAGAATCACGTCGACCGAGAGACCGAGGAAACGGTGCACGCGACCCATCCACTCCGAGTCGCGCTTGGCGAGGTAGTCGTTGACCGTCACCACGTGCACACCCTCGCCGGAGATGGCGTTGAGGTAAGCGGGCAGAACACACGTCAGTGTCTTGCCCTCACCGGTCTTCATCTCGGCGATGTTGCCGAAGTGCAGGGCGGCACCACCCATGACCTGAACGTCGAAGTGTCGCTGCGACAGCACTCGCCAGGACGCCTCGCGGGCCACGGCGAAGGCCTCGGGCAGGAGCTGATCCAGGGTCTCGCCGGCGGAGTACCTCTCCTTGAACTCCGCGGTCTTGCCGCGCAGTTCGTCGTCGGAGAGGCTCTCGATGTCCGGAGACAGGGTCGAGACGTGGTCGGCGATGCTCTTGAGCCGCTTGACCATGCGACCTTCACCGACACGGAGCAGCTTGGAAAACGACAGCGACGGCACGGGCTTTCTCGTCCTCGATCCTCGGTTCACGGGTACTGGTACGAACAACACTGCATACTGCACGAGCTCACGGGTTCGTCACCACGACTTCTGCGCGGCGGGTAACCCGAACGCGTCCATGGTAGGCGGTGTCGCTGCGAACCCGGCAGCCCGACTGTCGGTCGTCGGAGATCGCCGGTCGGCCATTCGGACAACACCGACACAGCACTGCAGGCTCGACGTGGGGATCGAGTCTCCGGTGTCGAGCCTGCAGCGGTGAAAAGATTTCACGGACGGCGAACGAGTCGAGCCGTCCCTGACGGTCCGGTCAGGTGAGTCTGATCAAGCCGTAATCGAAGGCGTGCCGTCGGTACACGACCGAGGGGCGATCGCTTGCGCTGTCGTGGAACAGGAAGAAATCGTGACCGACGAGTTCCATTTCGTACAGTGCGTCGTCGACGCTCATCGGTGCGGCCGAGTGGATCTTCGTTCGCACGATGTGGCCCGGGCCGCTCTGGTCGTCCTCGAACGAATCCAGTTTCGTCTCGGGATCGAGTGCCAGCGTGTCGTCCTCGGCGAGTTCGGCAGTGGCCTCGGCGACGGACACGGGCCGCTTCTCGCCGTAGTGGACCTTGCGACGGTCCTTGGTGCGCCGGAGTCTGCTCTCGAGTTTCGACGTCACCGCTTCGAGTGCGGCATAGAAACTGTCGGCACACGCTTCGGCTCGAACGACCGGGCCCTTGCCCTTCGCGGTGATCTCCACGCGTTGACATGCCTTGGCCTGGCGGCGATTTCGCTCGTGCTGCAGTTCGACGTCGAACAGGTAGATGGAGGGATCGAAGCGCTCGAGGCGAGCCAATTTCTCGGAGACGTATATCCGGAAATGATCCGGTATCTCGACGTTGCGGCCTTTGACCACGACGTCCGCATTGCTCTTGGCGGGTTCTTCCGAGGGCTTCTCGTCGAAGAAAACCGAGGCTTGTGAAGGGGTCGTCACGCGTACCTCCAGATATCGGCCACGCCCACTGTTGGACGTGGCAAGTGTGCATGCCGAAAGGGGAACCTTCCGGCATCAAAGTCCGGGGCATCACCTCACATCTGGTCCAGTCGGTGCGTGTCCGCGACGTTAGTCGGTCATCGACTCGTGTGCCACCGTTCACCCCGAATTGGTTGTCGGCGTGTCCCTCCACCTCGCACTCACGCACTGGCCACCACCAGTGCGCCGGCCACCGGCACTCCGAAATCGGTTAGCACTCTTGCCGATTCGGCCAATGTCGCGCCGGTGGTGACGACGTCGTCGATCAGCAGAACGGTGAAGTCCGCCGACCCCATCACACGTGTGTCGGCTCGCGGTGACGCCACCCCGACGGCCTCGATCCGGCCCGCCACGTTGTGCTGCCGTTGCCCGGCGGACAGTCCGACCGAATCGCGGACTCCGCCGGTCATGCGAAGCAACTCGGGCACGAGCACTCGCTCCGGTGCCAACTGTTCGGCGGCGATACGAGCGCATCGCAGCACGGGATCACCCCCGCGAGCGCGCGCCGCACGAGCCCTAGAGGGCGCGCAGATCAGAATCAGCGAACTCAGCTCGGGTGGATCGATCTCGCCTGCGTCGCGTAGATGTCCGACGGCCTCGGCGAGTGCGCGCCCGAAAGGCAGGGCCACCGACCGACGGCCTCTCTCCTTCAGGGCGATCACACCACTGCGGCGTGGCCCGCTGTAGGTACCGAGAGACCAGCACGGCACACCGGGATCGACTCGTGGGCGAACGGCGATGGGCGGGACGAACAGGGCCAGGGAACACACCTGGCACCAGTGCTCCCCCGGCACACCGCACCCGGCGCACTCGAGGGGCAGAATCAGATCGAGAAGCGACCGCATGGCTGCGGAGTCTGCCCGGGCCCACCGACAGACATCCGCGACCGACGTCAGCCGGGCAGAATCGGCACCGCTTTGACTCCGGCCAATCCGGTGACCTCGCGCCAGTATCGGTCGCCGACCGGATCGGCATTGTTGAGGGCGAACACGGCCCGAGCATCGGCCACGTACTCCGTTTCCGGCGAGGCATCGACAGCCAACACCGGAGTGGTCAGATTGCGTGAGGGCAGCGGATCCATCCGGGAGCCGTCGACGGTCACCTCGACCACCGGTGTGTCGGTGGCGACCCGCGCGATCACGATGGTGTCGCCGGTACTCCAGTCCAAACTCGTGGCGTCGCTACCGAGTCCGATGGCCACCGCCCTCGGTTCGGTCAGGGAGTACACGCCCGAGGGCTCGCGCACCACCGTCGCCACGTACACGACGCCGTCGACGATGAGCGCCGCTCGCACGCCGTCACGGGCAAGTCGCAGTTCGGTGATCCGGTTGCCGAGCGTCGTGACGGAGGTGGCCTCGACCGGTATCACCGACACCTGACCGGTGGAAGGATCGCGGGCAGCTCGGATGACGTTGGTGCCGTCTATCACCGCCCACGCGGCGTTGTCGTCGGCCCCCCACGTGGGCCGCGTGATCGACTGCCCCTCGGCCACGGGGAACGCACCACCGTCGTAGCTGCCGACCATGAGCGTGCTCGACGGCGCGGGGGCGGGCCGTCCGGTGTCCGCGACGCCCGCCACCAGGGTGCCGTCGTTGGACAGCGCCACCGAGCGCAGATTGCGGGCCTGCCCGAAGTACCCGGGAGCGGGGGTGGTCTCCGCCTCGTCGACGCGGAGCAATGTGCCGGACGCGAGTGCGTGCAGTCCGACACTGTCGTCGGTACTGCCCAGCGGATCGAACGAGTCGACGCCCGCGGTCGTCCACCCGTCGGGCTTCGTCGTGTCGATGGGTTGACCGTCGGCGAGCAACACGTACGGCCCTGCCACCTCGGCCGAGGCGAGAGTCCAGATCACCTGAGCGGCAAGCAGTTCGCGGTCGCGATCACCCTTGTTCTGCAGGCCGCCGAAGTCGATCTTGATGCCACCGAGTCCCACCCCGACCTGTGAGGTCTGACCGTCGGCCTTGGTGATCGGCCCGCGAATACTCACGTCGTCGGACAATTCGTTGCTCACCGCGGCCGACAGCGCCGACTTGGGGCCGTCGATGAGCAGCTGCACGAGCTGGTTGGCGAGCTGGTCCTGCGATCCGCTGGTCCACCGCACATCGGGTACGAGTACGCCACCGAGCGGATCGACGAAGTAGAGCGATCGCTGTTGATAGGTGTTCAGAAACGCGGATCGATCGATGACGACGCCCGGCGGCAGTTTCGAGATCCGCCACTGACCGTCCACTCGCGCCATCTCTATCGCGGCGTCGAAGGTGTCCGAGCCGGCCTGATACTCCCCGCCGGAGGCCAGCATCCCGGCCGTCGTCGAGCGGATCGTGAACTGTGCGGTTTCTGCAGTTCGCGGGCCGGAAAGGGTGTCGATCCGGTCCGCCACGACCGTCCGTGCGCCGTCGTCCCAGGTTCCCGACGCCTCCTCGGTGAGGAACTGTCGGGCGGCCTGGTGCCTGTTGGCCGAGACTGCGCTGGCCTCGAAGAAGTCGTCCAGCAAGCGATCGGGCTCGCGTCCCGGCTCGGGAGCAGGGGCACTGGTGGGCGCGGCACCGGCGGTCAAGGTGCCGATGGCCTGGGGACTGGACGACTCGGGAAGGCTGGCGCATCCGCTCACGAGGGCGACGACGAGCCCGCACATCGCCAGCACTCGGGTGCTGCGCCGACACGAGAAGATCACGTCGCGGGCTCCGACGCGGATGTCCTCGGCGTGGATGTCTTGGCTGCGGTGATCGAGGGAATCGGTTGTCCTTGTGCGAATTTCCTGGTGCTGGGTTTGAGGGGCAGCGGGGATCCGATCACCTTGTGCCCGCGCACGAGCGGCAGGGTGAGCCGGAAGCACGCGCCTTCGCCTACTGCTCCCCACGCTTCGAGCTTACCGTCGTGCAGGCGGGCGTCCTCGACGCTGATCGCCAGCCCCAGGCCGGTGCCGCCGGATCGCCTGACGCGGGAGGGATCCGAGCGCCAGAACCGGTTGAACACCAGCTTCTCTTCTCCCGGTCGCAGACCGACACCCTGATCGCGCACCACGAATGCTGCGGCGTCGGCGTCCGAGCGCAGCCGCAGCAGGACCGGCTTGCCTTCGCCGTGATCGAGTGCGTTGGCCAGCAGATTTCGCAGGATCCGTTCCACCCGTCGGGGGTCGACCTCGGCGATCACTGCGGTCTCGGGCATGTCGACGATCACTTCGGTGCCGGTCTCGCGCGCCAGGTGCCGCACGGTCGACACTGCCGCGCGCGCACACATGCGCAGGTCGAGCTGTTCGGCGGCCAGCTCGGCCACGCCCGCGTCGTGGCGGCTGATCTCGAGCAGGTCACCGAGCAGGGTCTCGAACCGATCGAGCTCGTTGACCAACAGCTCCGAGGATCTCTTCAGTGCGGGCTCGAGGTCGTCGCTGGCGTCGTGGATGAGGTCTGCGGCCATCCGAACGGTGGTGAGGGGGGTGCGCAGTTCGTGGCTGACGTCGGAGGTGAATCGGCGCTGCAGGTTACCGAATTCCTCGAGCTGGGTGATCTGCTTGGACAGGCTCTCGGCCATCTCGTTGAACGACATCGCGAGCCTGGCCATGTCGTCCTCGCCGCGGACCGGCATGCGCTCCTTGAGCCTGCCGTCGGCGAACCGCACCGCGATCCTCGACGCCGAACGAATGGGCAGGACCACCTGACGTGCGACGAGCATCGCGATCGCCGCGAGCAGTACCAACAGCACCACTGCGCCGATGAACAACGTGCCGCGCACGAGCGAGAGCGTGCGATCCTCGCTGGCCAACGGAAAGATGAGATAGAGCTGCAGAGCCGAGATGTCGGAACCGGTGGGAGATCCCATGATCAGGGCCGAGCCGGTATACCCGCCGTCGCTGTCGGTCACCGTCGCATACTGCGAACTGATCAGGCCCTTCTTGACGAAGTCGCGCAGGCTGTTCGGGATCTGATCGACCGGACCGACCGAGGCCTCCGCGCGGGTGGCGTCGCCTTCCACGATCAGGACCGGATCGAACGATCCGGCCGACCCGGTGGTCGACGCGGCGTCCAGATCCTGATTGGTCAGTGCCGCCCTGGCTCGTTCGAGGCGCGTCGCGAGCCCGCTCGAATCGTCGGCTCCGGCGAGGTTGCCCTCGACGGTGGTCCGCGAACGGTCGAGTTCCTCGGTGGCGGCGGACAGCTTCGCTTCGAGCAGTCGATCGGTGATCTGGCTGGTCAACACCACACCGAGAATGAGGATGACCACCAGGGACAGCGTCAACGTCGAGACGACGACGCGCAGCTGCAGTGAACGACGCCAGGCATGGCCCAACGTCGTACTCAGCGAACGAAACCAACGCAGTACCGGAGAGAACTTGCCGTTGATTCGCCGCCGAGAATGGGAGAAACGGATCACGGCGGTCCGGCCTTGTAGCCGACCCCCCTCACGGTCAACACCACCTCGGGGTTCTCCGGATCCTTCTCGACCTTGGCGCGCAGACGCTGCACGTGCACGTTGACCAGTCGGGTGTCGGCCGCGTGGCGGTAGCCCCAGACCTGTTCGAGCAACACCTCTCGAGTGAACACCTGCCGCGGTTTGCGGGCAAGCGCCACGAGCAGGTCGAACTCGAGTGGGGTGAGGGAGACGAGTTCGTCGCCGCGACTGACCTTGTGGGCCGGCACGTCGATGACGATGTCTGCGATGGACAGCAGTTCGGCGGGTTCGTCCTCGGTCCTGCGCAGGCGCGCGCGCACCCGAGCGACCAGTTCCTTCGGCTTGAAGGGCTTCATGATGTAGTCGTCCGCACCGGACTCGAGGCCCAGGACGACGTCGACGGTGTCGGTCTTGGCTGTCAGCATGACGATCGGCACGCCCGAATCGGCACGAAGGACGCGGCAGACGTCGATGCCGTTCATGCCGGGAAGCATCAGGTCGAGCAGCACCAGGTCCGGCCGGTTCTCGCGCACGGCAGCCAGTGCTTGCGTGCCGTCGCCGACCACGAAGGGCTCGAATCCCTCACCGCGCAACACGATGGTGAGCATCTCCGCCAGAGCCGAATCGTCGTCCACAACCAGAATCCGAGGCTTCATGGTCCTATGGTGTCACTTTCCGAACGCCTGATGGCTGATTGAACATGTCGGCGGCGAGTCGATCGGGATCGACGTCGGCGGTGACGACTCGCCACGGCGACACCCAGTGAGAGGCAGCGAGGCCGCCGTACGCAGCCGAGGTTCGGCTCTGCAGTGAGCCGTCCCGCTCGTAGGCATCCCTGGTGCGAGCGGCGTCCGCACTCTCACGGGCCGCAGCACGCTCGGCGGCGAGCGCCACCGGGACGTCGAGGAGAATCTGGACGTCGGGAACGGGTACCGCGAAACGGTCGAATTCGAGCGACCTGATCCATTCGACGGCCTCGCCGTCGGCGGACTGCCCGAGCCGAGCCGCGGTGTAGGCGGCATTGGATGCCACGTACCGATCGAGAAGGACGATGTCGTTGTCCGAGAGCAACTCTCGGATCTCGTCGCCCGCGTCCCGGCGATCGAGCGCGAACAACAGAGCCATCGCGTGCACGCTGCCCGCGGTGTCACCGTGTTCGCCGTGCAACGCCTCCGCAGCCAGATCGGCGTGGATCGACCGGTCGTACCGGGGAAACCCGATGCGCTCGATCGACAGGCCGTCACGTTTCCACGCCGAAACGAGCCGACGGGCGAGCGTGTTCTTGCCCGCTCCGTCGACTCCTTCGATGACGAACAGTTTTCCCACTGCCGGACCGGCCCCGTCGGTCAGTAGCGGTAGTGCTCGGGCTTGTACGGGCCCTCGACGTCGACGCCGATGTACTCGGCCTGCTCCTTGGTGAGCTTGGTGATCGAGCCACCGAGCGCTTCGACGTGGATGCGTGCGACCTTCTCGTCGAGGTGCTTGGGCAGGCGGTAGACCTCGTTGTCGTACTCGTCCGGCTTGGTCCACAGTTCGATCTGGGCGATGACCTGGTTGGAGAAGCTGTTGCTCATGACGAACGACGGGTGGCCGGTGGCGTTGCCGAGATTGAGCAAGCGGCCCTCGGACAGCACGATGATCGAGTGCCCGTCCTTGAACTGGTACTCGTCGACCTGCGGCTTGATGTTGATCCGCGTGACATCGGGGGCCTTCTCCAGCCCGGCCATGTCGATCTCGTTGTCGAAGTGGCCGATGTTACCCAGGATCGCCTGGTGCTTCATCTTGCGCATGTGCTCGAACGTGATGATCGACAGGTTGCCCGTCGAGGTGATCACGATGTCGGCCTGCTCGATGAATTCCTCGACCGTGCGCACGTCGAAGCCGTCCATGAGCGCCTGCAGCGCGTTGATCGGGTCGGCTTCGGTGACGGTAACGCGTGCACCCTGGCCCTTGAGCGCCTCGGCGCAGCCCTTGCCCACGTCGCCGTAGCCGCAGACCAGCACAGCCTTGCCGCCGATGAGAACGTCGGTGCCGCGGTTGATGCCGTCGATCAGCGAGTGGCGGGTGCCGTACTTGTTGTCGAACTTGCTCTTGGTGACCGAGTCGTTGACGTTGATGGCCGGGAACGTGAGCTCTCCCGCAGCCGCGAACTGGTAGAGCCGGAGCACTCCGGTGGTGGTCTCCTCGGTGACGCCCTGAACGGACTCGGCCACCTCGGTCCACTTGGACTTCGACGCCTCGAGCGAGCGACGAAGCAGGCCGAGGAACACCTTGTATTCGTCCGAATCGTGATCGTCGTCGGTCGGCGGGACGACACCTGCCTTCTCGAACTGCGCGCCGCGCAGAACCAGCATCGTGGCGTCGCCACCGTCGTCGAGGATCATGTTGGCGGGCTGCTCGGGCCAGGTGAGCATCTGCTCGGCCGCCCACCAGTACTCTTCGAGGCTTTCGCCCTTCCACGCGAACACCGGGACGCCCTTGGGCTCCTCGACGGTGCCGTAGGGTCCGACGACGACGGCCGCTGCCGCGTGGTCCTGGGTGGAGAAGATGTTGCAGGATGCCCACCGAACTTCGGCACCGAGTGCAACCAGGGTCTCGATCAGCACAGCCGTCTGCACGGTCATGTGCAGCGATCCCGAGACTCGCGCTCCCTTGAGCGGCTGCACGTCGGCGTACTCGCGACGCAGCGCGATCAAGCCGGGCATCTCGTGCTCGGCGAGTCGGATTTCCTTGCGGCCGAATTCCGCGAGCGACAGGTCTGCGACCTTGAAGTCGATTCCACCGCGGCGATCCACGGTGAGTGCCGATCCTGACGTAACTGAGGTCGTCATCTTGCCTCTCCTGTTGACTGAGTATCTGTTCCCAGGCTATCGGGTCCGCGCGGCGGCACCACCGGCTGCCCGAGCGAGCAGGAGTGGAACCGGCGAATCGACCGACCGTCGAGAACCCGCTCTACCCGTTTCGTCCGGCTCGCGCCAGGATTCGAGCCCGTTTTCGGGGCAGGATGTTCGCGCGGGCGATATCTCCCTGGTAGTGCGCCGATACCCGCGGATCCATCACCCGACGCCACAGCGGCGGAATTGCGGCGAGGATCACCATCGACGCGTAGCCGGCGGGCAACTGCGGAGCCTCGTCGCAGGAGAGCAGGGTTTGATAGCGCTTGCCCGGATTGGCGTGGTGGTCGCTGTGTCGCTGCAGGTGGTACAGAAATATGTTGGTGCATATCCTGTCGCTGTTCCAGCTGTGGCGGGGCGAGCACCGAACGTATCTGCCTTTATCGTTCGTTTCGCGGAGCAAGGCGTAATGCTCCACGTAGTTCACCATCTCGAGCAGAACGAATCCGACGACGGCCTGCAGCAGCAGGTACGGCGCGATGGACCAGCCGAACACGATCAGCAACGAGCCGAACAGCACGACGCTGAGCAACCACGTGTGCAGCAGGGCATTGGTCGGGCTCGCGACCGAGCGGCCCTTGCGCCGAAGTCGCTGCGCCTCGAGCTTCCAGGCGGAGGCGAGACCCAAGACGGTACTGCGCGGAACGAAGGTCCACACGCTCTCGCCGAGTCGTGCGCTCGCGGGGTCGTCGGGCGTCGCCACCCGAACGTGGTGTCCGCGGTTGTGCTCGACGAAGAAGTGCCCGTACAGCGTCTGGGACAGAGCGATCTTGGCCAACCAGCGCTCGTGCTGCTCGATGCGATGGCCGAGTTCGTGAGCGGCATTGATACCGGTGCCTGCCACCAGGCCCACCGTCACCGCGAGGCCGATCTTGTCCACCACGTTCAGATCGCCGTACGCCCACATCCAGCATGCGACGAAGAGTCCGACGAACTGAACGGGCAGGAAAAGGTACGTGCACCACCGGTAGTACCGATCGTTCTGCAGCTTTTCACTGGCCGAGGCATCCGGGTTGTGCCCGTCCTCGCCTGCGATCAGGTCGATCACCGGAATGATCACGAAGAACACCAGTACGCCGCTCCACCAGAACAGCGGCATCCCAGTCCAGTAGACCAACTGCGACGGCAGCAATGCCGACGCCGGGGCCAACAGCCCCAGCATCCATAGATAGCGTTTGTTGTCCTGCCAGCGAACCGACCGTTCACTGGCCTTCGAATCCCGCCCCCCGAAAGCGACACCCGAATCCTCCGTAGAAGTGATTCGGCCGTCCACACTCACTGTTGCAACACCCTCTCATCGAACTTTTTGAGTCCTCCAAGTCTGTTTTCGAGGGTATAACATTCCCGCGGTCTGATGTGACGCTATCTAAACTCAGCCGAAAGTCGCAGGTCAGTGCTCCGACTTCTCGTGACGAATTTTGTCGGCTTCTCGAAGCCCCATCACCGAGTGCCGCCTGCTGTACACGACGTAGATGACGACCCCGGCGGCCATCCAGACCAGGAAACGCAGCCATGTTTCGACCGACAGGTTGAGCATCAGCCACAGGCACGCGAGCACGGCGAGGATCGGCACCAGCGGAACCCACGGAACGCGGAAGCCACGCTCGAGGTCGGGGCGAGTTCGGCGCAGTACGAGGACCCCGGCCGAGACCAGAACGAACGCGAACAGCGTGCCGATGTTCACCATTTCCTCGAGTGTGCCGAGGGGAACGAAGGCCGCGAGCAGCCCGACGATGACACCGACCAGAATCGTCGTCCGAACCGGCGTGCCCTTGCTTCCGGTGTGTGCCAGTCCCCGCGGCACCAATCCGTCGCGCGACATCGCGAAGAGCACGCGGGTCTGCCCGAGCATCAACACCATCACCACGGTCGTCAGACCGGCGAGTGCGCCGAACGAGATGATGTTCTTGGCCCAGGTCAGACCGTTCAGCTCGAATGCCGTCGCCAGCGTGGAGCTGTCACCGGCCAGATCGGTGTACTTGACCATTCCGGTCAGAACAAGAGTGACGGCCACGTACAGCACGGTGACGATCGCGAGCGATCCGAGAATTCCGCGTGGGAGAGCCTTCTGCGGTTCCTTTGTCTCTTCGGCAGTCGTTGCCACCACGTCGAATCCGATGAACGCGAAGAACACCAGCGATGCCGCGGCCAGCAGTCCGTACCAACCGAAGGTGCTGCCGCCGGCACCGGTGACGAACGAGAACAACGACTGGTGCAGCCCCTCGCCGGTCGACGCAGGCTCCGACGGCGGAATGTAGGGATCGTAGTTGGCAACCTTGATGTAGAAGGCACCGACGACCACGACGAAAAGAACGACGATGACCTTCACCGCGGTGATCACCAGCGACACCCGTGAGGACAACTTGGTACCCGACGCGATGAGCACCGTCAGGACCACCACGATCAGCAGGGCACCCCAGTCGAAGTTCAGTGAGCCGATCTCGAGCACCGGAGCGGCCGTACCGAGCAGATCGCCCAGATAGAGCGACCATGCCTTGGCCACCACGGCGGCAGCGAGGCCGAACTCGAGGATGAGATCCCATCCGATGATCCAGGCGATGAACTCACCGAACGCCGCATACGAGAACGTGTACGCGCTTCCGGCCACGGGCACCGTCGACGCGAACTCCGCGTAGCACAGCGCCGCGAGGCCACAGGCGATCGCAGCGAGCACGAAGGCCAACGACACTGCCGGTCCCGCAACGTTTCCGGCGGTCCGTGCGGTCAGGGTGAAGATGCCGGCACCGACTGCGACGGCGACGCCGAACACGGTCAGATCCCAGGAACCGAGTTCTTTCCGAAGTTTCGTGTCCGGTTCGTCGGTGTCCTGGATCGACTGCTCGATCGATTTGGTCCGGAACCAACCCGTCGTACGCGGGGTCTTCGCGGGCCGGTCTGCTCTGGTCATCGGGTCTCCGTATCGCCACTTCACATCTGCCGACGGATCACCGAACTCATCCGTCACTTCGATTCACTGTGGCATCAGACTATTGCCTACCGGCACCCGATCCGACCGATCTCGCGGTTCGAATCGGCCGACGCCCGTGAACACGCGATCTACAGGCGGCCCACGGAGGCCACGAACACCTCGGCCTCGCCCGAATCGGCGGTCACGGTGACGGATTCGTCTGCAGCGGGTATCCATGCCGAGCTGCCCTGCGGCACCGTCAGCTCGAACTGTCGGCCTTCGGTACCGGCCTGGACGGTGCCACTCGTGCACAGCAGGATTCTCGGGCCGGAGCCGGGAACGGTGACCGTCTCCCCCGCCGCAACCGCCGTTCGGCTCAGCGCGAATTCGGGTGCAGGCGTCGGATACAGGTAGGTCGGTCGATCGTCGACACCCGGGGTGATGGGCGAGATGTCGGCCGGCTCGAAATCGAGCACCCGCAACAGTTCCGGGACGTCGACGTGTTTGGGAGTCAGTCCGCCGCGCAGCACGTTGTCGGAGTTCGCCATGATCTCCACACCGGTACCGCGCAGATACGCGTGCAGATTTCCGGCGTCGAGGTACAGACCCTGGCCGGGAGTCAGGTTCACCCGATTGAGCAGCAGCGCCGCGAGCACTCCGGCGTCGCCGGGGTACGACTCCCCCAGCTCGAGCAGAGTTCTGGCCTCGGCGGCGAATCGTCCACCGTCCGTGCGTGCGGGACCGGAGAGATAGTCGATGCATCCTTGGGCGACGGCAGGCAACACGTCGTCCAGTGCCTGGCCGGGCAGCGTGATCCACGAGGTGAACACGGTGCGCAGCCCCGAAGCATCGGGCTGGGCGGCCAGCAGGGTTCGATACCCACTCAGAGCGGGAACGGCCAACGCGTCGAGTAGTTCGACGGTGTCGGCGGGCCGCCGGAAGCCCGCCAACGCCTCGAACTCCGTGAGCGCGACGATCAGTTCGGGCTTGTGGTTCGGATCCCGGTAGTTGCGTACCGGAGAGTCGATGGGGACACCCGCGGCGTTCTCGCGTGCAAAGCCTTCACGGGCCTGAGCACTGCTGGGATGCGCCTGCAGAGACAACGGCTCTTCCGCGGCAAGCAGTTTCAGCAGGTACGGCAGGCGCGACTCGTAGTGCTGCGCGGAGCCACCGAGATGAGTACCCGGATCGTCGTCGATCAGCGTGATCAGTGGTGTACTGCCGCCCTCGTGCACCACGAGCGCGGAGTCGGCCGGGTGCGCGCCGAGCCAGATCTCCGCCTCGGGATGATCGGACGGCACCGGGCGCCCTTGGATCCGAGCCAGAGCGGTTCGCGAACCCCATGCGTAGGACCGAACCGCGCCTCGCAGAAGCTGCACTAGTTACCGCCCATCAACAGCAGATACGCGGCAGTGGTGTCCAACCGCGTGGCCAACACGGACATCGTGTCGAGCACCGAGAGTCTATCCGGATCCTGCACCGGTGCGGGGTTGTCGAATTCGGATCTCGCGCGCTCGCCGCCGAACACCGCCTCACTCGAATCGGCGAGCAACATCTCCGATTCCGGTACACCGGCGATTCGTCGTTCGGTCATCGCGCGATCGTCGTCCGACGCCACCACGACGACGCGCATCGGAAGCGCAGGCGGTGGTCCGTCGAGTTGTTCGTCGTGAAAGAAGGAGTCGAAAGTCTGTGAGGTCCGCGATGATTCGACGACGGACGCCCGGATGGACGCGGCAATGACGTCGCCCAACTCCCCCGCACCGACGACGACACCCGCCACGCGCAGCAGCACCTCGCTGCCGTGCCGAGCCACCTCGACCGCAGCGGGACTGCCCCCGGTCAGCACCACCCGCCGACCGCTCAACCCACTGGCGAGGGCCTTGGCCGGATTGTGGAACATCTCGTTGGACGGGCTGTTTCTCACCGCCTCCGCGTCGAGCAGGTCGGCAAGACGAGACAAATTGGGCAGCAACGTCTTCCACGATCCGCCGGCAACCGCCCCGAGTACCGCCACGAACGCCGCGAGGTAGCGCATCAGAGCATTGTGGTCGCGGACCGCGATTCGCGGCGGCAGCCACATGACCCTGGCTCCTCGGACGGCACGCAGAGGCCCCTCCTCGGGGGCGACCACCACGACTTCGGCACCGCGCCGGGCTGCCGCGTCCACCGACTCGGCCAGACGTGGATCCCCGGCGTCGTCGCCGGCCACCACCACCACGTCGAGTGGGCCGATCCACGGCGGGGTTCCGGTGCTGCGTACGAGAGGGACCCCGAGGCGATCACCGAGCGCGGCGACGAGCAACGACGCTGCCCGACTGCTCCGCCCGTCGCCGGTCACGATCACCACGCTCCGGGGACGCAGATCGGCCAACCGGGCGAGAACCGATTCGTCGACCGCCGTCGCGACGGCACGCACCTGCGCGCCCGCGAGCGCTGCGCTGCGCAGGGATCCCTCACGATCGGCTGCGATGAGAGCATCCGAATCGTCGAGATCGACCAGAGACGACACTGCCGTCATGGCTGCGACACCTCCCCTTACCTCACCCGCTCGAAACGTCTGCATACCCACTCATGAACCCGTGGTAACCACTATTCCAGTCCGGCGCGAACGATGCTCAAGATCTCTGTCGAAAGCGCGTCGACATCCGCTGCGGTGCGTGCTTCGACGTTGAGCCGGAGCAGCGGTTCGGTGTTGGATGCCCGCAGGTTGAACCAGGCACCGTCGGCGAGATCGACCGTGACACCGTCGAGTCGGTCGATGCCCGCAGTCCGATCCGCGAACGCCGCGAGGACCGCCTCGGTGCGTTCGGCTGCGTCACCGACCGTCGAGTTGATCTCTCCCGAAGCGCTGTAGGTCTCGTAGGTGGCCATCATTTCCGAGAGCGGGCGATCCTGTGCACCGAAGGCAGCGAGGACGTGCAGCGCGGCGAGCATGCCGGAGTCTGCTCCCCAGAAGTCACGGAAGTAGTAGTGCGCAGAGTGCTCTCCGCCGAATATCGCTCCGGTGTCGGCCATCTGCTGCTTGATGAAGGAGTGCCCCACTCGGGTGCGGACCGGCGTGCCACCGAGCTTCTCGACCAGCTCGGGCACCGCGCGAGAGGTGATCAGATTGTGGATGACGACCGCGCCCGGCTCCTTGGCCAGCTCGCGCTCGGCCACCAGACAGGTCACGGCCGATGGTGACACCGGGTCGCCCTTCTCGTCGACGACGAAGCATCGATCGGCGTCGCCGTCGAAGGCAAGGCCGATCTCCGAACCGGTCTCGACGACGAATCGCTGCAGGTCCACCAGGTTCGCCGGGTCGAGTGGATTGGCCTCGTGGTTGGGGAAGCTGCCGTCGAGTTCGAAGAACAACGGTTCGATCGTCACCGGCAGCGGGGCGAACACGGCGGGCACGGTGTGTCCGCCCATGCCGTTGCCTGCATCCACCGCGATCTTCATGGAGCGGATACCCGACAGATCGACCAGGTCGCGCAGGAACTGGGCATACTCGGCCAGCACGTCACGAGACGTCACGGTCCCGGCCGGGCCGTCGAACTCCGGTACGCCGTCCACCAACTCGGCCTTCACCGTGGCCAAGCCGGTGTCCTGGCCCACGGGCTTCGCGCCTGCGCGGCAGAGCTTGATCCCGTTGTACTTCGCCGGGTTGTGACTGGCGGTGAACATCGCTCCCGGGCATTCGAGCAGGCCCGAGGCGAAGTAGAGCTGATCGGTTGACGCCAGGCCGATGTGCACCACGTCGAGTCCCTGCGCGGTGACGCCGTCGGCGAACGCCCGAGACAGCGCCGGCGAGGAATCACGCATGTCGTGCCCGATGACAACCGAACGCGCGGCCCCTGCCTCGTCACGAACCAATCGTGCGAACGATGCACCGACGTCGCGTACGAACGCCTCGTCGATCTGCTCGCCTACGACGCCACGGACGTCGTAGGCCTTGATGACGGCGTTCACGGACTCTGCGGTTCGGGCCACGAAGTTTCTCCTGGTGATCGTTGTCCACGACGCCGCACATCGGCGTCGGATATCGAGCGTCGGTAGCGGTGCGATTCACACCAAGTATCGGCGGACCGTCGCGGTCCGTTTCGGTCCTGCTCCTCCCGGAACCTTGCCAGACGGCAGACGGACCGGCCAGTCGGACCGATGCACACCACACTCGGTGTGCTCGGGCGGCTCAGGACGTGGGGTCGGGAAGAACTCGAAGGTGCCCGCGCCTGCCCGTTCGGACGGCCGGAGCAGCGGATCGGCGTTCGGTGTCGGACGGCCGAGCGATCGAGCGGTCGGAGCTCTCACGATCCTCGGAGCGGACGCGATCGCCGCGACCCGCTTCGCGTACGGCTTCCGCGAGGGCCGTCAGATCGTCCTCGTCGGGGCTGGACGTCGAGTAGCCGCCTTCGTACCGCACCAGTTCCCAGCCCTTGGGAGCGGTGGTGGTCGACGCGTGCACCTCGCACAGATCCCAGGAATGCGGCTCGTCGACTGTGGCCAGCGGCCCGACGACCGCGGTGGAATCGGAGTAGACGTATGTGAGCGTCGCAACGGCAGAACGGTTGCAACCAGGCCTGCAGCAGCCACGCAGTGATCTCACGAGTGCAGAGTATCCGGTGGGTGCAACCGACCGAACGACCGACACACCGGACGAGCGCGATAACCTCCCCCTATGCCTCGATTCTCTTCCGCGCGCAGGATCACCTCTCGGTCCGTGGCCCGGCACGGCCGCGGCGTGCGCGGACCGGTTCTGCCCGAGGACATCCCGGCCAGGCGTTCACGAGCGGAGAAGTTCGACCGGCTGGTGCTCGAGGCGTTCGCTCGGATCGATCATCGGTGGCACGAGAAGCTCTCGAAACTCGACATCGCCGTGGACGAGGTACCCAAGATCAGGGCGTTGGATCCGGAATCGGTGACGTGGCCACCCGAGGTGGTGGCGGAAGGCCCGGTACCGCTCTCACGACTCGTACCCGCCGGGATCGACAAGCGCGGAGAGACGACACGCGCCAGGGTGGTGCTGTTCCGGCGACCGTTGGAACGGCGCGCCAAGCACCCGGAGGATCTGGAAGATCTGCTGTTCGAAGTTCTGGTCGAGCAGGTCGCCACGTATCTGGGCATAGACCCGGACGAAGTCGACCCGGCCGGGGAGTAGATCACTCCGTCGGGAGACGGAACCGAACCACTCAGCCGATTCCGCGCTTGAGCCTGCGACGTTCCCGCTCGGACAGCCCGCCCCAGATGCCGAACCGCTCGTCGTTGGCGAGCGCGTACTCGAGGCACTCGTCCTTGACCTCGCAGCCGAGGCAGATGCGCTTGGCCTCTCGGGTGGAGCCACCCTTTTCGGGGAAGAACGCCTCGGGGTCGGTCTGCGCACACAGGGCGCGTTCCTGCCACTGGTCCTCGATTTCCTCGAACATCTCGTCGAAACCCGCGACGAGACTGAGGAACGGCTTGGCCGGTGGAACCGACTCGGCGACGAACGGCATGGAGTCGACGTCGGAATCCGAATCGAGTTCGACGTCGGCGTCGGTGACATCGACGTCGGCCTCGTCCGTCGGTAGGACGTACGCAGAACCCGCGTCGATCGAGACGCTCGAATCTGCGCCGATGCCGGACTCGGTTTGCGGCGCGTCGTCGACAGCGCTGAGATGTGCAGTGGGTCCGCCCCGCTGATCACGTGTCACGTGCTGGTCATACATCGCTTCCGCCTCCTCACCTGTGGTAGCGCAGATACTTTCGGTCCTCGTGTTCTCGAATACCTTGCCCCGCGCGGGTATTCGATCGAGCTGGTCCAACGTGCCGGTCCGACTCTCGACCTCTACTCGACGTCCAGTCAGGGACGAAGAGGAAGGGAACGAGTGTTCGAAACCAGGTTCGCCGCAATCGAACTCGTGCTGCGAACACTGAATGACATACCTGTGATTAGACACGTCCAGGTGTGTCGCGGTCAAGCCGATCGCGCAAATCCAATACCATCACATGCCCGAAATCGGCGCTCTCCCCGGATCGGAGCCCGTCCCCTGCGTGTCGCATCGGTTCTCGCCGTCGCAAACGGTCCACGCGGACGGTGCGGCACCGGGTGGGCGCTCACCCCGCACCACCGCAACCCCACTAGGCTCGCGTGTTGTGAAAGTTACTGTTCTGGTCGGTGGCGTCGGTGGCGCTCGGTTCCTTCAGGGTCTCAAAACTTTGTTCGGCGACGAGCCCGAGCACGAGATCACCGCTGTGGTCAACGTCGGCGACGACGTGTGGATGCACGGACTCCGCATCTGCCCGGATCTCGACACGTGCATGTACACCCTCGGCGGAGGAATCGACACCGATCGCGGCTGGGGTCGCATCGCGGAGACCTGGAACGCTCGGGACGAATTGGCAGCCTACGGTGCCGATCCCGACTGGTTCGGACTCGGCGACCGCGACATCGCCACGCACCTGATCCGCAGTCGTATGTTGCGCACCGGCTTTCCGCTGTCCGCCGTCACCGAAGCTCTGTGCAACCGTTGGCAACCCGGAGTCCGGCTCCTGCCCGTCACCGACGATCGCTCCGAGACGCATGTCGTCGTCACCGATCCCGACGACCCGAGCGGTGATCAGCAGCGCGCAATTCACTTCCAGGAGTGGTGGGTTCGGTACCGCGCACAGATTCCGACCCACAGCTTCGCCAACATCGGTGCCGAACAGGCAACTCCGGCACCGGGAGTGGTGGACGCGATCGCCGAGGCCGACGCCGTGATCCTCGCACCGTCCAATCCGGTGGTGAGCGTCGGAGCGATCCTCGCAGTACCGGGCATCCGCGGGGCGCTACGGACGACGGCCGCCAAGGTGGTCGGCCTCTCCCCCGTCGTCGACGGTAAGCCGTTGCGCGGCATGGCCGACGAGTGCCTGTCCGTCATCGGAGTCGAGACCACGGCGCAGGCGGTGGGTCGTCACTACGGAAGTCGAAGCGGTACCGGCATTCTCGACGCATGGCTGGTGCACACCACCGACACGGCGGTCGTCGACGGAGTGGACGTCCAGTCGGTTCCGTTGCTGATGACCGACCCCGAGACCACTGCAGTGATGGCACGCACGGCACTGCGCGCGGCCGGACTCGACCTGTGACCGACTCCCACTCCACACACACCGCACCGGGTGATCACGCTCCCGGCGGGGCGATCGAAATTCTTCCGGTGACCGGGCTCCCCGAGTTCCGGCCGGGCGACGATCTGGCTGCGACCGTCGCGGACCGCGCGCCGTGGTTGCGTGACGGCGACATCCTGATCGTCACCAGCAAGATCCTGTCCAAGGTCGAGGGCCGTCTGGTGCAGGCACCCCGCGATGCGGACGAGCGAGATGCCGCCCGCAGAGTCCTGGTGGAACAGGAAGCCGTGCGCATCGTCGCCCGCAAGGGCCGAACTCTCATCACCGAGAATCGACTCGGCATCGTGCAGGCCGCGTCGGGAATCGACGGCTCCAACGTCGACGGCGGCGAACTGGCGCTGCTGCCGGAGAACCCCGACGCCAGTGCCGCAGCGCTTCGCTCTGCACTCGGTGCGCTGCTGGGGGTGACGGTCGCCGTGGTCGTCACCGACACCATGGGGCGGGCATGGCGGATCGGCCAGACCGACGCCGCCATCGGTGCGGCGGGCCTGGGCGTCGTCCATGCATACGCCGGAGCCGAGGACGGTCAAGGAAACGAGCTAGTCGTCACCGAGGTCGCGATCGCCGACGAGCTCGCTGCTGCGGGCGATTTGGTGAAGGGGAAGCTCGGCGGGGTTCCGATCGCCGTCGTGCGCGGACTGACTCCCGTCGACGACGGTTCCACCGCGGCGACGTTGCTGCGCGGCGGCGAGGACGATCTGTTCTGGCTCGGGACCGCCGAGGCACTCGATCGTGGTCGACGCGAAGCGCTGCTGCTCCGACGGTCGGTGCGCTCGTTCACCGAGGAACCGGTCGATCCCGACGCCGTTCGATCGGCCGTTGCCGATGCCCTCACCGCTCCGGCCCCGCACCACACCCGTCCGGTTCGGTTCGTCTGGGTCAGGACCCCCGCTGTGCGGCGCCGGCTGCTCGAGACGATGCGCGAGCAATGGCGTGCCGATCTGGCCGGAGACGGGCTGAGCGAGGAGCGGATCGCCGCCAGACTCGGCCGCGGTGACATCTTGTTCGACGCCCCCGAGATCGTGATCCCGTTCTGCGTGCCCGACGGTGCGCACTCGTACCCCGACGACAGGCGTCGGGCCGCGGAGGACACGATGTTCACCGTTGCGGTCGGTGCCGCCGTCCAAGGGCTGCTCGTCGCACTCGCGGTGCGCGATCTGGGCAGCTGCTGGATCGGTTCGACGATTTTCGCCGCCGATACCGTGCGCGCCGAACTCGGCCTGCGCGCGGACTGGAAAGCGATGGGAGCCATTGCAATCGGACACCCGAGCGAATCGCTGACCGTTCGAGATCCAGTGGTGCCCGGATCCTCGCTAGTGGAGCTCTGAGTCGTGTCCGCGTCCACGCCGCCTCATTCGACCCTGTGGAGTTCGGTCGGAGCATCGCTCGATCGATGGGCACCGTCGGACTCGAGCGACGAATCACTTCGGCACACCATGCTGGCGTTTCTCGACAGCAACCCGAACGCCTGCCTCCGCGCCAACGAGGCCGGCCATTTCACCGCGTCCTCGTTGGTACTCGACACGTCGGGAACCCACGTGCTGCTGACGCTTCATCCCAAGGTCGGTCGGTGGATTCAACTCGGCGGACACTGCGAACCGACGGACGAGACGGTTGTCGACGCGGCGCTACGGGAGGCCACCGAAGAATCGGGGATAGCCGATCTGACGGTCGATCCGGTGCTGCTCTCGGCGCACACCCACCCGATCACGTGCTCCCTCGGTAAGCCGACGCGGCACCTCGACCTGAGGTTTCTGGTCCGGGCTCCGGACGGCGCACAGGCAGTTCGCAGCGAGGAATCGACGGATTTACGCTGGTGGCCGGTCGATGCACTGCCCGACGACGCCGAACGGGAGACGATCGACCACCTGGTCGCGCTTGCCCGCCGCCGCTAGGGGCGATCTCGCGTCAGACGTCGGTGGAGAAGCGGACTCCACCGTCGGGCAACTTGACCCCGGGCCACACGCGCGCGCCGCGGAGCAACTCGCAGCGAGCACCGATGTCCGCACCGTCTCCGATGACCGCGTCGCGTACCAGTGCGCGGGGTCCGATGCGTGCACCGAAGCCGAGGATGGACCGCTCGACGACGGCCCCTGCCTCGACGATCGCACCGTCGAACACGACGGCACCGTCGAGGCGGGCACCCGCCCCGATCTCGGCACCGCGCCCGACGACGGTTCCGCCGATCAGCAAGGCACCCGGTGCCACGCCTGCACCCGGATGAACCAGTGATTCGCCGCGATCACCGTGCAGTGCAGGCGACGGCGCGATGCCGCGAACCAGATCGGCCGAGCCCTTGACGAAATCCTCCGGCGTTCCCATGTCGCGCCAGTACGCACTGTCGACGTGCCCGTAGACCTTCTTGTCCTCGGCGAGCAACGCGGGGAACACCTCTCGCTCCACCGACACCGGGCGGTCGGAAGGAATGGACTCGATGATCTCGCGCTTGAAGACGTAGCAGCCCGCGTTGATCTGATCGGTCGGCGGATCCTGAGTCTTTTCGAGAAACGCTGTCACTCGGCCGGATTCGTCCGTCGGTACGCAACCGAACGCGCGCGGGTCACCGACGCGAACCAAGTGCAGTGTGACGTCGGCGTCGGTGGTTCGGTGCGTGTCGAGAACCGCCGTCAGATCGGTGCCGCCCAGGACGTCGCCGTTGAAGACCATGACGTTCTCGGCGCGCAGACGCGGGAGTACGTTTCTGATGCCTCCACCGGTGCCCATCGGCTCGGTCTCGAAGACGTACTCGAGTTCGATGCCGAGCGAGGATCCGTCCCCGAAATGCTGCTCGAACACTTCGGCTTTGAACGATGTGCCGAGAACCACGTGCTCGATACCGGCGGCCTTGATGCGCGCCAGCAGGTGCGTGAGGAACGGCAGTCCTGCGGTGGGGAGCATCGGCTTGGGTGCCGAGAGCGTCAGCGGCCGGAGCCGAGTTCCCTTGCCGCCCACCAAGATGACTGCGTCGGTACGTGCGGCACCCGATGTGGAACTATCCGACATGTCCAGCCTCTGTTCTCTCGTCCGATACTCGTCCGTCAACTGCTCGCGCTCGAAGCGCCGAGGCCACAACGATCTTCGAGCGAAGACCGAGACCTGCGCGCAGGGCCCATCGTAAGGGAGCCTGCCACGTCCGGTCGTGCCGATCGGCCTGGAAGCGGTACGCGCTGGTGTGATGTGCGGGCAACATCACTTCCGGATGCCGTCCTGCCGCATGGCCTTTCGAGTGGGTCACCTCGACATCGGGAACGTAGACGTTGTGCCAGCCCGCTCGGCCGAGCCGGTCGCCGAGATCCACGTCCTCCATGTACATGAAGTAGCGCGAGTCGAATCCACCGATCGAGTCGAACGCCGAACGCCGCAGCAACAGGCAGGATCCCGACAGCCACCCCACGGGTCGCTCACTCACCGTCTCGTTCTCCTGGCGATACCGTCGGGTCCACGGGTTCGTGGGCCACAGCTTGCCCAGCACCGCATGGCCCGCGCCGGACGTGAGATCGGGCACCGTCCGTGCCGACGGGTACCGCGAGCCGTCGGGCTCGCGGATGAGCGGTCCGAGGGCACCCGCCCGCGGCCACCGCACCGCAGCGTCGAGCAGGCCGTCGAGGGATCCGGGATGCCACCGCACGTCGGGATTGGCCACGACGACGAACTCGACGTCGGGGTCGATCGCGGCCACCGCGCGATTGACTGCTGCGCCGTAGCCGATGTTCGCGCCGGTGCGCAGCAGCTCCGCCTCCTCGAACGCGACCTCGGCTGCCTCGGGCGTGCCGTCGACCGAGCCGTTGTCCGCCATGATCACCCGAAGGGGACGCGTCGTCGCCTCACGTAGAGACGTCAGGAACTGGTCAAGGTATTCGCCGGGTGAATAGGTCACCGTCACCACGGCCAGCTCGGAACTCACGCGGGCAAGACTAGCCCGATCTCGCGTCGAACCCTCATGTCGACTGCGTCAAGGCTGCCGTCAGCGCGTCCGACCACGGCCGCGCCGGGGTCAGACCGGCATCGACCCACGCGGTCGGCGACAGCACCGAGTACGCGGGCCGAGGTGCCGGAACCACGTACTCGGCGCTCGAGCACGGCTGCACTCGCTCGGGATCGGCACCGATCCCAGCGAACACCGCGCGTGCGAGGTCGAACCAGCTGGCCTGCCCAGCATTGGTGTAGTGCAGCGTTCGTCCGCGCACAGCAGGGTCGGCTTCGATCTCGAGCAGGCCCGACGCCAGATCGAGGGCGAACGTGGGCGAACCGATCTGGTCGTTCACCACAGAGATCGTCTCGCGCTCACCTTCGAGTCGGCGCATCGTGGTGACGAAATTCTTGCCCGTGTTGTCGTACACCCAGGCGGTTCGCACGATCACGGCCTCGGGCAGTTCCTCGTGCACAGCGAGCTCACCGGCGAGCTTGGTGCGTCCGTACGCCGACTGCGGTGCGGTCTTCGCATCGACCTCGTACGGTTCGGTTGCTGTGCCGTCGAACACATAATCGGTGGAGACGTGGATCAACCGGGCTCCGACACGCCCGCAGGCGCGCGCGAGATTTCGAGGGCCGTCCGCGTTGACGGCCGACGCCCTGGCCTCGTCGGTCTCGGCGGCATCGACGGCGGTGTACGCAGCACAGTTGATCACCGTTGCCCCCGCGCTCACCGCCGCAGCCACGGCGTCGGGGTCGGTGATGTCCAGGTCGGCGGAGGAATATCCGGACACCTCGACACCGTCACCTCGTTCGGCGGCCAGAGACATCACTCGGCGGCCCAACTGGCCGTGTGCACCGGTCACCACGATCGCATTCACGGTTGCCAAGTGTGGCACGCCGCGTTCGCTTCGGCGAGGCAGCGACCGGTGACAAGTAACCTTCGAACGGCGGGGGGAGAACAACGAAGTAGGCGGGTGTTTCAGACCGGCCGGAAACGAGAGAGGGTCGTCACGGTGCCACGAGATCCAGGCACGCCCGGAGGTGAACGCACTCCCCCGCCGAGGCGAAGCGCTCCCCGGCGACCCGACGGCCCCCGAGCCCGCGCCACAGGCCGCCCCCGCGACGAGGTGGGCGCTGCCCACCGATACGTCGGCGACGAACTCCGAGGCGAAGGCAGACAGAGAACTCGCAGCGAACGTGCGGACAGATCGCGCCGGCCGGATCGACGCAGCCCCCGCGGTGGCGTCGAGCAACCCGAATCCGACGGCGGGTCGCCTCGCGTCGGCAGTACCCGCTGGCCTGCGACCCACGTCGCGGTCGCGGTGCTCTCGATCCTCGTTCTGCTGGTGACCGGTTTCGCATGGCGCAGTGTCGACAGCCTGCGCTCCAACATCGCCACCGCGGGTGGTCTCGGTCTCGGCGGAGCCGCCGATGGTGCCGTCGACATTTTGATGGTCGGCACCGACAGTCGTACGGATGCCCACGGCAACGCGTTGTCTCCCGCTGAGCTCGCGTCTCTGAACGCTGGCGAAGAGGTGGCGTCCAACACCGACACGATCGTGCTTATCCGCGTCCCGAACGACGGTTCGTCGGCCACTGCGATCTCCATCCCGCGAGACTCGTACGTCGAGGTTCCCGGTATCGGGATGTCGAAGATCAACGCTGCGTACGGCGCGACGAAAGAGAACAAGCGGCTCGAATTGGTGGAGCAGGGTGTCACCGATGCCGATGCCGAATCACAGGCAACCGAAGCCGGGCGCGAGGCCCTCATCGACTCCGTCGCCAACCTCACCGGCATCACCGTCGATCACTACGCCGAGGTGGGTCTGCTCGGCTTCGTGCTGCTGACCGATGCCGTCGGCGGGGTCGAGGTATGTCTGAACAACCCTGTGCAGGAACCGCTGTCGGGTGCGAACTTCCCGGCGGGCGAGCAGAAGCTCTCCGGTTCGCAGGCTCTGAGTTTCGTCCGACAGCGGCACGATCTTCCCCGCGGAGATCTGGACCGCATCGTGCGCCAGCAGGTGTTCATGGCCTCGCTCGTGCGGAGTGTGCTCAGCGCCCAGACGCTGAGCAACCCCGGAAAACTGGGCCAGCTCAGCACTGCGGTCCAGCGATCGGTGACGCTCGATTCCGACTGGGACATTCTGCAGTTCGCCACTCGCCTGCAGGATCTCGCCGGCGGCAAGGTCAAGTTCGAGACGATCCCCGCAGTCGACATCAATGCGACGACGGACTACGGCGAATCGATCGTGCAGGTCGATCCGGCTGCGGTGAAGAAGTACGTCGAAGGACTGCTCGGCGACGGCAATTCGGCGGAGACCAACGCCGAGGATTCGGACGCACCGGTTGTCGATCCGTCGACGGTGACGGTCGACGTCGCGAACGACAGCGGCATCGACGGACTCGCCAACGGTGTCGCCGGTTCGTTGACAGCATTGGGATACGTCGACGGCACCATCGGCAACTACGAGGGCTCGTCGATTTCCGCGAGCCGTATCCAGGCTGCCGATGTGGACAGCGATGCCGCGCGCGCCGTCTCGGCGGCCCTGGGCGATCTGCAGATCACGGCCGACGACTCGCTGCCTGCGGACACAGTGCGCGTGGTCCTCGCGAACGACTACGCGGGGCCCGGCTCGGGCCAGGCCGCGACTGCGGAAACCATTGCTCCCGAATCGGGTACGGCGGTTCCCGAGGCACCGGCCGCTCCGATCGACGCCGGTTCCACCGGTCCGATGTGCGTCAACTGATCGGTGCCGCTCGCCGAGCGTGTGAATCGGGGTCGTCGAGCGTCATCTAGGGTCGTGGGGTGGCTTCGAATCTGACTCAGACCCTGCTCGACCCGATTCTCGCCGCCGATCCGGCCGGTCCGCGCGTGACGTTCTACGACGATGCGACCGGTGAGCGGGTCGAGGTGTCGGCGGTGACCCTCGCGAACTGGGCTGCCAAGACCGCCAACCTGCTGCGCGACGAATTCGCCTTCGAAGTGGGTGGCAGGGTGAGTGTCCTGTTGCCCGCGCATTGGCAGACCGCCGCGGCGCTGCTGGGAATCTGGTGGGCAGGCGGCGAGGTGGTCATCGGGGCCGACGACTCCGCGGACGTGGCGATGGTGTCCGGGGATCGACTCGACGAGTCTCCCGAGGCAGACGAGGTGTTGGCGTTCTCGCTCGACGCATTCGGCAAGGCGGTCCCCGATCTGCCGATCGGGATGACCGATTACGCGACGTCGGTGCGGGTGCACGGCGATCAATTCAGAGCCACTGGCGCAGGCGCGGCGCTGGACGGGCGTTCGGTGGACGAAGTACTCGCTGCCGCTCGTGAGCGAGCCGACGCACGGTCGTGGACGGCCTCGGACCGGGTCGCCTCCAGCGCGTCCTGGACCACGGCCGACGAGCTGATCGACGGTCTGCTCTCGGTTCTCGTCGTGGGTGCGTCACTGGTTCAGGTGGCCAATCCGGACGAGACGAAGTCGCAGCGGCGCGCCGAGACCGAAAAAGTCACCGCCACTGCTGCTCAGCCGGGCTGACGGTAGCCGCCGTCGGCGAGTCCGGCCTCGATCTCGTACTTGTTCGCCGGGCCCCGGTGCCGCGCTTCTTCGGCGAGGTAGCGGAACGGGAAGGTGAGCCCGTAGTTCGCCCATTGGTCTGCGTGTACGGCCTCGTGCCGCAATACCCGACGGGCGGTGTTGCCTTTTGTCAGATAGGCACCACCGAATGTCGTTCCGCCGCGGCCGAATCCACCGCGCAGCCCGGTGCAGACGAACAGGGAGAATTCGTCGTCGAACTGCGCCGTACCGCGCCAGAGCCGGGCATAGAGCAACGCCAGCCGTGTCACGAGCATGGACTGCCGACTACCGCGACCTGCGCGCTCGATCTGCTCGCTGCGTGACACGGCTGCGCTCACCCGAGCAGAGTGGTGCGCAGCGCTTTGTCCTTCTCCAGCACCATGGCCTCGAGCGAGGCCTGGAAAGCAGCCATCCGTTCTTGCAGAGCCGGATCGGATGCACCGAGAATCCGGACCGCGAGCAGCCCTGCGTTGCGTGCGCCACCGATGGAGACCGTGGCCACGGGAACGCCGGCGGGCATCTGGACGATCGAGAGCAGCGAGTCCATACCGTCGAGGTACTTCAGCGGCACCGGAACGCCGATGACCGGTAGGGGCGTCGCCGACGCGACCATGCCGGGCAGGTGGGCCGCTCCCCCGGCCCCGGCAATGATCACTCGGATCCCGCGGCCTGCGGCATCGCGGGCGTAGTCGAGCATGCGCTGCGGGGTGCGGTGAGCGGAGACGACGCCGACCTCGAACCGAATTCCGAACTCCGCGAGCGCTTCTGCCGCGGCTTCCATCGTCGGCCAGTCGGAGTCGCTGCCCATGATCAGGCCTACGGCAGGAGTGGAGCCTGCGGAACGACCATCGGGGGCAGGAGTGGAGCCTGCGGAACGACCATCGGGGGCAGGAGTGTTGTCAGTCATGGTGAGGGTCCCATCCGTCGGTCCATTCGGCGTGCGACATCCAGTGCGCTGCGCGTTCGGCTCGCTCGCGCACCGAGGCCACGTAGGCGGGGTCGGTGAGCGAACCCGACTGCGCGCCCAGGATGTTCACGTGGCCGATCTTGCGGTCCTTGCGTTCGCTCTTGCCGTACAGATGCACTTTCGCATCGGGCATGCGGGCGAACAGGTGATGCAGCCGCTCGTCCATCGTCATCTCGGGGGCTTCGGGCGCGCCCAGAATGTTGGCCATCACCGTCACCGGAGCGAGTGGATCGGTGTCACCGAGCGGGTAGTCGAGTACCGCACGCAGGTGCTGCTCGAACTGCGAGGTGCGGCACCCGTCCATGGTCCAGTGACCGGAGTTGTGGGGTCGCATGGCGAGTTCGTTCACCAGCAGCTTGCCCGAGGTGGTCTCGAACAGTTCGACGGCGAGGTCTCCGACGACGCCGAGAGCGCCTGCGATGTCGAGGGCCAACCGGCCTGCGAACGTGGCCACGTCCTCGTCGAGGTCGGGAGCAGGTGCCAGCACGACGGCGCACTGGCCGTTGCGTTGCACGGTCTGCACGACGGGCCACGCGGCACCCTGGCCGAACGGCGACCGTGCGACCATCGCCGACAACTCGCGGCGCATGGCGACCTTCTCCTCGACCATGAGCGGTACACCCAGGTCGAGCTGGGCAGTGACGATCGCCTCGGCTTCCTCGGCGTCGGCGGGCATCCAGACGCCACGCCCGTCGTAGCCGCCGCGAACGGCCTTGAGCACCACCGGCCACCCGTGCTCGTCTCCGAACGCAATCGCGTCCTGCGCCCACGACACCTCCGCGTAAGCGGGGCCGGGCGCACCGAGTTCGGCGAGCTTGCGACGCATGCGCAGTTTGTCCTGGGCGAATATCAACGCGCTCGGCGGCGGTTGTACGTTGACGCCTTCTGCCACGAGAGTCTCGAGGTGCTCGGTGGGCACCTGCTCGTGGTCGAAGGTGAGCGCATTGGAACCGGTTGCGGCCGTGCGCAGCGCATCGAGGTCGTCGTGGTGCCCGAAGACGACGTCGGGGCTGACCTGAGCTGCCGGCTCGTCGGCACCCGCGGCGAGGACGCGAAGAGTCTGTCCCAGCTCGATGGCGGACTGGTGAGTCATTCGGGCGAGCTGACCGCCGCCGATCATCGTCACCACGGGCATTCCGGTCGACGACGGGCGCGCAGCGGTGGGGCGCGGTTCGGTACCTGTCACGGCTCACCATGGTGTCATGTCGCACGCATTCGGTCCGAACCGGCGTCCGGCCCGCCGGGCCACTTGCTGGGCGAGGACCTGTGGAAACCCTGATGATCGGAGCCTCGGTTCGGCGAATCCGGGGTGGGTTTCGTAGACTTCACCGTTGTGCCGACGATCGCAAGCGTGCTTCAGCGCTTACCCACGCCCATTCGGGACCTCGCGATTCGGCACAGTGAGCTGATCAAGTTCGCCATTGTCGGTGGCACAACGATGGTATTCGACCTCGTCATCTTCTACTCGCTGAGTTTGACGGTGCTCGAGCAGAAGCCGGTGATCGCCAAGATCATCTCGGGTGTTCTCGCCACCCTGCTCAGCTACTTCCTCAACCGCGAATGGGCCTTCAAGCATCGCGGCGGACGCGAGCGGCACCACGAGGCACTGCTCTTCTTCGCGATCAGCGGCATCGGCGTGCTCATCGCGGCCGGTCCCCTGTGGATCGCGAACAACGTCTTCGACATTCGCGACACCAGTGAATCCCTGACGACGGTGGTCATCATCGACTTCGTCCTGAACTACATCATCGGCAACCTGTTGCAGATGGCATTCCGGTTCTGGGCACTGCGCCGCTTCGCCTTTCCCGAGGACAACGCGCGCACCATCTTGGAAGTGGACGCCGAACGCAACGAAGACCCGACCGACGCAGCGGACGCACTCGACCTTCCCTGAGACGCTCAGCGCGGCTCGCGTCGAGGCACGGCAGCCGACGGTTCACGCCACGCAGGCAGGAATACCGAGAAGAGCGCCGGACGGCGTCGCTGCAGTTCCAGCCTGCCGCCGTCCGCCTCGATCAGCGCCCGGGCCAGCGCGAGCCCGACACCGGTGGAACCGGCTCCGGAGAATCCACGGTCGAAGATGTGCGGAGCAAGTTCGTTGCTCACCCCCGGTCCCTCGTCCGAGACCTCCACACAGACCAGTCGTTCACGGCGTCCCTCGGTGCTCTCGACGGCCGAGACGGCCCGAACCGCCACCGTGCACGCGCCTTCTCCGTGCACCAGAGAATTGTCCACCAGAACCGAGACCGCTTCGCGCAACCGCGAGCCGGTCACCGAGGCCTTCAGATCAGCGTCACCCTTGATCACCAGGGTCCGCCCCACGTCCTCGAAGTTTCGCTGCCACTCGACGATGGTGCCGATCAGTTCGTCGACGACCGAGACCTCGTGCGCGTCGGCCGCGCCGTCACTACGCGAGGATCGAACGAGCTCGTCGATAGCGAGAGTCAGTCGGTCCACCTGATCCATCGCTTCGTTGGCCTCGTCGACCACTGCCGGGTCCGGATGCGTGGAAATCTCGTCCAGACGTAGTCGGACAGCGGTCAGACGGCTGCGAAGCTGATGCGAGACATCGGCGACCAATGTGTGTTCACGTTGCAGCCGTCCGGCGATCTCGACCGTCGCCGAATCGAGAACCTCCGAGACCCGATCGAGTTCGGCGATACCGTGCCGTCGTGGGTCCGGCCGGAAGTCGCCCTCGGCCAGGCGGGCAGCGCGCCGCGCCACATCCTGCAACGGGTCGGCCAGCCGCTTGGCTGTCGCTACGGCCACGACGGTGCCTGCCATCGCAGAGGCGAGAACGACGAGAGTCACCGCTCCGAGCGCCTGACGCTGAAGGGAACGCATGTCGTCGGACGGCACTTCGAGGCGAAGCGAACCCGAGGTACCCATCGACAGCGACTCCACCAGTGGTCGAGGCACGGACGACTGCCCGATGTCCGCTCGCGATGCGGCATCCTCGGGAGTCGGGTAGATCACCACGAGCCGGCCACCCTGCGGGATCGCCAACCGGAGCGAGCCGATGTCGAGCTGGCCCTCGATCAGCCCCGCGGACCCTTCCTGCGAGATGATCTCCGCCGCCATTCGATCCAGGCGTGCCTGCAGGTCGTTGCGGGTGAAATCCTCCACCCACAGCCAGGCGGTGTACATCAGGGGCAAGCCGAGCAGCAGCGCCGTCATGACGACGACAGCGAGAATCGAAACCAGAATTCGACGCCGCATCGACCGCTAGTCGCTGTTGATACGGAAGCCGACGCCGCGCACCGTCGCGATACGACGCTCGGCGACGGGTCCTTCGTCGCCGATCTTTCGGCGTAGCCAGGACATGTGCATGTCGAGGGTCTTCGATCCGCGCAGCTCCGCGTCGCCCCAGACCTCACGCAGGATCACCTCGCGAGAGACGACCTGGCCCGCGTGGTCGAGCAAGACCTTGAGCAGCTCGTATTCCTTGTTGGCGAGAGATATCTCGGTGCCGCCGACCAGGACGCGTCGTGCAGCAGGTTCGAGACGAATGGCACCGACCTCGATCGGGGAATCCTCCCCGGCACCTCGGCGGCGGAGCAACGCACGTACGCGGGCCATGAGCTCGGCGAGCCGGAAGGGCTTGCCGACGTAGTCGTCGGCCCCGGCGTCGAGACCCACCACGAAGTCGACCTCGTCGGTTCGTGCGGTGAGCATGAGTACGGCGACCTCGGATCGGTTGGCACGCACCTGCCGACACACTTCGAGACCGTCCATCCCCGGCAGGCCGAGGTCGAGTATCAACAGGTCGAACTTTCCGTCCAGCGCGCGCTGAAGGGTTGCGGGGCCGGTCTGTTCGACGGTCACCGTGTAGCCCTCGCGCCCGAGAGCTCGGGACAGGGGCGCAGCGATGGCTTCGTCGTCTTCGGCAAGCAGCACGTCGGTCACATCGGTCACCCTACGGTTCGAAAGTGAGAACAGCCTGTGTTACCTGCGTTTCCCAGCTCGCCAACCGGGCTTGGACTCGGCTGCCGAGTCCTCGGGCATCGGCTCGAACGCGGCGTCCCGGCCGTGCACGGATTCGCGGCGGTACTCCATCGAGTCGAATACCTGCTGGTAGAGCAAGGAATGCACGCGTTGTACGTGCGGAATGTCGTCGAACTCGAGCGGATCGTCCGAAGCCGACGCGATGATGAGCGTCCCGGTTCGCAACATCCGGTCGATGAGCCCGTGCCGAAACTGCACGTTGCTGATTCGGCTCATCGGAATATCGATGCCGGAGTGGGTGAGCACGCCCTGCCTGATCAACACTCGCCGATCGGTGACGATGAAGTGCGTGCACTTCCAGCTGATCAGCGGCACCAGGCACCGCCACACGACGATCGCCGCCCACAGCACCGCGGTGGCGATCATGGCGGCGTTCGCAGCGGTCGATTCGAGCCGCGCACTCGCGATTCCGAGGCCGACCCCGGCCAGGCCGGTGACGAGCACGAAGGTCACCGACGGCAGGACGAGCATCTTCCAGTGGGGGTGATGATGGAGCAGGAGCTCTTCCTCGTCCGCCAACGCGTCCTGTGGATAACCCACGTGCACTCCTGACTACTCGCTACGACTTCCGTCGAGTCGATATGGTCTCACGAGAGAGGTCGGAGATGAGTCACATCGCCGGCCGCCACGGCCAGCACCGACGGCCGATCGGATCCGGGTTGCTCGACCTCGATCACGATCCGGCCGTGCTCGTCGACGTCGACCGCGGTTCCGATCTTCTCGTCGCCGCCGGGCAGATCGACGCGCACGCGCTGCCCGATGGTGCCGCACCTCTCCCGGTACCGGTGGGCGAGGGCATCGGTGTTCCAGTTCGAGTCCCGCCACGAGTCGACCTCGGCGGCCATTCCACGCAGAATCGCCCGAACCAACGTGTCGCGGTCGAGGACCGCGGCCCCCTCCAGCGCCAGTGACGTCGCCGTGGGTACCGGCAGCTCGTCGACCGTCATCGACACGTTCACTCCGAGCCCGATGACGACAGTGGGCGACGGCCCGTGCGCGGCGACCTCGGCCAGGATGCCCGAGACCTTCTTGCCACCGATGAGGACGTCGTTGGGCCATTTCAGTCGAGCATCGACTTCACCGACGGTGCGCAACGCGTCGACCAGTGCGATTCCGGTCATGAGCGACACCCACCCGAGCACGGCCGGATCGATTCCGGGGAACTTCAACAGCATCGACACCAGAATCTGCGACCGCGGCGCGCCGGAGAACGGTCGCGCGTGCCTGCCGCGTCCGCTGTCCTGATGTTCGGCGATCAGTGCCGTCCGGTCCGCGTAGTTCGCTGCCCCTGCGATCAGGTCCGCATTGGTCGAACCGGTTTTCTGCACCACGTCCACCCGAGACCAGGAGGCCTGCGGGCCGTCCACCAGAGCCCGGCGAAGAGCGCGCACGTCCAGTGGTGGGCGATCGAGGTTTGTCCACATGCGCACCAGCATATGGGCTCGTCCGACAGGCCGACCGCCTCGGCGAACCACCCTCGGTCGGGGCGCAGATCACACTCGCAGTTAAAGTGTTGCCCCATGACCAGCGTCCAGGATTCCACTGCACACGGGTCGGCCGAAGCCCCCGATATCCATACCACTGCGGGTAAATTGGCCGATCTTCGTAAACGTCTCGCGGTTGCGGAGATCCCGTCCGGTGAGGCAGCGGTGGACAAGGTCCACGCCAAAGGCAAGCTGACCGCCCGCGAGCGGATCACCGCCCTGCTCGACGAGGGCTCGTTCGTCGAACTCGACGCCCTCGCCCGCCACCGCTCCCAGAACTTCGGACTGGGCGAGAACCGGCCC
>NZ_NOYD01000049.1 GCF_002258315.1 Rhodococcus sp. 06-462-5 | reverse complement strand
CGCTCGCTGCGTCATGATTCGCTTCTGCGCTCATAGTGGGATGTTTCCGTGTTTCTTGGGTGGGAGGGTAACTTGTTTGCGTTCGAGTAGTCGCAGTGCGGTGACGATCTGGCCGCGGGTGTGGCTCGGGGGGATGACGGCGTCGAGGTAGCCGCGTTCGGCGGCGATGTAGGGGTTGACGAGGGTGTCCTCGTATTCCTGCTGCAGCGTCAACCGGAGGGCGTCGACGTCGTCGCCGTTCTTCGCGGCTTCGAGCAACTGTTTGCGGTAGACGAACCCGACGGCTCCGGAAGCTCCCATGACCGCGATCTGCGCGGTCGGCCAGGCGAGGTTGACGTCGGCGCCCATGTGCTTGGAGCCCATCACGTCGTACGCCCCGCCATAGGCTTTGCGGGTGATGACGGTGATCTTCCCGACCGTCGCTTCACCGTAGGCGTAGAGCAGTTTCGCGCCGCGTCGGATGATGCCGTTGTATTCCTGGCCGGTGCCGGGCAGGAACCCGGGTACATCGACCAGGGTGATGATCGGAACGTTGAAGCAGTCGCAGGTGCGCACGAACCGGGCCGCTTTCTCGGAAGCATCGATATCCAATGTGCCGGCGAACTGGGTGGGTTGGTTGGCCACGATTCCCACCGACCGGCCGTCGATGCGCCCGAATCCGACGATGATGTTGCGGGCCCGACCTTCCTGGACTTCGAGGAATTCGTCGTCGTCGAGGATCCGACGAATCACCTCGTGCATGTCGTAGGGGGTGTTCGGTGAATCGGGGATCAGGGTGTCGAGTTCGAGATCCTCCGCGGTCAGCGAGTCCTCGATGGACCCGACGACCGGGTCCGAGGGTGCGGTGCGGGGGGCGTCGGCGCGATTGTTCGACGGGAGGTACGACAGCAGGTCGCGGACGTAGTCGAGGGCGTCCTGTTCTCCGGAGGCGACGTAGTGCGCGACTCCGGATTTCTCCATGTGGGTGTGTGCGCCACCGAGTTCTTCCATGGTGACGTTTTCACCGGTGACGGTTTTGATGACGTCGGGTCCGGTGACGAACATCTGGCTCGTGCCGTCGACCATGACCACGAAGTCGGTCAGGGCCGGGGAGTAGACGTGCCCGCCAGCGGCGGGTCCCATGATCACCGAGATCTGCGGGATCACCCCGGAGGCGCGGACGTTGCGGTGGAAGATCTCGCCGTACAGTCCGAGGGAGACCACCCCTTCCTGGATGCGGGCTCCGGCGCCTTCGTTGATGCCGACCAACGGTCGTCCGGTTTTGACGGCCAGGTCCATCACCTTGACGATCTTCTCGCCGTAGATTTCCCCCAAGCTGCCGCCGAAGACGGTGGCGTCCTGGGAGAACACGCACACATCGCGGCCGTCGACGGTGCCGTAGCCGGTGACGACACCGTCACCGAAGGGCCGGTTCTCGCCCAGTCCGAAGTTCTGGGAGCGGTGGCGGGCGAGGGCGTCGAGTTCGACGAACGAGCCCTCGTCGAGCAGGGCGGTGATCCGCTC
>NZ_NOYD01000052.1 GCF_002258315.1 Rhodococcus sp. 06-462-5 | reverse complement strand
GCGGGGCGGTGACAGCAGCGCAACTGGGTGTGTGGGCCGCAGAACAGGTCAGCCCCGACGCAGACGCCTTCCGAATCTCACAGTTGGTCTGGCTGGACGACGACGTGGACGTGGCCGCGTTGAATCGCGCGTTGGCCGTGGCGGGCTCCGAGGCCGAGGTCCTCGGTGTGCGGCCGACTATCGGCTCGGACGGAGTGCCTCGGCTCGCAGCCGCCGGCAGGCCCATCGGTGCCCTCCAGGTCGTCACCTCCGCGTGCGAGGACGCGGGCATCCGCGCAGTCGCTGCAGAGCGTTGCCGCGTCGACGGCGTAGGACAGAACCGATACGAGTCGCTGTCGGTCCTGCACCCCCGAACCAGCGGCGGGTGGGCATGGGAGTTCTCGACTCATCACCTACTCCTCGACGCCTACGGTCTCGGGCTCGTCACTCGTCGTGTCGCAGAGGTGTACACCGCTCTGGCCGAGGGCCTTTCGGTGCCCGAGCGGTGGTTCGGGGACTATGCGTCGGTCGTCGACGGTGCTGGTGTCGACGCGGGCGATTCCGAACGATTCTGGGCAGCGAAGTTCGAGGAGGTCTCCGAGGCCTCGGCCGTCGCATTCGATTCCTCGCGTCAGTTCTTCCTCACCGACGCGCGAGGACACGGCCGCGTTCCGGACGAGGTGGCGGCGTCGGTCGACGCACTCGCGCGTTCGGCACGGGTCACGTGGTCCGACGTCGTGGCGTTGGGCTGGGGGCTGTTCACGTCCGCGCGCGACGGACGGGACCTGTTCGCGGTCCGGTTGCCGCAGATGAACCGCTCGAGCGGTGTAGCGCTGCGGACTCCGGCAATGTTGGTCGGTGCCGCGCAGGTGACGTTGCGGGTTTCTCCGTCCGAGACGGTCGCCGAGTTGGTGCAGCGGGTCCGAGGCGAGATGCGGGAGGTCGTCCGTCATCAGATGGCGGGGGAGACCCTTGCACGACTGTGGCCGAACGGTCCGGAGGACTACGCGGCATTGCCGCAGTTGAACGTCAAGGCCTTCGATTACGACTACGGCTTCGGGTCGATCGCCGGCCGCCAGGAAACGGTCACGAGTGGACCGGCCGGCCGACTGGACCTGATGGTGTATCGCGATCGGGTGCACGGGTTCGCGGTGGACCTGACATCGAGCGACACTGCGGCAACTCCCGAATCGGTCACCGACACCGCGGCTGCATTCGTCGACTTTCTCGGCAGACTGTCCGAGGACCCCGATGCGAGGGTGGCGACGTTCGATGCACTGAACGCCGACGACCGAATCAGGGCAGAGGAATGGTCGCGCGGTGTCGAGGTGCACGCGGATGACGCGACGCTGGATTCGCTCGTCCGCCTGCAGATGTCGAGAACGCCGGACGCAGTGGCGATCGTCGATCACACCGGTGCGGAGTTCAGTTTCTCCGAGATCGCCACCCGCGTCGAGGCGATGGCCGCGCAGTTGAGCGCCCGCGGTGTGACGCGAGGCGACCGCGTGGCAGTCATGCTCGCGCGTTCGGTGGATCTCGTGGTGACCCTGCTTGCCGTCGTGCGCACCGGTGCCGCGTACGTTCCGATCGACCCGGAACACCCGTCCGA
>NZ_NOYD01000035.1 GCF_002258315.1 Rhodococcus sp. 06-462-5 | reverse complement strand
TCGGACGGGTGTTCCGGGTCGATCGGAACGTACGCGGCACCGGTGCGCACGACGGCAAGCAGGGTCACCACGAGATCCACCGAACGCGCGAGCATGACTGCCACGCGGTCGCCTCGCGTCACACCGCGGGCGCTCAACTGCGCGGCCATCGCCTCGACGCGGGTGGCGATCTCGGAGAAACTGAACTCCGCACCGGTGTGATCGACGATCGCCACTGCGTCCGGCGTTCTCGACATCTGCAGGCGGACGAGCGAATCCAGCGTCGCGTCATCCGCGTGCACCTCGACACCGCGCGACCATTCCTCTGCCCTGATTCGGTCGTCGGCGTTCAGTGCATCGAACGTCGCCACCCTCGCATCGGGGTCCTCGGACAGTCTGCCGAGAAAGTCGACGAATGCAGCCGCGGTGTCGGTGACCGATTCGGGAGTTGCCGCAGTGTCGCTCGATGTCAGGTCCACCGCGAACCCGTGCACCCGATCGCGATACACCATCAGGTCCAGTCGGCCGGCCGGTCCACTCGTGACCGTTTCCTGGCGGCCGGCGATCGACCCGAAGCCGTAGTCGTAATCGAAGGCCTTGACGTTCAACTGCGGCAATGCCGCGTAGTCCTCCGGACCGTTCGGCCACAGTCGTGCAAGGGTCTCCCCCGCCATCTGATGACGGACGACCTCCCGCATCTCGCCTCGGACCCGCTGCACCAACTCGGCGACCGTCTCGGACGGAGAAACCCGCAACGTCACCTGCGCGGCACCGACCAACATTGCCGGAGTCCGCAGCGCTACACCGCTCGAGCGGTTCATCTGCGGCAACCGGACCGCGAACAGGTCCCGTCCGTCGCGCGCGGACGTGAACAGCCCCCAGCCCAACGCCACGACGTCGGACCACGTGACCCGTGCCGAACGCGCGAGTGCGTCGACCGACGCCGCCACCTCGTCCGGAACGCGGCCGTGTCCTCGCGCGTCGGTGAGGAAGAACTGACGCGAGGAATCGAATGCGACGGCCGAGGCCTCGGAGACCTCCTCGAACTTCGCTGCCCAGAATCGTTCGGAATCGCCCGCGTCGACACCAGCACCGTCGACGACCGACGCATAGTCCCCGAACCACCGCTCGGGCACCGAAAGGCCCTCGGCCAGAGCGGTGTACACCTCTGCGACACGACGAGTGACGAGCCCGAGACCGTAGGCGTCGAGGAGTAGGTGATGAGTCGAGAACTCCCATGCCCACCCGCCGTCGAGCCTGCGATGAATCGCCGACTCCGACTCGAATCGGACCGAGCCGAGGCCACGACGGCGGCACCGCGCCAATGCCTCCGACCGAATCTCCGAGTCGGGGCGACCGTGCTCGACCACCGTTGGTTCGAGAGACGGTGCCGACACCGCGTCGAGCATGGGGACGCCGTCGTCGCCGACCACGGGTCGACACTCCAGAACATCGGCCTCGAAGACGGCGAGGGTGACGGCGTGCGCGAGAAGCGGAGGGTCGATCTCGCCGTCCAGCCAGACCAACTGTGAGATTCGGAAGGCGTCTGCGTCGGGGCTGACCTGTTCTGCGGCCCACACACCCAGTTGCGCTGCTGTCAGCTCCAGAA
>NZ_NOYD01000021.1 GCF_002258315.1 Rhodococcus sp. 06-462-5 | reverse complement strand
TTCTGGAGCTGACAGCAGCGCAACTGGGTGTGTGGGCCGCAGAACAGGTCAGCCCCGACGCAGACGCCTTCCGAATCTCACAGTTGGTCTGGCTGGACGACGACGTGGACGTGGCCGCGTTGAATCGCGCGTTGGCCGTGGCGGGCTCCGAGGCCGAGGTCCTCGGTGTGCGGCCGACTATCGGCTCGGACGGAGTGCCTCGGCTCGCAGCCGCCGGCAGGCCCATCGGTGCCCTCCAGGTCGTCACCTCCGCGTGCGAGGACGCGGGCATCCGCGCAGTCGCTGCAGAGCGTTGCCGCGTCGACGGCGTAGGACAGAACCGATACGAGTCGCTGTCGGTCCTGCACCCCCGAACCAGCGGCGGGTGGGCATGGGAATTCGCAACCCACCATCTTTTCGTCGACGCCTACGCGCTGGGACTGTTCACTCGACGCGTCGCGGAGGTGTACTCGGCGCTCGTCACGGAAAGCGCGGTGCCGGATCGATGGTTCGGCGACTACGCCGAACTGGTCAGTACTGCTGCATCACCGCAGGATTCGATCTCGAACGAGTTCTGGGTCGAGCGGTGCGCCGAGGCCGAGGGCGCGCCCGCGGTGACATTCGACGCCTCGCGGCGCTTCTCGCTGCCCTTCACCCACGGCCGAGCTTCGATCGCACCGCCTACCGCCGAGGCGATCGACGCACTCGCCCGCTCGGCGCGGGCATCGTGGTCGGACGTGGTGGCGTTGGGCTGGGGACTGTTCACCGCGGCGCGGGACGGGCGCGATCTGTTCGCTCTGCAGCTGCCGCGGATGAACCGGTTCGGTGCCGCGGCGCTGCGGACACCCGCGATGCTCGTCGATGCGGCACCGGTGGTGTTCCGGGTGGACCCGTCGAACACCCTGGTGCAGTTGACGACCCGCATGCGCGACGAGATGCGGGCGAGCTCGCGCCACCACACGGCCGGGGAGGCGCTTGCCCGACTGTGGCCGAACGGTCCGGAGGACTACGCGGCATTGCCGCAGTTGAACGTCAAGGCCTTCGATTACGACTACGGCTTCGGGTCGATCGCCGGCCGCCAGGAAACGGTCACGAGTGGACCGGCCGGCCGACTGGACCTGATGGTGTATCGCGATCGGGTGCACGGGTTCGCGGTGGACCTGACATCGAGCGACACTGCGGCAACTCCCGAATCGGTCACCGACACCGCGGCTGCATTCGTCGACTTTCTCGGCAGACTGTCCGAGGACCCCGATGCGAGGGTGGCGACGTTCGATGCACTGAACGCCGACGACCGAATCAGGGCAGAGGAATGGTCGCGCGGTGTCGAGGTGCACGCGGATGACGCGACGCTGGATTCGCTCGTCCGCCTGCAGATGTCGAGAACGCCGGACGCAGTGGCGATCGTCGATCACACCGGTGCGGAGTTCAGTTTCTCCGAGATCGCCACCCGCGTCGAGGCGATGGCCGCGCAGTTGAGCGCCCGCGGTGTGACGCGAGGCGACCGCGTGGCAGTCATGCTCGCGCGTTCGGTGGATCTCGTGGTGACCCTGCTTGCCGTCGTGCGCACCGGTGCCGCGTACGTTCCGATCGACCCGGAACACCCGTCCGA
>NZ_NOYD01000031.1 GCF_002258315.1 Rhodococcus sp. 06-462-5 | reverse complement strand
TGAGGTTGACGATGGCGGCGTGCGACACCATGACGCCTTTGGGGCGGCCGGTGGTGCCGGAGGTGAAGATGACGTAGGCGGTGTCACCTGGTGCGGGCGGTGAGGGGATCGAGGCGGTGGTGGTGGAGTCGAGTGCCGCCCGAGTTTTCGGATCGTCGATCACGACAACGGAATTGGAGACCGTTGTGCGGTGGGTGGCGAAGCCTGCGCTGTCGGTGACGACGGTCGTGGGGGTGGCGTCGGTGATGATGTGTCCGACTCGTTCGGTGGGGTAGTTGGGGTCGATGGGGACGTAGGCGGCGCCGAGTCGGATGACGGCGTGGAGGGCGGCGGCGAGGTCGATCGATCGGGGCAGTATAACGGCGACTCGGTCGCCGCGTCGAACTCCTGTGTCGAGGAGGACGGCGGTCATGGCGTCGATACGGGTGTCGAACTGCGCGTAGGTCAGTGCCGTGCCGGTGTCGTCGACCAGAGCGATTGCGTCGGGTGTGGCCTGGATCTGGTTGCGTATTAGCGAGTCCAGGGTGGCACCTGTGGTGGGTATCTCGAGACCGGTGGCGTCCGACCCGGTCGACCACAGGTCGAGTAGTTCCTCGTCGAGTGCGGGACGAGCATCGATCGCCGAGACACGGGTGTCAGGTCTCGTCGCGGTTGTACCCAAGACCCGAACCAACATCTCGACGAATCGATCTATCGTGTTGTGCGAGAACAGGTCGGTTGAGTAGGTGAGGTAGCCGGAGATGCCTTCAGGGCCGTCCACGAAGTCGAGTTCCAGGTCGGTCTTGGCGGCACCCAGCTCAGCCACGTCGACGTCGGTCGAGATCGCCGTGATGCCCGTCAGGCTGAGGACGTCGCTGTTTACGGAGCTCACCGGGATGTGGGTCAGCAGAATCTGGAAGACCGGCGTGCGATTGGCGACGCGAGAGATGTTCAGCGAGCGGGTGATGTGCTCGAACGGTGCACTCTGATGGGCAAAGCCGTCGAGCACCGTTCGGTGCGATGCGGCCATTACATCGGACAGTGCATCGGTCGGACTCATGCGGTGCCGAAGCGGAAGCGTGTTGACGAAGTACCCGACGAGGTCCTCGAGTCCGTCCTCGGTGCGTCCACCGACCGGGGAGCCGATCACGACATCGGTACCGGCACCGAGCAGAGATGCGGTGATCGCGGTCGCGGCGTGCACGAGGGCGAACATGCTGACGCCGTGCGCTTCTGCAACACTGCGGATCCCGGTGACCACGTCGTCGTCGAGGACGAACGACACGTCACGGCCCTCGTGTGTCGGATGCGTGCGCCGCGGGCGGTCGGGAGTGATGATGGATTCGTCGGGAGCATCGGCGAGGGTTGAGCGCCAGTAGTCCAGGTGCGCCGCGAGTTCCGACGCGGGGTCGGTTCCGTCACCCAGGACGGTCCGCTGCCAGACGGCGTATTGCGCGTACGAAGCGGAGAGCGGACTCCATTGAGGAGCAACGTTATCGACTCGCGCGGAGTAGGCAGAGGACAGAGCACTCAGCATCGCCGAAGTGGACCAGTCGTCGATCGCATGGTGGTGGACCGCGATGACGACCGCCCATCGAGTGTCGTCCACTCGAAGAACGGTCACCCGGATGGGCAGGTCGACAGCGAGGTCGAAACCGGTGCGCACAACAGATGCGATGGCATCGTCCACCTGCGTGCGATCGGTGCCGCGTAGATCACTCACCTGAACGCACGCCCGTGCCGGCACCTCATCCATCGGCACTATCGCCTGTGTCGGTTCACCATCGTGCTCGACGAGGAGAGTGCGGAGGGTGGCGTGTCGTTCGACGACGTCGTGCACGGCTGCCGTGAAGGCGGTGGTGTCGAGGGAGCCGGTCAGCCTCAGGACCGTGGGCACGACGTACTGCGACTTCGGTCCGCCGAGTTGATCGATCACCCACAGAGACTGCTGCTCGTATGATGCGGGAATCACCTCCGGCAGTTCGACATCGGCGATCCGGATCCGCTCACTCGACGACACCGGACTGGATCCGGCTGTCGAGTCCACCGCGGTAGCGAGAGCCGCCACAGTCGGTGAATCGAACGCGGTGCGCAGCGACAATGCCGTGCCGAACTGGGCGTTGGTGCGGGCGATGAGTCGGGTGGCGGTCAGGGAGTGTCCGCCGAGGTGGAAGAAGTTGTCGTCGACGGTGAGGGTGGTGTCGTTGTCGAGGTGGAGTACGTCGCGGTAGATGTGGGTGAGTGTGTGTTCGGTGGGGGTGTTGGGGGTTCTGCCGGTGCCGGTGGTGGTGATGTCGGGGG
>NZ_NOYD01000002.1 GCF_002258315.1 Rhodococcus sp. 06-462-5 | reverse complement strand
TCGCTCTCTGCGATGCGTGTCGTAGCCGCCGTGCAGGAAACCTTCGACTGTGAAATCAGCGTCCGTGCACTCATGGAAGCCCCCACCGTAGCGGGCCTGGCTCGTGTGGTGGGTGGAGGACAGTCGGGCACCAGGCAAATCTGGGAGCCATATGCGCGTCCGGCCCAGTTGCCGCTGTCGTTCGCCCAGCGTCGGTTGTGGTTCATCCATCAGCTAGAGGGACCATCGGCGACATACAACATCCCTCTGGTACTACGCCTAATCGGTCTACTCGACGTCGACGCGCTGACCCTGGCGGTTGCCGATGTCGTAGCCCGGCACGAGAGTGTTCGCACAGTGTTTCCCGCTACGGCTGGCGTGCCCGAGCAGTGCATTCTCGATGCCTCTGAAGGGCTTGTCGCCTGCAAAGTCATCGACGCCACCAACTGGACCGATCAACAGTTGGATGAGGCGGTCGGTATTGTCACCCGCCACGCCTTCGACTTAGAAACCGAGATTCCCTTTCGTGCAAGGCTTTTCGCAGTCTCGACCACGGAACACCATCTGGCCCTGGCAATGCACCACATCGCCGCCGACGGATCATCTCTCTCGCCGCTGGTTCGCGACCTGACTACCGCATATCAGGCCCGCACCACCCGGACGGAGCCAGGCTGGGAGCCGTTGCCCGTTCAGTACGCCGACTTCACAATCTGGCAGCACAAGCTCCTCGGCGAGGCCGACGATCCTAATACCCGATCTGGTCGACAAACAGTTTTCTGGGAGCGGAACCTCGCTGGATACGCGGGACTGCTGGAGCTTCCCACGGACCGGCCTTACCCCGCCGTCGCCAACCATCAGGGCGGCCAAGTCGTCGTCGAATGGCCCGCCGAACTGCAGGAACTCGTGCGGGTTGTGGCGCGGGAACGCAATGCGACGACGTTCATGGTGATGTCGGCGGCGCTTTCGGTGCTGTTGGCGCGTTTGAGCGGGAGCGCGGATGTGGCGTTCGGGGTGCCGACGGCGGGGCGGGGGCGAACCGAGTTTGACGGCATGGTCGGGTTTTTCGTCAACACGCTGGTGTTGCGTACGCGGGTTTCAGCCGAGATGAACTTCGGTGATTTGTTGGAGGAGGTACGGGAGCGGAGCCTGGACGCGTTCGCGAACCAAGATGTGCCGTTCGATGCGCTTGTCGAGCGCCTCAATCCGGTCCGTACGCAGGCTCACCATCCGTTGATCCAAATCCTGTTCGCCTGGCAAAACGTCACCCTGCCCGATCTGTCTCTGCCAGGTCTCGACATTTCCCCGCAGCGCACGGACACCTTGACCGCTCGAATGGACTTGACTTTCAGCCTGCGTGAGCGGTTCGACAACTCCGGCCGTCCCATAGGCATTGGGGGTCTGGTCGAGTACCGCACCGACGTCTATGACGCCGAAACTGTAAAACAACTTGTTACCCGCTGGCAGCGGGTGCTCACGACGATGCTCGCCGGCACGGACCGCTCGGTGGCGTCAATCGACTTGCTTGACGAGAGAGAACTGACGCAGCTGGACGCCCTCGGAGCGCGGTCAGTGCTAAATGAATCGATCGTGGACCCCGCGATTCCGGAGTTGTTCGCCGAGCAGGTGAGGGTGCGGCCGGACGTCATAGCGGTGGTGTTCGAGGGTCGGTCGTGGACGTATCAGGAGTTGGACGACACATCGACGCAGTTGGCTCATTTGTTGGCTGGGCGTGGGGTGGGAGTAGAGGACGTTGTTGCACTGTTGCTGCCACGTTCGGAACACACTGTGATAGCCATACTTTCGGTGCTGAAGCTGGGTTCTGCTTACTTGCCGATCGACATCAACACCCCTGACGAGCGCCTGGCATTCGTTCTACAAGACGCTGCGCCGGCCGCGATTTTGACCACGGTGAGCCTCGCTGGTCGCGTCAGTAAGTCCGGGGTCCCACTGATAGATGTCGAGGATCCCAAGGTCGCTGAACAGCCGACGACGACGTTGCCGGTGCCGAATGCTGACCTCCTCGCGTACATCATCTACACCTCAGGAACGACAGGCACACCCAAAGGCGTCGGCATCACACAAACGAACGTCACCCAGACCTACGCAGCTTCGGAACATGCTTTCAAACATTCCCCAGATCAGGTGTGGTCGATGTTCCATTCGTACTCGTTCGATGTGTCGGTGTGGGAGATGTGGGGCGCTCTGCTGCACGGCGGCCGCTTGGTGATCATCCCTGAGCATGCCGCCCGCTCCGCAACGGACTTTCACCGAATCCTGGTAGACGAGCAGGTCACCACCGTCAACCAGACCCCGTCCGCACTCGAGATGCTCTCGCCCGAGGGAATAGATCAAGTAAGGACCATTTTTGTGGGGGGTGAGGCATGCTCGCCCGAACTTGTCGATCGGTGGGCTTCAGGCCGAGAAATGATCAATGGCTACGGGGAGACAGAGACGTTCTACGCCTCTATGAGTGCGCCCATGAAGCCTGGTCATGGAGCTCCTATCGGTACGCCGGTGCCGGGTGATGCGTTGTTTGTGTTGGATTCCGGTTTGCGG
>NZ_NOYD01000033.1 GCF_002258315.1 Rhodococcus sp. 06-462-5 | reverse complement strand
CCACGGTCTTCTCGGCCTTGGACTCGATCCCGACCACCGTCAACGGAAAACTCGACACCCGAGCACTCCCCACCCCCGACATCACCACGGGCACCGGCCGAACACCAGAATCGGCCACCGAACACACACTCACCCACATCTACCGCGACGTACTCCACATACCCGACGACACACCACTGAGCATCGACGACGACTTCTTCCGGCTCGGTGGTGACAGCATCTCGTCGATTCAGGTGGTGTCCAAGGCACGACGGGCGGGACTGTCATGTTCTGCCGCAGAGGTATTCGATCGCCGCACCATCGAGGGACTCGCACGCCTGATCGACGAGCGTGTCGGCGACGCCATCGCGTCCGGTCCGGTCGCGGTCCCGACATCCCGCCTGTGGCCGATCGCCGCCGCCCACGTCGATCAACCCGGCTTCGGTTCATACAGCCAGTCGTTCGTTTTCGTCACTCCCGCTGGCATGTCCGGCAGTCAGCTCGATCGAACCCTGACACGCGTCGTCCGGCACCATTCCGCGTTGCGGGGCAGTGTCGTTCGCGAGGACGGGCTGTCGATGTTCACCGTGCCGGCAGCCGACGTACCGCTGGAGACAGTCGGCGACCGGATCGCGATGTCGACGATCGACAACGGGTGGGCGCACCCCTCGTGGACGAAACGGATCGACAGCCTCGTCGCCGAACTGTCACAGAAGCTGGACCCGCACAACGGCGTGATGTGGCACGCGGCGTGGTGCACGGATCCGAGTGAGGCAACGGGCCGTCTGGTGACCGTGGTTCACCATCTCGTCGTCGACGGCGTGTCCTGGCGCATCCTCGAGGACGACCTGGCACACGCCTACGCCCTGGAAACCGGCGCGACCACAGCCGACCTGCTGCCGGTCGGAACCTCGATCACGTCGTGGTCCTCCGCTCTGTGGGCACGATCGACCGACGCAGATATCGTTGCGCAAGAATCGTATTGGTCCGATGTCGCTGCGCACATCACTCCGACCGTGGCGAGTCGAAGCGTCGACCCGATTCTCGATACCGGTGCCACCGCTGCAACCGTGCCGATCTCGGTGCCTGCGGGCGTGACCCGTGCCGTTCTCGAAGATGTCCAGCGGACATTGTCGGCGGGGGCCGACGAGGTTCTTCTCGGCGCTTTGGCGATTGCAGTCGGCGTGTGGCGGGCCCAGCGTGGACTCGGTCGACGACCCGCAGTCGTCGGGCTCGAGGGACACGGGCGGCAGGAGACGCTGATCCCCGGTGCGGAGCTCGGTCGCACCATAGGGTGGTTCACCACCTGGTACCCCGTGATCGTCGATACAGGCGATATCGATCCCGAAGCAGCACTGATGGATTCGCAGACTGCCGCAGACGCGGTGCTCCGCGTCAAGGAATCGCTGGCCACCGTACCGGACCGCGGCATCGGATACGGGTTGCTCCGGCATCTCGACCCCGACACCACCGATCGGTTCTCCTCACACGGAATCCCGGACATCGGATTCAACTACCTCGGCCGTTTCACGACCGACTCCGAGCCGACGGCATGGCGAACCGCTCCCGAATCGGCGGGTCTCGGCGGCTACTCCCCCGCAGACCTGCCCGTGGCGGCCGCGATCGACATCAACATCGCGGCAGTCCCCGGTCCCGACGGCGCAACCGTTCTGGACGGAATCTTCACCTATGCGACAGGGGCCGTATCGTCCTCCGACGCAGAAGAATTGCTGGCACTCTGGATCGCTGCACTGTCTTCCCTCGCGACCTACGTACCCACGGCCGATCACGTGCGACGAGTGCCGTCGGACCTGACTGCTCCCTACGTCACCTTCGCCGACATCGCCGCATTCGAGTCCCGCTACGGTGCCCTAGCCGACGTCCAGCCGTTGACGCCTCTGCAGCACGGGATGGTCTTCGAGTCGCTTCTGGGACTCGACACTCCGAATGAAGCGAATGTCGACGTCTACATCACGCAGACGACCCTGACCCTTACCGGGCCGTTGGACGTCCCCCGACTCGAGCGCGCCTTCTCGCGAGTGTTCGACACCTACCCCAACCTCACGTCGGCCATCACCACCACCGACAGCGGCGATCACGTCGCGGTCGTGCCGACTCGACTCCGGGTGCCGGTACAGCACATCGATCTGACGTCCGGTACTGACTCCGACGCGCGACTCGAGGAGATCGTCGCTGCCGACCGCGCGACGTCGTTCGTTCTCGATCGGGCACCGCTCCTGAGGATCACCGCGGTGAGCACTGCGCCACAACGGCACGAGGTGCTGTTGACGATGCACCACGTTCTGGCCGACGGGTGGTCCACTCCCTCGGTGGTCCAGACGCTGCTCGACGCCTATCGCGCGCCGGCAGTGCCCGCGGTTCCCGACACCTCGTATCCAGCTTTTCTGCGCTGGCTCGCAGACCAGGACCGTGCAGAATCACTGCGGGCGTGGGCAGTTGCGCTGGACGCGGTCACCGAACCGACGATCATCGCCCCCACTGCACCCGCGACGTCCGATGTCTTCCCGGACGAGATCTCGATTTTCGCCGATGCGGCCCTGACCGCGCACCTCGACCGTGTGGCTCGTGGCCGAGGTGCCACGGTGAACAGTCTGGTGCAGACGGCATGGGCAGTGACGTTGAATGCGGTCACCGGCCTGGGCACCGTCGTCTTCGGCACCACGGTGTCGGGCCGTCCCGCCGAGATCGACGGCATCGAGCGCGCCGTCGGTATGTTCATCAACAGCGTTCCGACGCCGATGACGTTGAGTGACAACCCCACTCTCTCCGGACTGCTCGACCGCGCTCAGCAACAGAACACCGCGTTGCTGAGCCATCACCACGTTCCACTGCCGGAGCTGCACCGGCTCACCGGACTCCCGACGTTGTTCGACACCCTCGTCGTGTACGAGAACTACCCCATCGACGAGGAAGCTCTGCACGCCGACGACAGCACGGGCATCACGCTCGCCGGTGTCGGCGGACTCGACTCGACGCACTACCCACTGACGCTCGCCGTGATCCCTGCGCCGGAGTACACGACCTTCGAGTTCTCCTATCGCCCAGAGCAACTGGACCGCGCCACCACGACACGCATTGCGGAGATCTTCCAGCGGGTGCTCCACGCCTTCGCTGCCACGCCCGATGCCCGCATCTCGAATCTGAACCTCCTGCCCGAGGACGACAGCACACGAATCGCCGAGTGGTCGACCGGGTCGGACGCCACCGGTCTCGAGATAGCCACCTCAGGTTCCACCCTGGATTCGTTGGTACGCAACCAGATCAAGGCCACACCCGACGCGATCGCTCTGGTCGACGACACCGGCACGGCACTGACCTACGCGCAGTTCGACACCCGCATCGACGCCATGACCGCCGTCCTACTCGACACCGGAGTTCGACGCGGCGACCGAGTCGCCGTCATACTGCCCCGATCGATCGACCTCGCCGCCGCCCTCCACGCCATTATCCGCGCCGGCGCCGCCTACGTCCCCATCGACCCCAACTACCCCACCGAACGAGTCGGACACATCCTCGACGACGCCACCCCCACCACGATCGTCACCGACCGGACAACACTGGAAAACCACCGATCAACCCTCGACGGTGACATCGTCGTGGTCGACCGCGCGGACACCCGCCTACTCCTTGATTCGGTTGCGTCCGTGAGCATCTTAGCTTCGCCCGCACCAGGTGACACCGCCTACGTCATCTTCACCTCCGGCACCACCGGCCGCCCCAAAGGCGTCATGGTGTCGCACGCCGCCATCGTCAACCTCATCGCCTGGCGCCAATCCGTCTTCACCCTCGATATCGGCGACCGAGTACTGCAAAAGACCTCCGTCGGCTTCGACGTCTCCGTCCCCGAATTCTTCTGGCCCCTCACCGTCGGAGCCACCATCCGCCTCATCCGACCCGACGGCGAGAAAGACCCC
>NZ_NOYD01000034.1 GCF_002258315.1 Rhodococcus sp. 06-462-5 | reverse complement strand
ATCGGCATCGGGCTCGGCGTACACAGCGACACTGGCCAACCCGGCATCGGCGGCCGCCCGGATCACCCGCACCGCGATCTCACCACGATTGGCGACAAGAACCTTGGTGATCTGAGCACTGGCATGGCTGGGCACTGAGCCTCCTACGGATGTATTTCTCGCGTGCTTCGTTACGAACGTCACGTCGGAGTCTAAGCACCGGCACTGTCATCGCTGCAATCGGTCCGCACTGCTGCAACGGATCGACGGTGAGGGGCAGTGCGCTACTGATTGGTAGCGATCTGACCGGTGTCGGTATGTCCGATTTCGGACCGGTTGCCCTCCTCGAGAGGGAATCGGGCGGTGCCGGTGTCCGCCACATCGGTCAACAGCTTCCGGAAGGCGCCGACGTACTCGTGCACCCGAGCGGTCGCCTGCTCGGTGTTGGGATAGCGAGCCGCGATGTTGATTCCCTGCGGCGTGCGATTGATCCAGATGTACACGTCGTGCTGGTACTGCTTACTGCGCAGCGCTCGGGCGTTCCAGTCCGGCCAGTGCTCCGCGGCAGGCGCGAACCGCACGTCCATGAACGAGACGACGAAACGCGGGCGGGCGGAGTAGCCCAGAGTGGTGAACACGCGATCGAGAGGAACGCGGGCGATCGGTTTGGTCTTCTTCACCTCGGCCGAGGCCGCCGCGACCACCGAACCGAACGAGTCGGCACCGGCGATGTCGAACGAGATGGGGCACAGTCCGACGAACCAGCCCAGCGCGGAGGCCCACTGAGGCTCGTCTCGGGTATGAACCGGCGTGACCGTGCGGAAACGAGTGCCGCCGCCCAGTTCCGAGCCGGTGATGGCGAGTACCGCGAGCAATCCCGCGAACAGACTGTGTCCGGTCTTGCGGCACGCGACCGAGAACGAGTCGGCCTGATCGGGGTCGAGCACCCACGCGGACAAACCACCCTGCGGCAGATCGTCCGGGCTCGGATCGCCGATGTCGAGTGGAAAAGCCGGTAGTTCACCGTCGCCGTCGACGAGAAAATCACGCCAGATCCTCACGGCGTCGTGCGAATGCTCGAGCTCTGCATTCCGTTCGCGTTCGGAGGAACCGAAGTCCAGGTAGCTGCCGGCCTCGAACAGGGCAGCGGGCGCACCGCCGAGTTCCTCTCCGTACAGAGCAGCGATCTCGTGCGCGACCAACACCGTGGACAGACCGTCGATGATGGAGTGATCGGCTGCGAAGAAGACGGTGATCGGACGCGTCTCGTCCACCGGTTCGAGAGTCACGAAGGCGTAGGCGGGCCAGATCAACGGTGAGGTGAACTCGTCGAACAGATACTGCAGATGCTCGAACACCTCGCTCGATTGCGCGCACCGCTCCTGCTCGACCTGCCAGATGTCGATGGCACCCTGCGCTGCGGTCACCCGCGTCATCTCGCCCGTCATCTCGTCGATCGACGCGCTCGAACGCATCGCCTCGTGCCGGTCGATCCAGTTCAGCACTGCCTGACGAAACGCCGGCTTGTTCAGTGGGCCCGCGATTTCGAAGGCCGCGCCGAGCCATGATTCGCGGCCGCGACGAGGACTGCTCAGGCTCGTACGGAGGTGCGCCTCGTGCACGTAGGACGTCGGCCTTGCGTCGGGATGCCACCCTGCGGCCTCCGGAGTGCGGGCCTGCGGGCCGACGCTGGGTATCCACTCGGTGAGCGTGCCCGCGGGAACCGCGTAGTCCGCCAACTCCGTGAACTCCATATCGGCAGCAACCAACCTTCGTCGAACGCATCGGGGGGACTGGGCTCCTTCGGCCCTGCCGCGGAGTCTAACGACGACCCGTTGTATCGATCAAGACGACGACGCGCCACCTGCGCCGTCCCCCGTCAACGCAGGTGACGCTTGATCCGCGCCAACATCGCCGACATGCCGCGCAATCGCAGCGGACTGACCGCGTCGCTCAGGCCAAGCGCCGAGTAGAAGTCGTCCGGCACGTCGAGGATGTCCTGTGCGCTGAGACCGTCGAGCCCCTGCGCCAGTATCGAGGCGAACCCCCGCGTGGTGGGAGCTTCCGGCGGTGCACTGAAGTACAGCCGGATCCGCGCCGGATCGCCTGCATCCACCGACAGGAACAGCGGAGACTGGCACTCCGGCACCGGTTCCATTGCGTCCTGAGCCAGATGCTCCGGCAGCGGAGGCAGTTCGCGACTGAACTCCAGCAGCAGCTGCAGCTTGTCCTGCCCCTCCACCGCGGCGAAGTCCTCGACGATCTCGGCCAGCGACTCCGGCAGGGCACTCATCGAGCGGCCGGAGCCGATCCGGGCTCCTCGCCCTTGGCGATCGGAACGCGAACGGCGTTGCCCCATTCGGTCCACGAGCCGTCGTAGTTGCGAACCGACTGGTAGCCGAGCAGATGGGTCAACACGAACCACGTGTGGCTCGAACGCTCACCGATTCGGCAGTACGCGATCACATCGTCGGTCGCGGAGGTGCCGGAGTAGATCTCGTCGAGTTCCGTGCGAGAACGGAAGCGTCCGTCCGGTGCGGCTGCCTTCGCCCAGGGGATGCTCACGGCGGTGGGGATGTGACCTCCGCGCAACGCACCTTCCTCCGGGTAGTCGGGCATGTGGGTGCGCTCGCCGGTGTACTCGGCGGGGGAGCGAACGTCGATCAACGGCACCGTTCCGAGCGAGCCGAGGACGTCGGAGGCGAACGCGCGGATGGGCGCGTCGTCGCGTTCGATCACCGGGTAGTCGGTTGCGGGGAACTCGGGCACATCGAGGGTGGTGTCGCGATTCTCCGACAGCCAGGCGTCGCGGCCGCCGTCGAGCAGACGGACGTCCTGATGTCCGAACAGGGTGAACACCCACAGTGCATACGCGGCCCACCAGTTGCTCTTGTCGCCGTACACGACGATGGTGTCTTCCCGGGAAATACCCTTGCGGCTCATCAGTTTCGAGAACTGCTCGCCGTCGATGTAGTCGCGGGTGACCGGATCGTTGAGGTCGAGATGCCAATCGATCTTGACCGCGCCGGGAATGTGGCCGACGTCGTAGAGCAACACGTCCTCGTCGGATTCGACGACGCGAAGGCCGGGGGTGCCGAGATGAGCGGACAGCCATTCGGTCGATACGAGACGATCCGGATGCGCATAGTCGGCGAACGTTGCGGTGGAATCGGTTGGTACAGGCACGTATCGGCTCCTACGGAAGATATTCGGCTGGCGGCCCGCCCGGGGGTGAACGGTCTGCACTGTCGATCCTATGCGGAACCTCCGTCGAGGGGCGGGAGTGGAGCCTGCGGAATGACCCTGTGGGCGGGAGTGGAGCCTGCGGAATGACCCTGTGGGGCGGGAGTGGAGCCTGCGGAGTGGGTTTGTCAGGGCGTCAGGGCAGCGCTCTCGGGTGTCGCTGCGGAGGCCCGCATGAGTGCGACGAGTTCGGTGGTGAACGCAGTCATCACCGAGCGTGCCGTTGCTGTGTCGGGGAATCGTGAGCGCAGTGCCAGGCCCGATGTGGTGCGGGAGACCCAGAACTGCGCGTCGTCGGAGACCGTGGCATTGCTGATGTGGTGTGCGTCGGTTCGGTCGAAGCGTTCGTGTCCACCGATTCTGGTGTAGTCGATGTAGGACACCATGAACACGTCGCGACGCGACAGGGTGAAGGCGTCACCGAGGTTGTTCAGTACCTGGGGGATCGGAACGGTGCTCAACGGCAGCGCCGCGCGAAACGCTGTGTGGGCCGCGGTGATCGTGTCCGTGAGGTCGCGTTCGACCTCGACGGTCATGGGAGCGTTGGTGGTGAACCAGCCCAGTGCACGCGAGAATTGCTGCTGATGGCGGGTGTGCAGGGGAAACAGGAACGGCAAGCGGCTCGGTCCGCCGATGTCGGCGCAGGCCTGCCCGATCGCTGCCACGACGCCGGCGAACATTCCGGCTCCGGAACGGGCGCAGAGTTGCTCGAATGCGAGGGTGTGCTGCGCGTCGAGCAAGGAGGTGACAGTCGTTGCCTGAGGCGCGGTTTCGCCCTCCGCGACGCCCAGGTCGAGCGGGAAACGCGGCGTGGTGCCCCCGCACTCGGTGAGGAAGTTGGACCACCGCACCATGCGCTCGTCCGCTGGGTCGACGAGTGGCAGGGTTGCTTCGATGCGGCAGTACTCGACGAACCCGCCGACCGGAGGCAGGTCTGTCTCCGGGTTCGACGGGCAGCGGCGGTAGGCGTCGTACAGGGTGTGGATCTCGTCGACCACGACGGCGATCGACATGGCATCGACGTTGGAGTGGTCGAAAGCGCACAGTATCGTCGAGGTGTCCGGCCGGTCGATTCCGAAACAGGT
>NZ_NOYD01000003.1 GCF_002258315.1 Rhodococcus sp. 06-462-5 | reverse complement strand
ACCGGCGCGGATCAGCTGGTCGGCCAGTGCGATGGCGTCGACTCCGGACAGGCACACCTTGTTGATCGTCAGGGCAGGCACGGTCATCGGAATACCCGCAGCGACCGCAGCCTGACGGGCCGGAATCTGGCCGGCACCGGCGGTGAGAACCTGGCCCATGATGACGTAGTCGACCTGATCCGGAGCCACACCGGCCTTCTCGAGTGCACCCTTGATGGCGATCCCGCCGAGGTCCGATCCCGAGAAGTCCTTGAGTGCGCCCGAGAAGCGCCCGACGGGCGTACGAGCACCGGCGACGATGACTGTTGTGGTCACGATTTCCTCCGAAAGTATGAAGACGGCCTTGTCGAGATCAACGCTCCGACGCCCCCTGCCGATACCGGCCGGGCGGAGCACCGAAACGCAGCTGGCGCTAACGTCATGGCCATGACCTCCAGCACGCAGTCTTACACGGGAGCCCCGCTGCGCTCCGACCTGGTGACGGCTATCGACCACGTGGGTGTCGCGGTGCCCGATCTCGACGCCGCGATCACCTGGTACACCGACCACCTCGGCATGGTTGCAGTGCACGAGGAGGTCAACGAGGAACAGGGCGTTCGCGAGGCGATGCTCTCCTTCCCCGGAGCGACGGAGAAGTCCGCTGCACTGCAATTGCTCGCGCCGATCGACGAGTCGTCCACCATCGCGAAGTTCATCGGCCGCAACGGCCCGGGACTGCAACAGTTGGCCTACCGCGTCACCGACATCGAGGAGATCTCGACCGAGTTGCGCGCTCGCGGAGTTCGGTTACTGTACGACGCCCCGCGCCGCGGCACCGCCGATTCTCGGATCAACTTCGTCCATCCCAAGGACGCCGGTGGAGTGCTCATCGAGCTCGTCGAACCGAATCACAGCTCGCACTGACCGAACTCGGTGAACGAACCGTATGGCCCTCTACTTGACTCACCGGTAAATTGACGGCCATGGCCATCGATCATGAGCGCACTTCCACGGTGCAACTTCCCTTTTCCATCGTCCGGAAGGGGTTCGATCGCGACGAAGTCACAAACTACTTCGAGCGATTCGACGCCGAACTACGTCTGACGACCGCAGATCGTGATGCGGCCGCAGCGCAGGCTCGTGATCTGGCCAAGCAGCTCGACGACGCTCGCGACGAGATCGACGAACTACGCAAGGACATCGACCGTCTGTCGGTTCCGCCCACCACGGCGGAGGGGATGAGCGATCGAATCTCGCGCATGCTGCGGTTGGCTTCGGACGAGGCATCCGAAGTACGCGCGAAGGCGCACTCGGAGTCCGAGGAGATGATCTCGGTTGCGCAGCAGGAGAGTGCGCGACTGCGCGGGCGGCACGAGTCACTGGTGGCCGAACTCGAAGAGCGCCGGACGGCGCTCGAGGCCGAGCACCAGCAGACCATGGCTCAGGCGCGCACCGAGGCGGCCCGGGTGGTCGAGGCCGCGCAGGCCGAGCGCGACAAGCTGGCTGCCGAATCCGAGGCCAAGCGCGCCAAGGTTCAGGAAGATTTCGAGATCACGATGGCCGAGCGCCGCACCAAGGTCCTCACCGCTCTCGAGGAACTCGAAGCGTCCAGCAAAGCCGATGCTGCGCGCCGCATCGAGGAGGCCACCACCGAGTCTGCTCGACGCCTCCAGTCCGCGAGTGAGCAGGCCGAGCGACGCATCGCGCACTCGAAGGAACTTGCCGAGGAGCTGCGCGTGCTTCGCAGTCGAGTACTGGCCCAGCTGCTCGGAATTCGAGGCCAGCTCGATTCGGTTCCGGCGATGCTCGCCTCGGTCAATCGCGAGAGCGAACTGCTCGACAATCCCGACCCGACGGCAATCCTGAAGAAGGAAGAAGAGAAGGCGGCGGCGAAGGCCGAAGACGAGAAGGAATCGGCCGACTCCTCGTCCTGACTCTGCTCGTCCTGCGCCTGGCCTCCCCCGCTACGACCATCTGCGGGTGAGGCCTCGCGTGTTTCGGCCGGACCAACATCCGGTATGCCAGTGTCTGCGATTGTCGGCACCGCCGAAATCGTCCGACGGCCACGCGACGATATGTGCGACGCCCGGCCGCACCTCGTGATCACAGCCGGGGCATCGATAGGTCTTCACGGCCTTGGCGCCCGGGACCATCCGCGTCGTGTACGTGTCTCCGTCCGGACCGACCTCGACCCGGTTGCCGCCCAGCACGGAATCGGTTGGCGGGCCGAGATCACTCGGGCCGCCCCGATTCGGTCGGCGGGGTTGGTTACGACGAGGCACCCGTCCAGTGTAGAGAACGGGCCGGTAGATACCGACAGCCGTCAGAAAAGCCGGAACTCGGTACTGTCGGTTCCCCGTAGGACGTCGTAGTCGAGTGTGAGACAACGAATGCCGCGGTCGGTGGCCAGCGTCTTCGCCTGCGGCTTGATGATCTGAGCAGCAAACACGCCGCTGACCGGAGCCAGCAGCGGGTCACGATTGAGCAGCTCCAGGTACCGGGTCAACTGCTCGACGCCGTCGATCTCACCACGTCGCTTGATCTCCACCGCCACGGTTCCGCCATCGGCGTTGCGGCACAGTAGATCCACCGGGCCGATAGCCGTCATGTATTCGCGTCGAACGAGCGTGTATCCGTCGCCCAAGGTGCTGACGTGCTCGGCCAACAACTCCTGAAGATGTGCTTCCACACCGTCTTTCACCAAACCGGGATCGATACCGAGCTCGTGACTGGAGTCGAGCTCCACGTCGTCGATGGTGATACGAAGTTCTTCGCCGGCCTTGTTGGTGACGACCCACTTGATCGTCTCGCCCTCGGTGGTTTCGACCGTCCAGCAAGGCGGCGACATCCAGTTGAGCGGCTTGTAGGCCCGGTCGTCCGCGTGCACGCTCACGGATCCGTCGGACTTGACGAGAAGCAGGCGACGAGCGGACGGGAGGTGTGCGGTGAGGCGACCGACATAGTCGACTTGGCAACGAGCAATAACTAGACGCACTCGACCACCTTAAGGCAGGAGCCCCCGTTAGTCTGTGACGACCATGCCGCAATTGAGACGATCTGCCGCTCCCCTGGGTTCCCGCCTGCTCGGCGACACTTCCGAATCGCCACGTCGACGACGGATCCGAATTCAGCTGCTGCTGACTGTCTTCTTGGTCCTGTCGAACCTGATCGGCGCAGTCATCGTGGGCGTTCTGATCAGCGTTGTCGTTCCGGGCCCCGATGTCCTGGACATGGATCGCTACTGGTGGGTCAATTTCATCGTCGTACCGGTGTACGTCTTTCTCGCTTTCGTGGTCGGCGTCGTCTGGGGCACCACAAGCGCGCTGAGCAGTCTGCGGTGGGGCATCGAGGATCGCCGACCCACACGATCCGAGCAGGTCGCCACTCTCGCCATGCCCTGGCGTCTGACGCGCATCCAGATAGCGCTGTGGATCGGCGCGTTGATCCTGTTGACCACGATCGACGGGATCATCGATCCTCAGGCGATCCCCAAGGTCGCATTCACGATCGCGGCGGGAGGCACGGTCGTCTGCGCGTTCAGCTATCTACTCAGCGAGTTCGCCCTTCGCCCCATTGCAGCTCGGGCGCTCGAGGCAGGCGATCCACGTCGGATCCGGATCGCCGGTGTCATGGGTCGCTCCATTCTGTCGTGGTTGCTGGGGACCGGCGTTCCGGTGTCCGGACTGATGATGATCGCGGTTTTCCGTTTCCTCAGACCCGAGACCAGCGCCAACCAGCTTGCCGTGTCCATCCTCGCGCTCGGCGGCATCACCATTGTGTTCGGATTCGCACTGACTGTCCTCGGCGGATTCGCCACTACCTCCCCCATCAACAACGTGCGCGCGGGGATGGCCGAGGTGGAGAAGGGGAACATGGATGTCCGCCTTGCGGTGTACGACGGCACCGAGCTCGGCGAGCTGCAGAGCGGTTTCAACCGGATGGCCGACGGAGTGCGCGATCGGGAGAAGATCCGCGACCTGTTCGGTAGACACGTCGGCCATGAAGTCGCCGAAAAAGCGTTGCAGTCCGAGAGCGAGCTCGGTGGTCAGGAACGCGATATCGCCGTGTTCTTCATCGACCTCGTGGGATCGACCGAGCTCGCGGCGTCCCGGCCTCCAACCGAGGTTGTGGACCTACTCAACCGATTCTTCGCAGTGGTAGTCGACGAGGTCGACGAGCACGGTGGTTTCATCAACAAATTCGAGGGCGACGCCGCTCTTGCCATCTTCGGAGCCCCCAACGAGATTGCCGATCACTGCGGCTCCGCCTTGGCCGCGGCACGAGCCATTGCCCGACGGCTGCTGGTCGAAGTCCCCGAATGCAGTGCCGCTGTGGGTGTCGCAGCGGGACGCGCAGTGGCCGGCAACGTCGGTGCGAAGTCCCGATTCGAGTACACGGTCATCGGAGACCCGGTGAACGAGGCCGCTCGCCTCTCCGAATTGGCAAAGAACGCCCCAGGGGCGATCCTGGCTTCCAAGACGGCAGTGGACGGTGCTGCAGACGACGAAGCACAGCGGTGGGAATTCGGTGATTCGGTAACCCTTCGTGGACGCTCCGCCGAGACGGTCCTCGCGAATCCGAAAGATGTGAACGTCACCGCCGACGAGCCTGTTGCCGTGCACGCCTGACTGTATTACCGGTCCTTGCACTTGCTGGGACCTTCGTGCGTCGGCGTTGGTTTCCGCACATGCGCGCGCGTTCGTCAGGTGCGCGGGGAATGGTGAGCGGTCGGGGTGCGATTCCGCGCGCGGATGGCGAATGCGCGCGCCTTTGCGCTCGTATTCGCGGTCCGCAGTCGCGTCGTCTGCCCGCACCCGAGTTCAGGCCGACCCCGCTCGTCGCACATGCGCGCGCATTTGTGAGGTGCGCGGGGAATGGTCGGGGTTGGGGGTGCGATTGTGCGTGCGGGTGGCGAATGCGCGCGCAAAATCGCACC
>NZ_NOYD01000032.1:0-3242 GCF_002258315.1 Rhodococcus sp. 06-462-5 | reverse complement strand
TTGTGTGTTGTTTGAGAATTGCACAGTGGACGCGAGCATCTTTGTTGTAAGTAATGAAGAGCGTACGGTGGATGCCTTGGCACCAGGAGCCGATGAAGGACGTAGGAGGCTGCGATAAGCCTCGGGGAGCTGTCAACCGAGCTGTGATCCGAGGGTGTCCGAATGGGGAAACCCAGCACGAGTGATGTCGTGTTACCTGCACCTGAATATATAGGGTGTGTGGAGGGAACGTGGGGAAGTGAAACATCTCAGTACCCACAGGAAGAGAAAACAACAGTGATTCCGTGAGTAGTGGCGAGCGAAAGCGGATGAGGCCAAACTTTGTGCGTGTGATACCCGGCAGGGGTTGCGTATGGAGGGTTGTGGGGTTTGCATTGTCGATTCTGCCGGATCGGCCGACAGTGAGAAATTGTGGTGTTAGTCGAAGTGGTCTGGAACGGCCTGTCGTAGAGGGTGAGAGTCCCGTAGACGAAAACATTGCAACTGTCGTTGTGGATACCCAAGTAGCAGCGGGCCCGTGAAATCTGCTGTGAATCTGTCGGGACCACCCGATAAGCCTGAATACTCCCTGGTGACCGATAGCGGACTAGTACCGTGAGGGAAAGGTGAAAAGTACCCCGGGAGGGGAGTGAAATAGTACCTGAAACCGTGCGCTTACAATCCGTCAAAGCCGGTGCACGATTCGTCGTGGCTGGTGATGGCGTGCCTTTTGAAGAATGAGCCTGCGAGTTAGTGGCATGTCGCGAGGTTAACCCGTGTGGGGTAGCCGTAGCGAAAGCGAGTCCGAATAGGGCGTATCACCGCAAGGTGTGTAGTGGCGTGTTCTAGACCCGAAGCGGAGTGATCTACCCATGGCCAGGTTGAAGCGACGGTAAGACGTCGTGGAGGACCGAACCCACTTAGGTTGAAAACTGAGGGGATGAGTTGTGGGTAGGGGTGAAAGGCCAATCAAACTCCGTGATAGCTGGTTCTCCCCGAAATGCATTTAGGTGCAGCGTCACGTGTTTCTCACCGGAGGTAGAGCTACTGGATGGTCTAGGGGGCCTACAAGCTTACCGAAATCAGCCAAACTCCGAATGCCGGTGAGTGAGAGCGTGGCAGTGAGACTGCGGGCGATAAGGTTCGTAGTCGAGAGGGAAACAGCCCAGATCGCCAGCTAAGGTCCCTAAGCGTGTACTAAGTGGAAAAGGATGTGGGGTCGCGAAGACAACCAGGAGGTTGGCTTAGAAGCAGCCACCCTTGAAAGAGTGCGTAATAGCTCACTGGTCAAGTGATCCTGCGCCGACAATGTAGCGGGGCTCAAGTACACCACCGAAGCTGCGGCACTCACACAACAGCCCCATGCAAGTCTGCGGATTTGTGTGCAGGTGTGTGGGTGGGTAGGGGAGCGTCGTGCAGCCATGGAAGCATCGGAGTGATCCAGGTGTGGAGGCTGCGCGAGTGAGAATGCAGGCATGAGTAGCGAAAGACGAGTGAGAAACTCGTCCGCCGAATGACCAAGGGTTCCTGGGCCAGGTTAATCCGCCCAGGGTGAGTCGGGACCTAAGACGAGGCCGACAGGCGTAGCCGATGGACAACGGGTTGATATTCCCGTACCCGTGTAACCGCGCCCATGGTGAATCAGTGACACTAACCACCCTGAATCCATATGACTTGCCGCCTTCGGGTGGCCGGCGTGTGGTGGATGCGTGGGACCTGATCTGGTAGTAGCCAAGCGATGGGGTGACGCAGGAAGGTAGCTGGGCCAGTCAGTGGTTGTACTGGTGTAAGCCTGTAGGGCGAACGGTAGGCAAATCCGCCGTTCATACAAGCCTGAGAGGTGATGCGTAGCCGATTGAGGCGAATTCAGTGATCCTATGCTGCCGAGAAAAGCCTCTAGTGAGTTGTTACACGGCCCGTACCCCAAACCGACACAGGTGGTCAGGTAGAGAATACTAAGGCGATCGAGATAACTATGGTTAAGGAACTCGGCAAAATGCCCCCGTAACTTCGGGAGAAGGGGGGCCTCGTCCGGTGATGGAACTTGCTTCCTGAGCTGGGTGGGGCCGCAGAGACCAGTGAGAAGCGACTGTTTACTAAAAACACAGGTCCGTGCGAAGTCGTAAGACGATGTATACGGACTGACGCCTGCCCGGTGCTGGAAGGTTAAGAGGACCGGTTAGCCAGTGATGGCGAAGCTGAGAATTTAAGCCCCAGTAAACGGCGGTGGTAACTATAACCATCCTAAGGTAGCGAAATTCCTTGTCGGGTAAGTTCCGACCTGCACGAATGGCGTAACGACTTCTCAGCTGTCTCAACCATAGACTCGGCGAAATTGCATTACGAGTAAAGATGCTCGTTACGCGCGGCAGGACGAAAAGACCCCGGGACCTTCACTACAGCTTGGTATTGGTGTTCGGTTCGGTTTGTGTAGGATAGGTGGGAGACTGTGAAGCGGTGACGCCAGTTACTGTGGAGTCGTTGTTGAAATACCACTCTGATCGTATTGGATACCTCAACCTCGGACCATGATCTGGTTCAGGGACAGTGCCTGGTGGGTAGTTTAACTGGGGCGGTTGCCTCCTAAAATGTAACGGAGGCGCCCAAAGGTTCCCTCAGCCTGGTTGGCAATCAGGTGTCGAGTGCAAGTGCACAAGGGAGCTTGACTGTGAGACTGACAAGTCGAGCAGGGACGAAAGTCGGGACTAGTGATCCGGCACCGGCAAGTGGAAGCGGTGTCGCTCAACGGATAAAAGGTACCCCGGGGATAACAGGCTGATCTTCCCCAAGAGTCCATATCGACGGGATGGTTTGGCACCTCGATGTCGGCTCGTCGCATCCTGGGGCTGGAGTAGGTCCCAAGGGTTGGGCTGTTCGCCCATTAAAGCGGCACGCGAGCTGGGTTTAGAACGTCGTGAGACAGTTCGGTCTCTATCCGCCGCGCGCGTAAGAAACTTGAGGAAGGCTGTCCCTAGTACGAGAGGACCGGGACGGACGAACCTCTGGTGTGCCAGTTGTTCCACCAGGAGCACCGCTGGTTGGCTACGTTCGGAAGGGATAACCGCTGAAAGCATCTAAGCGGGAAGCCTGTTCCAAGATGAGGTTTCTCACCCCCTCGAGGGGGTAAGGCCCCCGGCAGACCACCGGGTTGATAGGCCAGAACTGGAAGTCGGGTAACCGATGCAGGTGACTGGTACTAATAGGCCGAGGACTTACCACAAAGAAGCTACGCGTCCACTGTGCAATATCTGAAACAACACACG
>NZ_NOYD01000005.1:55583-393693 GCF_002258315.1 Rhodococcus sp. 06-462-5 | reverse complement strand
TGGTGGTGCCGGAGCCGGCGCGGCCTCCGGTGACGCGGTGACCGCACCGATGCAGGGCACCGTGGTCAAGGTCGCCGTCGACGAAGGCCAGAGCGTCGAAGCCGGGGACCTCATCGCCGTCCTGGAAGCGATGAAAATGGAAAACCCCGTCAACGCCCACAAAGCAGGCACCATCACCGGCCTGACCGTGAGCGCAGGCGACGCCATCACTCAAGGCACCGTCCTCGCAGAGATCAAGTAGGGGAGTGTCCGATGACTGCCCTCGCTGAATCGTTCGACGGTGGTACCTCTCCAGTGCACTCCACCGAGCTCGAAATCGTGTCCACGGTGCTACGCATGGCGTCGGCCGCGCGGGTTCGTCTGGCGGAGGCACTGGACGCGCAGGGGCTGAGCTGGGCGAGGTACGAGGTGCTTGAACTGGTGTCCAGGCGAGGGCCGATGTCTTACAGTGCGCTCTCGCGGGAGTTGGTGCGGCACCGGACGAGTATCACCGCCACGACGGCCAGCCTCGTCGAGTCGGGGCTGCTGGTGCGGAGCGTCAATCCGCGAAATCGGCAGCAGTACATGGTCGAGGCCACCGACTCGGGGCATCGTGCGGTCACTCGGGCCGAGCGTGCGCTCGAACGCGCTCGGTCGAGGATGGCGGTCGATGCCGATTCTGCTCGGACGCTCGAGGTGTTGCGCGGCATCGAGAAGCAGTGGAACGGTCGGCGCTGACCGGCGGGTGACAACGCCGGGCCTTCGGCTCTGAATGCAAGTACCCCTGGGCTGATACCCCCAGGGGTACTTGCATACCCCCTTGGGTATGTGCGATGGTGGGAACGTTCGATCGATCCGGGGTGCCGTCTGCCCTGTTCGATACCCCCACCCGTATAGGAGCACAATGTCGCTGCGTGATGCCGAAGTTCTTCGTCCACCGGATGATCGGCCTGTGGCCGAGCCGGGCCTACTCGGCCGCGCGGGCGGCTCGATGGTGACCCACCGACGTTGGGTGTTCGGTGTGTGGCTCATCGCGCTCGTCGGCCTCGGTTCGTTTGCGCCCTCGGTGTTCTCGTCCCTCGCCGGAGCGGGATGGCAGGCGAACGGATCCGAATCCGTTCAGGTTCGAGAATTGGCCCAGCAGCACTTCGGCGGTAATTCCTCCGCCGCGGTGCAGGTGGTCGTCCACTCCGACGCGGAACCCATCACCGATCCCGCTGTTCAGAACGTGATTGCCGACGTGTCCGATGTGTTCGCCGGAGACAACAGGTTCGGGGACGTCGTTGCGCCGCAACCGGGGATGACGATCAGCCCGGACGGCCGAACCGGCATCGTCATCGCCGGGGCGAACGGCACGACCGACGAGATGGTCGAAGCCGTCGACGATGTGAAGGAGCGGTTGACCGCGCTCTCGACCGACGGAATCGAGGTGTACCCCACCGGTTCGTCGGCCCTGTGGTCGGACTTCAACAAGGCGAACCACGACGCGATGATCCAAGCCGAATTGTTCTCGTGGCCGGTCACATTGGCGATCATGGTGCTTGCGTTCGGATCACTCGTCGCCGCCGGATTGCCGCTGCTGCTCACCGTTGCAGGACTCGTCGCATCCGCTGGTGGTCTCGTTCTGCTCAACGGAGTCACGCCGATCTCTGTGTGGGCCATGAACTTCGCGATGATGTTCGCGCTCGCGCTGGGAATCGACTACGCGCTGTTCATCGTCGCTCGATTCCGCGACGCGTTGCGTAACGCAGACCCTCGGGCGGCAGTGGCCGAGACCATGGACACCGCAGGCAAAGCCGTCGTGTTGTCCGGGCTGACGGTGCTGGTGAGTCTGTCCGCCGTGCTGCTCGTCCCCGCGCCTGCGGTGCGCACCATGGCTGTCGGAATCATGCTGGCCGTCGCCTTCGTGTTGCTGGCGACCATGACGCTGCTGCCTGCGGCGTTGGGTGCGCTCGGCTCCAAGGTCAATGCCGCCTCGTTGCCGTACGCCGAGCGGCAGGAGCATCGATCCCCGAAGTTCGCGGCCTGGGGCGAGTTGTTGCACAAGCACCCGTGGCCGTTCGCCGTGGTCTCCATGGGAATTCTGATCGCCCTGGCGCTTCCGGTGCTCGGATTGAAGGTGGCGATGCCGTCGATTGCGGTTGTGCCGGAGGACGCACCGGTGCGCCAGGGCTACGAGCTAGTACAGGCCCAGTTCGGGCCGGGTGCACCGGGAGCGCTGCAGATCGTGGTTCCCGACGCCGATGCTCTCGGCACCGCGACCGCCGCGGCCGGGGTGGACGGGATCTCGATGGTGACGCCGCCGCAGAGTGCGGCTGACGGTTCGGGATTTGCTCTGCTGCAAGCAATTCCGTCGGTGGATCCGTCCGACGAATCGATGGGTGCCATTGTCGCCGATCTGCGATCCACGCTGCCCGATTCGGCACTCGTCGGCGGAGCGCCCGCGGAGAACCTGGACCTTCAGCAGGCTCTGAACGACTACCTGCCGATCGTCGTCGGGATCATCCTGGTCCTCGGGTTCGTGCTGCTTCTGGTCGCGCTGCAGGCTCCGCTGATCGCGCTGCTCGGCACTCTGGTGAGCCTGCTGTCCACGGCGGCGGCCTTCGGAGTCGCCCAGTTGGTCTTCCAGGAAGGCCACGGCGCGTCACTGCTCGGTTTCACCCCGCAGGGATTCCTGGACGGCTGGGGCCCGGTGTTCTTCTTCGCGATGATCTTCGCCATCGCCATGGACTACACGGTGTTCCTGCTGGCCACCGCCAAGGAGCACTACGAGCGCACCGGTGATTCCAAGGTCGCCCAGGTCGACGGCTTGGCTCACTCGGGGCGAGTCATCTTTGCTGCCGCGGCGGTGATGGTGGCAGTGTTCTTCACATTCGCACTGTCGGATCCGTTGCCCCCGAAGGAGATGGGCATCATCCTCGGCGTTGCGGTACTGCTCGACGCGTTCCTCGTTCGACTTGTGCTGCTTCCGGTCCTGCTACGGCTGACCGGACACGGTGCGTGGTGGTCGCCGGCATGGTTACGCGCGGTGCTGCCCTCCATTCGCTTTTCGCACTGACACAACAATTCTCCGAGGAGTCACCATGAACATCGCATTGTCCACCACGCTGACCGACACCGATTTCGACACTGCGATCGACAGCACCAGAAAGGCGTTGTCGGAGCAAGGATTCGGAGTTCTCACCGAAATCGACATGCAGGCCACCCTGAAAGCCAAGCTCGGCGAGGACATGGAGCGTTACGTGATTCTCGGGGCATGCAACCCGGGACTTGCTCATCGCGCCGTCGGAGTGATGAAGCAGATCGGTCTGCTGTTGCCGTGCAACGTGGTGGTCCGCGAGAACACGGCAGTAGCGGGATCCGTCGTCGTCGAGGCGATGAATCCGGCCATCATGGTCGAGGTCACGGGTGAGCCCGAGTTGGGTGCGGTCGCCTCCGAGGCCACCGAGAAACTGCAGGCGGCGATCGCGGCACTGGGCGGTACCGGATCCGATCCCGCTTGATGCCCCCGGGGGTACCATCGGGTTCACCACCACAACCATCGAGGGGATCGACATGATCGGCGACGAAGACAGCATCGCACTGGTATTGAACCGGCTCAAGCGTGCGCACGGTCAGCTTGCCGGCGTGATCGGGATGATCGAGAACGGACGCGATTGCAAGGACGTGGTCACCCAGCTCGCTGCTGTCTCCAGAGCGCTGGACAAGGCCGGATTCAAGATCGTGGCAACCGGCCTGCGTGAATGCATGACGGGTGAGAGTGCGGGCGAGAAGGAGCCGATGACCGAGGCCGAACTGGAGAAGCTGTTCCTGGCACTGGCCTGATCCCGTCCCGAATCCGACCAAGGGGTGTAGGGAGAGCGAACAGTGGGGGTCGCGATTGCTCGGTGACGGCGCTGTTGTGCGATGTTCAGGTCGACATTCGGCGAATTCGGTTGCATACTTGACTTTGTCCAGAAAAGCGGAGGATAGTATTGCTGTGATGCCGATCTCACCGTACGCGGAGCTGTTACGCACCGCCGACATGCGCGTGACCCGTCCCAGGGTCGCAGTGCTCGAGGTCGTCGGATCCAATCCTCATGCAGACACCGACACGATCCTCGGACTCGTGCGATCGGTGCTGCCCGAGGTGTCGCGGCAAACCGTGTACGACGTGCTCAATGCGTTGACCGCGGCGCGCCTGGTGCGGCGAATCGAACCGGCAGGATCTCCTGCTCGGTACGAATCTCGTGTCGGCGACAATCACCACCACGCGGTGTGCCGCTCCTGCGGCGTCATCGCCGACGTGGACTGCGCGGTCGGCGAAACGCCGTGTCTCACCGCATCGGACTCCGTCGGTTTCACGATCGACGAGGCGGAAGTCATCTACTGGGGCTTCTGCGCACAGTGTTCGACTGCTCGAGGGCAGTCGACAGCTCCTGTTTCGTTCCCTCCCGGTTCACGGACACAGCACAGTTCGTGACCGACCTCGATCACAGCCCGATCGTCACACCTTGGAAGGAAGCACGTGTCAGAAGATCACACAACACGCGAAAAAGAGATGAACGAGGATCAGCCACAGGAGTCGGGTGGCAAGTGTCCCGTCATGCACGACTCGATGCCGATGCCCGTCGAGGGCGGTAGCAACCGCGAGTGGTGGCCCAAGGCTCTGAACCTCAAGATTCTCAAGAAGAATCCGGCCGTCGGCGACCCGATGGGTGCCGATTACGACTATGCCGCCGAGTTCAACTCCCTCGATCTCGCCGAGGTCAAGCGCGACATCGAAGCCCTCATGACCAACTCGCAGCCCTGGTGGCCTGCCGACTTCGGTCACTACGGCCCCTTCTTCATCCGCATGGCGTGGCACGCCGCGGGCACCTACCGCAAGCAGGACGGACGCGGCGGCGCCGGAGCGGGCATGCAGCGCTTCGCCCCTCTGAACAGCTGGCCGGACAACGCCAGCCTTGACAAGGCTCGCCGGCTGATCTGGCCGATCAAGCAGAAGTACGGCCGCAAGCTCTCCTGGGCCGACCTCATCGTGCTCACCGGCAACGTCGCCATCGAATCGATGGGTCTGCCCACCTACGGTTTCGCCGGCGGACGCGTCGACGCCTGGGAGCCGGACGAGGACGTCTACTGGGGCCCGGAGCAGACCTGGCTGGGCGACGAGCGCTACGACGGTGATCGTACGAGCCTCGAGAACCCGCTTGCCGCAGTGCAAATGGGTCTGATCTACGTCAACCCCGAGGGCCCCAACGGCAACCCGGACCCCGTGCAGTCCGCGCTGGACATCCGCGAGACCTTCGGCCGGATGGCCATGAACGACATCGAGACCGCGGCACTGGCCGTCGGTGGGCACACGTTCGGCAAGACGCACGGTGCAGCTGATCCCGACGAGCACATCGGTGCCGAGCCCGAGGGTGCACCCATCGAGCAGATGGGCCTCGGCTGGAAGAACAGCTACCAGAGCGGTGTCGGTGCGGACGCGATCACCAGTGGCCTCGAGGTCATCTGGACGCCAACCCCCACCCAGTGGGACAACAGCTTCCTCGAGACGCTGTACGGATTCGAGTGGGAGCTCTACAAGAGCCCCGCAGGCGCGCACCAGTGGCGTCCGAAGAACGGTGAGGGCGCAGATCTCGTTCCCGACCCCGCCGATCCCACCAAGCGTCGCCACCCGTCGATGCTGACCTCCGACATCGCGATGCGTGTCGACCCGATCTACGAGCAGATCACCCGTCGCTGGCTCGACCACCCCGAGGAGCTCGCAGAAGAGTTCCAGAAGGCCTGGTTCAAGCTCACCCACCGCGATATGGGACCCGTCTCGCGCTACCTCGGCCCCGAGGTTCCCTCGGAGACCCTGCTCTGGCAGGACCCGATCCCGGCCGTCGATCACGAGCTGATCGGTGAAGCACAGATCGCCGAGCTCAAGCAGACGATCCTCGACTCCGAACTGACTCAGGATCAGCTGATTTCGGCTGCGTGGGCCGCGGCGTCGTCGTTCCGCGTCAGCGACAAGCGCGGCGGTGCCAACGGTGGCCGTCTGCGTCTGCAGCCGCAGGCAGGCTGGGAGGTCAACGAACCCGATGAGCTCGCACAGGTCATCCGCGTGCTCGAAGGCATCCAGCAGTCGTTCTCCGGAACGGTCTCGTTCGCCGACCTCGTCGTCCTCGGTGGCGTTGCTGCACTGGAGAAGGCGGCCGGAGTCAGCGTTCCGTTCACCCCGGGCCGCATGGATGCGACGCAGGAGCAGACGGACGTCGATTCGTTCTCCGACCTCGAGCCCAAGGCGGACGGTTTCCGTAACTTCCTGGGCAAGGGTCAGAAGCTTCCGGCTGAGTACTCCCTGGTCGACCGCGCAAATCTGTTGTCGCTCAGTGCACCCGAGATGACCGTGCTCGTCGGCGGACTGCGTGTGCTCGGAGCCAACTTCGGAAAGTCGTCGCACGGCGTCCTGACCGACAAGGTCGGAACGCTCACCAACGACTTCTTCGTCAACCTCCTCGACATGGGCACCGAATGGGTCCCCGCCGCGGAGGACGGCATCTACGAGGCCAAGGATGCGGCGACCGGTGAGACGAAGTGGACCGGAACCCGCAACGACCTGGTGTTCGGATCGAACTCCGAATTGCGCGCTCTCGCTGAGGTTTACGCCTGCGACGACGCCAAGGACAAGTTCGTTGCGGACTTCGTCGCTGCCTGGGACAAGGTCATGATGCTCGATCGGTTCGAGCTGGCCTGATCTTCTCTACCGAACTCGAAGTTATGGATGGAAACCGTGCTCGATCCATCCATAGCTTCGAGTTCGTCGTTATCGGTCCGTTATCTTTCGTTGCCAATTCGTGTCCTCGGCCCCCGGCTCGCTGCAATGTGCGAGCGGCAAGCTCGGGGCATGACACACGACGAGGGGGCGGCAGGAGCCGTCGACCACAACATGGACGAATCACGCAAGGGAGCATCCGGCTTCGGGTCGTTCCTCGAGATGTTCCAGGATGCCTCCACCGACAAGTCCGACATCGAGCGCTGAATCGTCAGCGAGTCCCGATCGTATTGGTGACCGAACCGATTCGTTCGATGCTCAGTTCGACGCGATCGCCCGGAGCTATCCAGCGTTCGAGTTCGAGGCCGCATCCGCGGGGAAGCGTGCCGGAGGTCAACAACTCACCGGGGTAGACGCTTTCGCCGCGACTGGCGTACGCGAGAGATTCTCCGACCGAGTACCGCATGCCTGCGGTGCCGGTCGTCGACCACAGTTCGTCGTTGACCGTGACGGTGGCCGTCAACGAATCCAGATACGGTGCCACCTCGTCGGCGGTGACGATATCGGCTCCCATGGAGCTGGCGAAGGTCTTGGTCTTGACCACCGGGCCGAACGGGGTGCGGCGCTGTTCCTCCCACTGGGTATCGCGGGCGCTGATGTCGTCGAACACCACGAACCCGCCGATCGCAGCGGCGGCCTCTCGCTCGGACACATCGCGAACGGGCCTGGTCACCACGGCTCCGAACTCGAGCTCGAAATCCAGTGCCCGGCTGTAGGACGGCCACTCGACCGGAGCTTCGTCGGCGACGACGGTGAGGTGATTGCCCGTGTAGTAGACCGGATGGTCGTCGAATCCCGGCCCTGGACGGAGTGCAGGGAACGTCGACCGTGTGACCGCTTCGAACCCGCGGATGAAGGGGACCGCTTTCGGGAGGTTGCGGCGAACCAGGTTGTGCGCAGCCAGATCCCAGTGCGCCTCCCAGCCCAGGAAGCACCGAAGCGACGCCGGCACCACCGGCAGCGTCGGTGCCGGTCGGTCCACCACCGCGACTCCCTCGGACACCGCGCGCTGCACCACGGCCGACGCCGAGTCGCGTGCGCGTTCGCCGGCATCGAGAAACCCGAGCACGGTGCGGGTGAGTGGGCGCAGAGCCTCGTCGGCACCCAGCGTCGACACTGCGGCATCGAGATCGACCCAGGCACCGGATTCGGGTGCGTACACGGCCAGACGATCTGTCGAGTCGGCAGCGATCAGGCGTCGCAATCGCACGTCAGGTAATCCGATCTTTGCGGGAGGGGGCCCTACAACGGTTGAGGAACCAGGAGTGTAAGCGGCAGTACGGCCGTGATGTCAAGGCCTGTTCGTCGAGGACTAGCGTGGACACATGAGATCGCCTGTTCCCGAATACCTCGCGTCCGTGTTGGAGGACTGCCGAGCGTTCGACGGCGGGACCGTGACCGAGGGTAACCCGGTGGTGGCCTCGGCGGATCCCGACACGTTCGCGGTCGCCCTCGCCACCGTCGGGGGATCGCTGCACGGAGCGGGCGATACCGACACCGAATTCTCGATCCAATCGATAGCCAAAGCGGTCGCGTACGCGCTCGCCATCGAGGACAACGGCATCGAGGCGGTGCTCGAGGCCGTCGACGTCGAACCGTCGGGCGATTCGTTCAACGAGATATCGCTGGAAGCGGAGACCGGAAGACCACGGAACCCGTTGATCAATGCCGGTGCGCTGGCGGTGCATTCGATGATTCGAGGCCACGGGAGCGAAGAGCGGGCGGGGCGAATGGCGGACCTTCTGAGCGCGATGGCCGGCCGCGAACTCTCCGTCGACCGTCAGGTGTACGAGGCCGAACTGGAATCCGACGACCGGAACACCGCGATCGCGCACCTACTGAAGTCGGTCGGCCACCTCGGAGCCGAACCGGCCGATGTCGTCGACGGCTATGCGCGTCAGTGCGCGGTGACCGTGACCTGTAACGACCTGGCCCGGATCGCCGCGGTGATGGCGAACGGCGGCAAAGATCCTCGGACGGGTGAACAGGTACTCGACTCGGCGATCGATCGCCACGTACTGGCGGTCATGGCGACCTGTGGAATGTACGACGGCAGTGGCAGCTGGCTCGCGACCGTGGGCATACCCGCCAAGAGCGGGGTGGCCGGCGCGATCATCGGTGTGTTGCCGGGTCAAGTGGGCATTGCCGTCGTCTCACCCAGACTGAACGAGCACGGCAACAGTGTGCGCGGGGTGGCGGTGTTCGAGAGACTCTCGCGCGATCTGGGCCTGCACATGATGCACGTCGCGCCCAGCGGTGAATCGGCCATCCGCAGCGTGACCGAGGCGGACGGCGTGACGACCGTGGAGCTACAGGGCGATCTTCGGTTCGCAGGTGCAGAGGCGGTCACGTCTCGGTTGGTCGACGGTTTCGGCGAAAGTACTTGTACAAAGGTTGATTTCAGTGAGGTACGTGCCATCGACGGCGCGGCTCGACGGCTCCTGCGCGATGCGTTTCGCGCCCTGGAAGGCGACGGACATGGGGTCGTCGCTCACGACCCTGACAGGTTCATGGAGTCGCCCGACCGGTCAGAGTCGGCCGGCGAGAATCATGTTCCAGTAGGACAGCGGTAGGCCGTATCGGTCGAAGGCCCAGGCGGAGCGCCTCGGCTTCAGCGAATCGACGAACGACGGCAACGACGGCGTCAGGGTCCCGGTGCGGTCGAACTCGGCGGCGATCAAGCTGTGTGCGCCGACGGCGATGGGGGCAACGGTGTAGCCGTCGTACTCCGACAACGGTTTACCGCTTCGCGCTGCGATCAGATTGTCGACGAGAATCGAGATCTGCTTGCGCAGTGCGCCACCCGAGGAGTCGGTGTCGATTGCTGCGCCGTCACCCGCGGCCCAGACCTCCGGATACACCCGGTGGCGCAGAGTTCGAGCGTCGATGTCGACGACACCGTGCGGCACAGACCCGGTCAGGTTCGATTCCTCCAGCCACGTCGGACCGCGGAACGGCGGTACGAGGTGCAGCATGTCGTAGCCGATGCGCTCGTCGACACCGTCGTGGTCCGTGACGGTGATGTGTCCGCTCTCCGGATGCAGAGCCGTCACCGCGGTGCGGGGGAGGATGCGCACGCCGAGCTCGCGTAGTCGGCCGACGACGATGGCGTCGAGCTCGCGCACACCCAACAGTCGATGACGATCGACCACCAGCGTGATGTCGATGTCCGGCATACGGCCGGTACGGGTCCAGTGGTCTGCGGCTAGAAACAACGGCTTGAGTGTGGTGCCGGTGCACCCGACCGGCGGGCGCGGCACGGTGAACACCGCACTGCTGCCGGCAGGCAGATCGCGTACCAGTTGCCAGGTGCGTTCGGCTCGGTCGAGGTAGTTGCTGGCGACAGCGGGGGATCGGAGTGCAGCCCACACCCCGGGCAGCGCGTCGGTGTCGACGACGAGACCCTGACCGAGCACCAGATCGCGGTAGCCGTATTCCGTACCCGACGCACATCGCACCAGGCGATTCACCGGGTCGATCGCTGTCGCCGAGTCTTCCAGCCAGACGCATCCGGTCGGAATCACCGAACGCTGCGTGCGCTCCGCCTCGGTCAGCGCTGCCTGACCCGAGCCCACGTACGACAGCAGAGGACGATAGGTGTGCACCTGCTTGGGCTCGATGACCGCGACGTCGGAGATGCCCTTCTTCAGCAGTCGCGCAGCCGCGCTGATGCCTGCATTGCCTCCGCCGACGACCAGCACGTCGTAGGTCGTGTCAGGGGTGAGCACTGACAACACCTCTCGCGAATCGGCGGGTGCCCTTGCCGTCGCCGAACGGATCATCGAGTGTCTGCTGTCGGTGCCACCACGGACTCGGTCGTCGACCGACGGACCTCGACTCGCTCCGGTACGAGACCGATGACGGACCGCTGCAGATCTGGTGAAAGCACCACTGCCAGTTGCTGATTCCACCGTCCCAGCCGGATCGCGGTGGCGTCGAGCACGGAGCGGACACCTGCGGCGACGCCTGTCACCGACGACAGGTCGAGGATCAACGCTCGCCCGCGCTCGGCGACCTCACCGAGCGTTTCGGCCAGAACGGGAACGTCCGAGTCACCGATCGTGCCGATCACTCGTACGACGATGTCGGCACCTGCGCTCTCGTCGACCGACAGTGTCATCTCGGTGTCGAGGCTGTGCGAGTCGGTCAGCGACGGAATCACTTCCGCGAGCGGGGACGTAATGGACGGTACGACGATCATGAACACACTCCTGAGCAGTCGAACTCCTCGCCCGGCGCACGGGGGAGTCGACAGTCGACATACGGGGATCGCGGGCTACTCCTCAACCACGCTTCACACGACTACCCGGGGTGGGGTGTTCGTAAGCCTCGAAACGGCAACGGGTTTGACTGCGGGCTCGACGGGAATACGAGGACGATCGCTACACCGTGGGAGGCACGCCGATGACGACAGCCGAATCCGATCACGTTCGAACCCTGACCTCGGTGCACGCCGATCCGGGAGTGTACGAACCACAGGAGGATTCGCTTCTGCTGTGCGACATCGCCGCAACGACGGGCATCGTTCCCGGCGCGCGAGTACTGGACATGTGCACCGGCAGTGGTGCCGTGGCCATCACTGCTGCGCTGCTGGGCGCGCGTGAGGTGGTGGCGTTCGACATCTCGCCCCGCGCAGTCGACTGTGCCCAGCGCAACGCGCGCTCGGTAGGGGTCGAGGTGGACGTCCGGATGGGATCGCTGGCCGAGGCCGCCGAGCTGGAATCGTTCGATGTGGTGCTCTGCAATCCTCCCTACGTCCCGTCCGAGGTCGTGCCGACCGGAATGGGGCTGTACCGTGCCTGGGACGCAGGCGAGGACGGCCGGATGGTGCTCGATCCGCTCTGCCGAGCCGCTGCGTCCTTGCTGGCTCCGGGCGGGGTGTTGCTCGTCGTCCACTCGGAGTTCTCCGGACCCCGACGCACCGTGAACATGCTCGCCGACAGCGGACTGTCGGTGACCGAGGTCAGCCGCCGCACCATCGATTTCGGGCCCGTGATGCACCGCCGCGCGCAGTGGCTCGAAGCGCGTGGAGTACTGGCTCCGGGCCGTCGAACAGAGGAGTTGGTGGTTGTCCGTGGCGACAAGCGATGACTCGGCAGCTGTGCGCACCACGGTGAGGATCGTCCGCGGTGGACCGATGCTGATCGATGGACCGGTGAACATCGAACTCGACGACGGCACGCGCGTGGAATCGGATCGCTTCGTCGTCGCGGTGTGCACGTGTCGGCGTAGCAAGAACTATCCACTGTGCGACACGAGCCATCGGGCGAAGATGCGAGCCCCTCAGTCCAGCGAGGACTGACCGGCCGACCATCGCCCCATCACGTGGTCGGCGAGTTCGTTCTCGACGAAATCCAGCGCACGCATTCCGAACACCACATCTGCCTCCAGTTCGGGCTCGTGGCGCAGAAGACTTCCGACCACGTCGTGACGTAGCACCTGCTCGTGTACGGCGTCGGCCTCGACGTGCTCGGCGTAGAACGCGATGCATGCCGCGGGGGCGTCGAGCCGCCGCAGTCCCTGAACGTAGCGCTGAGAGCCGGGCGACGAGGTGATCTCGGTTGCCGCGAGGTGGCCTACGGTTGCACCGCGCAGCCCTCGGTGCAATCCGAACAGCGACATGAGATTCACCCAGGCCAGTGTCTGCGCCGGGACGCGATCGACGTAGCCGAGGTACGACGCATCGAGGTTCGCGGCCACCATCGATTTTGCCCACAGATGCTGGTGCAGGCGATCGCCCTTGCCGCCGCCGTACTCGTCGAATTCGACTGCCACGTACGACGCTTTGGTCTGACCCGTCAATCGGGGAATGGCCCAGGCATGCGGATCGGCTTCCTTGAGGTGATAAACGGATCGGTGCACGAAGTACTCGCACATCTGCTCCCATGTCCCCTCGTCGCGCAGGAACCACGACGGTCCGGATCCCGAGGTCGCCTCGACGGACAGCGCGTCCATCTCGGCAACCGCGTCGGTGCCGGGTTCCACGTTCTCGCGAATGTACGCCAGAAACGCGGACTCGAGCGCTGCTCGTAGTCGGAGGAGTTCGGGGTCCCACTCCCAGGCGTCGGAGACACCCTCGAACCCGCGGTAGTGCAGTTCGTAACAGATCAGAAGCGACAGTTGCACGTCTCTTGACGTGGGATCGACATCGGTCGGCGTCGGCACGATCGTGGTCCCGTCGGGCTCACCTGCGGCCAGGCACCGAGTGACGGCCTCGGAAATCGGCCCACAGGGTGTGGGCAGTGCGGGAGAGCGAGCGGTGGACGGGTCGACTGAGTACAACGCGGTCATAGTGGTGGCTACCCGTTGCCGGCCGGTACCAACCACTGACGGCCTGTGTGTTTGTGACCTGTCACAACAGGCAATGCGCAGTGCACGACGTCGAACCTCGGAGTCGTTCCATCGGAAGGACCCCACATGCGCGCAGTGACCTGGCAAGGCAAGAGGAAAGTCAGCGTGGACACCGTTCCCGATCCGCGGATAGAACTGCCCACGGACGCGATCGTGAAGATCACGACCACCAACATTTGCGGTTCGGACCTGCATCTGTACGAAACACTCGGTGCCTTCATGGACGAAGGTGACATCCTCGGCCACGAGCCGATGGGCATCGTCGAGGAAGTCGGCTCGCAGACAGGCGATCTGGCAGTCGGAGACCGAGTGGTCATTCCGTTCCAGATCTCCTGCGGACACTGCTACATGTGCAATTCGAGCCTGTACACCCAGTGCGAGACGACACAGGTTCGCGAACAGGGAATGGGCGCAGCACTGTTCGGCTTCTCCAAGCTCTACGGTCAGGTTCCCGGTGGTCAGGCCGAGTACCTGCGCGTCCCGCAGGCACAGTTCACACACATCAAAGTGCCGGAGGGACCGCCGGATTCGCGATTCGTCTACCTCTCCGACGTACTGCCCACCGCCTGGCAGTCGGTCGAGTACGCGGCCATTCCCGACGGGGGATCGGTGACCGTTCTCGGCCTCGGGCCCATCGGAGACATGGCAGCGCGCATCGCACAGCACAAGGGCGCGCGAGTGATCGCCGTCGACCTCGTTCCCGAGCGACTCGCCCGCGCCGCGGCACGGGGAATCGAGACGGTGAACCTGGCCGAGCACAGCGGTGGCGTCGGCGACGTCATCCGCGAGATGACCGATGGCCGGGGCACGGACTCGGTCATCGATGCGGTGGGCATGGAGGCGCACGGATCCCCGGTCGGCAAACTCGCCCAGCAGATCGTTGGAATGCTCCCGGACGCCGTCGCCGCTCCGATGATGCAGAAGGCCGGTGTCGATCGACTCGGCGCGCTGTACTCGGCAATCGACATCGTCCGCCGCGGTGGCACCATCTCGATCATCGGGGTGTACGGCGGCATGGCCGATCCGCTGCCGCTGATGACGATGTTCGACAAGCAGATTCAGCTCCGCATGGGGCAGGCGAACATCAAGAAGTGGGTCGACGACATCATGCCGTTGCTCGGAGACGACGATCCTCTCGGCGTCGACTCGTTCGCCACGCACGAACTGTCGCTCGAGGAGGCTCCGCATGCATACGAGATCTTCCAGAAGAAGCAGGATGGTGCCATCAAGGTGTTGCTGAAGCCGTAGCGAACTGCTTCGAATACAGCGATGCGGCCCGGAAGTTCACGGGCCGCATCGGTATTCGCAAAAGGTCAGTCGATCGAGATGACATCCTTGGCGATTGCTGCCACGCGCGTCTGTCCTGCGGACACGACTCCGTGGCGGTTCTTGTGTGCCTCTTCGTACGTCACGACGGTGCGAACGTCGGTCGGGTTCGTGAGGTCCTTGATGGCGGCGACGGCGTCCGAGACGTTCAGGTCGTCGTAGTCTGCGATCGGCAGCTCGTCGGCGTCCAGGGTTCCGCTGGCCGACCGTGCGGTGTGGATCGCGTCGGCGACGGTGTCGACTCCCTCGCTACGAGTGACGTCCTCGGCTGCCTCCAGTGCTGCGTCGCGACTTGCCGTCAGCGTCTTGACTGCCACGTCGCCTGCGTGTGCGCCGCGGCCCAGCAGTGCGGCAAGGCGGTCCGGGGTGGCGCGAGCTGCGTCCAGTGCGCGGTCGAGACCGCGAGCCGACCACGTTGCCGGTGCGTTGACGATCTTGACCGCGGTGCCTGCGGCGGCCTGGAACGGAGTACGACGCAGCGCTGCGGGTCCGCCGAGGGCGTCTTCGGCGAGCACCGTCTCCAGCCATTCCACCGTTGCGCTGTGTGCTGTGGCCAGCCGGGTCGCCAGTGCGACGACGGTGGGCTCGTCGGCTGCCGTGGCCAGTGCCTTGATGTACTTGGCGCGGCCCAGCAGCTGCTGCTCGAGTGCGAGATCGCCCAGCAGAGCCTCGTCGAACGGCTGTGCCTGTTCCGCGACCGTCTTGACTGCGGCGAGTGTGCGCCCCAGGAACGGTGCGACGAGTTCGGGCAGTCCGCCGAGTCCGCGAAGGGCTTCTTCGATGGCTGCCGCGCGCTCGCGGCCGTTGGCGGCGTTCTGGGTCAACTCCCTGCGTACCGCCTCGGTGCGCGCCTGAACGACGCGAGTTTCCGCGATCTGGATTTCCGTGTTCGTCAGCTGCAGTGCGATGCGCAACTGTGCGATCAACGTGGATGTGCTCATGGTGCTCCCCTTTCGGTCGGGTGGTCGATTTTCTCTGGCCGATGCCTGTGGGTCACAGCGTGATGCTCGGCCCTGACAGCAGCGTTACCCGTCGGTAGGTTCGGTCAAACTGATGTATCCGATGTGTGAACATCGACACGTACCCATCGGTCTCGACCCGGGCGCGCGGACTCCGCCGGTTTCGATCGGGTTCCGAGTGGACATCCGACATCGATGAACACCGAGCTGTACACAGCAACTGTCTCTGCCACCGCCACGGGAGTCACCTCCGACGACGGGGTTCTGTCCCTCGGTGTGCGAGAACCGAAGCAACTCGGAGGGCCGGGGGAGCACACCAACCCCGAGCAACTGATGGCCGCCGCACTGTCGAGCTGCCTGGTCGAATCTCTGCGTATCGCGCTCGGAACCGTCGGCGGTAGCGTCGACGACCTCGCCGTGAAGGGCACCGTCGTACTCACCGACTCGGACGCATCCGGTTACGACGCGACGTTCGCTCTCGCGGTCTCTCTGCCGGGCACCGACGACGCCGAAGCAGTACTGGCGCAGGCAACCTCGATCTGCCCGTTTCTCAAGGTCATCGACGGAGTGGACATCACCCTTGAATGATGCCGTGACGGTCGGCGTGTTCCTCGGTGCCCGCGCGAGATGACCTCCATACGTACCAGGGCAACGCGGGGAGTCGGCGCGATCAAAGCCGGGTTCGCCCGCGAGGACACCACCTTGATCGCGGGCGGCCTGACCTTCTACGCCGTCATCGCGGTGGTACCGCTGCTGCTGCTGACGATTCGCGCCTGCACCCTGTTGGTGTCGGCGGACTGGGTACGCGGCGGTTTCGACGCCATGTCGGCCTTGTTGCCCGACGCCCTCGGCGCGCGTGCGGCAGTGAATGGATTGGCCACGGCCGGAGTCGAGCTCGGCCCGATCGGTGTCCTGATCGCGATCTTCCCCGCAACGTTCTACGGGGAGGGCCTGCGCCGGGCCATCGTGCGGTTCGCTCCGACGCGAGAGTCGTTCACCGGTTGGCGGGGTCGGCTGGCGATGGTGCCGTTCTTCGCCGCCGCACCGGTCTTGCTGGCCGGGGTCCTCTGCGTCGCGCGGCTGCTCGACGCGTCGACCGGGGGCGGCGGAATCGGTGCCATGACGCTGCGCGTGTTCCTCGGCTTCAACTGCCTGTGGGTGATCCTGTCTGTCCCTTTGGCGTGGACCTATCGCGTGATCGCGCCACGCGCGGTGAACTGGCGGGCGCTGATCGTCGGATCACTCGTCACCTCGTCCATCGTCACCGGATTCGTACACGGATTCATCTTGTTCCTGGCGATACCGGTGGACCTGGGTGCGCCGTTCGGAGGCCTCACCGCGATCGGCGGCGGGGTCGCAATCATGTTGTGGATGTTCGTGTTCCATGTACTGGCTCTCGCCGGCTGGCTGGTCACCGCCGAATTCGATCGGCTCGACGATGCAACCCGAACATCAACTGGGTGAACCCGACGACCGCGAGCGCGCACGTCACCGACATCCCGATGGTCGCCGACGTGCCCGCAGCAGCCGGAGCTGCCCCGGCGACCGTCGCCGTGACCGCAGCCGCGATCACCCGCGAGGGACGCTCCCATATCGTCAGGAAGCCGACGTCCTCGATGCCGGAACCCACCGCGCGGGCACGGGCCATCTCGTGCAGCAACGTCACCACGCCGACCGCGACGACGAGCGGCATCGGGGCACCCAGAGCGAGACCGCTCGCCAACAGCAGCAGGTCGCTGCAGCGATCGGCGACGGTGTCGAGCAGGTACCCCCACTGAGATTGGGAACGGCCGATCATCGCGACCCCGCCGTCGATACCGTCCAGCAGGCCGGAGATCACGATCAGTACAGCGGCGATCAACGGTGCCGAGGTACCGGGTCGCGACAGCGCCACTGCGGCCCCTGCCACGACCACGGCGGTGAGGGTGACGGCGTGAGCGGAGACGGACGCGCGAACCAGCGGCGCGCTCAGCGAATACACCACGCGAAGCCAACCCGAGACCAACGCGGACGAGGAAGGATCGATGCCGTTGTGCAGCGTCGACCACGTCGACAGATACTCGTCGCGAGTCGCCGGCCGTGCCGACGTTCCGTGTTGCTGCGACGTACTGCGCTGATTGACCATCGAGAACCCTTGCTCGGCACTGACTGAGAGGAACTCGACGAGCAGGTGACCGGCTGTTGCGCGTCGAGACTTCGAAGCGGAGTACCCGCCCACGGCGTTCTCAATCCGCACCTCGCGGAGTCGTCAGTCGTTCTCGGAATTGCTCGCTCTGCGGCGCGCTTTCAGGCGCGAGATCTTGATGCCCACGGCTGCGAGCACGATGAGCCATCCCGAGATCAGTACTCCGCCACCGACGAACGCCGCACGGCGCAGCGGGTGTTCGTCGGCGTACACGTAACCGACTGTGCCCCAGATCAATGCGATGAGAGCGATGATCGCCATCATCCAGAGCATCGAATACAGCGTTCTGTTCATCGTCCACCCGACCTTGCTGTTCCGTCGTCCCCGACGACCGCCGATACATATTCTTCCACCAATCGCCGCCGCACCGTATTCGCCGTCACCAGGACAGATCCGGTTGATGTTCACCGGTCGAGATCCCGAACTCGACGGCCGTGCGGTGCACGTGCCCGAAGAGATCCTCGGCCACGTCGAGCGGATCACGACCGAGTGCATCGGCCCACCGCGCCGCGCGCGCCCTCGAACGCGAACTGCGGCACTCGACGACGCCGCTGCCGCCGACGTCCACGGTCATACGATCGGCACCGGTTGCCAGCATGCGGCGCAAAGAGTGCTCACCGAACAGTACGAGTCCGCGCACGCGCACGACGATGTGGCTGCGGCCGGTGTCGCCGGGCCGACCCGGATGAATGCGCGGGTCGACGTCGCCCCACTGCTCTCGCAACGACGCCGCGTCGGGACCGTCGATCCACACCGCGCAATCTCGCTCGCGCAGAACGGATCCGACCGTGGCGAGCAGTGAGGCAGAGCTGTGTCCTGCGGAGTCGACGACCACGACGATCTCGGGTATCGCGTAGACCAGGCCGTGCGTGCGAGCCGCAGGGTCGGTGATACGCGAGGACAGCACCAGGGCTTCGAGATTCTTGCGTTCGCGATCCCCGCCCGTACGCTCGGCCCATTCGGGTCCGTCGTGCCAGGCGACCGCCCGCGGCAGGTGCGCAAGCACGGCACCGGCGTCGTACGCGCGGTGCGCGAAGTCCCAGTCCTCTCCGCCGTATCCGACGAAGGTCTCGTCGAATCCACCGATGTCGGAAAACAATTCACGGCTGCACGACATCACGGCGCTGATGATGAATCGGTACGAACGTCGATCGGCATCGAGCAGGTCGCGCGAGCAGGAGTACGCGTCCCGAAGCCACCTCGGTTCGGACAATTCCGGCGGTCCTGACGATTCGCCGCCGAACCACCCGGCAACGTCCTCGCCGGACCAGCCCGTCAGATCGGCGTGGCGTCGCCGACCCACGGTGAGGGCATCGGGAACTGCTCCGGTCAGCCGTACCGATTCCGCGATGTACCCGGGTTCGGGGACGGTGTCCGCGTCCAGAAAACACAGAATCTCCCCGTCGCCGACCGATGCACCGAGATTGCGTGCCGCCGCTGCACGGAAGCCGCAATCCTCCTGTCGAACGACGGTGATGTCGAGAGCGGGCCGGAAGGCATCGACGTCCGGCGCGTCGGGCGACCCGTCGTCGGCGACGATCACCTGGAGCAGGGTGGCCGGGTACCTCTGCAATGTCAGCGCAGTAAGTACGAACTCCAGCTGACGTTGCTGACGAAAGTACGGAATCACCACGGACACTCGCGGGTTGCGATCGACAGGCGGGGCGAGATCCCACCGATTGCCCGGTACCACCCACCGGCCGTCGGGTAGCTCGCGCGCCGCTGTGGCGCGCTGTTCGTCGAACAATGCGCGGTACAGCGCGGCCGCCTGCTCGAGCGTGGGGTAGGTGACCACGTCGTGCTGCTGCCATGTCATGTCGGGATGGCGGAGAGCCTCTGCCATCGCAGCGGCGAGGCCCTCGATCGAATTCTCGTGAATCCAGAGGGCCCCGGGGGAGTTGGTCTCCATCTCCTCCACGTACCGACCGCGCGGGACGAGTGGTCGACGGCCTGCCGCGATCCAGGAATTGATCGAACCCGATGCCGACACATGTCGGTGGAACGCGACGGGAATGGCGACCGACCGCAGGATACCGTCCAGCTCGGCGTCGGGAACGAAACCGGTCGAGGTGAACGATCGGCCGAGTTTCTCTGCAGCAGAACCGAGTTCGCCGATCATGGATTCGTGGCCCGGTGACGCGGAACCGATGGAGAGAACGTCGACGTCGGCGTCCAGCGACGTCATGGCACCGAGTACCTCTTCGTGTCCCTTACCCGGATAGACGAACCCGAGTACACCGACGACTCGCCGCGGGGCGACGCGGTCTGCGGTCCGCGTCGTCGCGCGTCCGATCGGGAGCGGGATCACCCGAACGTCATGCCGACGATCCAGGACGTCCTCGAGCAGTAGCCGCTCGTGCATGCTGGAGACCACCGCCGTTGCCGCGCAACCGATCACACGTCGGTAGCAGTCCTTACGCGCCTCGAATGCGTGGCCGTCGGATGCCTGCGGCACATCGTGGACCGTGACGGTGATCGGTGCGCGGTGCTGTTGTGCGAAGGCGACGAACGCAATCGCTGCGTCCTGTGCAGTGCGGCCGAACAACCGGTCGGTGAAGTGCACGTGGATTGCCGTGTCGGGGGGAAGATGCTCGAGATCGGAGATCACCGGACTCGCTGTTGCGGAGGCCAATTCGCGGGCGCAGCGGACGACACCGTGCTCGTTGGGCCCCATCACCAGATGATGTACCGGTCCGGTCACGGCGTCAGCTCCAGGGTTCGGATCAGCTCGGCGTGACGTTCGAGGGCCGCACCGACGAATTCGGGACGAGCTGCGTACCACTGCAGGTGAGCGCGGTGAACGGAATCCGGCGTCAGGGGAGAGCCGTCGACCGACCAGTTCGGCCGCGGATCGGCGTGCAGGCCGAGAGCATCTAGCGCTCGTCTCTCGACGGGTGCGCGAACACCTCCGAGCAACTCACGTCCCGGATCTCGTACCGTGCTGCCGGTGTCCAGATGATCGAGTACTCGCTGGGCGAGAGCGCCGAGCACCACGTTGGTCGCATGGTTGATCGTGTGGGTGGCGTTGCTCCCGGCTTCTCGAAACAGGTCGGAGGCAACGATGTCGGTGTCCCGGCGTTCGCGTCGGCGCAACTCGTCGAGGCTCGCCTCGGCTGCCCCTCGCACGCCGTCTTTCGAGACCGGTACGTCCCAGTCCGCGTCGCAGGCGAGGCCGCGATGGGCGGCGAGGATCGTGCGTAAATCGTGGTAGGGCACCATGTTCGGGACGGCAGCGGGGTCGCTCGGGTGCCGAACGATGACCTGGAAGGGGTGCAGCCCCGCGTATCTGAGCACCGGCCACCGGACGACGGTGGCGTCGGGTGCGAGTGCAGCGGCGAGGTCGGGCACCCCCAGCGGCAGTGACCGATAGCCGGCTCGAACCGGCTGGGTGAGCAGCACCGACGCCTGCCGCACGAGTCGGTCGACGTGGGGCAGGTCCGAGGATTCGAGTTCGTGCACAGGAGGGATGCGCACCGTGCGCAGCGGCATGGCCGGATCGGACGCGAGGAGTATGCGCAGCGCCTCGGCCTGACAATTTCCCCAGACGAGCAGGAGGGGTCTGTCGTCCTCGGCGCGGCGACCCGGGTTGTCGGCCAGTTCGTAGAAGTCGCCGTAGTGGCGGGTGCGACCGTCCATGCTTGCCCCGACGTCATGTGCTCGTTCGTGTTGGTCCATTCTCTCGTCAACGTAGACCGGCTGGACGGGCTTCGCCAACCCCGGTTGAACTCGGGTGCAACTGGGTACTGGCTACGTATCGCGTGTCGGGACCAGGCACGATCCACCCGCCTGTACCCGAAGGAATTCATGATTCGCGTTGCATCGGTTCCGTCCTCGCACGCCTATGTCCGACACCTGCAGCCCGTCGTCGGCGACTCCGCACGCGCGGCATCGGGCGACCCGTCGGTGATCGTGCTGCCCGACCCGGCCCCTGTCCGAGTCGATGTACCCGGCCAGTGGTGGCCTCCACGACTGCTCGATGCTGGGTGGCTCGCCGAGCAGACCGACGTGCACTTCGATGTCCTGCACGTGCACTTCGGGTTCGAGTCCTTCACCCCGGACGAGCTCACCCGTACCGTCGACCACCTGCGCGCCCACCGACAGCCGTTGGTACTGACGGTCCACGACCTGCACAATCCCCATGTCGCGGACAACACCGATCACCTGCGACAGCTGGACGTACTGGTTCGCGCGGCCGCTGCCGTCATCACCCTGACCGCGGGAGCTGCTGCCTGCATTCGCGATCGATGGGGCATCGAGGCCACGGTGGTGGACCATCCGCACGTCGTGCCGCTCGAGCGGATGGCACTTCCGCGCCCGGCGTCGGATTCGTTCGTCATCGGCGTCCACGCCAAGAACCTCCGGTCCAACATGGACCCGTCGGCCGTGATGGATGCCGTGGTCGAGGCCGCACGATCGCTACCCGACGCCACCGTCCGGTTGGACATCGACGAGGACGTGTTCGAGTCCTCCAGTCATTGGTACAGCCCGACGGTCGGCGCAAAGTTGCTGGACTACACGAGTTTTCCCGACGTCGACGTGCGCGTGCACGAACGTTTCGACGACGACGCTCTCTGGGACTATCTGTCGTCGATCGATGTCTCGGTGCTGCCGTATCGATTCGGGACACACTCGGGCTGGCTCGAGGCCTGCCGCGACCTCGGTACCACCGTCGTCGCGTCCGACTGCGGCTTCTACGCAGATCAGGCGCGGGTGCACAGTTTCCGGATGGGAATCGATTCGTTCGATCCCGCCTCGCTCGTCTCTGCCGTGCGGGCATCGCACGCCGCGCGAACCCCGGCAGTCGAACCCGGTGTTCGCGCAGAACAACGACAACGAATCGCAGCAACTCATGCGGCGATCTATTCAGCAGTAATCGAGGAGATGCGTTGAACGAGAACCCACTTCGCATCGCGGTGCTGGCGTCATCGAGTTTTCCGGTGGCACAGCCTTTCGCGGGCGGCCTGGAGGCACATGTCTACAACCTGGTGCGCGCGCTCACCGAGCGCGGGCATCAGGTGAGTCTGTTCGCTGCGGACGGGTCGAGCGTCGACCTGGACGCGACCCTGCTACCGGTTCGGACGTTGGATCTGACGCCGATCTCCATCGCCGACGTCGCGATCACACCCACCGCGATTCGCGAGCATCACGCGTATCTGGCGGTGATGCTCGAACTTGCCGGCACGCTGTCTCGGTCCTTCGACATCGTGCACAACCACAGCCTGCACTACCTGCCGCTGGCGATGTCGGCGACGCTGTCGGTACCGATGGTGACGACACTGCACACACCTCCGTTCGCGTGGCTGGAGTCCGCAGTTGCGCTGGCTCCTCCCGGTGCCAACACGTTTGCCGCGGTCAGCGAGTTCGCCGCCTCGCAGTGGGCCGATGTCACCGCAGGAACCGTCGTCATTCGCAACGGAATTTCGTTGGAGGACTGGCCGTTCGGAACCGGCGGTGACTACGTGGTGTGGTCGGGTCGGGTGGTCCCGGAGAAGGGGGTGCACCTGGCCATTGCGGCTGCCAAGGAAGCAGGCCGCTCGCTGCGTATCGCCGGCCCGCTGAGCAATCTCGAGTACTTCCATGAGTTCGTCGAGCCGATGCTCGACGAGAACATCCGCTACGTCGGTCACCTCGATCAGCCCGCCCTGGCGGCATTGGTGGCGGGTGCCGAGGTAGCGCTCGTCTCGCCGGTGTGGTCCGAGCCGTACGGCCTGGTGGTTGCCGAAGCACTGGCCTGCGGCACTCCGGTCGCCGCATTCGCCAGGGGCGGCATACCGGAGATCGTCGATGCCTCGTCGGGAGTTCTGGTTGCGGCCGACGATGTGCACGGCCTCGCCGCGGCGATCCCCGCGGCGGCAGCGCTGAGGAGGTCCGACGTCCGGGCGCGGGCAGAGCAGGTGTGCTCGATGGACCGGATGGTGGACGAGTACGAGGCGCTGTACCACTCGACCCTGGACGCGCACGTCGAGAAGCTCGACGACCGGCTCGCGATCGCATGATCGGGTATTACGCGCACCACCACGGGGTCGGCCACGTCACGCGCTCCGACGCCATCGCACGGTCGATGGCGGAGCCGATGACGGTGCTGTCCTCGCGGGCTCGACCGGCAGCGCATGCGGGCGCCGAGTGGATCTCGCTTCCGCTCGACGTCGACGATTCCGTCGAAGGCGATGCGGCGGACGACAGTTCGGCGGGAGGGGTGCTGCACTGGGCTCCTCACGACGTGGACGGTCTGACCGAGCGGATGGCGATCATCGCGGAGTGGGTGGCGCGTGAGCGGCCGCGGGCAGTGGTGGTCGACGTATCGGTGGAAGTGGCGATGTTCCTGCGACTCATGGGTGTCCGCGTGATCGTGATGGCGATACCGGGGGAGCGGGATGATCCGATCCACAACCTCGCCTATCGGGCAGCGACCCACATCGTCGCGCCGTGGTCACGCGAGGTCTACGACCCGACCTGGCTCCGTCCGTTCGAGGAGAAGACCACCTACGCAGGCTCGATCAGTCGCTTCGCCGAACGTGAGCGAGTCACTGCCCACGCCGATCCGACGGTGGTGGTTCTGGGCGCCGCCGGTGGCACGGAGTTGACCCGAGACCTGGTGGACTCGTGGTCGGCGGTGGATGCCCGATTCGAGTTCCGCGCACTGGGCGTGGCAGGCGGTGACTGGGTGGACGACGTGTGGCCGGTGCTGTGTTCGGCAGCACTCGTCGTCACGCACGCCGGGCAGAACGCGGTCGCCGACGTCGCCGCCTCGGGCGCGCCCGCCATCGTGGTGCCGCAGGCCCGACCGTTCGACGAGCAGTCGGCCACCGGACGGGCCCTGGCCCACGGGTCGGTTGCCGAGGTGCTCGATACGTGGCCGTCCGTCTCGCGGTGGCACGCTGCGGCGAACCGCGCCCTCGAGATCGGCGGCCGTCGGTGGTCGGCCTTGCGTACCGAGGGTGCGCCCGCCCGCGCAGCCAGGGCGATCGAGCAGGCCGCACCTCGAACGGTGCGTCAGTGAAGACCGTCGTCGTCACCGTGGTGTCCGGACGGCACGAGCACTTGGCCGCGCAGGTGCGCGGCCTGGGTACATCGACCGCTGAGCAGGTCGAGCACGTCGTCGTGTCCATGGGTGACGACGCGATTGCCGACGTACTCGCTCGATCGGGATCCGCAGCGACGTGCATCGAGATGCCCACACAGCACCCCCTCCCGCTGGCGAGCGCCCGCAATCTCGGTGCGGCCGAGGCAATCGATCGCGGCGCAGAGTTGCTGGTGTTCCTGGACGTGGACTGTATCCCCGGTCCGGAGATGATCGAGAAATACCGCCGTGCGGCGACACTGGCCAGCAACGCGCGATCCCTGCTCTGCGGTCCGGTGACCTACCTCAAAGAAAAGGACACCGGTGCCGAGGGCGAGGCTCTGACGTCGCTGACCGCGCCGCATCCGGCGCGGCCGAACCCACCGGTCGACACCGTCGAGCACGGAGACAACTTCGATCTGTTCTGGTCGCTGTCCTTCGCGGTCGGGGCAGCGACCTGGGCCGAACTCGGCGGCTTCTGCGAGGACTACACCGGCTACGGCGGTGAGGACACCGATTTCGCAGCCACCGCGGAGGCGTCGGGCATGGGGTTGCGGTGGGTCGGTGGGGCCCACGCCTACCACCAATTCCATCCGGTCTCCGATCCTCCGGTGGAACATCTCGACGACATCGTCGCCAACGCGCGCACGTTCTTCGATCGATGGGGTCGGTGGCCGATGATCGGTTGGCTCGACGCCTTCGCCGCTCGCGGCCTCGTCGAGTTCGACGGCTCCGGGATTCGCCGCACGGCGGACGGATTCGTTTAGGCTGGGTCGAAATTCGGCCGAATGGAGTCTCGACGTGCCTGCGCCCTCTCACCCGTTGCGTTCGCTCGGATTTCTCACGATCGGGCTCTTCGACGAGTCCGATCCTGCACGTGGCCACGAATCGACGCTGAACATCATCGAACTGGGCGAGCGGCTCGGCTTCGACAGTGCATGGCTTCGTCATCGCCACCTGCAGTTCGGTATTTCGTCACCCATCGCAGTCATGGCTGCGGCTTCGCAGCGAACCGACCGGATAGCGCTCGGCACGGCAGTGACACCACTGGGTTGGGAGAACCCCCTGCGTCTCGCCGAAGATCTGGCGACGGTCGACGTGTTGTCCGGTGGGCGGATCAATCCCGGAGTCAGTGTGGGACAACCGATGCAGTTCGAGCGGGTCAAGCATTCGCTGTATCCCGACACCGCGGATACCGAGGATTTCGGGTACGAACGGGTATCGAGGTTGCTCGGGTTCGTCGCCGGGGAGCCGGCGTCGACGTGGTCGGGGACCGAGGGCATCGAGTCGTATTCTGCTCGCGTGCAACCGTATTCCCCCGGTCTACGTAGCCGGATGTGGTACGGAGGAGCGAGCCTGCGGTCGGCGCAGTGGGCCGGTGAGAACGAGATGAATCTACTGGTCAGCAGCGTGGTGCGCGCCGAGGAGTCGACCGACTTCGACGACATCCAGCTCTCGCACATTCGACGCTTCCGTGAGTTCCACCCGGCCGGGGGTGATGCGAGAGTCTCGCAGGGGTTGGTGGTGATCCCGACCGACAGTGCGAGCCCTTCACAAACGGCCAAGTACGAGGAGTACGCGCGTGGGCGATTCGCGCGCACGCTGGAGCCGCAGGGTCCGGCTCGGATGATGTTCGCGCCCGACCTCGTCGGAACTTCGGACGTGATCGCCGAGAAGTTGTACGCCAACAGGTCTTTTCGTGAGGTGGACGAGGTGGCGTTCGCACTGCCGTTCAGCTTCGACCACGAGGACTACGTGCAGATTCTGACCGACATGGCGCGCACGCTCGGGCCCGCACTCGGATGGGAGCCCGCGCAGCAGTGAGGGCGATCGGCGTCACCGGCCGATCGCCCTCATCGAGGTGTGATCAGCCGCCGGTGATGGGTGAGTTGAAGGCACACGGGATCGACTTCGTGGGGAAGCCCTTCGGATCCAGTGCGTTCTTCACGATGCCGATCGCACGGGGCGAGACCGAGATCGACAGGTGGTCCGACAGATCGATCTCGCAACCGTTCTGCAGGGTGACGTTGTTGACCGTGGCACCGGGGCCTGCGGTGAGGAACGTCGTCTTGTACGGGGTGACGACCTCGTCGTACTTGGTGCCGATCACGGTGTACTTGATTCCGGGGTCGGTGTCACCGCCCACCGCCAACCCCTTGACCAGAGCGGAATCGATGACCTGATCCGAGGCAGCGGGTCCGGCGATGGCCCCGACGACGCCGAGCACGTTCAGGCCAAGGTTGTTGATCGTGCGACCCAGGGTGCCGATACCGACGAGTGTGGTGCCGTGGTTGGACCCGGCGACGCTGACGACGGTGTTCACCTTGTTCTTGGTCGGGTCGGCCGGATTGGCTCCGCCCTCGAAGCGCAGGTACTGCCGGGTCACGAGTCCACCCTGGGAATGGCCGACGATGTCGACCTGAGCGGACCCGGTGGCTGCGCGAACCGCGTCGATGTAGGTCGCGATCTCCTTCGCGCTCGACGCAACGGATGCGGTGCCGCGCAGCGACGGGAGGTTTCCGACCACGCTGGGATCGGTGTCTCCGTAGTTCAGCGCGAAGATGCAGTAGCCCTCCTTCTTCAGCGCAGGCGACATCCGCGCGAAGTTGTTGTAGGCGTTCTCCCAGGTGCCGTGCAACAGCACGACCGGGCGCGGATGCGCTGCCGACGGCTTGCAGTTCCAGTCGTTGGCACCCTGAGGTGCGACATTGGGGTTGACGATGCTGTAGAGGAATCCGGCCAGGAAGTTCTTCTGTTCCGGTCCGTAACCCGTGGTCTCGGTCCGGGGGTCGTAGGTGATGGTCGCGGGAGCGGCAGATTCGATGTTCGGCTGGGCGATACCCTGGTCGGCGGCCTTCGGTGATGCCTCGGTCGGGCCGGGCGGAACAACCGTGTCGCCCTGCACGGTGGCGGGAGGGGCGGGCGTGGTGGCGGGCTGTGCCTGTGCTGCGACACCGGTACCGAGGGTGAGTGAGCACGCCATAGCCGCGATCATCGCAGCGCGCACCGTCGTTGCCTTCCGCGTTGTGCGGAAGGTGGACCGAGAAGTGGTCATGGGGCCTGACTTTCGACGAGGGTTGTTGGACAAGGCGGAACAGTAAGTGCGGATTTCGGTCGTGTGCGCTCTCCTGCCAGGCGTTTGGAATCTGCCCGCAAACGACGTGTCATATGTGAGAGGGCGTCACAACTGAGCTCCTGGGCACTGAATCTGGACGTACTGCCGGATATATTCGTAAAAACAATCCACAGGTTTGATTGTTGTTCTACTGTTCGTGTGTCTGCGTCTCGCCCGGTCTCGATCGATGCGGACGCAGTCGCGACGTCGAGACCGGGCGATCCTTCGAGACACCGGTCTGCCGGGGAAACAAACCTGAAGTAGGTTTCGAGTTCGAGGGGTGGGGTCGAGGTGACGGCAGCAGAGAGCGTGCAGGTGTCGCAGGAGGAGTACGTCAGTGGGCGACGGGCCTCCGACCGTCTGCGGACGCCGAGAGAGACTGCCGCGCGCATGCTCGATCAGTACATCGGTGAACCCGAGGACACGCCACCACCGCGCGAGTGCGCCCGCGGTGAGCTCGACGACATGGCGACGACCTGCTGCGAACTGGCAACCGGTGTTCTCGAATCGGGCCGGCTACCGATACCCGGTGCCATGGACGTCTTTCGCGACGCGGCAACCCGGTGGGCCCGAGACGGTGTACCGCTCGGCCGTATCCAACATGCCATCAACGAGGGCTGCGCACTGGCCGTGCGGCAGACACCGCGCTCGGTCGGTCAGGGTGCCGGGGATCGGCTCGTCGACGGAACCGTCCTGGTCTTGGAACTGTTGGACGTCGTCACCGCTGCGGTGTCCGATGCCTACCTGGCCGAATTCCGGACGCTGACTCAGAACGGTCCCCGTCACGACGTGGAACTGCTCGACGCGCTGCTCACCGGTGACGGGACGGCCCGCAAGATCGCCGATCGGATGGGTGCCCTGCTCGCCGAGGACTATCACGTTGTCGCCCTGCACTTTCCGGCGCACGCCGACGAAGGTGGACGACGGATCGACGCCGCAATCATGGCGGCTCGAAAACTGCGCAGAATCCACACAGCGCTGGCGACATTCGACACGGAGTGCCTGCCCATCGCCTCGATCGGTCCCACCGGCGGAACCGTCCTGCTGCCCGATGTCCCCGGTGTCGACATCGGTGAACTGGTCGATCGTCTGGCCGATGCGGGTCAGGTGGCGGTGACCGCGACGACCGGGTCGGCCGCGATCGACGACATCGCCACGACCGCACCTCACCTGTACGAACTGCTCGGGCTCGTGCGTCGGCTCCGGTACGCACCCGGGACATATCGGATCTCGGATCTCGTGTTCGAGTACCAGGTGAGCAGGCCGGGACTGGGCCGCAAACACCTCGTGACACTGATCGATCCGCTGCGAGATTCGGTCGATCTGCTACCGACGCTGCAAGCGTTCGTCGACTCGGACTCCAACCGAAAGAAGACGGCCACCTGGCTGACGGTGCATCCCAACACTGTCGACTACCGCCTGAAGAGGGTGGAGCAGCTCACCGGACTCGATCCGATGAAGCCGTCCGGACTGCGAAGATTGCATGCCGCTCTGATCGCCGACCGCCTCGAAGCCCGTCGCGTTCCGGTGGACGAGCGATCACTGTGACCGCGCCGGACGGCGCGGTGCTCGCAGCATCGGCGGCGCTCGATTCGGTGGAGTCCGTCGCCGCTCTCTTTCAGCCCGTTGTCGAACTGGCCACCGGGACCGTCGTCGGGTACGAGGCACTGGCCAGGTGGCCGTCTCCGAGCGTGGCCCTTCCCGAGGACGTGTTCGCGCTGGCCCGAGAGCGTGGGATGGTGGGTCGCGTCGACGTCGCGTGTCGCGCCGCCGCGCTGCGGGCGGCACGCGAGCGCGAGTACTCACGCCGGGTGCGCTTCTTTCTGAACATCGAGCCGGGTTGTTTCGTCGACGAACGCGACGTCGACGCCCACCTCGATGCGATCGGCGACGACCTCGACGTCGTCCTCGAGATCACCGAGCGAGACCTCGACCGAAACGTGCCGTTGCTGATGGCCCTGGTTCGAGGAGCCCGCGCTCGCGGTATGTCGGTGGCCATGGACGACGTGGGTGCCACGCCCGCAACGTTGGAACTGCTGGCTGCCGTCGCGCCGGACATCGTCAAACTCGACGCGTCGATCATCCGGTCCCCGTATCGGTCGCGCGCCGCGGTGCGGCAGGTGCGGGCGTACGTCCGCACGAGCGACGCCGTTCTGCTGGCAGAAGGAATAGAAACCCGCAGGCATCTACGTCGAGCCAGGTCGCTGGGCGCAACCCTCGGACAGGGCTGGATGTTCGGCCGGCCGTTGCCGCTGCCGAATCCGCCGATGTGATCGGTGGCCGACAACGAGGAAACCCCGCACCTCCGACGGCCGGGGCCTGGGTGCGGGGTTTCGATACGAGCGATCGAGACGATCAGTTCGTGAACTTGTCCTTGATGTTGCCTGCGGCGTCCGAGACGTCGTCGCCGACCTGCTTGGTCTTGCCCGACGCCTGATCCTTCGCGCCTTCGGCAGCAAGGTCGTCGTTGTCGGTCTTGTGGCCGATCTTTTCCTTGGCTTCGCCCACGAGCTCTTCTGCCTTGTGCTTTGCCTTGTCGATGAAATCAGCCATGGGAACTCCTCGAAATCGATTGTTTTCGTCCGTTCACGGGAAGCTATACCCGCGATCGGAGTCGGTAATCATGCGCTGCACGTTCGGGTTGTGCCGGGCCGATTCGGGTAAGCGCGGTCCATGGACCCAGACAACGACGCCACGTCCGCCTCCGATACGCCCTCGCCCGAACATCAGCGCCCGAGCGGCGTGGACGACGCGACCGTGGCCGCTGTGGGAAAGCTCTCCGAGGCCCTCGAATGTGTCGAGCGCGCTCGCGGGCATCTCTACTCGTTTCACCAGCTGATGGGGCACGCAGATCTACTGCTCGGCGACGCCGTCGATGCCCTCGCCGATGCAGGCCACACCGCCACCTCCGAGCGAATCGACACGGACATGATCGGTCGTAACATCGCGCCGGGGCGGTGGACATTTCAGCTCGTCGAAGAATTCGACGACGGATATTGGGGCCCGTTGCGCGAACACGAGCGTGCGGTGCGACACGAGTTGATGGACGGGCGTCGCCACGTCTTCGAGGCCGAGATGAAGGAAAAGCGTCGAACTCACGGCCGCAGCGGGCACGAGGCGAGGCCGACCGACTGACCCTTCCGAAACGACGAAACACCGACCTCGCCGGGTGACGGCGAGATCGGTGTTCGGATGGACGGTGTCTAGCCTGCTTGCTTCGCCGCGTCGACCTCGCTGGTCGCGTTGGCGGTGGAGAGCTGGCCACCGGAGTTCTCCAGGTGTGCCCGCACGAACCAGTGGAAGAGTTCGAGCTGCGCGCTCTGTCCGATGAGCATGTCCTCGGTCACCGGGTCGATCTCGCCGACCTCTTCGATGTTCTTGCGAGTGGTCTCGATGACTCCGGTGTAGACCAGGTCGAGTGCACCGAGGTGCTCGATGGCCGTTGCGCGACCGATCGAGTAGTCGTCCCAGCTGCGCTCGGAGACGATGGTGCCCGGGGTGCCCTTGGCCGAGGAGCCGAGGGTCGCGATGCGCTCGGCGACGTCGTCCGCGAATCCGCGAACGGCTTCGACCTGGGGATCGAGCATCTCGTGTACCGAGATGAAGTTGGGTCCGACGACATTCCAGTGAATGTGCTTGAGCGTCAGATGGAGGTCGTTGTACGCGTTCAGTCGATCTTGCAAGATCTCGGCGACGCGCGCGCCCTTTTCCGAGGTGAGTCCGGGAACGGTGTACGAGTTCTTTTCAGCCATGATCAGTGTTTGCCCCAACGACCCGGAACACAAACATGCCCCGCCGAACAGATCGGCGGGGCATGTGTCGTGCGGTGCTAGGACTTGTCGAGTCGCGGTGAATCCGTGCTCGACGTTCCCGTCGGCGAGGTACCGGCCGAGGAGGTTCCGTCCGTCGGATCGACGATCGGGCTGTCGGCAGCGACGTCTGCGATGACGTCTTCGGTGTCTTCGGCCGGGGGATTCTTCAGGCTCAGGATGATCGAGCCTGCCAGGACCACGATGATGACCACCAGGCTGACCAGCGAGGGGATCTCGGGGATCGAGGTGCTGATGACCTTGTGTCCGGCCTGGAGGATCAGCTTGACGCCGATGAAGGCGAGGATGATCGCCAGTCCCTTGGACAGGTAGTGGAACTTCTCGAGCAACCCTGCGAGCAGGAAGTACAGGGCGCGAAGGCCGAGGATGGCGAACGCGTTCGAGGAGTAGACGATGAACGGGTCGTCGGTCACCGCGAGAACGGCAGGAACGCTGTCCACAGCGAACACCAGGTCGGCGGCTTCGATGGCCACCACGACGGCGAGAAGTGGCGTGGCCACCCGCTTGCCGGCTTCCTTGACGAAGAACTTGGTTCCCTCGTACTCGTCGCGGACTGGAATGATCTTGCGAAGCAGGCGAACTGCGATCGAGGTACTCGGGTCGTACGAGTCGTCCTCATCCTTCATCAGCTTGTAGGCGCTGTAGAGCAGGATGGCTGCGAAGACGAACAGAACGGCAGCGAACTTGCTGACGATGGCCACACCTGCGGCCAGGAAGATCGCGCGGAACACGAGGGCACCGATCACACCGAAGAACAGCACGCGGTGCTGGTACTCACGGGGAACCTTGAAGTAACCGAAGATCAGCGCGAAGACGAAGAGGTTGTCGACGGACAGACTCTTCTCGAGCAACCAGGCCGTCGTGTATTCGACTCCGGCCGTGGTTCCCAACGTGAAGAACACCACGATGCCGAAGATGATCGCCACGCCGACCCACAGTGCGCTCCACCATGCGGCTTCCTTGAAGCCGATGATGTGCGCACCGCGGTGCGCCAACAGGTCGATGGCCAACAGGATCAGGACGACGGCACCGAATGCCGCCCATGCCCACCACGGGACGACGTTCATGAACGGCCACCTCTATTCGTGAATTTGCTGCCGAGTTGCTTCAACTTCGCCTGATTCTCGGGCTTGGTTGCGTACCGACGTGCTTGATCGATCATCTTCTTGCCCTGTGGGCTGCGAGCGAACGATGTCAATTTCTGTGTCAACGACGCCATCTGTCACACGCTCCTTTTCGTTCTCGTCTGTCTTCGTCCTACCGGTGTTCCGGCCGTGCGTTCGGGCCTCGGCGGAAAACGCTTGGTCATTCCGCGACTACTCCAGTGTGACTGTTCGCTTTCCTGCAGGCATGGTCGTTTTGCGGACACGTTTCGACCGATTTGGTTGCCTGGTTACGGCAATTCGAGCAGTCTGTACCCGTTACGACGGCGAGCGAATCTCGGGCCAGTCGAGCAGCTTCGCTCCGAGTACCGCCGTGTGCAGCGCGAATGCCTCGACGGGGTTGCCCACATTCTGCCCGGTCAAATCCTTTATTCGAGACAATCTGTAGGTCACTGCCCGCACCGACAGATGCATCCGGCGCGCGGTGGACGCGGTGTTGGCACCGGTGTCGAAGTACACCTGCAACGTCTCCAGCAGTGGACCCGCCCCACCTCGCGCGCCGAGCAACGGTGTCAGCAACGTCTCGACCAGATCGGCGATCGCCGCACGATCGCTGATCAGGACGCGGTAGACGAGCAGATCACGAGCATCGACCACGGATGCGTCGAATCCGAGCGAGGCGGCGAGATCGAGTGCGTCGAGGGCTTCCCGGTACGACGCCGCGACACCGACCGCCCCGCTGCGTGGTCGGCCGACCCCGATCTGCGTCCGGCCGTACTCACCTTTGCGACGGAGGTCGACCGATTCGCTCGACGCCGACGTACCGAGGGCCCGTCCCACCCGGTCGAGCACGTGGTCGACGGCGTCGAGGTCGGGTGCCGGGAACACCAGGATCAGCCGGTCCTGCTTGGTGGCCACGAGCAACTCGGCGTCTCCCTTGCTGCCCTGCACACTGCGCTCGACGAGGGTGATGGCAGAGCTGGCGTCGGTGAACGGCTTGGTCGACGTCACCACGGCCACCACGTGCGGGCTCGACAGGTCGAGGCCGAACGTCTGTGCGCGCCCGAGTACCCCGGCGACATCGGAGGTGCCCGAGAGCAGATCGTCGACGAATTCACGGCGGGCGAGTACTTCGGCTCGCACGAGAGTGCGCCGAGCGAGCTGAAATCCCTCGGCCAGTTCGGCCACCGCGTCGTCGACCGCGCGCAGCATCACCTCGCCTGCCGTGACCACTCCGGCCGGGTCCTCCGCGGCGGCGACGACAGCGGGTAGTTCTCGCCACAGTCGCCACGCCGAGGTCAGGTACAGATCCAGCAGCGCCCGCAGTGCGACGCCCGCGCGGGCAGCGGTATCGCCCTGCGCTCGAAATTCGTGCAGCTGCCCGCGGCTCAGTGGGACGCCGGCATCGACGGCGTCGGCAAGGACGTCGAGGAAGCTACCCAGTAGAGCGACGTCGAGGCCGCCGGCGTCCGACGCTGCCTGCGCAGCGACCGAATCCAGCGGTAGCGCATCGCGCTGTCCGACCATCTGTTCTCGTGTCTCCCATCCGGCTCGAGGCCAATGGTAGGCATCGCGGCCGCGCTGGAGAAACGGATCGGTGTGGGAGTCGACCGATTCGACCGCGTGTTCGGCGTGCGAGAGGCGGTATCGGGGAGCACAATCAGCCGATCCGCACCGTTCGTCTCCACGTTGGGAGTGCCGGCCATGACATCGTCGAACAGACCTGCATCGAGTCTGCGATCGCAGCTGCTTCGCAAGAAGCCGATCGTGGATCCGGACCAGCAGAGCAGCGGCGGGCTGGAACGGACCATCGGCACCTTCCAGCTGACGATGTTCGGCGTCGGTGCCACCATCGGCACCGGCATCTTCTTCGTCCTCTCGCTCGCGGTTCCCGAAGCCGGTCCCGCAGTGGTGCTCTCGTTCCTGGCCGCGGGTATCGCGGCCGGTCTCGCAGCTATCTGTTACGCCGAAATGGCATCGGCGGTACCGGTTTCGGGCTCGACCTACTCCTACGCGTACGTGACGATGGGTGAGGTGGTCGCGATGGGCGTCGCCGCCTGCCTGTTGCTCGAGTACGGAGTGTCCAGCGCTGCCGTCGCCGTCGGGTGGAGTGGCTACCTCAACGAGCTGTTGAACAACCTCTTCGGCTTCACCATCCCGCACGCGCTGTCCGCTGCGCCGGGTGACGCCGACCCCGGCATCATGAATCTGCCTGCAGTGGTGCTGATCGTGCTGTGCGCCGTTCTGCTCATTCGCGGCGCGAGCGAGTCGGCGGCCGTCAACGCCGTCATGGTCGTCATCAAACTCGGTGTGCTGGCTCTGTTCGCGATCGTCGGCTTCACCGCCTTCGATTCCGGCAACTTCTCGGACTTCATGCCCCTGGGCGCAGCAGGGGTGACGGCGGCCGCGGGCACGATCTTCTTCTCGTTCATCGGACTCGACGCGGTGTCCACCGCGGGCGACGAGGTGAAGGATCCGCAGAAGACCATGCCGCGGGCCATCATTGCGGCGCTGATCGTCGTCATCGTCTTCTATCTCGTCGTGGCCGTGGCCGCCCTGGGGACTCAGCCGTGGACCGACTTCGCCGGCCAGGAGGAAGCCGGGCTGGCGGAGATCCTGCGCAACGTCACCGGGCAAGCGTGGCCGGCAACGATTCTGGCCGCAGGTGCGGTCATCTCCATCTTCTCGGTGACGTTGGTGACGATGTACGGGCAGACTCGCATCCTGTTCGCCATGGGCCGAGACGGCATGTTGCCCAAAGCTTTCGCCAAGGTCAGCCCCCGCACGCACACGCCGGTGAACAACACGATCGTCGTCGCCGTCGTGATCTCGATCCTCGCCGCGTTCATTCCGCTCGACAAGCTGGCGGACCTGGTGTCCATCGGCACCCTCGTCGCGTTCATCGTCGTGTCCATCGGAGTGATCGTGCTGCGCCGCTCGATGCCCGATCTCGAACGGCCGTTCAAAGTTCCGGGATACCCGGTGACACCGGTGCTGTCGGTACTCGCCTGCCTGTACATCCTGTCCGGACTGCACTGGACCACGTGGTTCTGGTTCGGACTCTGGCTCGCCGTGGTGTTGGCGTTCTACTGGTTCTGGGGCCGGCACCACTCGACGCTGCGCGGTGCAGAACAGGACGCACGATGAGCGTGCTGATCGCATTCGCACCGGGGAAAGGCAGCGTCGGTGCCCTCGATCTCGGTGCCCAGCTCGCGCGGTCGTTGGGCACCGACATCGACGTGGCGACCGTGGTTCCCAAGCCCTGGTCGACTCCGTCGATGGCACGGGTGGATGCGGAGTTCGCAGACTGGGCAGCGACGACCGCAGCCGAGTCGGAGGCGAAAGCGCGCCACTACCTCGAAGACCGGGCACCCGACATCACCGCGTCGTTCCACCGATTCGCACACCGCTCGGTCTCGACCGCGTTGACCGAGGCGGCCGACAGCCTCTCGGCCTCGATACTGGTTCTCGGCTCGTCGGGTGACGGCGCACTCGGGCAGGTGGTCGTCGGGTCGACGGCAGACAAGCTTCTGCACTCGTCCCCGGTGACCGTGGCGCTCGCTCCTCGCGGTTATCGGATGCGCGAGCGGGCCACACTGACCCGGATCACGTGTGCGTTCTCCGGCGACAGCGAGGCCTCGCGGGTCGTGGGTCCGACAGCCGAACTCGCCCGAGACGCGGGCATCCCGCTCCGCCTGGCATCGTTCGTCGTCCGCGGGGCGACCATGTACCCGCCGGAGGTCGGCCTACGCGTCGAGGACGACGTCGCCGCCGAACTCGCCGTGGGGTTGAGCGAGGCCTTGACCGCAGCGATGGACGACGCTGTCGCGGTGGGGCTTTCGGCCGAACAGGTGACGACCGAGTTGGCCACGGCCGGGAGTTGGCGCGAAGCCCTCGACGAACTGCACTGGCAGGACGGCGAAGTATTGACCATCGGATCGTCCGGACCGTTGGGGCCCATCGCTCGGGTGTTCCTCGGTTCGCGGGCGACGAAGATCATTCGTCACTCACCGGTACCGATCCTGGTGCTGCCGCGTCGGTGACGTTCTATCGGTTGAGGGCCAGCACCGAGAGCAGTTCGTAGGCCACGTGAGCCGCGGCGATTCCGGTGATCTCGGCGTGGTCGTACGCAGGCGCGACCTCGACGATGTCGGCACCGACCACGTTCAGGCCGACGAGTCCACGCAGCGTGTTCAACAGTTCGCGAGAGGTCATTCCCCCGGCTTCGGGAGTGCCGGTGCCCGGAGCGTGTGCTGGGTCGAGTACGTCGATGTCGACCGAGACGTAGACCGGGCCACCGTCGAGGCGACGACGCATCCGCTCGACGATGCTGGCCACGCCGTCGACCTCGTAGTCGTCGGACCGAATCACCTGGAACCCGAGCACCCGATCGTCCTCGAGGTCCTGCTCGCTGTAGAGCGGGCCGCGAATGCCGATGTGCTGTGAGCGTTCGAGATCGATCAGACCTTCTTCGCTTGCCCGTCGGAACGGTGTGCCGTGAGTGTAGGGAGCACCGAAATACGTGTCCCACGTATCGAGGTGCGCGTCGAAGTGCAGTACCGCGATCGGCCCGTGATCGCGTGCGAGCGAACGCAGAATCGGCAGTGCGATGGTGTGGTCGCCGCCGAGGGTGAGAACCGACGAGCCGTCGGCGCGCAGGTCCGTCACCGCGTCGTGCACCGTGGTCAGGGCCTCGGTGATGTCGAACGGATTGACGCCGATGTCACCGAAATCCGCCACCTGTTGGCGGGCGAAGGGTGAGACCTTCAGCGCAGGGTTGTACGGGCGCAACAGTTTCGAGGCCGCTCTGATGTGACCCGGGCCGAAGCGGGCGCCGGGACGGTAACTCACGCCGGAATCGAACGGCACACCGAGGATGGTGACGTCGGCGCGGGACACCTCGTCGAGACGGGGCAGCCGCGCGAAGGTGGTCGGCTCGGCGAAGCGGGGGACCTTGGTGGCGTCGACCGGACCGATCGGTGGGTGCTCGGGATTGCTCGGGTTCATCGAGATTCCTTCCGAATTGTCATCAGTCCGGTGACTGTTGGGTCGACCAGTTCGCCCGGCAAGCGTTACTCTGATGCTCGATCTTGTCAACACAAGTTTCCTGAGAGGCGAGAGCAGTGTCCCTTGCTACGTCGGTCGTCGGCGATGCGCCGCGTATCGGTGCGCGGCTCAAGGAGGCTCGGCAGAAGAAGCGCCTGACTCTCGACGCACTCGCCGACGCCTGTGGAGTGACCAAGGGATATCTGTCCAAGCTCGAACGCGACCAGGTCAATGCGTCGGTGGCGTCCCTGGTTCGAGTCTGTGCCGCCTTGGAGCTTCCGGTCGGATCGCTGTTCGACGACGTGCCGTCCGGTGAGGTGGTCCGTGCGCAGTCGTTGCCGCGCATCATGTTCGGCGGGGAAGCGATGACCGAGTACCTACTGACGCCGGTGGGGGAGCGCCGGGTGCAGGTGCTGCTGGGTCACATCGACGCCGGTGGCGGCAGCGGAGCCGAGGCGTACACACTTCCGCTCGACGTGACATTCGTGCACGTGATCACGGGCGAGTTGCGGGTGACCTTCGAGGCCGAAGCGGACGGTACGTTCGCGGGTGACGAGGTGCTGCTCGGTCCTGGAGATGCGTTCACCTTCTCGCCGCGTCGCAGGCACAGTTTTCGAGCCGAAGGCAAGGACGGTGCTCGGGTCCTGTGGGTGTTGGCACCCGCGCTGCCCGAGGAGTTGCCGATGAGGAAACAGGAGTTGCAGGCATGACCGTCACCGTGTCGCTGTACCAAGGGCCGGAGCTTGCCGGCGATGTCGACGCGAACCTCGCCGCACTCGACGATGCCGCGAGGCGTGCGGCCTCTGCAGGCGCGTCGATCCTGGTGACCCCGGAGATGTCGGTCAGTGGATACGACATCGGTGATCTCGTGCTCGAACGAGCCGAACCGTTCGACGGACCGATCTTCGAGAGGGTGTCGACGATCGCTCGATCCCACTGCGTCGCAATCGTCTACGGGTATCCCGAACGCAGTGGTGTCAACCTGTTCAATGCGGTGCAGGTGATCGATGCATCAGGACGGTCGGTGGCGCGCTACCGCAAGACCCACCTGTTCGGTGAACTCGATCGCGCTCACTTCACACCTGGGCCGGAACTGTTGGTGCAGTTCGACTTCGGCGGACTGCGCTGCGGTCTGCTCACCTGCTACGACGTCGAATTCCCGGAAACCGTTCGTGCGCACGCCGATGCCGGAACGCAGTGGTTGATCGTCCCGACGGGACTGATGACTCCGTTCGAGATCATCGCAACCCACGTCGTTCCGACGCGCGCGTACGAGAGTCAACTGTTCGTCACCTACGTCAATCGCTGTGGTACGGAGACGAGTCTGACGTACTGCGGACAGACCTGTGCCGTCGCGCCGAGTGGCAGCGACCTCGCGCGAGCAGGCGCGCACGAGGAGCTTCTGACGGTTGATCTGGATCCGGCCGAGCTCGCTCGATCCCGTTCGGTCAACACCCACCTGGCCGATCGCCGTACCGACCTCTACCCGACAGGACCCTCGCGGTCCGAGCAGGAGACCGACCGATGACCACACCCGTCACCCCGGACAGCGCGATCGAATCCGAGGCCGACCAGCCGCTCACGATGTTCGGTCCGGACTTCCCGTTCGCCTACGACGACTACCTGGCGCACCCGGCCGGCCTCGGCAGCGTTCCCGACGCAGCCCTCGGTACGAAGGTCGCAGTGATCGGCGGCGGACTCGCCGGCATGGTCGTCGCCCACGAACTGCTCAGGCTCGGCCTGGAACCCGTTGTCTACGAATCGGATCGGATCGGCGGCCGGATGCGGTCGGTGCCCTTCGAGGGGCACCCGGGTGTGGTGGCCGAGATGGGTGCGATGCGGTTTCCGCCGTCGTCGACTGCGCTGTTCCACTACCTCGACGCAGTCGGCCTCGAGACCACGCCCTTTCCGAACCCGTTGGCAGAAGCGACCCCCAGTACGGTGATCGACCTCAAGGGCGAGAGCCATTACGCCCAGAAGCTCGAGGATCTACCGCCGGTGTTCGCCGAGGTCGCCGACGCGTGGAACCGGACGCTCGAGGAACACGCCGAACTGATTCCACTGCAGCGTGCCGTTCGCAGGCGCGACGTTGCCGAGATCAAGCGAATCTGGAACGAGCTGATCGTGAAGTTCGACGATCAGACCTTCTACGGATTCCTGGCCGCATCCGAACACTTCTCGTCGTTTCGGATGCGAGAGCTGTTCGGCCAGGTCGGTTTCGGAACGGGTGGCTGGGACACCGACTATCCCAACTCGATCCTCGAGATCCTTCGAGTCGTCATCACGGCAGCGGACGACCACCACCGCGGAATCGTCGGCGGCTCGCAGCAACTGCCGATGCGGCTGTGGACCGAATCGCCTGCGAACATGGCGCACTGGCCCGCGGGAACGTCGGTGGCGTCACTGAACGGCGGCACCACGATGTCGCGCGTCACCGAGATCAGACGTACCGACGGCGGCACCACGATCCACGACGACCGCGGCAACATTCGCACGTACGCGGCCGCCGTCGTGACCGCCCAGAGTTGGATGCTGCTCAGCAACATCAGGTGTGACGACGATCTGTTTCCCATCGACCACTGGACCGCCATCGAACGCACCCACTACATGGGTTCGACCAAGGTTTTCGCACTAGTCGACCGGCCGTTCTGGAAGGACAAGGATCCGGTCACCGGCCGCGATGTGGTCAGCATGACGCTGACCGACCGAATGAGCCGGGGCACCTACCTACTCGACCAGGGCGAGGGCAAGCCTGGCTTGATCTGCCTGTCCTACACGTGGTCCGACGATTCGCTCAAGCTGCTGGCGCTCGACCCGACCGAGCGCATGAACATCATGCTGCGCTCGCTCGAGGAGATCTACCCGGGCGTCGATTTCCGCAGTCACATCATCTCGACGCCGGTGACGCTGTCCTGGGAAACCGAACGCGATTTCATGGGTGCCTTCAAAGCCAACCTGCCGGGTCACTACCGCTACCAGGAACGGCTGTTCACGCACTTCGTGCAACACCGACTCGACCCGCGACATCGAGGAATCTTCCTTGCCGGCGACGACATCTCGTGGACGGCGGGGTGGGCCGAGGGTGCCATTCACACTGCACTCAATGCGGTGTGGGGCGTCGTACATCATCTGGGAGGAACGTCGGCCGAGGGCAACCCGGGGCCGGGCGATGTGTTCGATGCCATCGCACCACTTCGATTGGGCGACTAGCGTTCGCTCAGTGCTTCGTCGATCGCGGCCGGGGGGAGCGCTCGTCGAACACGAACAGTGCCAGCGCGATGGTGAGCATGAGGGCAACCACCCAGATCGCCCGTAACCCGAACAGCTCGACCGCAACTGCACCGAGCAGCGCCCCGCCGAAGAATCCCGAGATCACCGCGCCGAACCGTCGGGCGCGGGTTCCGGCCTCGAGATCGTGTTCGACCACCCGATGGAATGCGGCCATCGCCATGCTGCGGAGATTCCCGGTCGTCATGGTGGTGTTGAACGGCGAATCCACCAGTACGCGAAAGGTGGTCACCTGTACGCCGGCAACGTGGGCGAGGATCACCGAGACCGCCGCATCGGGCACCGTCGCCGGCAGGAATCCGACGACGAGGACCACGAGGATCTCGAACACCAGAACCGCCCGCACCGGTCGTCGTACGATCTTCGCAACCGCGGGCAGCGCGATGAATTCTGCGGTCGCGACGCCCAGGACGAAGGCAGCCAACGGGGGCAGAAAGGCCAGCGCCTCGACCCATCGGCCACCCGCGACATCGACACCGAGCAGGACAACGTTGCCGGTCTGTGCGCCGGCGAACACGCCGCCCCGGGTGATGAACGTGTACGCGTCGAGGAATCCACCGACTGCCGCCAGCAGAACTCCGAGCCGAACCGATTTCGCAGTTGCGATGGCAATGTGGGGTTCGGGACGAGGCGTGGTCATCGGGAGATCCTGACACGATTGCCGATATTCACGTCGTCGTGGCAAGCAGTGAGAGCAACAGTTCGGCTCGCACCCGCGCCGACGCCAGATCCACCGCGAGCAATTCCTCGCACCGCGTGATCCGGTTCCTCAGCGTGTGACGATGAACGGACAGGTGCGCCGCAGCGGTTTCCCAATGCCCGTTCGCCTCGAGGAAAGCCCGGAGTGATGCCACCAGATCGGCGGAGTGGGTGCGGTCGTACTCGGCCAGTACCGCGATGGTGACGGCAGCCATGGCACGCAACGACTCCTGCACCGGTTCGGAAGCCAACAGCATCGATCCGGTGAACTCGACGATCCGATCGCTCGCGCCGGCCGCTGCGCACGCGAGCGAAGCCTGCTGCGCCGCAACGGGGGTCTCGGTGATGTGGTGGCTGGAACTCAGTCCGACGCACACCGACCTCGGCAGTGAATCGAGCAGTCGAGCAACGACATCGGAGTCGTCGGTACCGCGCAACAACACCGCGACACCGGTATCGGTCTTGCGCGCGAACGTGGGCCGCGCCCGGGCCCGGCACTCGGCATCGATGGCCTCGACGACGCGCTCGGCCGGTCCGCGGACCATCGCAACCCTGACGCGAGAGTCGTCGTCGGCGGCGTCGACGAGATAGCTCGGTAGCGCAGAGCCGTCAGGGGAAGGTAGATGGCCGTCCAGTAGTAACCCGAGCGCGAGCGTGTTGAGTCGGGACTGCTCGGCGCGCAGCCGCGTGGGCTTCTCGAGTTCGAGTGTCACCAGCGACACCGCGTGCCCGAGCAGGATCTGCTCGACGCCCGTCACCGGGCCCGCGGTTCGAATGGCGAGATAGCTCGACGCCCCGCCGGAGATCGCGACGGAGTGCAGAGTGACGGTGCACCCCGGTTCGCTGACCGAGACCGTGGCCGGTGACGACGACGGGCGAATGCTGCGGGCGACGTCGCGGGCACGCTCGACGAGATCGGCTGCGGAGGCGGGATGGAACGATTCGGTGCGATTGCCGATCAGTGCCACCGACGTGGACGTGGCGACGGCCAGTTCGCGAACGATCGCGTCGACGCCGCCGTGCAACGCTGCCCGAGTGATGCGGGTCTGGACCGAGGCCGCGCGCAGAACCTGCTCGTATTCCTGCTCGGCTATGCGCTTCATGACCGCTCTGATCACGGCGGCGAACGGGGTGTCGTAGGGGACCTCGACGACGGGAAGGCCGACATCCTCGGCCGCGTCGAGAATGTGACGCGGAATTGTGCTGTGGGACAACCCGACTCCGAACCCGAGGCAGGCGACACCCGCGGCCGCAAGAGTCCGGACGTAGGTGGCCAGAGCCGGGCCGTCGGCATCGAAGCCGAGCCCGGTCGTGAGAATCAGTTCACCGCCGGACAGCCAGGGGCTCGGATCGGTGAGTTCGGTCGCCTGTGCGAAGGTGATCGGCGCAGTGCTGCGCTCCGGTCCGCCGCGATGACTCAGGCGGAGGTGTTGCTGCCTCAGCAGCCAGGACATCTGCACGCTCACCAGTCGAACTGTAGCCCTGTCGCTGCCGAAATGGAGTGCGATCTCGTCCTGATGTGTACGAAATGGCGTCCCGCTGTCTCGCTCGGAGAGTCGCATACTGGCTGAACAAGCCCACACGAAAGGTGCGACCATGGCCTCGATCGAGTACCGACTTCCGCAGGAGCGCAAGATCGTCACCGCCTTCCCCGGTCCGAAGTCGGCGGCGTTGGCGCAGCGCCGCAAGGCCGTCGTCGGTGCAGGCGTGGCGTCGACGCTGCCGGTGTACGTGGCCGACGCCGACGGTGGCGTCGTGGTCGATGTCGACGGGAACTCGCTGATCGACCTCGGGGCCGGAATCGCGGTGACGACAGTCGGTGCGTCCAACCCGGCAGTCGTTGCGGCAGTGCAGGATCAGGTCGCACACTTCACCCACACGTGTTTCATGATCGCGCCGTACGAGGGGTACATCCAGGTCGCCGAGAAACTGGCCGAGTTGACGCCGGGGGATCACGACAAGCGCAGCGTCCTGTTCAACAGCGGTGCCGAGGCCGTCGAGAACGCCGTGAAGATCGCACGTCACGCCACCGGGCGGTCGGCTGTCGTCGTGTTCGACCATGCTTACCACGGTCGTACCAATCTGACGATGGCGCTGACGTCCAAGTCGATGCCGTACAAGAGCGGGTTCGGGCCGTTCGCTCCTGAGGTGTATCGGGCGCCGATGTCCTACCCGTTCAGGGAGGGCCTGAACTCCGACGGTTCCGCGGTCACCGGTGCCCAGGCTGCGGCCCGGGCGATCTCGGTCATCGAAAAACAGGTGGGCGCCGCCAATCTTGCGGCCATCCTGATCGAACCGATCCAGGGCGAGGGCGGCTTCATCGTGCCCGCAGAAGGATTCCTGCCTGCCCTGGCGGACTGGGCACACGAGAACGGCGTGGTGTTCATCGCCGACGAGGTGCAGGCCGGATTCACCCGCACCGGAGCGTGGTTCGCGAGCGAACACGAAGGCGTCGTGCCGGATCTGATCACCATGGCGAAGGGGATTGCAGGTGGCATGCCGCTGGCCGCGGTGACCGGCCGTGCCGATCTGATCGACGCCGTGCACCCCGGTGGACTCGGCGGCACCTACGGCGGAAACCCCGTCGCCTGCGCCGCGGCCCTGGCGTCGATCGAGCAGATGGAGACCCTCGACCTCAACGCCCGCGCCCGCGACATCGAACGGATCGTGTTCGAGCGCCTGAATGCGTTGAGTGCCGAGGTCGGCATCATCGGTGAGGTGCGTGGCCGCGGGGCCATGCTCGCGATCGAGCTCGTCGTGCCGGGTGGGCGTGAGCCCAACCCGGAGGCCACCAAAGCCGTTGCGGCGGCGGCACTCGCGGCCGGGGTGATCGTGCTGACGTGCGGTACCTACGGCAACGTCATCCGGTTGCTGCCTCCTCTGGTGATCTCCGACGAGTTGCTGAGCGAAGCGCTCACCGTCCTCGAAGACGCGCTGCGCGCTGTGGCACAGGGGAACTGACATGTCGGCTACAGACCTGATCTCCAAGCTGCCCACCGAACTGTGGCTCGGCGGCGTGCAGTCACCGTCGGCGTCGGGTGCACGATTCGCTGTGCTGAACCCGGCAACCGGCGAGGAGTTGACCACCGTCGCCGACGCCACCGCGGCCGATGGCATCACCGCGCTCGACCTTGCCGCCGCGGCGCAGCCGGGGTGGGCGGCGACGCCCGCTCGTGAGCGAGCCGAGATTCTGCGGCGCGCCTTCGACCTGCTGCAGGAGCGTGCTGCCGACTTCGCTCTGCTGATGACACTGGAAATGGGAAAGTCGTTGGCGGAGAGCCACGGTGAGGTGAAGTACGGCAGCGAATTCCTGCGCTGGTTCGGTGAGGAGGCCGTCCGAATCGGCGGCCGGTTCACCCCCGCCCCTGCGGGCAACGGCTCGATCCTCGTCACCAAGTCGCCGGTCGGACCGGTTCTGGCGATCACCCCGTGGAACTTTCCGTTGGCCATGGGCACCCGCAAGATCGGCCCGGCTCTGGCGGCTGGCTGCACCGTCATCGTCAAACCGGCCGAGGACACCCCGCTGACGATGCTGCTCCTCGGGCAGGTGTTCGCCGACGCCGGGTTGCCCCGCGGCGTGCTGTCGATACTCCCGGCCTCCGACGCCGCGTCCGTCACCGGACCGTTGATGGACGATCCGAGGCTGCGAAAGATCACGTTCACCGGTTCGACCGGGGTGGGAAAACTGCTGGTGCGCAGTGCAGCCGACCGACTCCTGCGGACGTCGATGGAGCTCGGCGGCAACGCCCCGTTCATCGTGTTCGACGACGCAGACGTCGACGCCGCCGTCGACGGAGCGATGCTGGCCAAGATGCGCAACGGAGGTGAGGCGTGCACAGCGGCGAATCGTCTGTACGTTGCCAACTCGGTGCGCGAGGAATTCACCGCGAAGCTGACCGCTCGGATCGACGCGCTCACGGTCGGTCCGGGTGACCGAGACGGCACCGACATCGGGCCGCTCATCAACGACAAGCAGCGTCGAACGGTCACCGCACTGGTCGACGACGCCGTCTCGAAGGGAGCCCGGGTGCGCACCGGCGGAGCCGCGCCCGAGGGACCCGGCTTCTTCTACGCGCCGACGGTGCTCGACCGAATCCCCGCCGACGCGAAGCTGTTGCAGGACGAGATCTTCGGGCCCGTCGCGGCGATCATCGGATTCGACACCGAGGACGAGGCCGTCGCCGCAGCCAACGACACCCGGTACGGGTTGGTGGCGTACTTCTACACCGAGAGCCTCGACCGAGCCCTTCGGGTGTCGGCAGCACTGGACACCGGCATGGTCGGGGTCAATCGGGGCGCGATCTCCGACGCGGCCGCCCCGTTCGGTGGCGTAAAGGAATCGGGCTTCGGACGCGAGGGTGGCTCGGAGGGCATCGAGGAATACCTCGAGACCAAGTACATCGCGCTCCGGTAGATATCTGCACGTTTCGCTCCACTCCACGCTCGGGCACACGGAAGTACGTGACTTCGAGCCTGGAGTGGAGCGACAGTTGCAAGCCTGCGATCAGCTCCGAGCAGCCGCGATTCGATCCTCGGCCAGGCGGTCGGCTGCTGCCCCGAGCAGGATGCCCTCGGCGCGGGCGATGGCGAAGATGCCCGTGACGGTGTCGCGGATCTTGCCGATCGTGGCCATCACCTCGGCCGAATCCTTGCCGCGCAGTTCGCCTTCCACCTGGATCAAGCCGCCGGCGTTGGCGACGTAGTCGGGTACCCAGACGATTCCGCGCGCAGCCAACATGGCCTCGACATCGGGTGTGAGGAGTTGATTGTTCGCCGCGCCGCACACGATGGACGCCGACAACCGGGCCACCGAGGACGCGTCGAGAGTGGCACCCATGGCGCAGGGCGCGTAGACGTCGATGTCGGCACCGATGATGTCGGAACCCACCGTGACACCGGGGAAGTCCAGGGCGATGCGATCGAGGGCAGGCGGGTAGGAGTCGCTGACGACCACCTCGGCACCGGCCTCGCGAAGCAGTGCGACGAGGTTGTAGCCCACCTTGCCCGCCCCCTCGACGCCGACGCGCTTGCCGGTCAGATCGTCCGAGCCCCAGGTGGATTCGGCTGCGGCCAGGAGCGAGAGGAAGACGCCGAGCGCGGTCTGGGGGCCGCTGTCGCCGGTGCCGCCCGCGGTGGTGTTCTTGCCCACGACGTGCGCCGTCTCCTCGGCGATGATGTCGAGATCGTCGCTGTTGGTGCCCACATCGCCTGCGGTGACGTAGGTTCCGCCGAGCGAGTCGACGAACCGGCCGTACGCACCCAGTAGCGTCGGGGTCTTGATGGCGTTGGGGTTGCCGATGATCACTGCTTTTCCGCCGCCGAGATCGACTCCCGCGACGGCCGCCTTGTACGTCATTCCGCGGGAGAGGCGCAGCACGTCGGTCAACGCTTCCTGCTCGGAAACGTAGGGGTAGAAGCGAGTTCCGCCGAGAGCCGGACCGAGGGCCGTGGAGTGGACCGCGATGATCGCGCGCAGCCCGGTGTCGGGGTCCTGACAGAACACGACGCGTTCGTGTGCGCAGTCGCGCGGCATGTCGGGACGATCGAAGACGCCGGTCGCGGCGGGGAAGGAATCGGACGAGGTGCTCGATGCGGCGGGGTGGTCGGCAACGACGGACACAGGCGGTCTCTTTCGGTGATGAGGCGGCGGTACCGGAAATGGGTGGTATCCGGAATTCGTGTCCCCGAAGGGTGTCGTGAACGTGCACGCTGGTCAACCGCTGTTGCCGAGAATGTGCATGTTGCACGGTGCATCCCGGATCGATCGAGCCGGGATGGTCGGGCTGCTCAGCGACGACCGTCCTCGGCGAGCTGCTCGAGCAACGGCTTGGTGCGGTATTGGATCAACTCGCTCATCGCGATGGACATGTTGGTGCGCTCGACCCCGGGGATATCGAGAATGAGACCGGCGATGCGGTACAGGTCGTCGGCATCGACGGCTGCGATGCGGATGTGCATGTCCGCTGCTCCGGACAGTCCGAACACCTCGAGCACCTCCGGGATGGTGCGCAGGTGCTCGGTGACCGCGGCCAACGTGTGTTGGTTGACCTGTGCGGTCACGAACGCCTGCAACGGGCGTCCCAACGACTTCGGTGGGATGCGGTGATCGATCGGCGTGAGCGATCCCTTGTCGTCCCAACGACCCAGGCGGGCCTGGACGGTGTTGCGGGACAGGCCCAGAGTGGTGGCGAGTTCGACACCGGTGGCGCGCGGTTTGGCGCAGAGGGCGAGAAGGAGTCGGGCGTCGGTCTTGTCCAGATCGGTCATTGCGCACTTCCTGTAGCTCGGTCGTTACCCAATATTGTGCACACTGCGCAGTTACGAAGTCATCACTTGTGCAGGGTGGACGTCGGTGGTCTCCTTGTGAAGGACATCACATCACGACGGAGAGTGCGACGATCATGACTACCACCTCGCTGGTGCAGCTGATAAAGGAATCTGGGACGGTGGTCCGCAACGAGACCTACTCGCCGCTGGTCGCCGACATCGACACGGCCGCGATGATGGACTTGTACCGCGATCTCGTGGTCGTCCGCCGCATCGACACCGAGGCGACCGCACTGCAGCGACAGGGCGAACTGGGGTTGTGGGCACCCCTGCTCGGTCAGGAAGCGGCGCAGGTCGGTTCGGCCCGCGCGCTCGACACCGAGGACTTCGTGTTCGCCAGCTACCGCGAGCACGGGGTCGCCTACTGCCGGGGCGTCGACCCGACGCAGATGCTGCGCTTCTGGCGCGGATCGACCCTCTCCGGCTGGGACCCGTACGAATACCGCATGACGACGCCGGCCATCATCGTCGGATCTCAGGGCCTGCACGCAACCGGATACGCCATCGGCATGCAACTCGAGGGTGCCGAGGGCGCGGCCATCACCTACTTCGGCGACGGTGCCACCAGCCAGGGCGATATCTCCGAGGCACTCGGCTTCGCCGCGAGTTTCCACGCACCGGTGGTGTTCTTCTGCCAGAACAACCAGTGGGCCATCTCCGAACCGGTCACGGTGCAGACGAAGGCGACCATCGCCGCCCGCGGTGAGGGATACGGAATCCCGTCGGTCCGCGTCGACGGCAACGACGTTCTCGCCGTCCTGGCCGTGACCAGGGCAGCACTCGCCCGCGCCCGTGAAGGTAGCGGCCCGACGCTCATCGAGGCCGTCACCTACCGCATGGGCCCGCACACCACCTCCGACGACCCTACGAGATACCGCTCGGGTGCCACCGACGACGAATGGCGCGCCAAGGATCCGATCGATCGAATCGAGAAGTTGCTCAGGCGAATCGGCGTGTTCGACGACGCATTCGCCGCCTCGGTGAAGCGCACCGCCGACGACGTCGCAGCCGAGCTTCGTCGCGGCTGCCTCGAGACCGTCGAACCGACCGCGATGTCGGTGTTCGACAACGTCTACGCCGATCCCCACCCCCTACTCGACGACGAGCGCGCCCAATTCGCCTCGTACCAGGCCGGATTCGAAGGAGCTACGTCATGACCACCCTGGAACGGCCCACCAGTCTTCCGTTGGGCAAGGCCATCAATGCAGGTCTGCGACGGGCGATGGAGAACGACCCGAAGGTCCTGCTGATGGGCGAGGACATCGGCAAGCTCGGCGGCGTCTTCCGCATCACCGACGGCCTGCAGAAGGACTTCGGTCCCGGTCGAGTACTCGACATGCCGTTGGCGGAATCGGGAATCATCGGCACCGCCGTCGGTCTCGCGATGCGAGGCTTTCGGCCGGTGTGCGAGATTCAGTTCGACGGCTTCATCTATCCGGCGTTCGATCAGATCGTCTCGCAGGTGGCCAAGTTGCACTACCGCACCAGTGGCAACGTCAAGATTCCGATGACCATCCGGGTTCCCTACGGCGGCGGAATCGGTGCCGTAGAGCATCATTCGGAATCTCCCGAGGGGTATTTCGCGCAGACCGCGGGCCTTCGCGTGGTCACGTGCAGCAACGCCGCCGACGGCTACTCGATGATTCAGCAGGCCATCGCAAGCGACGATCCGGTGCTGTTCTTCGAGCCGAAGCGTCGGTACTGGGAGAAGAGTCCGATCGACCTCGACGCCGACGCGTCGTACCCGCTGCATCGGGCACGAGTGGTCACCGAGGGCACCGACGTCACCCTGATCGCGTACGGACCACTCGTCGCCACTGCACGCAAGGCCGCCGAAGTCGCCGCCCACGAGGGAGTGTCGATCGAGGTCATCGATCTGCGCTCGCTCTCGCCCATCGACTTCGAGACCATCGAGGCCTCGGTACGCAAGACCGGGCGTCTGGTCGTCACCCACGAGGCACCGGTGTTCATGGGACTCGGTTCGGAGATCGCAGCTCGAATCTCCGAACGGTGCTTCTACAACCTCAAGGCACCGGTGTTGCGCGTCGGCGGCTTCGGAACCCCGTACCCGGCATCGAAACTGGAGAGATTCTTCCTTCCCGACGTCGACCGGATCCTCGACGCAGTCGACCGCTGCCGCTCGCACTGACCCGGCTCTCACTGACCCAGCGCTTACCGACCGCCGCCGATACGTACCGAACAGGATTCGACGATGCCCACCATCAAGAGCTTTCCGTTGCCCGACCTCGGGGAAGGACTCACCGAAGCCGATCTGCTGACCTGGCTCGTCGCCGTCGGCGACACCATCGAGCTGAATCAGAACATCGCCGAGGTCGAAACGGCCAAGGCCGCCGTGGAACTTCCCTCACCGTTCGCCGGCGTCGTTGCAGCCCTTCACGTGGCGGAAGGTGACACCGTCGAGGTCGGGGTGCCGATCATCGACATCAGGGTCGGTGGCGACGACGCCGACACCGAGCCGGAGCCCGCCGCTCCCGAGGTGGACGTGACGGTTCCGGCCGAAGACGGGGACGAGCGCGTTCCGGTTCTCGTCGGCTACGGCGTGGCGAAGGAAGGCTCCAGTCGACGCAGCGGTCGAGGTGCCGCACCGGCCACCCCAACACCGAACGGGCAGAACGGGAAACCGCTGGCTGCGCCACCGGTGCGAAAGATGGCCAAGGACAATGCCGTCGACCTCGCCGAGGTGCCAGCCACCGGAGACCGCGGCGACGTCACCCGTGAGGACATCGACATCTACCTGAAGGGTGACAACCCGGTCGAGGAGCGGACAGTGGAACGGGTCGGTCGCGAGGAGCGCACGCCGATCAAGGGAGTACGCAAGCACACGGCGGATGCGATGGTGCGCAGTGCATTCACCGCTCCGCACGTCACCGAGTTCGTCACCGTCGACGTCACCGAAACCCTGACACTGCTGGACTCCCTGCGGGCGTCTGCTCACTTCGCCGACGTTCGTCTGACCCCGCTGGCTCTGGTCGCCAAGGCGGTTCTCGTTGCGCTGAAATCGAATCCGTCGCTCAACTCTTCGTGGGACGAGACGACACAGGAGATAGTCACCAAGCATTACGTCAATCTCGGTATCGCCGCCGCGACTCCGCGCGGGCTGATGGTGCCGAACATCAAGGACGCACACGAGAAGTCTCTGGTGGACATCGCACGCGCGTTGTCGGATCTGACGCGGACGGCCAAGGAAGGCAAGAGCAGTCCGGCCGATCTTGCCGACGGCACGATCACCATCACCAATGTCGGAGTGTTCGGAGTCGACGCCGGTACGCCGATCCTCAACCCCGGCGAGGCTGCCATCCTCTGTTTCGGCTCCATTCGCCGCATGCCGTGGGAACACGAGGGCGAGATCGCACTGCGGTCGGTGACGACACTGTCGCTCTCGTTCGACCATCGCCTCGTCGACGGGCAGCAAGGATCGCAGTTTCTCGCGCTCGTCGGCCGGTTGTTGAGCAATCCGGTGGATATGATCGCGCTGGGCTGACTTCCCGGCTCGTACCGTGAGACGAAGAGGGGCGGGCGTGGCGAACGCGATCGACGCGCATTTCCTGGATCGGATCCGTGTCGCGGCGACGAGCGGGCCGGAGCTCGCCGATCCGAATCGTCTGCTGCGGTGCTTCGATGCGCAGCTCGCCAGCCGGCACCTGGACTTCGCAGCCCGCTGGTTGCAGTCCGAGGGCTTCGGGTACTACACCATCGGATCGTCCGGGCACGAGGCGAATGCAACCGTCGGTGCGGCGACGACCGTCACCGACCCGGCCCTGCTGCACTACCGCTCCGGCGGCTTCTATGCCGCACGTGCACAACAGAATTCGGGGTCCAATCCGATCCGCGACGTGCTCGCCGGGTTGGTGGCCTCCACCCGCGACCCCATCTCGGGCGGACGGCACAAGGTGTTCGGACACCCCGATCTGGGCATCGTGCCGCAGACGTCCACCATCGGTTCGCAGGTCCCGCGCGCGGTCGGTCTGGCATTCGCGCTGGGGCGAGCGAAGGCGTTGCGTCATCGAACGCCATGGCCCGAGGACGCCATCGTGGTGTGCAGCTTCGGCGATGCCTCGGCCAATCATTCGACCACCGTCGGTGCACTCAATTCGGCTGCGTACTGTGCCCACCAGTCGATTCCGATGCCGATCCTTCTGGTCTGCGAGGACAACGGCATCGGAATCAGTACGCGGTCACCGCGGGGCTGGATCGAGCAGTCGCTCAGCCGATTTCCGTCGATCGAGTACGTGCGAGCCGACGGGACCGACCCGGTCGCGCTGATGCTTACCGTGGACGCCGCTGTCGCCGCGGTGCGGAAGGGGCGTCGGCCGGTGTTGTTGCATCTCGAGACGGTGCGGTTGATGGGCCACGCCGGATCCGACGCCGAGCTCGCGTACCGCACCAACGCAGACATCGTCGGCGACTACGCACGAGATCCGTTGCTCGCCTGCGCACGTGCGCTGATCGGGGCCGGAGTGCTCTCGGCAGCCGACGTCGAAGACCGCTACGAGGCAGTGCGCGAGACCGTGATGACCGAGGCCGAGGCTGTGGTCGAGTCGCTGCGGTCCGGGGCGTCGTCGCGCCTGGCGACCGCGGACGCAGTGATGGCTCCGCTCACCGAACGACGACCGAGTGCCGTGGCCGCCACCGAGCAGAGCCTGCGACCGGCACCGGGCGGGCCGCGTCTGACGCTCGCCGCCATGATCAACAGGACACTCGCCGACATCATGGCGGCGCGACCGGACATCCTCGTGTTCGGGGAGGACGTGGCCGTCAAGGGCGGCGTCTACGGCGTCACCAAGGGTTTGCGCAAGAAGTACGGCGCAGCAAGGGTTTTCGATACGCTGCTCGACGAGCAGACGGTGCTCGGCACCGCCCTCGGTGCCGCGCTCGCGGGATTCGTCCCGATACCCGAGATCCAATATCTGGCGTATCTGCACAATGCCGAGGATCAGCTTCGCGGTGAGGCCGCGTCGCTCAAGTTCTTCTCCGATGCGCAGTTCACCAACGGGATGGTCGTGCGCATCGCCGGTCTGGCGTATCAGCGCGGTTTCGGCGGGCACTTTCACAACGACAACGCGGTAGCGGTTCTGCGCGATATTCCGGGCATCGTCGTCGCGGTTCCGAGTTCCGCGGCCGAGGCCGCCGCGCTGCTGCGGACGTGTGTGGCGCTGGCCGTGGAGGAGGGACGGGTGTGCGTCTTTCTGGAGCCGATTGCTTTGTACCACCGCGTCGATCTGGACGACGGCGACGGAGCGTTGCGGTGCGTCGACGACGCGTCGGCCGAGTTCGCCACCATCGCAACCCATTCGGACGGTGACGATCTGGCCATAGTCACCTTCGGTAACGGCGTGGTGATGAGCAGGCGTGCCGCATCGAGGTTGCGTGAGCGCGGGATCGGCGTGACGATCGTCGATCTGCGCTGGATCGTTCCGCTGCCGGTCGACGACCTTCTGAGCCGGCTCGACGTCTTCGATCGAGTGTTGGTCGCGGACGAGACCCGATACGACGGGGGAGTGGGAGAAGGCGTCGTGACGGCTCTCGTCGAGGGTGGCTACGCGGGTATGGTCCGCCGAGTGGCGAGCAAGAATTCGTTCGTTCCGCTGGGTGCCGCAGCCGATCTCGTCCTCCTGTCGGAAGACGAGATCGTCTCTGCGGCTGTGGAGATGGTCGAATCCGCCTGACTCAGTGCACCGGCTGCACGGGAGCGACCTCGTCGACATCCTTGCGTGCCGGAGCGCGGATGAAGAACGACGCCGCCACCGCCACCAGAGATACTGCGCCGCCGTAGAGGAAGGCGGTGTGGATGCCCGCCTCCGAACCGCCGACCTGGGTTGCGCCGTCGGAGATTCGGGCCGCCGCGGTGTTCGACATGACGGTGACGAACAGTGCGGTTCCGGCGGCGCCGGCCAACTGCTGCACAGTGTTGAAGATTGCGCTTCCGTGCGAGTACAGCGGGGTGGGCAGCGAACCCAGTGCCGACGTCATCAGCGGCGTCATGATGAGCGCGAGGCCGGCCGAGAGCAGCATGTGGATGGCTATGACCAGCGGCAGGGCAGTCTGCGCGTCGAGCACGGTCATCGACCACAGGGCGGCGCTCATCACGACGGCTCCAGGAATCACCAGCGGACGCGGCCCGACTCGGTCGAAGATTCTGCCGACGAACGGGGCGAGCAGACCCATCAGCAGTCCGCCGGGGAGCAGCATCAGTCCGGTGTCGAGAGTGTCGAGACCGCGGACGTTCTGCAGGTACATCGGCAGCAGGATCAGGGCACCGAACAGGGCCATCATCGAGATCGCGATCATGCCGAGCCCGATGCTGAAGGTGGTGGTGCGGAACGGCCGCATGTCCAGCAGCGCGCCGCCGCGATCCTGCCGCGAGATCTGCCGGAGAACGAACACCACGAGGGCGACGGCACCGACGACCAGCGGCAGCCATACCGGCACCACGGACTCCTCGGCCGAATGTCCCAGGCTGCTCAGGCCGTAGACGATGCCGCCGAAAGCCAACGCGGACAATACGACCGACGCGGGATCGAACGACGGCCGACCGGTCTCGGTCACGTTCTTCACCAGGGTGGTCCCGATGGTGAACGCGATCAGTGCGATCGGAAGAACGAGCCAGAACATCCAACGCCAGTCCAGCGACGCGAGGATGATCCCCGAGATCGTCGGACCGACCGCGGGTGCGACGGCGATGACGATGGAGATCACGCCCATCATCGCGCCGCGCTTGTGGGCCGGGACGACGGTGAGCACCGTGGTCATGAGCAGCGGCAACATGATTGCTGTGCCACTGGCCTGGGTGATGCGCCCCAGCAGGAGCAGTTCGAAGCCCGGGGCCGAGGCCGCGAACAACGTGCCGACGGTGAACAGCGTCATTGCGGCCACGAAGACCTGACGCAACGTGAATCGCTGGAACAGGTAGCCAGTGATGGGAATGACCACGGCCATGGTCAGCAGGAATCCGGTGGTGAGCCACTGCGCCGTCGTTGCCGTGATGCTCAGGTCGACCATCAGGGTGGGTAGCGCCACGCTCATGATCGTCTCGTTGAGGATCATGACGAACGCCGCGATGACGAGGATGCCGATCAGTAACTTGCTGCCCGGCGCGAGTTGCGCGTCGGGTGCGTGGTCGGTCTCAGGTGTGGTCATTTGTCGAGAACTTTCGCGTATGGGTTCAAGTGTGGAGAAAGGTCGTGCTGCGACAGCCTGACTCATTGTGATAGTGACTGTCAACTTGAACATTGCTGGTAAGTTGACGGTGAGAATACGAAGAAGTAGGCGATGGGTGGAGGACGATGAGCGAGCACGTGCCGGACCTGCGAGAGCGACGTCGCCGAGAAACCCAGCTCGAGATCACCCGTGCCGCGCTCGAACTGTTCGAGACGCAGGGCTGCGCCGCAACGACGGTCGACCAGATCGCACGTCGGGCCGGAGTATCGCCCAGCACGTTCTTTCGTAGCTTCGCATCCAAGGAAGAATCGGTTCTCGGGCTCGCCCCGGAGTTCGAGCTCGACATCGACGCCTGGCTGGCATCGACGGCCCCCGCGGACATCACCCTTGCAGCTATCGAAGCACTGTACGAGCGATCCGTCGAACGATTATCCACGGCACCGCACGAAGCGCGAGATCGATTACTGCGTACCCGACGGCTGATCGGGCGCGACGATCACCTGCGGTCCGCCGCCTTCGCGACCGACGCCATGACGCTGTGTCGCGTCACCGACTCGGTGGCCGCCAAGCTCGATGGCCACGAATCACGTTCGTACGCACGGTTGCTGATCGAGGGTGCCGGGATGGCCATGCGGATCGCCTTCGACGACTGGGCCGAGCGCATCGATGCCGGGCAGGAGGCCGACCTGGTGGACATCTACCGAACCACGCTGCGCGATCTACGACGCGTCGTGGCCGGCTGACGGTGGACGTCGTGAGTGGAACTTCGTAGCAGGGGTCGAGTTTTCGTGCACGTGGCGCGAAGCGCCTCTCACCCGAAGCGGCCTGGCGACAGGTCCGCTTCGACGAGTCCGCGGGCGGTGACGTCGGCCGGAAGTGGTTCTCCGCGAACGATTGACGCGCCGACTCGTGCCAGTGCCGCACAGGTCTGGATTCCGTACCCACCCTGCCCGGCGCACCAGAAGAAACCCTCGACCTTCCGGTCGAAGCCCACGACTGGGGTGCGATCGGGAACGAAACTGCGCAGACCTGCCCAGGACGAGCGCAGATGCCGGCCCGTCAGCGTGGTGGCCTCGGCGATGTCGTCGAACGCCCGCGCGATCTCCAACTCGTCGGGGCGCGCGTCACTCGGCTCGGTGGGCGTCTCGTCTGCAGGTGAGCACAAGAGTTGTGCATTCCCCACGGTCGTTCCGCGGGCTCCACTCCTGCCTTCGGGTTTGATGTAGAACTTCTCGTCCATATCGCTCAACGTCGCAAGATTCGCGGTGTCGAGATCGTCGGGCGCGGCGACCATGAACACCGACCGACGCATCGGGACGAGTCCGATCGGATCGGCACCCGCCATGCCGCCCACGACGTCCGCCCACGCGCCTGCTGCGTCGACGACGAGGGGAGCAGTGTGGACCGACCCGTCCGTGGTGTGCACGTGCCACAGTCCGTCGACGCGTCCGAGTTGCGTCACGCCTGCCCCGGTGTGGACCTGTCCACCTCGATCGCGCAGCCCCCGCACGAAACCCTGGTGCAGCGCGTGGACGTCGACCTCCATCGAATGTGGTTCGTACAGTGCACAATCGATCAGCTCGGGGCGCAGCGGCGGAAAGAGCGTGCGCGCGTCGGTCGGGGAGACCAATCGGGCGTCGGGAGTCAGTCGGCTGACGTCCGCATACATCGCCTCGAGCGCGTCACCCCGCCCGATGACCGCGAACTGCAGCAGCGGACGCGGGGCCAGCAGCTCGGTTCGGAAGTGCTCCGGCGGGTCGACCAGAAAGGCCCGGCTGGCTGTCGTCAGCGCCCGAATGGTGCTGTTGCCGTAGGTTTCCAGGAACAGGGCGGCCGAACGTCCGGTGGTGTGGAAGGCCAGGGTCGGTTCGCGCTCGAGCAGTGTGACGCGTCGGTCGCTCGCGAGTTCGTAGCCGAGCGAGACACCCCCGATTCCGCCGCCGATCACGATGACGTCGGTGGAGTTCCGTTCCCGCTCGGACGTGGTCATGGATTGCTCCCGTTCGTTGTCTCTGCGGTCCACTGCGCGCCGGGGCCGATCGCCTCGTCGAAGATCAGCCAGGTTCGCGTCGACAGTATCCCGTCGAGTCCCTGCAGCTTGTCGAGCACCAGATGGCGTAGCGCCGAGGTGTCCGGAGCTCGCACCAGAACGAGTGCGTCGAAGTCGCCGCCCATGAGGCTGACGTGTTCGACGAAGGGGAAGGTACTCAGGTCGTCGGCGACGGCGCGCCAGGAATCCTGCCGAATGGACAGTGCCACATACGCCGACGCGCCGAACCCCGCTTTCTCGTAGGCGATGCGCGCGGTGAATCCCTCGATCACCCCTTCGTCGAGAAGACGGTCGACGCGCACGTAGGCGTGCGCTCGGGAGATATGGGTGGCCTCGGCCAGGGCGCGCATGGACATTCGGCCGTCACGGCTGAGCTCGGTGACGATACGTCGGTCCACATCGTCGAGCTCGTATTCGGTCTGTGCCATCCGTCCACTCCTGGTCGCTCGAGAAGGGTCTGTGTGGACGAATTGTCACATTCTTTCCGGCAAGGAGCCATCGATCTCCGATTCGGCTCCCGATTTGAATGTCGGTCCATCTGGCCGCACTCTGTGTAGAACACATCGATCCGCGACGAACACGCGCAGGAGGGGTACCGCATGACCACGACCGACACGCTCGATCACGTCACGACCTCGGTCGCACGACGCGTTCGTCAGGGATACGAAGCCGACTTCGTGGAGTGGACCGATCGCGGGATGGATCTCGTCCGAACCTTTCCCGGTTTTCTCGGTGGCGGTTGGCTGCGCAGTTCCGGCGGCTCCAGCGACTACCACGTGGTGTATCGATTCGAGACACACGACAACCTCGACGCCTGGCTGCGCTCGGATGCCAGGCGCACCTGGCTCAGTACCGGCCGTCCCATCGCCGACGACGTTGTGACACATCGACTCTCGGGTGTGGAGGGATGGTTCGAGCCGCAGTCCAACCTCACCGACGCCGTCCGAGTGATCGGTGGTCCGCCGCCGCGGTGGAAGCAGGCGGTCTCGATCGGCGTCGCGTTCTACGCCGTCAGTCTGCTCGTGAACATCGTTCTGACGCCGCATTTGACGGATCTGAACGTGGCCCTGCGCACCGCGCTGGTGGTGATGATGTGCACGCCGCTGATGGTCTACGTGGTGATGCCGTTCGTCACTGCCCGGCTGCGTCGGTGGCTGGTGCCGCGCTCGTAGCATCACCTTCGATAGGGTCGAACCCATGCCCGACGTTCCGGTACAGGATCAATTCGCCCTCGACGGGGCCTGGAACTTTCGCGATCTCGGCGGTGCGCCTACGACGGACGGGGCGGCGGTTCGGCCTGGATTGCTCTATCGCGCATCCGAATTGAGTGCGCTGACCGAGCACGGTCAGCGCACCGTCGCGGATCTCGGAATTCGCACGGTGTTCGACTTTCGTGGCGAGACCGAGATAGGTCGCAGTGGCGCGGACCGTGTTCCGCCGGGCGTGGAATCGATCTCGGTTCCCTTCGAGATCGTGCGGGGCGAGCGCGCCCCTCATGAAGCTCCGATCAGCGACGAGCAGAGTCAAGTGGACTACATGATGCGGGCGTATGCGTCTTTCTCGACTCTCGACGGTGCGTCGCATGCGATCAAGCGCGTGGTCGACGCGATCGTCGAGCGTCGCGGCGGCGTCCTGGTGCACTGCGCGGCGGGCAAGGACCGGGCAGGGTGGACGGTCGCAACGGTGTTGCGGGCGGCCGGTGTCAGCGAGGACGGCATCGTCGCGGACTACCTACGCAGCAACGACGCGATCGAGCCCCTACTCGCACACGTGCGCCGAACCTGGGTGGGAGCGTCCGACACGGAGGTCCGACCCACCGAGGCGATACTGGGCGTTCGCGCGTCCTACCTGGAGCACGGGCTGGACGTCATGAAGTCGACACACGGATCGTTCGACGGATATCTGACGCACCTGGGTATCGATCGGGACCTCCGGCGTCGCCTGACTGCCGCCCTCGTGAACGACTGAGCGGTAGCCTCGCCCCATGCGTATCGGACATACCGCCCCGGATTTCGAGCTACCGGACCATTCCGGGGAACTGCGTGCGCTGACCGACCTGACTGCGTCGGGCCCGGTCGTTCTGTTCTTCTACCCGGCGGCCAACAGCCCCATCTGCACCGCCGAAGCGTGCCATTTCAGGGACTTGGGCACGGAATTCGAGAGATTCGGCGCACAACGTGTCGGCATCAGTACCGACACCCGAGATCGCAACCAGCATTTCGCGCTGCAGAGGTCGTTCGACTATCCGTTGCTGTCCGACTCCGACGGTGCGGTGGCCGAGCAGTTCGGAGTGCGACGAGGCGGGTGGTTCACCCGGCGGCGTCGGCTTCGTGAGCTCGAACGCGGGCGGGCGCATGCAGCCAACCGGGGGTACCTGCGGCAGCTACTGTCCGTGAAGCGGACGACATTCGTGATCGATCGGAACCGAGTGGTGCGGATGGTGGTGCAGAGCGAACGCGGTCACGTACATGCGACCAAGGCGTTGGAGTACCTGCGCTACCTGTCGTGAAGGGCTGTTCTCGCTATTCGTTCGCGCCGCTGAACAGGGCGGTGTAGACGGCAGGCTTCGATGTTTCGGCGTGCGCATCGGTCGATGCGTCGTCGGGGTGGCTGAAGAGCGCCTCGTTCTTGTCCTTGTGTTCCATTCCCCGAGCATGCCCCTGATTCGCGGCAATAGCCACTCGCCGCGCGGACTGTCCGGGCTCCGCAGGGTGGGATACTGCTCGAGTGCCCGATGAATCCCTGTTCGACGCCCTTCGTCGTGAGCCCGACGCCGAGGCACCCAACCTCCATGCCGTCGACGCTGCGGACCGCCTCGTCCTCGACACCGTCGACGAACTCCCCGGAATCGACAGGACCACGCCGATCGCGGTGATCGGCGACCGGTACGGAGCCCTGACCCTCGGGGCCGTGTCTCTCGGGTTCACCGCGATACGCGTGCATCAGGACGCCGTCACCGGAGTGCGCGCGCTCGAGTTGAACGCGGCACGGGTCTCGATGGCCGGCACGTACACCCAGCACGCGCTCGGTGCCGAACTGCTCGACGGCGTCGGGGTGGTGCTGATGCAGTTGCCGCGAGGTCTGGCCGAACTCACCGAGATCGCCGAGCACATCGCGGCGCACGCGTCCGCGGACGTCGTCGTCCTCGCGGGCGGACGAGACAAGCACATGACCCCGGCGATGAACGACGTCCTACGACGCTCGTTCGAGACGGTGACGGCCGGCCGCGGCCGACAGAAAGCCCGAGTGCTCACCGCACGCGGGGCGGTGGCGTCGGGCATGACGTATCCGGTGAGCAAGCGAATTGCCGACCTGGACTTGACGGTGGTGGCGCACGGGGCGGTGTTCGCAGGTGCCGGTCTCGACATCGGGACCAGGTACCTGCTCGAGTTCGTTCCGAAGATGCTCCCGCGAGCCCGTGTTGCCGTCGACTTGGGCTGTGGCACAGGAATTCTCGCCACCGAATTGGCTCGAACGAGGCCCGATCTCGAGGTGATCGCCACCGATCGATCATCCGCGGCGATCGCGTCGGCAAAGGCCACTGCGGAGGCGAACGGGACGCGAGTATCGGTGCTCGCAGACGATGCAATGTCCACTGTCGAGTCCGCGTCGGTCGATCTGGTGGTCTGCAACCCGCCGTTCCACGAGGGTGCCGCGGTGCACACAGGCGGCGCGAGCAAGTTGTTCACGGCGGCCGGCCGAGTGCTGAGGCCCGGAGGGCAGCTGTGGACGGTGTTCAACACCCACCTGAACTATCGGCGCGAACTGGCGGACGCGGTCGGCCCCACCGACCTGATGGGAAAGAACGGCAAGTTCACCGTTGCTCGCTCGGTACGTCCGAGCGAGCAACGGTAGGCGGTCAGGTGACCGGGCCGCCGTCTTCGGGTGTTCCGTCGATCTGGCCCCGGTTGCGTCCGAGATCCTCGACGAGAGTGCCTTCGACGATCTCGGCCTGACGCTGGCCTTCCGCGTAGTCGACGTCGGGATCCTCGTCCGACTCCTCGATGACGTGGTCGACCAGTTCCTCGGTCAACTCGTCGTCGGGTGTCTCCGTGATCGGACGGTCGAGGTCTTCCTCGACGGCGATGTCGGGTTCTTCCTCGCTGAGCTTGAGGTCCAGGCTCTCGCCCTCGGCTGCCTCGCGAGCGGTGGTGCCGAAGCTGTTGGCCTCGCTCCAGTGATCGGGGGGATCGACCACGGTGTCGCCGTCGTCGTTGCGCACCTCGTCGGAGTCGACGCTTTCGCTGGGGTCCAAAGTCTGGTCGGGTCCGTCTTCGATTGCCATTTCCTCATAGTGCCCGTTTCGATTCGGTGTCACACACGCCGTCGTCTCCGCGTGTCGAGCCCCTACCCGGTAGAGTCCGATTTGTCCGTCGTAGAAGTTCTCCTCCTGGGAACTTTTGTCCGGATGTCAGACGTTCTACTGATGACCGACGGGGAGATCCCCGGTGGGGATCAGAACTTACGAAGGGAAGAGACACGGTGCGCACCTCCAGCAACCCGGTGTTCCGCAACCTGCCCAAGCAGCAGGGCGGCGGCTACGCCACATTCGGATCTGCGACGGCTGGAGCCTCGCAGGCCGCAACCTTCGGCCAGCATCCCGGAACGCAGGCCGATCCGTACACCACGCAGCCCTCACAGCGGGCCATGACCATCGACGACGTGGTCACCAAGACCGGCATCACCCTCGGTGTGCTGAGCGTCACGGCGATCATCTCGTACCTGCTGGTCTCCAACAACACCGGCCTGGCCATCCCGTTCGTCATCGGTGGCGGCTTGATCGGCTTCGGCCTCGTCATGTTCGCGACCTTCGGTCGCAAGATGGACAACAAGGCAATCGTGCTCGCGTACGCCGCTGCGGAAGGCGTGTTCCTCGGAGCACTGTCGTTGATGTTCACCGATGTCGCGTTCGGCGGAGTCGGTGGATCGGCTCTCATCGGCCAGGCCATCCTCGGCACGTTCGGCGTGTTCTTCGGCATGCTGATCGTCTACAAGACCGGCGCGATCCGCGTCACCCCGCGTCTGACCCGCATGATCGTCGGTGCCCTCATCGGCGTCGTCGTCCTGATGCTCGGTAACCTCGTCGCCAGCTTCTTCATGGAGGACGGTTTCGGTCTTCGCTCCGGCGGACCGCTGGCCATCATCTTCAGCCTCGTCTGCATCGGCATCGCGGCGTTCAGCTTCCTGCTCGACTTCGACCAGGCCGATCAGCTGATCCGCGCACAGGCTCCCGAGAAGGCAGCCTGGGGTGTCGCCCTCGGTCTGACCATCACGTTGGTCTGGCTGTACGTCGAGATCCTGCGTCTGCTGAGCTACTTCCAGAACGACTAGTACTCACACGAAAAAGCCCCGCCGCTCCTTCGAGGAGGGCGGGGCTTTTTCGTTGTGATCTCTCGACTCAGCTGAGTCGTTCCAGCACCATGGCCATACCCATGCCGCCGCCGACGCACATGGTCTCGACGCCGAACGTCTTGTCCTGGGTGGTCAAGTTGTTCAGCAGCGTGGTGGTGATGCGTGCACCGGTCATACCGAACGGGTGGCCGATCGCGATGGCACCACCGGAGACGTTGAGCTTGTCCTCCTCGATGCCGAGGTCACGGGCCGATCCCAGGACCTGCACGGCGAAGGCCTCGTTGATCTCGAACAGGTCGATGTCGGAGATCGACATGCCCGCGATCTTCAGCGCCTTGCGGGTGGCCTCGATCGGTCCGAGGCCCATGATCTCGGGGGACGTGCCGGTGACTCCGGTGGAGACGATGCGAGCCAACGGCGTCAGGCCCAGTTCCCTGGCCTTGGTGTCGCTCATGATGACGAGCGCTGCTGCGCCGTCGTTGAGCGGGCAGGCGTTGCCTGCAGTGATGGTGCCGTTGGGGCGGAAGACCGGCTTGAGCTGGCTGATCTTCTCGTACGTGGTGCCGGCGCGAGGGCCGTCGTCGGTGTTGACGACGGTGCCGTCGGGCAGGGTCACCGGGGTGATCTCCCGCTCGAAGAAACCGGCGTTGATGGCCTCTTCGGCGCGGTTCTGGCTGCGCACGCCCCAGTGATCCTGGTCCTCGCGGGTGATGCCGGTGAGGAGGGCGACGTTCTCGGCCGTCTGGCCCATCGCGATGTACGCGTCGGGCAGTTCGCCGTTCTCGCGGGGATCGGTCCAGCTGTCCGCGCCCTCTTCCTGTGCCTTCTTGGTGCGGGCCTCGGCGTCGGCGAAGATCGGGTTGTGGCTTTCCGGAAGCGAATCCGAGCTGCCGTGGACGAAGCTGGACACGCTCTCGACGCCTGCGGAGATGAATACGTCACCCTCGCCTGCCTTGATCGCGTGCAGCGCCATGCGGGTGGTCTGCAGCGAGGACGAGCAGTAACGCGTGATCGTCGTTCCGGGCAGCGAGTCGTAGCCGAGCTGAACCGCGACGATGCGAGCGAGGTTGTTGCCCTGCATGCCGCCGGGCAGGCCACAGCCCAGGAGCAGGTCGTCGATGTCCTTCGGGTCCAGCGAAGGCACCTTGGCCAGCGCGGCGGCGACCATCTGGGCGGTGAGGTCGTCGGGACGAATGTCCTTGAGCGACCCCTTCATCGCCCTGCCGATCGGTGAGCGCGCGGTGGCGACGATGACTGCCTCTGGCATGAGATCTCCTTCGAATCGATACTGCTTACCTGCTCTGTTACCGCCGAGTAGGCGATGTCTCCTGACCGAACTTACAACCCCGCCCGACCGCCGCCGCCACGACGTACGAGATCCTCGGATGCAGTGACGATCTCGGCGTCGAGCTCCGCCGTTCTGCGACGCAGGAAGCGATCGAGTGCGGCCGTTGCGCGGGGGATGGCCTTGCGTGATTCGACGGCCGCGGACACGGTGGGCAGTTCCGGGAGCGGGCCGCCGTGCCACACCCCCAACGCCGATGCGAGGACCGGCAGAATCTGCTGCGCCGCGAGCTCGTAGCCGGCGGCCGACGGGTGGAAGCGGTCCGCCGAGAACATGGTGTCGGGTGCCGCGAGAAACTCGGGGGAGAGCAGATCCGCCAACGCCACCGGATGCCCGCCTGCGCTGAGCGTGCGGGCCGTCTGCGCGTTCGCGAGGCGTCGACCCCAATTGCGGACGACGGTGCGCAGCGGCTGCGGAATGGCCGTCACGACACCGAGATCGGGGCACGTACCCACGGCGACGACGCAGCCCTTGGCGGTGAGCCGCTCCACCGCGTCGCCCAACCGGGCCGCGGACGCCGCGATGGAGAATTTCTTGGTGACGTCGTTCGCGCCGACGAAGATGACCGCCGCGTCCGGGGGCGGGCCCGCGACGAACATCGCGTCGACCTGGCCTTCGAGTCCCTTCGAGGTGGCACCGGCAATCGCCTTGGTACTCAATCGGATTCGTTGCCCGGTTTCCTCGGCCAGTCCGCGTGCGAGCAGCACGCCGGGGACTTCGTCGGCGACGATGCAGCCCACTCCTGCTGCAGTGGAGTCGCCGAAGATCATCAGATGAATATCTGCTGAATTTCCCATCCGCCACCGTTCCGGGGCCGCGCATCCCGCGGTGTAGACGCCGTCGGCCTCCGGTGGTTTGGCGGTGGTGCGCCCGATGACACCGCGTGCCGCAGCGGCCTGCGCCATCAGATGTCGGTACGCGGCCCAGGACGCAGTCCCTGCTCCGGAGCCTGCGAGAACCGTCGCGGCGCTCGCTTTCGCAGCGGTACGCCATCCGCTCGCCGTCACAGATCGATCCCTCTCGTCGCGCCGTCGTCACCATCGTAGGCGGGTGTCGACGGCCGTGACCGAGAGTCGAATACCCGCATCTGGGAAGATGGTGCAATGCGCATCGCACAGCACATCACCGAACTCATCGGCAACACCCCGTTGGTGAAGTTGTCCACCGTCGTCGGCGACGGTGCAGGCACAGTCGCGGCCAAGATCGAGTACCTCAACCCGGGTGGTTCGTCCAAGGACCGCATCGCGGTCAAGATGATCGACGCGGCAGAGGCGTCCGGGGAACTGAAGCCCGGCGGCACCATCGTCGAGCCCACGTCCGGCAACACCGGTGTCGGTCTCGCGCTGGTAGCTCAGCAGCGCGGCTACAAGTGCGTGTTCGTGTGCCCCGACAAGGTCGGCGAGGACAAGCGCAACGTGCTGCGCGCCTACGGAGCCGAGGTCGTCGTCTGCCCGACGGCCGTCGCACCCGAGGACCCCAACAGCTACTACAGCGTCTCCGACCGGCTCGTCCGCGAGATCGAGGGAGCCTGGAAGCCCAACCAGTACGCCAACCCCGCAGGCCCGGCCAGCCACTACGAGACCACCGGTCCCGAGATCTGGGCCGACACCGACGGCAAGATCACCCACTTCGTCGCAGGCGTCGGCACCGGCGGCACCATCTCCGGCACCGGCAAGTACCTCAAGGAGGTCTCCGGCGGCAAGGTCAAGGTCATCGGCGTCGACCCCGAGGGCTCGGTGTACTCCGGAGGTACGGGACGCCCGTACCTCGTCGAGGGCGTCGGCGAGGACTTCTGGCCGACCGCCTACGACCCGTCCATCCCGGACGAGATCATCGCGGTCTCCGATGCTGATTCGTTCGACATGACCCGTCGCCTCGCACGGGAGGAGGGCCTGCTGGTCGGCGGCTCTTGCGGCATGGCTGCCGTTGCTGCTATCCAGGTCGCCGAGCGCGAAGGTCCCGACGCGCTGGTCGTCGTTCTGCTGCCCGACGGCGGACGCGGCTACCTGGCCAAGATCTTCAACGATTCCTGGATGTCCTCGTACGGATTCCTGCGGTCCAGGTTGGACGGCACCACCGAGGAGACCTCCGTCGGCGCGGTGCTGCGCGGCAAGTCCGGTGCATTGCCGGATCTGGTGCACACCCACCCGTCCGAGACCGTGCGCGACGCCATCGAAATCCTGCGCGAGTACGGCGTCTCGCAGATGCCCGTCGTCGGAGCCGAGCCGCCCGTCATGGCAGGCGAGGTTGCAGGCAGCGTCACCGAGCGTGATCTGCTCAGCGCCGTGTTCGAGGGTCGCGCGGCGTTGGCAGACCCCGTCGCCAAGCACATGAGCGCGCCGTTCCCGCTGATCGGTGCAGGCGAAACCGTCTCCGACGCCACCAAGGCACTCGGCGAATCCGATGCGCTGATGGTCGTCGAAGAAGGCAAGCCCGTCGGCGTCATCACGCGCCACGATCTGCTCGGATTCCTCAGCAAGGGTGCCTAGCGGCAGTGGTGCGGCTGAGCGCCCCAGGGGGCACTCAACCGCACCACTGCGCGTCAGCGCACCGCGCTGGTACCGGTGAGCGCCTGCCCGATCACCAGTTGATGGACCTCGGATGTGCCCTCGTAGGTGAGGACGGATTCGAGGTTGTTGGCATGTCGGAGCACCGGGTATTCCAGCGTGATTCCGTTGGCTCCCAATATCGTTCGGCATTCACGAGCAATCTTGATCGCTTCGCGCACGTTGTTGAGCTTGCCGAGTGACACCCGCTCGCCCGGCAGTTCGCCCTTGTCTTTAAGTCGGCCCAGGTGCAGTGCGAGCAGTTGCCCCTTGCCGAGTTCGAGTGCCATGTTGGCGAGCTTGGCCTGGGTGAGCTGGTATCCGGCGAGTGGCTTGTCGAACACCGCGCGAGTCTGCGAGTACTCGATGGCAGATTCGATGCAGTCCCGCGCCGCACCCATAGCGCCGAAGACGATGCCGAAGCGGGCCTCGTTGAGGCAGCTCAACGGTCCGCTCAGACCGCGGGCCTCGGGCAGCATCGCGTCGGCAGGCAGTCGAACGTCGTCGAAGACCAACTCACCGGTGATCGACGCACGCAGCGACAGCTTCTTCTTGACCGTGTTGGCGGTGAATCCCGGTGTGTCGGTCGGCACGACGAATCCGCGAATCTTGTCCTCGGTCTGCGCCCACACGACGGCGACGTCGGCGACGGGACCGTTGGTGATCCACATCTTGCTGCCGTTGAGGATCCAGTCGTCACCGTCGCGCTTGGCCCGGGTGAGCATCCCGCCGGGGTTCGATCCGAAGTCGGCTTCGGTGAGCCCGAAGCAGCCGATCAGCGATCCTTCGGCCATGCCCGGAAGCCACTGCTGCTTCTGCTCCTCGGAGCCGTACTTCCAGATGGCGAACATCGCCAACGAGCCCTGCACCGAGACCAACGAGCGGATGCCGGAGTCGATCGCCTCGAGCTCGAGGCAGGCCAGGCCGTACGCCGTCGCCGACGTTCCGGCGCAGCCGTATCCCTCGAGATGCATGCCCAGCAACCCGAGCGAGCCCAGTTCCTTGGCCAATTCACGGGCCGGCACCGTGCCCTCGTCGAACCAGTCGGCGATGTGCGGGCGGATGCGCTCGTTGCCGAACTTGCGGACGGTGTCCCGGATCTGGCGCTCCTCGTCGTCGAGGAGTGAATCGATCGCGAACAGTTCGTCGACGCTCTGGGAGTTGGCCACGGTGCCTCTTTCCGCTGGGGGTTGTCTTCGCAGGTTACCCACGACCCCGCCGGGCGACGCAGGCCGATTAGGGTGGAGGGCATGAGTGAGCAGCGCAGCAAGGCAGACAACACCTCCTGGCAGGGCTTTTCCACCAAGGCGGTCCATGCCGGGTACGAGCCCGATCCGCTGACCGGCGCGGTGAACGTGCCGATCTACGCCAGCTCCACCTTCGCGCAGGACGGCGTCGGCGGCATGCGCAGCGGTTTCGAGTACGCGCGCACCGGCAACCCGACGCGTCGGCCGCTCGAAGCCAATCTGGCGGCCATCGAGTCCGGCACCTACGGGCGCGCGTTCTCCTCGGGCATGGCGGCGACGGACTGCCTGCTCCGCTCGGCGCTCCGCCCCGGTGACCACCTCGTCATCCCCAACGACGCCTACGGCGGCACGTACCGATTGATCGACAAGGTCTTCACCCAGTGGGGCATCGAGTACTCGGTGGCCGCGGTGTCGGATGTCGACGAGGTCCGCGCGGCGATGCGCCCGAACACCAAGCTGGTCTGGGTGGAGACGCCCACCAACCCGTTGCTCAACGTCGGTGACATCGAGGCCCTCTCGGGCGTCGCACACGAGGGCGGGGCCAAGCTCGTCGTCGACAACACCTTCGCGTCCCCGTACCTGCAGCAGCCCCTGAGTCTCGGTGCCGACGTGGTGCTGCACTCGACCACCAAGTACATCGGCGGACACTCCGATGTCGTCGGCGGCGCATTGGTGACCGACAGCGAAGAACTCGATACGGCGTTCGCGTTCCTGCAGAACGGCGCGGGCGGAGTTCCGGGGCCGTTCGACGCGTTCTTGACCCTGCGCGGAATCAAGACCCTTGCGCTGCGGATGGAGCGACACAGCGACAATGCCGAGAAGATCGTCGAATTCCTCGACGGTCACCCGGCCATCTCGCAGGTCATCTACCCCGGACTCGAAGCGCACCCGTCTCACGCGGTCGCCGCGAAGCAGATGCGACGCTTCGGCGGCATGGTCTCGGTGCGTCTGGCCGGCGGCAAGCAGGCAGCACTGGACTTCTGCGCGAAGACCGAGATCTTCACTCTCGCGGAATCCTTGGGCGGCGTCGAATCGTTGATCGAACACCCCGGCGCGATGACCCATGCCTCGACGGCCGGTTCGTTGCTCGAGGTGCCCGACGATCTGGTGCGTCTGTCGGTCGGTATCGAGGACGGTGCCGATCTGGTCGGTGACGTAGAGCAAGCGCTGGCATGATCGTCGCACTGATCGACTCGGGCCTGGGGATGCTCCCGACGGCTGCGCGGCTGCGACAAGCGCGCCCCGAGCTCGATCTGGTGCTGATGATGGACCCCGACAACGCTCCGTGGGGTCCGAAGCCGGATGCGTGGGTGATCGAGCGGGTGGTCGGTACCGCTCGGCATGCCGTCGAACTCGGTGCCGAGGTGGTCGTGCTTCCGTGCAACACCGCCAGTGTGACGGCGCTGAGTCACGTTCGTGCCGCGCTCGGTGACACGATTCCGGTGGTCGGTACCGTTCCTGCGATCAAACCCGCTGCAGCGGTGAGCGATCGGATCGCGATCTGGGCGACGGCGGCCACGACCGCGAGCGCCTATCAGGGACGTTTGATCGAGCAGTTCGCCTCGCACCGAACGGTGACGAGTGTGGCGTGCCATGGTCTGGCGGATTCGATCGACCGCGGCGACGAACGTGGAATCAGCGCAGCCATCGCTGCTGCAGTGGCCGCCACACCCGCCGACGTCGAATCGATCGTGCTGGGGTGCACGCACTACCCACTGGTGCGGGGCGAGATCGTGGCGCAGTTGCCGGGTGCCATCACGATGTTCGACAGCGCCGAGGCGGTGGCCAACCAGACGGTGCGACGCGTCGACGAAGTCGGTTCGAGCGGTGCGAGCACCGGCCGCGTATCGGTGTGGCTCAGCGGAATCGAGGGTGAATTGCCTGCGAGCGTTCAGCGTTACCGCGAGGGACAGCTGCTGCTCGAGGGCGCGGGAGCACACCGATTCTGATTCGTCGGGAATGCGAGCCACTCCTACGCGTTGTCCTTCACTGAGGTAACGGTCGCGGCGGTGGAGGGACAACACATGGTCGACGTGGAAACGCGGGGTAGTACCGGAAGGACTGCGGTGAGGATGCCGCATCGGTACGCCTTCTGGGTGGTCGGTGTCGCCTTCATCGTGCTGATGGCGTCCTCGGCGGCACCTTCTCCGCTGTATCCGGTGTACCAGCAGTCGTGGGGATTCAGCGCGATCACCCTCACCCTCATCTTCGCCGTCTACGCGGTGGCGCTGTTGGCGACGCTGCTCACCGTCGGCAGCCTGTCGGACCACATCGGCCGCAAGCCGATTCTGATCACTTCACTGATGTTGCTGGTGGTGAGCCTGGTGCTGTTCATCGTTGCCGACAGCGTGCCGCTCCTCATCGCGGCACGCGTCGTGCAAGGAATAGCAGCAGGCGCGGCCACGGGAGCCATGAGCGCGGCCGTCATCGATCTGCAGCCCAACGTATCCACCGGGCCGTTGCTCAACAGCATCGCGCCCTCCCTCGGTCTGGCAGGTGGTGCGCTCGGGGCCGGGCTGCTGGTGCAGTTGGCTCCCGCGCCCGAGATCCTGGTGTTCGCACTGCTGATCGTCGCGGCCCTGACCCTGGCCGTCGCGCTGCTGTTCGTCCCCGAGACTTCGGCGTTGCGCGGCTTCGATTCCCGACGCCACCTCGCGTCGACCCTGCTGCCGAGGATGTCGATTCCGAAGTCGGTGCGGGCACCGTTCTTTCTCATCGCCCCGGCCCTGTTCGCCACCTGGTCTCTCGGTGGCTTCCACCTCTCGCTCGGTCCCTCGATCGTCGGCGGCGTCTTCGATATCGACAACCACATCGTCGGCGGGCTGGAGATCTTCGCACTGTTCGCCTCAGGTGCCGTGGCAGCTGCGGTGGTGCGCAACGGGTTCCCTCGTACGGTCATGATGACCGGCGCGACGGTGTTGGCGGCAGGCGTCGCACTGACCCTGGTGTCGGTGCAGATCGAGTCGATAGCGCTGTACTTCGTCGGGGCCGTTATCGCCGGATCGGGCTGGGGAGCAACATTTCTGGGCGCGATGCGCACGCTCGGTGCGCTGGTTCCCGCCGCCGAGCGAGGCGGGGTGTTCGCCACGACGTTCGTCATCAGCTACCTCGCCTTCAGTGTGCCGGCAGTCGCCGCAGGACTGGCCGTGCACCGACTGGGGTTGAGCACGACGGTGGAGGTGTACGGCGCGTTCGTCATCTCGATGGCGTTGTTCTCGGTTCTCGGATTCTCGCTGGCTCAGCGGCGAGATCGGTAGTGCGCCAGAGTCTGTGAGTCTTCCTCTGCCGAGGGTGAGCGGGTACTCCTACCCGATCGGGTAGTTCGGTCGGGTCGTTGGCAGGGTTCCCGCCTCGAGGTGTTCCCAACTCGGTGCCAGGCAGTGGAGTGTGGTCATCAGTGAGACGCCGATCACAGGACGAGGCGTCTTGTCACTCACACTCACCGAGGAGACACCGATGGTTATCGAGCTCAATCAGATCTGGGAATTCCCCATCAAGGAGTTTCACCCGCTGCCGCGCGCCAAGCTGGGAGTCGGCGCACACGACATGATCGGCGTCGAGGCCAAGGAACTCGGGTTCAAGCGCTCGTTGCTCGTCACGACGGGTCTGCGCGGGTCCGGAATCATCGAGGAACTGATCGGCAAGATCGAGTACCAGGGCGTCGAGGTGGTCCTCTACGACAAGGTCGAGTCCAATCCCAAGGACTACAACGTCATGGACGGTGCCGCGCTGTACCAGAAGGAGAAGTGCGACAGCGTCATCTCCGTCGGTGGTGGTTCGAGCCACGACGCGGCCAAGGGCATTCGCGTCGTCGTCGCCCACGACGGCCGCAACATCAACGAGTTCGAGGGATTCTCCAAGTCCACCAACAAGCAGAACCCACCGCACATCGCCGTATCGACCACTGCCGGAACGGGTTCGGAGACTTCCTGGGCCTACGTCATCACCGACACCTCGGACATGGAGAAGCCGCACAAGTGGCTTGCCTTCGACGAGGCGTCGACACCGACTCTGGCACTGGACGATCCGCTGCTCTACTACACCTGCCCCCAGCAGTGGACCGCGTTCTGTGGCTTCGACGTTCTTGCCCACGGTGCCGAGCCGTACGTCTCGCGTCTCGATTTCGCGCCGTCGCTGGGCAACGCGATCTATTCGATCGGGTTGGTATCCAAGCACCTTCGTGAAGCCGTGTACGACCCGGGCAACCTGAAGGCTCGCGAGGGCATGATGAACGCTCAGTACATCGCCACACAGGCGTTCAACTCCGGCGGACTCGGTGTCATCCACTCGATCTCGCACGCGATCAGCGCGTTCTACGACAGCGCGCACGGCCTCAACAACGCCATCGCTCTGCCGCGCGTGTGGGAGTACAACCTGCCCTCACGCTACGAGCGTTACGCCGAGATCGCCGTGGCCATGGGCGTCGACACCAAGAACATGACCACCGTGCAGGCGGCCGATGCTGCCGTCGAAGCCGCCATCCGCCTCGCCAAGGACGTCGGAATTCCCGACAACTTCGGCTCTATTCGTTCCGCGACGTACGACAAGAACCGGATGAACACCGGCAAGTACGCGGGCAAGGGCGACGTGATCAAGGGCGACGAGAAGTCGGTTCTGAAGATCTCCGAGCACATCCAGGAAGACTGGTGCACCCCGGGCAACCCCCGTGAGGTGACCGTGGAGTCGATGATTCCCGTCGTTTCTCACGCGATCAACGAGTCGTACTGATGCTGCGCAGTGGTGCGGTTATGTGCCCCGGGCGGCGCATAACCGCACCACTGCGGCTCCGCCGCACCACGAAGGGAAACACATGACCTCGCTGTCGACAGTGCGTAGCGACGACACCGGCACCGTTCGATTCACCGACGCCGCCGATCTGCAGCGTGCGCTCGGTGAGCAGGACTACATCGCCGACGACGACCTCGCCACCGTGGTGCATCTGGCGACAGCGCTCGATCGCCCACTGCTGCTCGAAGGTCCTGCGGGCGTGGGCAAGACCGAGCTGGCCAAGTCCCTCGCCGCGGCGAGCGGACGCAAGCTGGTTCGGCTGCAGTGCTACGAGGGCCTCGACGACAACCGAGCCCTCTACGAGTGGGACTACGCCAAGCAATTGCTGCACGTGCAGATGCTGCGCGAGCACATCGGCGCGCTCACCCAGCACGTCACCGATATCGACGACGCCTCGAAGATGCTTGCGGCCAAGGACTTCGGCCTCTACTCCGAGCCCTTCCTCGCCGTGCGCCCCCTGCTGGAATCGGTGCTCTCGGAGGAGCCGGTGGTGCTCCTGGTCGACGAGGTCGACCGCACCGAGGAATCGATGGAGGCGTTGCTGCTCGAGGTACTCGCGGAGAAGCAGGTGACCATCCCTGAGGTCGGCACGTTCACCGCGCGCAGCGATCCGTGGGTGATATTGACCTCCAACGACACTCGCGAGCTGTCCTCGGCGCTCAAGCGTCGCTGCTTGCACTTCCACCTCGACTATCCGACGGCTGCGCGCGAACGCGAGATCGTCACCGCTCGTGCTCCCGAGGTGCCCGCACACATCGCGGCCGACATCGTCGCACTGGCAACGCAATTGCGTGAGCTTCCGCTGCGCAAGAGCCCGTCCATCTCGGAAGTGATCGACGCCGCCCGCATCGCGTCGGTCCTCGGACACACCGAGGACACCCGCAAGTATCTGCTCGCAGCGCTGGTCAAGTACTCCTCGGACATGAAGATCGCCATGGCCGGTCCGGTTGCAGAGACAGCCTCTGCCGCACCGTCACTGGGAACGATCGTCAACACGACCGCAACGGCCTTTCGAGGACACGGTGGACGCGACAAGGGCGGCATAGGAATACGACGATGACTGCTGTGGAGCCGTTCACGCCGTCGGTGGTACTCGATGTGTTGGCAGCGGTTTTCGGGCGTACGCTCAGGCGCTTCGGAGTGGCGGCGTCGCCGGCCGAGGTCATCGAGGTACGACGCGTCCTCGGTTTCCTCGGGGGCCGGGACGTCACGATTCTGCGTGCGGCCCTGCGCGCGACGTGTGCCAAGTACGACCACGAACAGCACGGTTTCGATCTCGCTTTCGAGTCGATGTTCAGGGATCCCGTCGACAGTGCCGTGGACGAGCATCGATCGCCGTTGGGTGCGCAGGTGGCGGGTGGACTTCCGACGGACCTGGATGTGGGAGCGGACCAGGAGGCCGCCAAGTACGCCGAGTACAACGAGCGTGCCGTCGAGATCGGGGATCTGCTCGACGCGCCCGAAGCCGACAAAGGCTTCAACCCACACAAGGACGACGACGACATCAGCCTGTCCTCCGAGGATCACGATCTGTCGATCGACACCGACGGCGACATGGGTCGTCGAGGGGTCACCTACACCGTCGACCTGGAGCGGTCCGGCTCGACGGCGGCAGGGGAGTTGGCGTCGAGTACCAGCGGAGCGGTTGCGGGACAGCTGAATTGGGAGGATCCGGCGAGCATCCTGGCGTGGTTCGACGCCTACGATCCGCGTAGCGTCTACGGCGACGGCGGTGATTCCGGTCCGCTCAGTGCCGCGATGCTGGACCGGATCACCGATGCTGTCGAGGCTTTCGTCGCTGCGCTGGGTGATCTGACGGGCACCATGTCCTCATCGATACCGATCGACGCCGCGGCGCAGGCGATCGGCCGGCACGCCGAGATCGAGCGCGCGAGTCACGAAGTGCTGCAGCACATGCGCGGCACCCCGCGACCGCGACCGCGCGAGCACTCGCGAGGGCCGTTGGACATGAGACGCACCGTGCGCTCGAGTCTGCGGACCGACGGAATACCGTTTCGTCTGGTGACGAAGACACCCGTACCGGACAAGGTCCGACTCCTCGTGCTCGCGGACGTATCACTGTCGGTTCGGCCCATCACCGCGTTCACGTTGAGGCTCGCACAAGCCATGCATGCGCGAGCGCACCGATGCACGGTGATGGGGTTCGTCGATGCTCCGGTGGACGTGACGACCACCCTGCTCGGCAGCACCGGGGACGGTGCGCTGGCTGCCGTGCTCGCGGATGCGCGTCTGGACCTCGAAGCCAGTAGCGACTACGGCACCACGTTCGCCGATCTGCTGGACTCGCACGCCGAGGTACTGAACAAGCGCACCGCGGTGATCATCGTCGGCGACGGCCGGTGCAACGGCCGCCCGGCGGGGCTCGATGCGCTGGAGAAGATTCGGTCCAAGGTGCACCGCATCGCGTGGATCACCCCGGAGGCGCGCCGCTACTGGGCTCAGGCCGCGTGTTCGATGGAGGACTACGAGCAGGTCTGCGACCGGGTCGTGGTGGCGAGGGACGGGGAACAGTTGACGGCGCAGGCGGCCGAACTGGGGCACGCGCTGTCGTGACCTGTCCGCCGGCGCCCACCACCTACCCGATCGGGTAGGTGGGAACCTGGTCCGGCGCTGGTGGGATTCGACGAACCCCCCTCGTAGGGTTGTAACCTGAATCACATGCCCGGATGTCTCGGGCCGATGGACAGCGAGGGTGTGAACCGTGGACCAGGCAGCTACTGCGAACGTAGGCAAGGCGCTGCACGACCTCGACGATCGACGCAGCCGCCCGGAAGCACCCCGCGTGCTCAAGTTCCACGCCCCGGAGATCGTGTTCGGTCAAGATTCGCTGGGTGAAGTGGCGCACGCGACGCTTCGGTTGGGCGGAGTGCGTCCGCTGGTGGTCACCGACGCCGGTCTGATCGACAGCGGTTGGGCGGGTCAGCTGATCGATCTGCTCACCGCACAGGGCCTGTTTCCCCAGGTATGGAGCGACCTGACGCCCAACCCGAAAGACGTCGAGATCGAAGCCGGACATGCGGTCTACGCCGAATCGGGCTGCGATGTGCTGGTGGCCATCGGTGGGGGATCGGTGATGGATGCGGCCAAGGGCATTGCGATCCTGGCCGGCAACGGCGGCAGAATCCTCGACTACGAGGGCGTCGACCAGGCCACGCGTCCGATTCCGCCCCTGGTCATGGTGCCGACGACGTCCGGTACGGGTGCCGACGTCTCCCAGTTCTGCATCGTCACCGACACGGCGCGCTCGACGAAGATCACCATTCTCGGCAGGGCTCTGGTCCCCGACATCACCGTGATCGACCCACGGCTGCTCACCACGATGCCCGAATGGCTCAATGCAGCAACGGGTTTGGATGCCCTGACGCACGGTATCGAGGCCTTCGTCTCGCTCGGACACAATCAGCTCACCGACCACCATGCCCTGCGGGCCATCACCATGGTGATGTCGCAGCTGGCGCGCACCATCGACGAACCTGCCGACATGGTTGCGCGCGGGTCCATGGCCCAGGCGAGTCTCGAAGCGGGACTGGCCTTCACCAATGCGATCCTCGGTGCAACGCATGCCATGAGCCACCAGGTGGGTGGACTGCTCGACCTGCCGCACGGCGTGATCAACGGGGTGCTGCTGCCCCATGTCATTCGCTTCAATGCGGCCGAGGATCCGTTGCCGTACGTGGCCATTGCGACGAGCCTCGGACTGCCCGAGGGTAGCGCGAGGCCGGAAGAGGCCGCGATGGCGGTGGCCGACCGCGTCGACCGACTCGCGCGACAGGTCGGTGTCCCTTCGGGCCTCGCGCAGATCGGTGTCAGTGAGTCGGATCTCGATGTGTTGGCCACCAACGCCTTACACGATGCCTGCATGTCCACCAATCCGCGCTCCGCGACGCACCGCGAGATGGTCGAACTGTTCCGGAGTGCGCTGTGACGTCGGGACCCGATGTGACGTCCGGACCCGACCTGTCGCTACTGACGGGACTGCGCTCGGGCAAGAACACGTTCTACCCCCAGTATCGCGGCGCGGCCGAACGGCTCGAACGCGTCGTCTATGCGCTGGAACTGATTTCGCGGGCGCTGGTGCGGACGGTCGACGGCCCCGAGACGCTCGTGTGCGCGGTCGCGGAAGCAGCTCGTGCTCATCTGAGCGCACAGTGGGTCGTGTTCGCGCTCGCCGACGGTGCACTCCCCGATGCCGGCCCCCGGCGACTGGTGCTCGGACCGGACGCCACGCCGTTCCTCGTCGACAACGTCGAGGGTCCGCCGCTGCCGGACGACGTCATCGACTGCCTCGAGTCGATTCGGACGTCCACGTGCGGTGACGGGCAGACTCCGGTCATCTCGGCCCATCACGCTTTCGTGCCGATCGCGTTCGACGGTGGCGTCGTCGGCGCGTTCGCGGCGTGGACCGGCGACCACCGGGTACTCGACGCAACCGACGCGGCCGTGTTGAGCATTCTGGCGAGTCAAACGGCTGTGGCACTGCAGAATTCGGCTCTGTTCCAGAGCCGGCGACAATTGCTCGAACGCACCGAGAACGCGTACGCCCAGGCCCACCGCACAGCAGCGGATCTGGCAGCCCGCAACGCCGAACTCGAAGTGACTCAGCGGCAGTTGGGTGCCGCGCACAGACATCAGGTGCTCGACGACGAACGGCATCGCATCGCCCGCGAACTACACGACAGCGTGACGCAGGCGGTGTTGTCGGCCGGTATGCAGATCGAGGTGTGCCGCAGCGACATTCCGGCCGAGGAGCGCGGAGAACGGCTCGATCTGGCCAAGGAGTTGACGCGTCGAGCCGTCGAACAATTGCGGTCTGCGATCTATGCGCTGAACCATCCGCAGGATGCCGATCGAACGTCTCTGCCCGAGATGCTCGAGCAGCTCTCGGTGGTGCACATGCCAGACGAGTTGCAGGTGTCGTTGCGAGTGGAGGGAACTCCGGTCGAGCTGAGCAGCGAATGCGAGCACGCCCTGCTGCGCATCGCTGGTGAGGCGCTGTTCAACACCGCGGTGCACGCCCATGCGTCGCGGGCAATTCTGAGACTGACCTACTCGCCTGATCAGGTGCAGTTGTCCATCGCCGACGACGGGGACGGCGATCCGGCCCATCTGCGGATGATGCTGCATCTGTCCGAGTCCACCGACGTCGACGGCAGGCATCGAGGATTGGCGAACATGGCGGCCCGTACCCGCGAGCACGGTGGCGTCTTCGAGATCAGACGTGCCCGTACCGGGGGAGTGCGAGTGACCGTGCGAATCCCGCTCGGCAGCAATCCCCTCGGCAGTACTTCGGAGAAGGGCGACACCCCGTGAGCGTACCGACGATCCGCGAGGGCCAAGGTCAGGTGGCCGCACCCACGGTCCGCATCGTGCTGGTCGACGATCATGCGATTCTGCGCGACGGACTACGGTCGGTGCTCGAACGCGAGTCGGATCTGACGATCGTGGGGGAGGCGTCGACACGGGAGGAGGGGTTGGCCGTCGTCGCGCGCGTGGAGCCCGACATCGTGCTGATGGACCTCAAGCTCTCGGCCAGCTCGGACTACGAGGGCCTTGCTTTGTGTGCGCAACTGGCCAAGGCGCACAACGGAATCGGTCTTCTGGTGCTCACCACCTTCCTCGACGACCGACTCGTGGTGGAGGCGGTGCATGCGGGAGCGCGCGGATACGTGGTCAAGGACGTCGACACCACCGAGCTGGTACGCGCGATCCGCGCGGTCTCGCGCGGCGAGAGCGCCTTCGACTCGCGGAGCGCCTCGGCCGTCGTTCGCTCTCTCAACGGCACACCGAGCAGCATCGAGCGCCTGACCGAGCGTGAGCTCGAGGTCCTGAGGCTGCTCGCGACGGGCTTGTCCAACAACATGATCGGAACGCGACTGTTCATCTCGGCGACGACGGTCAAATTCCACGTCAGCAACATCATGCGCAAGCTCGCGGTGTCCAGGCGAGCCGAGGCCGTGTACGCGGCGAGCAAGCAGGGGCTCATCTAGAACGACTGACTCATGCCGGTGAGGGTCGCGTCTCGACCCGCTGCTTCAGTGCTCGATTGAACGATGCATAGCCGTCGTCCTCCTTGCTGGTGAACAGTCGTCGGAACGGCCGTACGGAGATACCGGAGAAGGTTTCGACGTTGTTCAGTCGGGTGGTTCCGTCGTCGTTCGGGGTCAGGGTGAAGGTGTGTCGGCCGACGAAGAAGCGTTCGCCGGCGATCGTCGCCGACCACTCGAGCTCCTGATTCGGAACGGCCGCAGTCACGTACGGCCGAAAAGACATGCCCGGCATGCGAATGGAGAGCCTGGTGCCCTTCGTCGCTGTTCCGCTCACGCGGGAGAAGTTGCTCCACTGGCCGTAGGAATCGAAGTCGGAGAGTACGTCCCAGACTTGGTCGGGGGTGGCGGCAATGTCGATGGTGGAAGTGAGCACGATGCCCATGATGTGTCCGTTCGTGAAGATTCGGGTGGGGGTCAGGCGCTGTATACGGCGGTGAGAAATTCGAGCACGGCGTGGGCGGTCACATCGGGTTGCTGTGACTGCGGATAGTGGCCGGCTTCGGCGACCATGACGGCCTCGCCATGGAGTGTGTCGGCGATCCACTGGGCCTCGGCCGCGGGATCCTTGAAGTCCGGGTCGAGTTCTCCCATGATCACCACGACGGGCGCGGCAACCTCGCCGAGTCGGGCCTCGGCAACTGCGTGATCGGTCTGTCGTGTCGTTTTCGAGAATGCCTTGCCGTACGGCTTGCGTTTGAGGCTGGTCACGACGGCGGTGCGGTAGTCGTCGAAGTCGTCGGGCTTGCGTCCCGCGTAGAGGGTGGGCATGTAGGACTTCCACATCACGGCAACCCACAGCGGGGCCATCATCGTGTGAAACATGGTCCGCGTGAACACATTCGAGGGTGGGTTGCGCACAAACGGATCGACCAACACCAGCCCGTCGACCTGATGGGGATGATCGGCGGCCACGATCACCGCTGCTCCCGCGGCCAGCGAGTTCCCGACGATGACCGCCGATCCGCCGAGGTGGGTGATCAGCGCGTGCACATCGCCGGCAGTCTCGGTATCGCCGTAGGAGGTGAACGTGGTGTCGCTGTCGCCGTGGCCACGCAGATCGGTGGTTGCCACCGAGTATCCGGCTGCGACGAGGGCGGGCGTCAGGAAGCGGTAGGAGGAGCGCAGGTCGCCCATGCCGGGCACGAGGACGAGAAGGGGGCCTTCGCCTTGGAGGTCGTAGGCGATGCGTCCCTCCGGGCGGGAGACGTACTGAGTCGACGGGATGGGATGCGAGGCTGAGGAAGTCATGGAAGCTACTATGGCATGCCTTAAGGCTATTGGCAATAGCCAAAGCAGAATCTGGGAACGGTGGCACGAGAATCGGTCGATGCCAGGCTATTGACGCTAGCCAGAAAATGGAGTAGCCATAGCTCGGTGAGAAACATGAGCTCGACGTTCGATTCCCTCATCTCCACCTACGCGTGGTCGGTGTCCCGTGCCTAGAGCAGGTCTGACGCGTGCACGTGTGGCCGAGGAAGCGGCGATGATGGCCGATCACGTGGGTCTCGGCAAGCTCACCCTGGCAGCATTGGCGGACCGACTCGGCGTGAAGCAGCCCTCCTTGTACAAGCACATCGACTCGATGGCAGGCCTGCACCGCGACATCGCTGTCAATGCAAAGCGCGAACTCGGCGAAGTGCTCGCGCGAGCGGCAGTAGGTCGTTCGGGAGCAGAGAGCATTTCCGCCATGTCGCGGGCCTACCGCGCCTGGGCGCTCGAGCATCCGGCCCGATACGAGGCGTCGAATCTGATGCCAGCGCCGGGCGATGTCGAGGACGAGTCGGTCTCACTGGCCGCTATCGGTGTCATCGCCGACGTACTGACCGCGTACCGCCTCGAAGGCGACGATGCGATCGATGCGATCCGGGCGTTCCGATCCACCCTCCATGGATTCGTCTCCTACGAAACGGCAGGAGCGTTTGCCATGAGTGCAGACGTCGATCGGAGCTTCGAGCGTCTCGTCGACGGGTTCGTCATCGCCCTCACTCGATGGGCGGACACCAAGCCGCGGCCGGGGCCCGAGTCGGATTGATGCGAGGAACCCTCGCGCGGGCGCAGAGCGCAAAGTAGACGGCGCTCCGCGTCCTGTTCGGAGCGTCCGCGAGGTGCAGGCTCGGGATAACACACACCAGTGATATCCATGCCGAGGAGCACCCCATGACGACTGTTGAAGAAGGCACACGCCAAGACGACGCTCCCGCAGATCGCCCCGCGGAGCTCACCGTTCTCGGAGCCTGCGGCCAGGACTGTCCGGATTCCTGCTCCATGGTGGTCACCGTCGCGGACGGTGTGGCGACCAGCGTCAGCGGTAGCAAGACCAACCCGTACACCAACGGTGGACTGTGCGTGAAGGTGGACAACTACCTGGACAAGGTCTACAGCCCCGACCGAGTGCTGTACCCGCTCAAGCGATCCGGACCCAAAGGCTCCGGCCGCTTCGAACGAATCTCGTGGGACGAGGCCGTCGCGACCATCGCGGAGAAGTTCACCGCCATCGCCGATGAATTCGGCCCGGAAGCGATCATGCCGTGCAACTACCTCGGCACCCAGGGAATCACGCAGGGGCTCAACGTCGGCGACGCATTCTTCAACCGTCTCGGCGCAACGGTGGCCGAGCGCACCTACTGCGACGCGGGCTCGTGCACTGCCTACGCGATGACGGTCGGCGACACGGCGGGTGTCGATCCCGAAAGCTTCGTCCATTCCAAGTTCATCCTGATCTGGGCGTCGAACATCATGAGCACCAATCTGCACCTCTGGCCGTATGTGGCCGAGGCCAAGAAGCGCGGTGCCAAGGTCGTCGTGATCGATCCGGTCAAGACCAGAACCGCGAAGGCCGCGAGTTGGTACATCCCCATCCGTCCCGGCACCGACGGCGCACTCGCACTGGCGATGATGCACGTCATCATCGACGAGGGGCTGACGGACGCGGATTACATCGAACGTCACACCATCGGTTTCGACGAGTTGGCCGAACGCGTGCAGCAATATACCCCGCAGTGGGCGTCGGAGGAGACGGGCATCCCCGTCGACGACATCTACACCCTGGCAAGGGAATACGCGCAGAGTCAGCCGGCCGTGATTCGCATCGGTGTCGCGATCGAGCGGAGCGCCGGTGGCGGGCAGAGCGTCCGAGCCATCTCGTGCCTGCCGTCGTTGGTGGGTGCCTGGCGCAAGCCCGGCGGTGGGATCCTGCAGCTACCCCTGTGGGCATTCCCGGTGAACTGGCCCGAGTTCCTGCAGACGGATCTGCAGACTCCAGGCACACGGGTGATCAACCTGTACCAACTCGGCGAAGCATTGACCGGCGGGCTCAATCTGGACACGCCCCTCAAAGGCCTGATGGTCTACAACTCGAATCCGGTGGTGGTGTGTCCCGATCAGAAGCGAATGATCGACGGGCTCAGCCGCGAGGATCTGTTCACCGTCGTCAGTGACCATTTCATCACCGACACAGCCGATTACGCGGACATCATCCTGCCGGCGACCACACAGCTCGAGCAGGACGACATCAACTTCTCGTGGGGCCACCTGTTCGTCACCTACAACAATCGGTCGATCGAGCCGATGGGAGAAGCGGTCCCCAACACCGAACTCTTCCGGCGACTGGCCAAGGCCATGGGGTTCACCGAGCCGGTGTTCTCCCGAACCGACGAGGAACTCATAGCCCTGTCGTACGACTGGAACGCGCCGGCCATGGAGGGCATCTCGATCGAGTCGCTCAAGCAGCTCGGGTGGCAGCGGCTCAATCTTCCCGGCCCCGACGAGTACGCACCCCACGCCGAGGGCAATTTCCGGACGCCGTCCGGCAAGACCGAGTTCCTGTCCTCGGCAGCGGCGGGTGCAACTTCGTTCTGCCTCTCTTCCGGCAGGGTTCGAACGATCACCAGCCGGGTCAACCGGTGGATCCGCTTCCGCACTACATCGCGCCACGCGAATCGTCACGGACCAACCCCGAACTGGCGCAGAAGTATCCGCTCAACCTGCTGACGCCCAAATCGCACGCCTATCTGAATTCGAGCTTCGGAAATCTCGACATGCATCGCAAGGTGCAGAAGGAGCCCACCCTGCTGATCAACCCGGCCGACGCCGAGCGGCGAGGTGTCGCGACCGGTGACGTGGTTCGAGTGTTCAACGATCGCGGTGAGTTCACCGTCCTGGCCAAGCTGGACAAGTCCGTCATGGAGGGCGTGACGGTGTGCGCGATGGGAGCGTGGAGAAAGAACATGCTCTCGCTGTCCACGCCGGCCTCGCTGAACCCGACCGTGTTCGCCGACCTCGGAAACGCCCCCACGTTCTCCGACACCCTCGTCGACGTGCGACCACTCGACGCCTGACAACACCTTCCCTACAACGAGAACGAGGATTTCGCCATGGCCTACGTCGTCACCGAACCGTGCATCGACCTGCTCGACAAGGCATGCACCGAGGAGTGCCCCGTCGACTGCATCTACGAGGGTGCTCGGATGATGTACATCAATCCCGACGAGTGCGTCGACTGCGGAAAATGCATGCCCGCGTGCCCGAACGACGCAATCTTCTGGGAACACAAGATTCCGGACGAGCAGAGGCGGTTCGTCGATATCGCAGTGGAGTTCTGCGAGGATGCCGACGCGTCGGGTGGCGCGGAGGATCTCGGCCCGGTCGGCCACGACCATCCGACGATCGACGAAGTGGCGAAGAAGTGAGTGATGCAACCGATTTCGAGTGTGACCTGATCATCGTCGGCGCTGGCCCGGCCGGCCTCTACGGTGCCTACTATGCGGGCTTCCGTGGGCTGACGGTCATTGTCATCGACGCCTTACCGCATCCCGGTGGTCAGCTGGCCGCGTTGTATCCGGAGAAGAAGATCTTCGACGTCGCCGGTTTCCCGGCAATCAAGGCGCAGCATTTGGTCGACGCCTTGGTGGAGCAGGCAGAGCAGGCGAAGCCGACGTATCTGATGGGACACGTAGCGACCGAGCTCGAAGAATCCGAGGAGTCCGTCAGGATCACGACGGACAAGGGTGTCACCGTCGTCGGGAAGGCAGTTCTGGTGGCAGCGGGGATCGGCAAATTCACGCCGAGACCGTTGCCGGCGGGATCGGAGTTCCACGATCGTGGGCTTCGCTACTTCGTGCCGAGACTGAACGAGCTGGCCGGCGAACACGTGATGATCGTCGGCGGCGGTGATTCGGCGGTGGACTGGGCTCTGAGTTTGGAACCGATTGCGAAGTCGGTGGTATTGGTGCACCGCCGCAACGAGTTTCGGGCTCATGCTCACAGCTTGGGACTGTTGGAGCGGTCGAGTGTCGATGTACTGACTCCGTACGAAGTCGAGGAGATCGCGGGCTCGGACGCCGTCGAGTCGGTGACGATCGTCGACGGAGCCGGGACCGAACGCCGTCGACTCGAAGTGTCGAGTGTCGTTGCTGCACTCGGGTTCAAAGCGGCGTTGGGTCCTATCGGGACGTGGGGCCTCGACAAGCACCAGCGCGACATCGCCGTCGACCGGACGATGCGGACCAACCGTCGGCGAGTATTCGCGGTGGGCGACGTTGCCGGACACCAGGACAAGGTCAAGCTGATCGCGGTCGGATTCGCCGAGGCGGCGACGGCGGTCAACCACATCGCACCACTGATCGACGGTTCGGCACCGGTCACGCCGGGCCATTCGAGCGACTCGATTCACTGAGTCGAGTCGCTCGTCGCGTCAGTGCCTCTGTTCTCGGTCGGTCGGCCGTGTCGAGCGCGTCACCGCACGCGGGTCGTCCGATCGGGCACAGACACTGGCGCGGTACTGCCGCGGACTCATGCCGTATTGCTCACGAAAGGCGCGGCTGAAGACTGCGAGGTCCGCGAAGCCCCATCTCCGGCTGATCTGCCCGAGCGACTTGTCCAGCGTGATGCTGCCGACGATCTCGCGGCGGCAGCGCTCGAGCCGTTTGGTTCTGATGGTGCGGGCCACCGTCGTGCCGCTCGAGGCGAACACACGGTGCAACTGTCGCGTCGAGACCAACATTGCCGACGCCACCGAGGTAGGTGAGAGTTCGGTGTCTGCGAGGTTTTCCTCGATGTACCGCTGCGCTGACCGAACCAGCGCTGCGCTGGGCGAGTCGACGGTCGAGTTCGTGGTGGTGTTGCGGGCGATCACGCTGACGAGATCGCCGACCTCGTCCGCTATCGCCTGCGCTCCGGTGATGTCCAGTGACGAGCGCGTCGAACTCAGATCGTGAAGAAACCGGCCCAGTAGCCCACTGAATCCGGCGGATCCGTCGAACGCCATCGCCGTCATGTCGCTGGACTCACGGGCGTCGAGCCGAAGCATGTGACGGGGCCAGGTGAAGACCTCCAGTTCCCACTGATCGTCGTCGGGATGGCCGTCGATGATCCAGTCGAACGGGCGTGAGGTGTCGTAGATCGCGAAGTCGCCTCGCGTCAGAGTGCATTCGCGGCCGTCCTGCACGACGATGGCCGAGCCGCGTCTGATCATCCCGATCTGGACGTATTCGATGCGATCCTGATCGATCAGCGAGTCGGTACGCGCGATGCGCTGCGTGGTGGATCGAACACTCGAAACCTGAAGGTGTGCAAGCGACATCGATCGGACGGCACCGGTGAATCGGCTGTCGGCCACGTCCGCGACGTCCAGTGCGACGAAGTGCTCGTTCAACATGTCGCACCAGTCGCTGCGGCTGGTCGTGCGAGTCGGGATCGAGAATCCGGATCTGGACAGCATGGGAACCCCTTTTCGTCGAAGCCCACCGTCGTCGGTCCTGGTGACCGTGTCGTCACTGCGATGCAGGAGCCTTGTTCGAGGTTAGCGCGCAATGTTTCCGGTTGATTCACTGTTCGTAACATTGCCGGAAAGTCCGATCCGGACGGCATGGAGAGGTCTCTGCAGGTCAACTAACGGTCGCTGGCGGTCAAATGCGCGCCCCCCACCCCGGCCATTCTGAATCCGGACGAGACGAAAGGGGTGCGCCGTGAACGAAGTCGACACTGTCCGACACCTGGACGAGAGTGCGCACGACAGTGAATCTCGCACGAGCGACGTGCGGGTCGCGGTGACCGCCGACGCGTTGGCGGTCGAGCCGATCATCGATTGGGCAACGATTCCCCGGTGCGGGGCCGTCGTCACTTTCACCGGGGTGGTACGCGAGTACTCGAAGGATTCCACCGGCCTGCGTGCAGACGGAGTCGTCGCGATCGACTATCAGTCCTACGAGTCTGTCGCCCGTGCGCGGCTGTTCGAGATCGCCGAGGCCGCACAACAGCGTTGGCCCGACATCGGCCGTATCGCCCTGCTGCACCGGACCGGATCCGTCGCGGTCGGTGAAGCCAGTGTCCTGGTCTGTGTGTCCGCGGGCCATCGCGTCGACGCGTTTCTGGCGGCTCAATTCTGCATCGACATCGTCAAGGCATCCGTTCCGGTGTGGAAGCTCGAACAGCGGGAGACCGCGCAATCCTGGGTGGAGACCGGTGTGCAGATCGAGAGTGTCGAGCAGGCGGCCTCGCAGTGGTCGCCAGTCACGTGCGGTGCCGCATCGTGAGGGACTTCGAATCCGCCGCGAAAGACGTTCGGGGGCGGCCACTTCGGGACCTGCGCATTTCCGTGACCGACCGGTGCAACTTCCGTTGTGTCTACTGCATGCCGCGGTCCGAGTTCGGCCCCGACCACGAATTCTTGAAGACCGCGAAACTGCTGTCGTTCGAGGAGATCGACCGAGTCGCCCGAGCTGCTGCCGCCATCGGTATTCGCAAGGTGCGCCTGACCGGTGGCGAACCCCTGCTGCGCACCGGAATCGTCTCGCTCGTCGAGCGACTGAGCACCATCGAGGGTATCGATCTGGCGATGACCACCAACGGTTCTCTGCTCGGCGCACACGCTGTGAAGTTGGTCGACGCGGGGTTGGGACGAGTGACCGTCAGCCTCGATTCGACGGACCCGGCAACGTTCGCTCGCATGAGTGACACTCGGGTGCCCGTGCAGACCGTACTCGACGGCATCGACGCGGCGGTTGACGCCGGGATGTCGCCGGTGAAGGTCAATGTCGTGGTGCGTCGCGGGGTGAACGAGGATTCGATTCTGGCCCTGGCCGAGCGGTTCAAAGGCACCGGCGTCGTGGTGCGCTTCATCGAATACATGGACGTCGGCGCGACGAATCGGTGGGAGTTGTCGCAGGTCATGGACGTGCAAGCGATCGTGGAGACGATCGGCCGGGTCCATCCGCTGGTGCGAGTCGAGGCGGTGTACGACGGTGAAGTGGCGACTCGATATCGATACCTCGACGGCAGTGGAGAGATCGGCGTGATCGGGTCGGTGTCCGAGCCGTTCTGCGGAACGTGTACCCGCGCGAGGCTGTCTGCGGACGGCAAGGTGTACACCTGTCTGTTCTCGTCGACCGGCACCGACCTGCGTGCGTTGCTGCGCGCGGGGGCGTCGCAGGACGAACTCGTATCCCGCCTCGCGACGTTGTGGATGCGACGGGACGATCGGTACTCGGAGCTTCGAGCGGAAACGAAGGAGGATCCGGTGCGAGATCGGATCGAAATGTCCTACATCGGTGGATGATCGAAAGGGCCTGATCGTATGGCCGAGTTGGTGATGTTCGCTGCGGCACGACAGATTGCAGGGGAGGCGTCGAACAGTATGTCGGGATCGACCGTCAGGGAGGTGCTCGATACTGCGGTCGAACGATACGGTGCGTCGTTCGCCGAGGTGCTGGCGGTCTCGCGTATCTGGATAAATGGACGATCGCTGGCTCTCGACGAGGATTCGCCGTGCTGCGATAGGGACGAGATCGCGGTCCTGCCTCCGATCTCCGGCGGATGATGTCGACGACAGTGGGCAGCGTGCCGGTCCATCTCCGAACGGTGGACCAACATCGTTGCGCGATAAAGAAACTGGGAGTATCGGCAAAGGTGCGTTCCGTGTCGATCGGCAACGCGGTGGGCGCAGTGGTCGCCGAGGACGTCGTTGCCGACCACGCACTGCCGGCGTTCGACAACTCGGCGGTCGACGGATTCGCCGTTCGCTCTGCCGATGTCGTCGGTCCGGAACATCTGCCCGTACGGTTGCTCGTCTCCGCGTGCAGTGTCGCAGGTGGACAACCGACACCGCTGCACCTTCGTCCGGGGGAGTCGGTACAGGTCATGACCGGTGCCGCGGTTCCGTGCGGCGCAGACATGGTGATTCCGGTCGAAGGAACCAGTGGGTTCGTCGAGACATTCGGTGCCCTGGAGGTGACGATCCACTCGGTCGGCTCGAAGAGCAACATCCGCAGTCGTGCCTCGGACTTCGAGGTCGGCGAAGTCGCCGTCCGGGCAGGCACATCGGTCACGCCGGCCCAGGTCGGTGCTCTGGCGGCGCTCGGTCGCACCCATGTACTGATCGAGTCGGCTCCGGTCGTGGCGGTGCTGTCGACGGGATCCGAGGTTCGACCGGTCGGGACGGAACTCGCGCGCGGTGAATGCTACGACGCCAATTCGGCGATGATCGTGGCCGATCTGCTTCGGTGCGGTGCCGACGTTCACCTCGAACCGGCCGTCGCCGACGACGTCGACGCGTGTCGGGCGGCACTGGCCCGATGCGCCGCGGTTGCCGATGTCATCGTCACGACCGGTGGGATCAGTGCGGGTACCGAAGAGGTGATCCGGCTCGCGCTAGCAGACCAGGACGTCGAATTCGTCTCGGTTGCAGTCAAACCGGGCAAACCGCAGGCGTGCGGAAAAGTCGAGGGAACTCCGATCGTCTGTCTGCCCGGAAACCCTGTCAGCGCGTTGATCTCGTACGAACTGTTCGTCCGGCCGATGATCGTTGCGGCACTGCGCAACCCGCGAGCAGAGCGAACGATCAGAACGGTCAGGGTAGCGGGGGAGGCCGTTCCTGCCTCACCGGTGCCCCGGGTCATGCTGGGCATCGTCGACGGTGAAAGCGCCGCGATCATTCGATCGCACTCGGTCGGTGCGCTCGCCCATGCCAACTGTGTGATCGTAATTCCGCCCTCCGACGGCGGCCTGGGTCCGCCGGGTGAGTACCCCGCATGGATGCTGGACTCGGTCGCGTCGACGCGGCGAGGTACCTGCATCTGAAAACTCGAAGAATCTCTCCGCGACTCTCGCGTCGATGTGAGGAGAGTGCACGCATTTCGTAACGCAAACGCCTCGGATGGCTTACGCCCAAGGCCTACCGTGGGTGCACTCGAACCTAGCGCGGAGTGCATCATGACGTCATATTGGACAACCAGGGGACTCGGTCCGGCCGATCAGATGAGCTATTGGGCCGACGTCCTCTGCCAGGCATTCACTCCGCTGGCACCGTGGCGATCTCGGGACCACGTCGAACGCAGTTCCTCGAGCTCCGGACTTCCCGGGTGGGTGCGCTCGGCGGCGATCGGGGGTGGCAATGCAGCGGAGATTGCCTCCTGCACACAGCGAATCGACCACGGAAAACGTGAAGTTGCCCGCGCCGACGAGGACGTCGTTTTTGTCAACCTGCAATTGGACGGGCAGTGTACGACCACTCAGGACGGGCGGCAGTGCACCGTCTCCCGAGGCGAATTTGCCATCGTCGATTCGACTCGCCCGTACCGGCTCGAGTTCGTCGAGCCGGGTAACGACGAACTGTGGCGAGTGCTGTCTTTCCGACTGCCGCGCCCTCTGCTGGCAGACGTGGTCGGCCCGTCGGCAGCGACTACTGCGCGGCGTTTTTCGAGCTCGTCGGGCTCGGCTCGCTTGCTCAGCTCGTTGATGGTGGAGACCTGGCAAACCGATTCCTCGCTGCATCCCGCCGAGCGACAGATGATCGGTGCCGCCCATGTCGATCTGCTCCGTGCGGTGCTGGGAGGGACGGCCGAACGGGGTGCCGGATGCTCTGTGCAGACCGACGAAGTACTCCGGGTGTCCGCAGTTCGATACATCGATTCCCGGCTTCCCTTCGGCCGAGTTCCCGCCACCGAGGCAGCCCGCCACGTAGGGGTATCGGTTCGCACCCTTCATGCCCTGTTCGAGAGGGCCGGAACGACTTTCGGTGCTGTCGTCCGTGAGCATCGGGTCGAAGCGTGTCGTCGTGAGCTTGCCGATTCACGCGACGATCGATCGATCGGCGCGATCGCTGCAGCGTGGGGATTCTCGGATTCGGCGCATCTGGCCAAGACCTTTCGATCGCGCTTCGGATGCAGTCCGGTCGAATATCGCGAGTCGGTGAAGACAAGGGAAGTACCACAGCTGGCTCAGGGGTGAAACGCTCTGTCCGAGTGTGCAGAACGGTACCGATCATGGCGCAGTCCGATACAAGACGTGGACACGTCGGCCCGTGAAACATGGTGTGCAGGGCAGCGTCGCCCGATTCCGTTCTCCACCCCATCAGGACAGACATCGAGGAGTCTCACATGACCCTGAGTTTCGAGCTCAGCCCCGAGCAGATGGCCGTGCGCATGCAAGCGCGGCAAGTGGCAGACGACATCCTGAGCGAAGTAGCGGCAGCTATCTCATCCTTGCCGCGGCCGGAGGATCGCTTCTACGCACTGCAGCCGGTCTACAAGCAGTTGGCCGGTCTCGGATTCGTCAAGGGGCTGGTTCCCGACCAATACGGCGGCGCGTACTTCGACAACTTGACCTTCGCGCTCGCGGCCGAGGAACTCGCTCGGGTCGACATCAACACTCCCACTGCATTGCTCGGCACCGGATTGGGACTCAACCCGATCATCAATTTCGGCACCGAGGAACAGAAGAATCGCTGGCTCCCGTTGTTCTGCGACGGCGAACCCCGATTGGCTGCGATCGCCTACACAGAGGTGACCGGCGGAGCAAATTATGACTCGGAAGACCCGACCGTCGGAATCCGGACCTTCGCGCGTCGCGAGGGCGACGAATGGGTCATCAACGGTGCCAAGCACTACACCACCAATGCCTCGGGCTGGGACGGTCAGGGTGCCGACCTGATCAGTGTGGTCTGCCGTACCGATCCTGCACTGCCGCCGTCGGAGTCGCTCGCCGTCATCGTCGTGGAGAGGGGAACGCCCGGGGTCGAAATCACCGACATGATCGACACCATCGGACATCGCGCCACCAATTCGCCGCGGGTGGAATTCCGCGACGTGCGGGTGCCGGTCGGCAACCTCATCGGCAAGCCGGGCGACGGGTTGGACATCGTCGCCACCGCCTTCTCCTGGACCTGCTCGTCCATTGCTGCTGCGTGCGTGGGCAGGATGCGAGCTGCGTTCGACTATTCTCTGCAGTTCGCCAAGACCGACCATCGGTCAGGTCCGGTGCCGGTCATCGAGTATCAGAACGCCGGATACATGTTGGTGGACATCAAGACTCGCATCGAGGCGGTCCGCTACTTTGCATGGAAGGCCGCCGATCATTTCGACCGTACCGGCGGACGTGACCGCGAATTGGCCAACGAGGCAAAGATCTTTGCATCCGAGACGGCCGTGCAGGTCGTGTACGACGCCATGCGTCTCGTCGGCGTCGATGCGTACACGAACCTGACACCGATCGCGGTGATCATGGAAGACGTCCTGTGTTTCCCGGTGTACGACGGAGGCAACATGGGCGTCCGACGGCGCAACGTCCACAATTTGCTCAAGGCGGAGGGATTCGATTCTCTTGCCGCAGCCGAGAATCGGTTGTCGGTACCCGAGCACGCCTAGACCCACAGAGGCAGTGGTGTCAGGATCCATTGCGATCCTGACACCACATCGGTCGCTCCCGTCGATCCGAGTCTTGGTAGCCTTTCGAGATGATCGACCCTCGACAGGCTTGGTGGTGGCTGCGTTAGCAGCCCGGTCGATCATGTCCCGCGGGCTGTACTCAGCCCGCCGATGTCCTGAATTCGGATCGAAGCGCGGTCGGTACAGCCCTTCGTTCTTTCAGGAGGAATTCGATGGACACTTACTTGTCCAGCATCGGCCGTAGCGAGGCGCTCGCCTCCGACATCGCTGCTGATCCAAGTAGCTACACAACGTTGACCGGTGAACGACCAACAGGTCCACTGCATCTCGGTCATCTCTTCGGGACAATTCGAGAGCGAGTTCGGCTGCAGGATCTAGGGGTCCGGACAATGGTGGTCTTGGCCGACTATCAGGTGATCACCGATCGCGACGCAATCGGGCAAGTGCGGCAACATGTGTACGACGCTGCGTTGGACAATCTGGCCGCGGGTATCGACCCCGAGAAGTCCATGATCTTTACCCATTCTGCGGTACCCGCCCTCAATCAGCTGATGCTACCGTTCTTGAGCCTGGTGACCGAGGCGGAACTCCACCGAAACCCCACTGTCAAAGCAGAACTCGCCGCCAGTGGCCGCGCACTGAGTGGGCTGTTGCTGACGTACCCGGTGCACCAGGCGGCCGACATCCTGTTCTGCAAAGCGAACGTGGTGCCTGTCGGCAAAGACCAACTTCCGCACATCGAGATGGCGAGGACTATCGCGCGGCGATTCAACTCCCGTTACGGCGCGGTATTCGAGGAGCCGCAGGGTCTGCTCACCTCGAGCCCCGCCGTTCCTGGACTCGATGGCCGCAAGATGTCCAAGACCTTCGGCAATGCGATCACGCTGTCCATGACACCGGACGAGACAGCCGCGGTGGTGCGAAGAACGCCGACGGACGCAGATCGACACATCTCGTTCGATCCGGATGCACGGCCGGGGGTGTCGGCACTGCTCACGGTCGCGGGCCTGTGTACCGGGCAGGACCCGAGATCGATCGCCGCAGACATAGGCGGTGCTGGAGCCGGATCGTTGAAAGGTCTTGTGACAGAGGTAGTCAACTCGACTCTGGCGGAACATCGCCGTCGTCGGGCGGAGTTGGCCGCCGACCCTGACTACGTGAGATCGGTGGTGAGCCGGGGGAACGAGCGTGCGAACGAGATCGCGGAGCAGACGCTGAACGAGGTACGCGCAGCGATGGGTACCGCGTATTAGGCCCGCCTGCTCGAGACGGTCGTCGATGCGATCGAAAAGAGGTTCAACTCACGACCTCCAGAGTTCGACCTCGGGTGATCGGTCCCGCTCGGAGAGGTTGACACGACCTGCCGAGCTTGCGCTTCGGTTTCTTGTCGGTGGTCCGGGTTACTGTTCTTCTTGTTCGAACAGGCGTTCTTGTTTCGGGTCACCGGGGGGTGAATGGGGATGGCAGTACCGATCGTGTCGCTGGAGGCATTGACTGCTGCTGCGTGTGCAGAAAATCGTCACGCTGCCCGGAAGGTCGCTGCCTGCTATCGGGTGCACTGCGAGTGGATCGAGAGCGATATCGAGCACAAGCACTACAGCCGGTACGGGCGCACCGAAATGGCAGTGGCGTTGGGGTGCTCGAAAACCGTCTCCGAATCGTATGTGTCCGTCGGTGTTGCCCTGCACACCCGGCTTCCGTTGGTGAAGACCGCGTTCGAGGCCGGGGAGATCGACTTCCCGCGAGTGCGGACGGTGTGCCGGATCCTCGACAACCTCTCCGACAGCATCGTGTCTCTGGTCGAGGAAGAGGTTGTGGAAGCCGCGCGCAGGTGTTCACCGGGTCCCCTCGAAAAGGAGATCTGGGACATCCTGCTGCGGGTCGCGCCGGAGGAAGCGGCAGCACTACGTGAGTTCGCGAAGAAGTTCCGGAACGTCACCTACAGCCCCGCCGGCGAACTCACCCGGATCAGGGCCGAGTTGACCGCACCCGAAGCCGCGGCGGCGTGGCAGCTCCTCGAGGAGATGGCCGACACCCTCTGCCCGAAAGACCCCCGAGGCAAGAAAGAACGCCTGTGCGATGCATTCATGGCCCGCATGCACGGCGAACCCCGCCTGACATGCCTGTGCCACCGCGACGACTGCCCGAAAAAAGATGCAGAGCTGCCCGATCGGCGGGTACCGTTGACGATGGTCACCGTCGACATCGCCACCCTCATCGGATTGCTGGCGAACCCGGCGTATCTGGCCGGGCACGGATCCATCGATCCGGAGCTCGCGCGGGAGTTGGCACGGAACAGTCAGTGGCAGGTCCTGCTCACCGAAGCAGTCACCCTCGCCGAGAAGTTGGGCCTGGCGGTGCAGAACCCGGAGACCGGGGAATGGGAACGACGCCCGGACAGTGAGAAGGCTAGGGCTGCAACAGGACCCGAGACGGAAACAGATGCGCACGCCGACGCCGACGCGGACAGAGACGCCAACGCGGACACAGGCGCAGACCTGGATTCGGCTGCTGATGCTGATGCTGGCGAGGGAACGGGGTCGGCCACGGATTGGGATAGAGAGGCTGATTCCTCGACCGAACCGAATTCGTCCAGTTCGCCTGCTCCTGCTCCTGCTTCTGCGCCTGGGAACACCTCGGCACCAGCGGCACCAGCGGCACCGGCAGATGAGGTCGACGAGACCGACGATGCTGAGGAGAACGACGAGTCCACACCCGTACCTGCGGGCGACCCGTCGGCAACCCCCGACCCGGACGCCGCCGATCCTGTCCGGAAGCAGGCAGCAACACGCGCTGGGGCACCAGTGACCGACCCGCTACCGGAGGCAACGTCGAACACCGACCCTGCTGCACGAACCGAACCCGAGTCAGCTCCACGATCACCTGCGCGACAGACATCGCCGGCACCTGATACCGGACCGAACTGTCCGGAATCACGCTCTTCCACAACGCTATCCGGCTCCACAACAGCTGGTCCGACGCCAGTACCTGAACCAGCGACGGCCACCTTGTCATCGCCCACTTCGAAGCCGCCAGCCGAGCAAGGTTCAATACCGGATCCAGTCCCAGCAGAGACTGGCCCGACCGACCCGGCACCGGGCGACGATCGACCTCAGCGTCGTCCGCAGTCGCTGACCTCCGCTGCAGCCCTGTACTGCACCCACACACCAGTCGGCAGGGGAACACGGCACAGCTCTGCCCTCGACCTGCCCTCCGCAATCCGGCTCAACAACCGCACGATCCCTACAGCAGGCCACACGCCCTCGGGCCTCTACCTCGGCAACGCATCGCTCGCCGCTGCACTCGAAGCCGCCATCGCCGCCGACCCCACCCTCGGAAAATCCGTCCCCCGCGACCCCCTCACCGACCGCGCCCTGATCTACCGCCCCGATGCCCTCACCACCGCAGCGGTCCGATTCCGCGACAAACACTGCCGCTTTCCCGGTTGCCACCGCCCTGCCGCACGCTGCCAACTCGACCACGTGAACCCGTTCGACCACACCAACCCTCTCGGCGGCGGCTGGAGCACCGTCAACAACCTGCAATGCCTCTGCGAATACCACCACACCGTCAAGACCGCCGGCTACTGGAAAGCCGTCATGCTCCCCGGCGGCGCGATCCTGTGGACATCGACATCGAAGACCACCCGAATCACCCTGCCCACCAACGGCACAGCCGTCCCCATCCTCGGCAACGACCTCAGACCACACATCCCCACCCGACCCAAACGATCCGGCATCATCGCCTACCCCCACCCACCCGACAGCCACGAGCCGGTAACAGAACCAACCGACGTAGACACCGACGCTCTGCCGTTCTAGGGAGTTACGCCCCGGACGCGAAACCTGTTCAGGTGAATTGGTGTGCCCAGGTCTTGTCGATCACGAGCCACCCGCCGTGATGCTCCGAGGTCTCGAACATCGAACCCGTCGACCGCCCCAAGTCCACCAACGACGATTCGTCGAACGTGCGGACGTGTCCGTGGCAGGCGGTGGTCTCGGCCTCGAAGGGCACGGCAACCACGACACGAGTGCGCGCGATGCGTAGTGCTTCTTCCACTATGCGGGAGCCGGTCTCGGCGTCGACGTGTTCGAGGAGATGCAGTGCAGTCACCGTGTCGACGCTGCTGTCGGCAACGGGAACATCTGCCGCGTCGCACACCACGGTGTCGAGTGTGATCCCGAGATGCGGGGCCACGACGGCGAGCAACCGCATGGTGCCGGCGGAGAGGTCCGTCGCAGTCACCGAGTGCCCCTTCATCGCCAGTCGGAGCGGGAAGAAGCCGAAACACGACCCCATATCGAGCACCGATCCGACGATCAGGTTTTCCGCGTGTTCGTGGACGGGAGCGAAATCGGCGGTGCCCGAGAGCAGCTCGTCCAGTGAATTTCGGTAATAGGTCGCCCATGCGTCGACCGGATCGGCGACGGTGGTGCGGACGATCCCGACCAACACCAACTCGAATTCCCGCTGTGAAAGACCCACATGACGTGCCTGTGCGGTCACGATCGGAACCAGGCGCTCACCGATCTCGGCCGACGTCAGGCCATGGCACACCTGCACGGTCGATCCGGTTCGGACCGCGTCGAACTCGAGTCCGTGGAGATGGCGGACCACAACGTTCTCGTGCGCCCAGACTCCATCGGGGCTCGGTGCGAGTGCATCCAGTTCGGTCATCGAAGTCATTTCTGTTCGTCGGACGCCGGGAGTGGCCGCCCCTTCGGTGAGGTCGAGCGTTCCACACATCGGTCGACGAATCGGCCGCTCCCGCGCAGGTCGGGCCGCTCGGACGTTGTGGACCCCGCATGCCGGACGGGACGACACCTACCCATATGGACGGTTGATCGCGACGGCAGACCAGTTCCTCCCGTCACGCCGGTTCCGAGTCGTGGTCGGCCGCTAGCGTGATGATCCGAGACACAACCAATCGGATTGTGACCGAGCATATTTCGCAGGAGGTTTCAGATGTCGAAGAAGAACGAGAACGCTGTGGTCGGTACGGCTGTCGTCGAATCCGACTTGATCGAAGAGTCGTTGGTAGAGGAAGTGTCGATCGACGGCATGTGCGGCGTGTACTGATCATGACCACTGCAGTGCAGGACGCACTCGATCTCGATGCGCCGTGGGCACTTCACCCACAGGTGGCGCTGCGCCCCGAATCGTTCGGGGCGCTGCTCTACCACTTCGGAACACGCAAGCTCTCCTTTCTGAAGAACCGCACGATCGTGGCGATCATCGAATCGCTGCCGGAACACTCGGACATGCGTTCGGCGATCGCGGCCGCAGGGATCACCGAGTCGCAGTCGGCCCCATACGTGAAAGCACTCGCAACGTTGGCCGACTCGAGCATGATCACCCGCCCGTAAAGCCACACCCATTAGCAGAAGAGGACTTCCGCCCATGACCTCCACCCTCGAAAGACCCGCTCCGGTAGGCAAACTGGTCGACCAGTTCGAACTCGGACTCGACGCGCCCATCTGTTTGACGTGGGAGCTGACCTACGCCTGCAATTTGTCGTGTGTGCACTGTCTGAGCTCGTCGGGTCGCCGTGACCCTCGCGAACTGAGCACCGAGCAGTGCAAGTCGATGATCGACGAGTTGCAGAAGATGCAGGTGTTCTACGTCAATATCGGTGGTGGGGAGCCGACGGTGCGGTCGGACTTCTGGGAGCTGGTCGATTATGCGACGGCGCATCAGGTGGGGGTGAAGTTCTCGACCAACGGGGTCAAGATCGACAATAAGGTGGCCGCGCGTCTGGCCGCGTCGGACTACGTCGATGTCCAGATCTCCATCGACGGCGCAACCGCCGAGGTCAACGACGCGGTCCGCGGACCGGGTTCGTTCGACATGGCCTGCCGAGCGTTGGAGAATCTGAAGGAGGCCGGCTTCCGGGACGCGAAGATCTCGGTGGTCGTCACCCGGCACAACGTCAGCCAGCTCGACGATTTCAAGGCTCTCGCCGACAAATACGCTGCGACACTGCGTATCACACGGCTACGGCCGTCGGGTCGCGGCGCCGATGTCTGGGACGATCTGCACCCGACGGCCGGTCAGCAGCGTGAGCTCTACAACTGGCTCGTCGCCAACGGTGAAGGCGTGTTGACCGGCGATTCGTTCTTCCACCTCTCGGCATTCGGTGACGCTCTGCCCGGGCTCAACCTCTGCGGTGCCGGACGAGTGGTGTGCCTGATCGATCCGATCGGCGACGTCTATGCCTGCCCGTTCGCCATTCACGAGAACTTCCTCGCCGGCAACATCGTCCGTGACGCGACTGTTGCTTCGGAAACGTCGGCGGGCATGGGCGGGTTCCAATCCGTATGGCAGACATCGGAATTGTTCCAGGATCTGCGCTCGCCGCAGACCTCGGGCGCGTGCACCAAGTGCGCCCACTTCGACGCGTGCCGCGGTGGGTGCATGGCAGCGAAATTCTTCACCGGCCTGCCCATGGACGGACCGGACCCCGAATGCGTCATCGGGAACGGTGAAATGGCGTTGGCAGCGGCGGGGGAGATCCCCAAGTCCAGTGTCGACCATTCCCGGACCGGGCAACGCAAAACCCCACGAAAGTCGGTGCCGCTCACGTTGATGATGCGTCCACCGACCAAGATCTGCGACGAGAACCCGCTCGCAGGAATGGAACAGGAAGCGTAGTGATGGCGAAGAGTGCGTGGTTCGAGACCGTTGCCGAAGCGCAACGGCGTGCGAAGAAGCGTCTACCGAAGTCCGTGTACGCCGCCCTGGTGGCAGGCTCGGAGCGCGGACTGACGGTCGATGACAACATGGCGGCGTTCGGTGAACTCGGCTTCGCCCCGCATGTGGCCGGGCTGTCGGACAAGCGTGATCTGTCGACGACGGTGATGGGGCAAACGCTGTCGTTCCCGGTGATGATCTCGCCGACGGGCGTGCAGGCGGTGCATCCCGACGGTGAGGTCGCTGTCGCGAGAGCCGCTGCGGCGCGGGGGATTCCGATCGGTTTGTCCTCGTTCGCGAGCAAGTCCGTCGAGGAGGTCGCGGCGGCGAACCCGCAGACGTTCTTCCAGATGTACTGGGTCGGATCGCGCGAGGTACTGCTGCAACGGATGGAGCGGGCCCGCGCAGCCGGGGCGGTCGGACTGATCATGACGTTGGACTGGTCGTTCTCCAACGGCCGCGACTGGGGAAGCCCGTCGATCCCGGAGAAGATGGACCTCAAAGCGATGGTCCAGTTCGCCCCGGAAGGCATCACCCGCCCGAAGTGGTTGTGGGAGTTCGCCAAGACCGGCAAGATCCCAGACCTGACGACCCCGAACCTGACCCCGCCCACGGGTGGTCCGGCCCCGACGTTCTTCGGTGCATACGGCGAATGGATGGGCACTCCGCTGCCGACGTGGGAGGACGTGGCGTGGCTGCGTGGGCACTGGGGTGGGCCGTTCATGCTCAAGGGCGTGATGCGCGTCGACGACGCGAAGAAGGCTGTCGACGCCGGGTGCACGGCGATCTCGGTGTCCAACCACGGCGGCAACAATCTCGACGGCACCCCGGCTCCGATCCGGGCTCTTCCTGCTATCGCCGAGGCCGTCGGTGATCAGATCGAGATCACCCTCGACGGCGGTATCCGGCGCGGCAGCGATGTGGTGAAGGCACTGGCTCTCGGTGCTCGAGCCGTGCTGATCGGCCGGGCATACCTGTGGGGTCTGTCGGCGGGCGGTCAGGCCGGTGTGGAGAACGTGCTCGATATCCTGCGCGGCGGAGTCGATTCCGCTGTCCTGGGGCTCGGGCACAACTCGGTGCACGATCTGTCGCCGTCGGATGTGGTGATGCCGGCCGGTTTCGATCGCAGGCTGGGTGTGTGACCGACTGGTTCGAGACTGTTGCCGAGGCGGAGCGGCGCGCGAAGAGGCGTCTGCCGAGGTCGGTGTATGCGGCGTTGGTGGCGGGATCGGAACGCGGAATCACTGCCTCGGACAATACGGCTGCGTTCGCTGAACTCGGGTTCGCCCCGCACGTGGTGGGTCTGTCGAACGAGCGGGAGTTGTCGACGACGCTGATGGGGCAGCCGCTGTCGTTTCCGGTGATGATCTCGCCGACGGGTGTGCAGGCGGTGCATCCCGATGGTGAGGTTGCCGTCGCGAGGGCGGCAGCGGCACGCGGTGTGGCGATGGGGTTGTCGTTGTTCGCGAGCAAACCTATCGAGGAGGTCGTCGCGGCGAACCCGCGGACGTTTTTTCAGCTGCACTGGGTGGGTTCGCGGGAGTTGTTGGGACACATGGTCGAGCGCGCACGCAGTGCGGGTGCCGTCGGGTTGATCGTCACGATGGACTGGTCGTTCTCCGAGGGCCGCGACTGGGGGAGTCCGGTGATTCCCGAACGGCTCGATATGGCGGCGATGATGCGGTTGGCACCGGAAGCACTGGCGCGTCCGCGATGGCTTGCGCGGTGGGCGCGGACGGGTACGTTCCCGGATTTGACGGCACCGAATCTTGCTCCGCCAGGAAAGCCTGCGCCGACGTTCTTTGCCGCATATCGCGAGTGGAAGTCCACCCCGCTGCCCACGTGGGAGGACATCGCCTGGCTACGTGAGCAGTGGGGTGGACCGTTCATGCTCAAGGGCATCTCGCGGGTCGACGACGCGGTGCGGGCTGTCGATGCAGGTGTCACGGCGATGTCGGTGTCCAATCACGGGGGCAACAATCTCGACGGCTCTCCGGCGTCGATTCGGGTGCTGCCGTCGATCGCCGAGGCGGTAGGCGATCAGGTCGAGATCACCCTCGACGGTGGTATCCGGCGGGGAAGCGATGTGGCGAAAGCACTCGCGCTCGGTGCGCGGGCAGTGCTGATCGGGCGGGCGTATCTATGGGGGTTGGCGGCGAACGGTCAGGCAGGGGTGGAGAACGTCCTCGATATCCTGCGCGGCGGACTGGATTCCGCTGTACTCGGACTCGGGCATGCATCGGTTCGCACGCTCGGACCATCCGATGTCGTCGTACCGCCCGACTTCGCTTGCGCCGATCGACTCCCCGGTCCGGTAAACCCGACGCCGATCGGAGTAGGAAACTCATATCCGAGGAGCTGATTTCGCGCCCGGCCATCCCGCGAGGGGTAGTCGAACCGATGGTCACCAATCGGACAGGTGAGTGTGACCGTCCTGCAGTGCGCGGGCGAACAGGGCCGCCTTCGTCGGCGCGTTGCGGCCCACTGCCGCGTACTTCTGTCGGACACGGGTGATGTGCGTGTTGATCGTGCCCACCGAAATGTAGACGGACCGAGCTGCGTCCGTTTTCGAGTCGGAGGCGAACCAGGCGATCATGACCTCGATCTCGCGAGCGCTCAGCGCAGGCTTGGCGCGGTGAGCTTCGGTCGGTGTTGGGAGTGCCCCGGGTGCCGACTGCCTCGGCCTCCGGAACGAGTGATGTACCGCCGATGCCGACGTCTGCTCGCGCACGAAAATTCCCCCTCGTGAATCCACCTACCCCGACCGCTGCGTCCATCGTGGAAGGAAACTCACCGCGGATCCAGCTGTGCACGGAAGTCCATACAAGGTCAATACGGACGGATCCGGGCTCGACGTGTGCGTCATTCAAACGCAGCAATTTGCAGTTTCTGCTGCTCAGTGGGGTGTTCGAGTGCATCGGCTCATGATCTCCCGGCTCTATAGTTCTCGCCCATGACCTCTGATCGCCCGGATCCCTCGTCGATCTCGGATCGCACCGAATTCGCCGCGGGGTTGCGTGCCATCAGGACTCGGGCGGATGCCACGGTCCGCGATATCGTCGAGCGTTCCGGTGGCCTGCACGGCACCATCAGCGGCTGGTTCTCCGGTCACCACGTACCGACGAAGGCCAGCGCCGAGATGTTCGCTGCAGTGCTCGTCGCCTGCGGAGTGGACGACGAGGACGAGCGGGCACGGTGGTGGGACGCAGTGTCGAGGGTGCGGTCCGTCTCGGGCAGGCGCTCGGTCGACCCGGCGAAGGGCAACCCGCCGTACAAGGGCTTGGAGGCGTTCGGGACCGCCGATGCGGAGTGGTTCTTCGGACGCGACGACGTTGTCGAGCGTCTGAGCGCGCGCGTCCGTGAGGTTCTGGAGACAGGTGGAGGCATCGTCTTCGTCGTCGGTGCATCGGGTTCGGGGAAGTCCTCGCTGCTGCGTGCAGGCCTGGCATCGAGGTTCGCTGGTTCGGAAATCTGCTCGGGCGTCGGCGATATCCGTGCCTTTCCCGAGCGAGTCGGGTCGCTCGAGTCGAGTTCGGTCGTCGTTCTGGATCAGGCCGAGGAGTTGTGGACGCTGGCGACAGCGCGCGAGCGCGAGAACTTTCTTCGTGCGGCATCGGCTTCGAGCGACTCCGGGTCGGTGCTGGTGGTCGGTCTGCGGGCCGACTTCTATCAGAACGCCGTATCGGAGGATGCTCTGCTGTCCGGACTGTCCGACAACCTTGTGGTCGTCGGCCGCCTCACCGAATCGCAGTTGCGGGAAGTCATCGTCTCGCCTGCAGCCAAGGCGGGCGTCACCGTCGACGATGCCCTCGTTCAGGTACTGATCGGCGAGTTGGGTCCACGCGGATCGCAGTTCGCCCACGACTCCGGTGCCCTGCCGTTGCTCTCGCATGCACTGCTGACCACGTGGCAGGTTTCCAACGGCAGAACTCTGACCGTCGCGGACTATCTCGCAACCGGCGGAATCGGCGGAGCGGTGGGCCAGAGTGCCGAGGAAGTCTTCTCCGCCTTGACTTCCGAACAGCAGCGCGAAGCACGCCGCATCTTCATGCGTCTGGTCAATCTCGACGACGACGTGGTCACGCGCCGCCGCGTCGATCGTCTCGAGCTGTTCCACGGAGACGACGACATGGACGTGGTCACCGACGTCGATGTCGTCATCGAACGGTTCGCCGCGGGCAGACTGCTGACCGTCGACGAAGAGACGGTCCAGGTGACGCACGAGGCGTTGCTCACGGCATGGAAGCGGCTGCGTGAGTGGCTCGACGACGATCGTCAGTGGCTGGTCGAACACCGTCGGCTCACCCAGGCGGCCGAACTGTGGGAGAACAACGACCGCGACGAGGGCTCGCTGTTGCCGGAGTCCAGGCTGGTGGTGGTACAGGAATCCGTCGGACCGGTGCGTCGGCGCGATCTCAATTCCATCGAGAGGCTCTACCTCGAAGCAAGTGCGAATCGAATCGAGCAACAACACCGAAACGACCGACGTCGACGACGCATTCTCGAAACGCTCGTCACTGCATTGGCGATTCTGACCGTACTGTCGGTGACACTGGCGGTCACCGCGTTCGTCGCTCGCTCGGACGCGAACAAACGGCGGGTCGATGCCGAACATGCAGAGGCAGAAGCCGTCTCTCGTCAAATCGCTGGTGTCGCAAGCCAATTGAGGAATCAAGATCCCGGTCTGGCGGCGTACTTCGCGTTGGCGTCGTACGAGGTGGATCGAACGTCCGAGGCGCGATCAGCAATACTCGATTCGTCCGCGATCCACACTCCGGTGCGGTTACTCGGTGTGGAAGGCGGGGCGGTGACCTCGGTCGACCCGGCCGGAAGCCTCGTGGCAACAGCTGGTTCCGACGGTCGCGTCCGGATGTGGTCCCTCGCGGACGGCCACGCGCGACTCGGCGAGATCACCTCTCGTGACGCATCGGCGCTGACGTTCGATCCGCGGGGTGACGTTCTCGCCGTGGGTGGGTTCTACGGCGTCGAACTGTGGGATGTGTCGGATCCGACGGCACCGATAATGTTGTCGCGCAACGATGTCGACGAGGTGCGAAACCTGTCCTACTCTCCCGATGGCCGCTTGCTTCTCGTCGGCACCGGGGCCGAGTCGTTGCCTGTCCTCGACGTCGCCGATCCTGCGCGGCCGACCGCAGTGGCCGAAGTGGCTCAACCCGGTTCACCGACAGCGACTGAGTTCAGCCCCGATGGGCGGTACCTGGTGACGGTCGGTCCCGGGCGCGCGATGCGGTTGTGGGACGCCGCGCAGCTGACGAGGTCTCCAGCAGCCCCCACCGTTCCACTGATCGACGTCCCCTCGGACGGATCGACCTACACCGCACAACAGTTGGCCTTCTCGCCTGACGGCACCACGTTGATCGCCGGTACTACCGGTCGTGAGGTTCTGCGGTGGGCTGTCGACGCAGGCCGGTTGTCTCCTCTGCCGGCGTTGACGGGATTCACCAGCTATGTCAACGATGTGGCGTTCAGCGGGGACGGGACTCTGATCGCTGCGGCGAGTTCGGACAATTCCTCGAAGGTGTGGGACGCGGCCTCGGGAACGCCACAGCTGACGCTTCCCGGTCCTTCCGAGGTGAGTTCGCTCGTATTCACCCCGGATCGCTCGTCGATCGTCACTGCCAGTGGCGATGGAATCACCCGGATCTGGCCGCTGCCCGGACCAGCTCTCGCCGATGCCGGCGACACGATCTTTCAGAACCCCATCGGTGCATCGGGAACGCGTTTGCTCGTCGGAGCAGGCACCCGGGCTCTCGCCACGACGCTCTGGGACGTCTCGGACGTCGAGCATCCGGTGGCGTCGAAGCCGTTGGTCATCGGTGACGGTATGGACCAGACGGGCGCGGTGGCGCTCACTGCGGACGGAACCCGGGCGGCGGCGGGTACGGCAACCGGAGGATTTCAGCTGTGGGACACAACCGATCTCGCCGATCCGGTGGCGCTCGGCACCGTTCGGACGGCAACGAGCAGTCTGACTGCTGTGTTGGTCTTCGACCGCACCGGGACCTTGCTGGTCGCGTCCGGCCAGAACTCGAACGACGTGTCGTTGTGGTCGCTTCTGGACCCTGCCGCTCCGCGCATGGTGTCGACCCTGAATGCGGGAAACTATCCCGCCGGAATGGCACTGTCTCCCGATGCGTCCGTACTGTCCATCGCCAGTGTCGGTGGTGTGGTCGAGCTGTGGGATGTCGGAGACCCGACCGATCCGCGCCGGACGGCCGTGCTCGGCGGTTTCGGAAGTAGCGTCCAGGCCGTGGCCATCTCACCGGACGGGAGAACTCTTGCCGCGGGCAGTGCTGATCGCTCGATTCGACTGTGGGACATGACAGACTCCGCAGAACCGCAGCACCTGGCTCGAGTCGTCGGGCCGTCGAGCCCGATCTCCTCGCTCGCCTTCGATCGGTCCGGCACCCGGTTGGCCGCGGGCGACGGTGGATCGTCGGTCTGGCTGTGGAATGTGGCGGACCGTGCCGCACCGTCGCAGTACGCCGCCCTCACCGCATACGGTCAGCGCGTCAACGACGCTGTTTTCGCCGCGGACGGGCGAGTGCTGTTCGGCGGTGGCACGGCCCGCGATGTTCGCATCTGGCGAACCGACCCCGACGAGGTTCGTACCCATCTGTGCGAATCCGGCGGGTCGGTGGTGACGGAAGCGGAATGGGCCCAATACCTACCCGGTGTTCCCTATCGGGGCTTGTGCGAGACCTGATGGACTCGGAGATGGTGTACTGACACCATGACCGACAAGTCTCCGAGAGTCCCCCCGACACTGTCTGCTCTCATCGCGATCGTCGCGTCCTGCGTCGTGGTCTACGTAGCGTTGTTCGCGGACTCGATGTCGACTGTTCTGCAGGTTGTGTTGCTGCTCGTCGGCGTGCTGGTCGCCGGCGGAGCGATCGGCTACACCGTTGCCACGCTGACTCGTTCGCGGTAGCAGTCACTCGCGGCTGAAGCCCTCGAGCATCCCCGTGTAGAGCTTGGCCGGCGGAGTCGCGAATTCGCCCCGCTTTCCGGTGCCCAGTCCCAGCGAGACGAGGGACTGAGCGAAAAGGGTTCCCGCGGCCACACCGTCGACCACCGGTACGCCGATCTCGGCCGAAATGTGTTGGCACAGATCGGCCATGCCCGCGCATCCGAGTACGACGGCATCGCTGCCGTCCGTCTCGACGGCGACGCGGCACGCCTCGGTGACGATCTTGCGGGCATCGGGATCGGTCTCGAGATCGAGGACCGGCAGCTCGCACGCATGGATGCCGAGGCAGTGGCGTCCGAAGCCGTAGTGGTTCGCGAGATCCTGAGCACGCCCGATGGTGCGTCCGAGTGTGGTGACGACGCTGAATCCTCGGCCCAGGAAGCTCGCGGCGTGCATGGCCGCCTCGGCGATGCCGATGACCGGCCCGGCCGCCAGCTCGCGGGCTGCGTCGATGCCGGGATCTCCGAAGCAGGCGATGACGTAGCCGTCGACCCCCGCGGCCTCGCCACGGGCGATCTCGGCGAGAATGCCTGGGACGCTGAGCGCTTCGTCGACGTGACTTTCGATGGACACGGGCCCCATCGAGGGGCTGACCGCGTCGACGACCGTGCCCGGGCCGACCACGGCCCGGGCACAGTCGCCGATCGTTGCGGTCATCGAACTGGTGGTGTTCGGATTGATGACCTTGATGAGCACGGAAGAAATCCTATGCCTTCGCTGGAACGTCGAAGTTGGTGACAGCAAGCTTGGTTCGCGTCGCCAGGTAGTAGTACATGACGAATCCGATGCCGCAGCCGATGAACCAGCTGTACTTCGATGCCGTCGACATACCGGCGATCTCCATACCGTCGATGGCCCCGTTGAAGAGCACGGTGAACATCGCGACCAATGCGCCGACGATGGTGGAGTACACCGCGGCCGGGTTGTAACCCTTGGAGTACCAGTACAGCCCGGTGGGCGACATCGAGAACAGCTCGTCGACCACGACCTTCTGCTTGCGGACGAGGTAGTAGTCGGCGATGAGGATGCCGAACAGGGGTCCGATGAATGCACCGAGGGTCTCGAGCGTCAGGTGGATGACGTCGGGGTTGTTGTACAGGTTCCATGGCGTGATCAGCACCGAGCCGATGGCGGCGATCATGCCGCCTGCGCGCCAGCTGATGCGCTGGGGGCTGACGTTCGAGAAGTCGAATGCAGGGGAGATGAAGTTGGCGACGATGTTGATGCCGATGGTGGCGATTGTGAAGGTCAGTGCTCCGAGGACGATGGCAAACGTGCTGTCGATCCGGGCGACGGTCTCGACCGGATCGGTGATCAGTTCACCGAACACCGGAAGCGTCAGGGAGGCGGTGACGACGACGAGAATCGAGAACACCAGGAAGTTCACCGGCAGGCCGAGGAAGTTGCCCTTCTTCACCGCCGCGTAGGACTTGCCGTAGCGGGAGAAGTCGCCGAAGTTCAGCATCGGGCCCGAGAAGTAGGAGACGACCAGAGCGATGGCACCCAGCATCACCGGAATGGAGCTCAGACCGGTGTGCTCGACCTCACCGAGATTGAGATCGATTGCGCCCCAGCCTGCTTTCCAGATCAGGTAGCCGCACAGCATGAACATCACGACGTAGACGGCCGGGCCGCAGAAGTCGATGAACTTACGAATGGACTCCATGCCACGCCAGAACACCGCGGCCTGGACGACCCAGAGGAACAAGAAGCTCGCCCAGCCCAGCAGCGACAACCCTGCGAAACCGTAATCCGCGGTGACGGCGTACGGAGCCAGCGACGGGAACAACTTGATCAACACGATGTCGAGAGCGGCCGAGGCCAAGAACGTCTGAATGCCGTACCAGGCCACTGCGATCAAACCGCGAATGATGGCTGGAATATTGGCACCGAGGACGCCGAAAACACTGCGGCAGATGACCGGATAGGGAACACCCGACACCTGGCTCGGCTTGGCGACGAGGTTGCAGAAGAAGTAGACGATCGTGATGCCGACGAGCAATGCGATCAGCACCTGCCAGCTGGCCAACCCGAGCGCGAACAGGCTGCCCGCGGTCACGTAACCGCCGACCGAGTGCACGTCGGACATCCAGAAGGCGAACAGGTTGTACGACGTCCACGTCTGCTTCTTCAGCGGAGCGAGGTCCTCGTTGGTCAGCCGCGGGTCGTAGCTGTCCTTGATCAGGCCACCACCGACGGGGTGGCCCGCGGCTTCCACGAGATCTCCCGTTTGAGCGGGACCGTGCGCTGTATCTGTCATCGATGCTCCTGACGGCATGGCATTGAGGTGAACGAAGGAGGTGAACGAGCGAATGAGGAAAAGCTAGCGGCGAAGTGTTGCGCATTCGTGACGAGAGCGATATATCTTTTCGGTCATTCCTGCAGGCTCCACTCCCGTATCTTTTCGGGTCGTTCCTGCAGGCTCCACTCCCGTATCTTTTCGGGTCGTTCCTCCGCTATTCCGACGGCGGGTCGGCAAACAATCCGTGGTCGTTCGAAAGTGTCGAAATGACCGAATTGAGACGCGTGTGGTGATGTTGTGCTGCGCTGAGCAGTCCGGCGGAATCGCCGTCCAGGAATGCCGTGAGCATATCGGCATGGTCGCTGTGCAGCGACGCCCTGTCGGACCCGGCGACATGCACCATCGGTTGCACGGGTTCGGTTATGTTCCATGCTGATTCGAGCATGTGCAGCAACCGGTGCATCCGAGACGGGCGCGTCAGGGACAGGTGGAATTCACGTGAGAGTCGGTGATACTCCCGCGAGTCGTCGCGAGCCAGTGACGCTTCGAGTTGCCGATTGATCTCGGCGATGTGTTCGCGGTCGGCATCGGTGGCGAGTTCGACGGCGATCGGAAGCGCTGCCGTCTCCAGAACCTCTCGGACGATGTACATTTCGCGTAGTTCGGCTGCCGTCAACTGGGCGACCGTATAGCCCAGATTCGGCCGATGATCGACCAATCCCTCACCGATCAGCGTCTTGAGCGACTCGCGCACCGGTATTCGGCTGACCCCGAACAGTTCCGCGACTTCGTTGAGTGGAATAGGGGTATTCGGTGGAGCGTCGCCAGCGAGAATAACGCAACGCAATTCGCGCAGGATCGACGGCTGCGGGCCGCCGGGTGCCGATATCGACAATTGCGAGAGCAATATGGATCGACGACGGGGTGGCACGAATCGAAGATTAGCGCCCGTGTGTTTCGACGGCGTGACGGCTTCGTTCCATCCGATAGCATCTGCATCCATGGCCACGGACTCCCTCGGTGCGCAGTACTGGCCGGACGTCGACGGGTCGAGGACCCTCGTCGTGCCGGTCGGTTCGATCGAGCAGCACGGACCGCACCTTCCCCTCGACACCGACACCCGTATCGCCGACGCCGTGGCGCGAACCATTCCCGACGCAGTCGTGGCCCCGTCGATCGCGTACGGGGCCAGTGGCGAACACGAAGGCTTTCCCGGCACCGTCTCGATCGGTGCAGCCGCGCTCGAAACACTTCTGGTGGAGTACGGACGTTCCGCGTGCCGGTGGGCCGAGAGAGTGGTGTTCGTCAACGGCCACGGCGGAAACGCGCCGACGGTGCGCACCGCAGTGCTGCAGCTCCGGTACGAGGGACGCGATGTCGTGTGGTTTCCGTGCGCGATACCCGGAGCAGATGCTCACGCCGGACGGACCGAAACGTCGTTGCTACTGCACCTTTCGCCCGAGGTGGTGAACATGGCGAAGGCGCAGGTGGGAAATGTGACCGACATCGCCGCCCTGCTGCCTGCACTTCGCGACGGTGGATTGGCACCGATCACTGCCAACGGCGTGCTCGGCGATCCGACCGGGGCCGATGCGGACGAAGGGCGTCGCGCCTTCGAGCAGATGTGCACCAGAGCAGCCGATGCAGTCGGGCGATGGAGTCCCTCCGAGCAGGGCGTGATCTCGTGACCGAACCCGGTGAAACGACTGGTCGCGACCCAGACGAGAAGCTGCGAAAAACGGGGAACAGGTATGTTCCGTCCGATTTCACGGGTGGCCGACACTTCGGCGTCTCGTCCGCTTACGATCTCCTGATGGGTGAAGGTCGGTTGCCTGATGGCTTCGGGGTGCGAGTCGATCCACGCGTACGCACATTCTCCGAAGGACGCGTCCTGATCGGTGGTTCACCGACCCGCATGCTCAAGCTCGCACCCACCGCTGCGGCGATGATCGGCGATGGATTCATCGAAGTGACCGACTCGCAGTCCGCTCTCGTGGCTCGCAAATTGCTCGACTCGGGTGTCGGGAACCCGCGCCCGATGTCGATCCCGTCGCCGTGCGACGTCACCGTCGTCGTACCGCTCAAGAACAACGAGGCGGGGTTGGAGCGCTTGATCGCGGCACTCCACGGTCTGCACGTCATCATCGTCGACGACGGCTCTGACGTCCCGGTCGCAGTACCGCGGATCTCCTGGAGTGTGGGCAGCGTGACGGTGCTGCGGCACGAGCGCTCACGCGGACCGGCTGCGGCGCGAAACACTGGCTTACGATGTGCCACAACGGATTTTGTCGCGTTCTTGGATTCGGACGTCGTCCCACGCAAGGGGTGGCTGGAGGTGATGCTCGGTCACTTCTCGGATCCGGCGGTCGCTCTGGTGGCCCCCCGCATCGTCGCACTCGAGCCCGAGGGCAGCGCGCTGGCCAGGTACGAACACGCCCGGTCGTCGCTCGACCTGGGCCGCAAGGAAGCGGCGGTACGGGCAGGCAGTTCGGTGTCGTACGTTCCCAGCGCCGCGATGTTGATGCGCCGGTCGGTGGCAATGGACTGCGACGGATTCGACGAGTCGATGCACGTGGCCGAGGACGTGGACCTGTGCTGGCGACTGCAGGAGGCGGGGTGGCGGCTGCGCTACGAACCCGTCGCCCACGTCGCGCACGAGCATCGCGTCACCTTCGTCGAGTGGTTCGCCCGCAAGCTGTTCTACGGCACCGGTGCCACACCGTTGTCGGCGCGTCATCCGGGCATGGTGCCGCCGATCGCGATGTCTCCGTGGACGTTGGTCGCGTGTCTGCTCGCCGCGAGTCTGACGCGGATCGGACTCGTCGGTGCCGCCGCCACACTCGGCGTGACGATCGTTCGCCTGCGCAAGATGTTCGTCGGTCTCGATCAGCCCACGCGGATCGCGGCCATTCTCGCCGCCGAGGGTTTCGTGGCGGGGTTGTGGCAACTGGCGTCGGCCCTGTGTCGACATTATTGGCCGATCACCCTGCTCGCCGTGCTGCTGTCGAGTCGAATTCGTAGAATCGCGCTGGGATTGGCTGTGGCAGAGGCATTCTCGGATTGGTACAAGCATCGGGAGCTCGGCGGCCTCGATCCTGTGCGTTATGCCTTCTACAAACGAGCCGATGACGTCGCCTACGGAGCGGGGCTGTGGCGCGGCGCACTGTCCGCCCGCAGCGTCGAGGCCCTCAAACCCCGCCTCGACGGCTGACGAGGTGCGAGCCCGGTCGGCTCCGCCGACGGTGTGAACCCGATCGAGTTCGCCGACGTCATCGTCGTCGGCGGTGGATCCTGCGGTTGCGTTCTCGCGTCGCGGCTCAGTGAGGACCCCGATCGGTCGGTGCTGTTGCTCGAAGCCGGGCCGGCGTTCTCCGGCGTCGCCGATGTCCCGGCGGCCTTGCTCGACGCGTCGACGCTTCCGATCGGCCCCGGTAGCGAATGGGTGGGAACCTATGCGGCCGAACTCGCGGCGGGTGTGTCTCGGACGATCGCGCGAGGCCGGGTGCTGGGAGGCTCCGGCGCGGTGAACGGTGGCTATTTCGTCCGCGCCACGCCGGGTGACTTCGACGCTTGGCCTCAGTCGTTGTGGTCCTTCGATCAGGTGCTGCCGTTCTACATCGGCTCCGAAACCGATCTCGATGCCGGAGCGATCGATCGGTGGCACGGTTCCCGCGGGCCGATGCCGGTCTCGCGCACACCCGAGCAGGACCGACATCCTCTGACCGCATCGTTCGTGCAGGCCGCTGGGAACGCGGGTTTTCGATTCCACGAGGACCTGAACGCTCCCGCCGCGGCCGTGGGCGGAGTAGGTGCGGTACCGTCCAACATCCGCAACGGGATCCGCGTAAGTGCCGCTGTGGCATATCTTTTACCGGTCATCGGCCGAAAGAACTTACGGGTACAAGGCAATACGACGGTTGCGTCGTTGAAGTTCAAGGGCAGCAGGGTGATCGGGGTCGAGATCATCGTCGACGGGGTACGCACCGTCGTCGAGTCCGACACCCTTGTACTCTCGGCCGGCGCGGTGCACACCCCCGCGTTGCTGCTGCGATCAGGCATCGGAGCGTCCGAAAGCTCGGCTGCACTGGGGATTCCGGTGGTCGTCGACAGTCCGGGAGTCGGAGCCGGCTTCAGTGACCATCCCGAGGTTGCCGTTCCCGTGGTGCCGACGACGGAATTCTCGACGCCATCTCCTGCTCTGGAAGCAGTGTTGCATGCGGGCGACGTGGAGATCAGGCCGTACACCAGGAGATTCGATCGACTGATCTCCGGTCTTGCGCGTGGGCCGCACGTGTTCGGTGTCGGCCTCATGCGCTCGACGGCGCGGGGGAGTATCGCGCTGCGCAGCACGGATCCGTTCGAGGCCCCTGACGTGAGATACCGCTATCTCGAATCGGAGAGCGACCGGCGGGCGATGCGAGGTGGCGTCGAACTGGCGCGAGATCTGCTCGCGTCGCCGTCGATGCCCTGCAGCGTCGAAGTCCCCGCGATCGACGATCCCTTCGCGGCACTCGGTACGTCGCTGCACCTGTCCGGAAGCGCCCGGATGGGACCGGAGTCGGATCCGGGGTCGGTGCTCGACGAACACTGCCGCGTGCGCGGAGTGGACGGTGTCTTCGTCGTCGACACCTCGGCGTTTCCGGTGGTGCCCAGCCGGGGCCCGCATGCGACGGCCATCATGTTCGCCGAGCGCGCCGCTGCACTGGTGGGAGTCGAGCCGGCGCACTGAGTCGTGGCTGTTGAAGACCACGGTCGGCGCGTCGAGGCGTAGCGTTCGTGGTCTGGGGACCGTTCAGGTTCCCCGATAGATGGGTTACTGCCATGTCGGACAAATCGCCCCGCAACACGATGACCAAGAAATCCGGCAAATCTCTCAAGGACAAGCGCGCGGACAAGCGGGCCAAGTCGAGTGGTGACACCAGCAACGACATCATCACCTCGGCGGTCAAGAAGAAGTAGGCACCCGGGGTCGGCGCGACCGGCCTGGGCCGCGCGCGCCGGCCACGGCTGTATCCTGGCTTGTGAGCTGGGTTACAACGATGTGGACAGGTCACGGAGGAAGCGTCGAATGGCAAGCCGATCGAACAGTGGTGGCAACCCCTGGGTCGCCGTGCGCCCCGGCGAGGACATCGCTGTGCTCGCGCGCCAGATGTCCAGTGCCCACCAATCTTTCGTCGACGACATTCGTACCCAGGGCTCGACGGTGAGGTCCGTCGTGCTCGATTCGTGGATGCGCAGTCGAACCAAGGGCGTCGATCCCGACGGCGGCAACGACACTCCTGCGTTGACCGGGCCGGATCTCGAGCGTTACCGCAACGGGCACCCGATGGCCATCATCCGTCCTGTCATCCGCAAGCTGCTGGTCGAGGACGCTTCGGACACGGGTCTGCTCGTGGCCATCTCCGATGCCGAGGGACGGCTGTTGTGGGTCGAGGGTGATTCCGCGGCCAAGGACCGAGCGCTCACGATGGACTTCGCCGAGGGGGTCGATTGGAGCGAGGAGAGCAAGGGCACCAATGCCCCCGGCACTGCTCTCGCGGTCGACCACAGTGTGCAGATCTTCGCGTCCGAGCACTTCTCCAGGTCGGTGCACGAGTGGAGCTGCTCGGCGGCACCGGTTCACCACCCCACCAGCGGCCACATCCTGGGAGCCATCGATATCACCGGTGGCCCCCGCGTTGCGGTACCCGAGGTGCTCTCGCTGGTGCGTGCCACCGTCGCCGCCGCCGAATCCGAGCTACGCCTGCATCTGATGAACTCTCCGAAATCGCTGGGAGACACTGCTCCTCGGCTCGAGGTCCTCGGATCGGGACGGCCGGGAGTGGTGCGCGGTTCCGGCCGGATCCCGCTCTCGCAGCGACACGCGGAGATCCTGCTTCTGCTCGGGGAGCATCCCGAAGGCCTCAGCTCCGACCACCTCGCCGTGCTGCTCGACGAGCAGGAACTGGACTCGGTGACGATCCGCGCCGAGATGTCGAGATTGCGCAAGGCTTTCGGGACCGCAGGCCTGGCGTCGCGGCCCTACCGTCTGGTCGGCGAGCTGTCCTCGGACGTCGGCGACATCCGGCGTGCCCTCGACCGCGGCGACGTCGAGGCTGCTCTGCGTATCTACTCGGGCCCGGTGCTGCCCGGATCGTCCGCGCCCGGCATCGAGGAGATCCGCGAGGAACTGCGGTCGCGGATGCAGGCCGCATTGCTCCGACTCGGAGATCCGGTGCTGCTGGCGCAGTGGACATCGTCCATTCACGGTCGCTCGGACGTGATCGCGTGGGAGGCGTATCGGGCCACCCTGAGCAGTGATTCCGCGCTCTACGGGCAAGTCAGCGCACGCATCGATCTGCTCGACCGCGAACTGGGAATTTGACCGCAGGCTCCACCGGTCCTCGTGCATGAGACGAAGCAACGTAGTTGCAACGTTGCAACCCCTAGTGTCTTGAATCACACATCGCATCAACTGTGAAGCACGTGTCGATCAGGAGGATTTTCAATGTCCGTCTACGCCCGTCCAGGTACCGCCGATTCCGTCATGTCGTTCCAGTCGCGCTACGACAATTGGATCGGCGGCGAGTGGGTACCGCCGGTCAAGGGTCAGTACTTCGAGAACCCGACGCCCGTGACCGGCGAGAACTTCTGCGAGGTCGCCCGCTCCACGTCCGAGGACATCGAGCTCGCGCTCGACGCCGCACACGCCGCAGCGCCCGCATGGGGCAAGACCTCTGCCGCCGAGCGCGCCGTGATTCTCAACAAGATCGCCGACCGCATCGCCGAGAACCTCGAGTCCATCGCACTGGCGGAGTCCTGGGACAACGGCAAGCCGATCCGCGAGACCCTCAACGCCGATATCCCGCTGGCCATCGATCACTTCCGGTACTTCGCCGGCTGCATCCGCGCGCAGGAGGGCTCGCTCTCCGAGATCGACAGCGACACAGTGGCTTACCACTTCCACGAGCCGCTCGGAGTCGTCGGGCAGATCATCCCGTGGAACTTCCCGATCCTCATGGCCGTGTGGAAGCTCGCACCCGCTCTCGCTGCCGGTAATGCCGTGGTGCTCAAGCCCGCCGAGCAGACTCCCGCGTCGATCCTGCACCTGATCTCGATCATCGGCGACCTGCTGCCCGCCGGCGTGCTCAACGTCGTCAACGGATTCGGAGTGGAGGCAGGCAAGCCGCTGGCGTCGAGCCCGCGCATCGCCAAGATCGCCTTCACCGGCGAGACCACCACCGGCCGCCTCATCATGCAGTACGCGTCGCAGAACCTGATTCCGGTGACTCTCGAGCTCGGCGGCAAGAGCCCCAACGTCTTCTTCTCCGACGTGCTGCAGGCCAACGACGACTACCAGGACAAGGCCCTCGAAGGCTTCACGATGTTCGCCCTCAACCAGGGTGAAGTGTGCACCTGCCCATCGCGTTCGCTGATCCAGGCGGACATCTTCGACGAGTTCCTCGCCTTGGCCGCCATCCGCACCAAGGCTGTGCGACAGGGCGATCCGCTCGACACCGAGACCATGATCGGCGCGCAGGCATCGAACGATCAGCTCGAGAAGATTCTCTCGTACATCGAGATCGGCAAGGGCGAGGGCGCACAGGTCGTCACCGGCGGTGAGCGTGCGCAGCTCGGCGGAGATCTGAACGGTGGCTACTACGTGCAGCCGACGATCTTCACCGGCAAGAACAACATGCGCATCTTCCAGGAGGAGATCTTCGGCCCGGTCGTGTCGGTCACGTCCTTCAAGGACTACGACGATGCCATCGACATCGCCAACGACACCCTCTACGGACTCGGAGCAGGCGTCTGGTCTCGTGACGGCGGCGTCGCCTACCGCGCCGGACGCGACATCAAGGCCGGTCGCGTGTGGACCAACACCTACCACCAGTACCCCGCGCACGCCGCGTTCGGTGGCTACAAGCAGTCCGGTATCGGCCGCGAGAACCACAAGATGATGCTCGATCACTACCAGCAGACCAAGAACCTGCTCGTCAGCTACGCCCAGAAGGCCCAGGGCTTCTTCTGATGACCAGCGCTGCGCAGCCCGCGCGGCTGAAGACCACCGTCGAGGCGATGGACCTGCTCCGTCGCCTCGGCGGTATCCACGGGGAACTGATGATGCATCAGTCCGGGGGATGCTGTGACGGGTCGTCGCCGATGTGTTATCCCGCAGGCGAATTCATCGTCGGCGACCGGGATGTCCTCCTGGGATACATCGACCTTCGACTCGGGGTCGGCGAGGTCCCACAGGACCTGCCGACCGGGAGCGACGGTGTACCGGTGTGGATTTCGGGATCTCAGTTCCAGGCGTGGAAGCACACTCAACTGGTGCTCGACGTGGTTCCCGGCCGCGGTGGTGGATTCTCGCTCGAATCGCCGGAGGGAGTGCGGTTCCTCAGCCGCGGACGCGCTTACACCGCCGAGGAGAACGCCATCCTCGCGGAGCATCCACCACTGGTCGGCGTCGACTGGGAAGAAGGTCGACGACCGGAGGTTCCCGCAGACCCCTTGGTGGTCGCCGAGGCCGTCGACGCGTGTCCCGTCCCGGGGATGCTTCAGGGCTGAGTGCCTGCGGCAGTGGTGCGGTTGGATGCCGCAGGTGGCACATAACCGCACCACTGCGCGCAGCGCATACAGTGCGAAAGATGAAGAGCGCACCGAAGTCCGACGACGCCGACGGCGGCGAGAGCCTGCGCACTGTGGTCATCGCTTTCGTCGCCAATCTCGGCGTCGCGATCGCGAAGACGTTCGCGGCCGTGTTCACCGGATCGGCCTCCATGGTCGCCGAAGCTGCGCACTCGTGGGCGGATACCGGAAACGAGATATTCCTGCTCGTCGCCAATCGCCGTGGATCACGTGGGCCCGATGATCGACGGCCACTCGGGTACGGGCGGGAGACCTATTTCTGGTCGACGCTCGCGGCGATCGGACTCTTCGTCGCCGGTGCGGCCGTGTCGGTGTGGCACGGCATCACGTCGTTGCTCGCCGGCGAATCGAGCAGCGAGAACTACCTCGTCGCGTATGTGGTGCTCGCCATCGCTTTTCTGCTGGAGGGAGTGTCGTTCCTGCAGTCGGTTCGGCAGATTCGCGGTGAAGCGGCCGAATACGACAAGGACTTCCTCGACTACGCGCTCGAGACCTCCGATCCGACGCTGCGGGCAGTGTTCGCGGAGGACAGTGCCGCACTGATCGGCATCGTCATCGCCGGCACCGGAATCGGGTTGCATCAGCTCACCGGATCGGCGGCGTTCGACGCCATCGGCTCCATCCTGGTGGGTGTGCTGCTCGGAATCGTCGCCTTCGTATTGATCGATCGGAACCGTCGATTCCTCACCGGCGAACCGGGATCGAGAGCATTATGGAACGCGGTGGTGCAGCGGATCGAGCAACTTCCCGAGGTGGCGTCGGTCAGATTCGTGCGCATCGAGTTCGTCGGTCCCAAACAGATCTACGTGGTGGCGAGTGTCGATCTCGTCGGTGATTTCGCAGAATCACGCATCGCGCACACGCTCCGGCGGCTGGAGCGTGAGTTGGAAACCAACAGGGCTGTGGTGGACGCGGTACTGACAGTCGCCGAACCGGACGAGGGAGACATCGGCGACGTGAACGCCGTCGATACCTGACGTAATTCGCCCGTCACTCATCGATGACGCGGCGCTTACATCACGGGCCTATCTTGAACCGATTCGCGCGCCACACGTGTTGTGAATCGTCCCCTCGGGCGTGACCCCGCTCCGAGCGAATTGGTTACGAGAGGCTTGCAATGTCCGTAGTAGACCCCCAGTCGTCTCACTCGAAATCAGGCTCTCACGAGAGCACTCGGTCGCACGTCGAGGGCGGTGACTACCTGGCCAAGCGAACTCTGAAGAAGGGGACGGCAGGCTGGGTCCTGCTGGCGGGCCTCGGAGTCAGCTACGTCATCTCCGGTGACTACTCCGGTTGGAATCTCGGTCTCGCCGAGGGCGGCTTCGGTGGTCTGCTCATCGCGGCGATCATCATCGCGGGCATGTACCTGGCCATGGTCCTCGGTATGGCCGAGATGTCGTCGGCGCTGCCCGCCGCGGGCGGTGGCTACACCTTCGCCCGCCGCGCTCTCGGGCCGTGGGGCGGATTCGCCACCGGCACAGCCATTCTCATCGAGTACGCCATCGCTCCCGCGGCGATCGCCACGTTCATCGGTGCCTACGTCGAATCGCTCGGACTGTTCGGTATCACCGACGGCTGGTGGGTCTACCTGGCGGTCTACGCCGTGTTCATCGGAATCCACCTCTCCGGCGCAGGCGAAGCCCTCAAGATCATGTTCGTCATCACCGCGATCGCCCTGGTCGGGCTCGTGGTGTTCGCCATCGCCGCCATCGGGCAATTCGACGCGAGCAACCTGACCGACATTGCACCCACCGACGCCGCCGGAGCCTCGGGATTCCTGCCGTTCGGCTACCTCGGAATCTGGGCCGCCGTTCCGTTCGCCATCTGGTTCTTCCTCGCCATCGAAGGCGTCCCGCTGGCCGCTGAGGAGGCCAAGGATCCGACGAAGAACGTCCCACGCGGCATCATCGCCGCCATGGGCGTGCTGCTCGTCACCGGTGCCGTCGTGCTGTTCCTGGTGACCGGGGCCGGCGGTGCCGACGCCGTCAAGGAATCGGGAAACCCGTTGGTGGAAGCCCTCGGTGACGGAACCGCGAGCAAGATCGTCAACTACATCGGCCTCGCGGGATTGGTCGCGTCCTTCTTCTCGATCATGTACGCGTACTCGCGCCAGCTGTTCGCCCTCTCGCGCGCCGGATACTTGCCGAAGACACTGTCCATCACCAACTCTCGCAAGGCTCCGACGCTGGCGTTGATCGTGCCGGGCGTCATCGGCTTCCTGCTCTCCCTGACCGGTCAGGGCGGAATGTTGCTCAACATGGCCGTGTTCGGCGCGGCTCTGAGTTACGTTCTGATGATGGTCAGCCACATCGTGCTCCGTCGCAACGAGCCGAACATGGAACGGCCGTACCGAACCCCCGGCGGCGTCGTGACAACCGGATTCGCCCTGGTCATCGCCGCCCTCGCTGTTGTCGCCACCTTCGTCGTCGATTCCACGGCGGCACTGTGGTGCCTGGCCGTGTTCGTCGCGTTCATGGCCTACTTCGGCATCTACAGCAGGCATCATCTGGTCGCGAACTCGCCGGACGAGGAGTTCGCCGCACTGGCCGAGGCCGAGGCCGAGCTGGAATGACGATCTACACCCAGCAGGTCTCGGGCACCACCTACACGTTCGACGGGTTGGTCGACCTCATGGCCAAGGCGACACCGCTGCGATCCGGTGACGAATTGGCCGGCTGCGCAGCCGAATCGGATGCCGAGCGTGCGGCAGCGCAATGGGCGCTGTCGGAGGTCTCACTCGATGTCTTCCTGCACGATCTGCTCGTCCCGTACGAGAGCGACGAGGTCACCCGGCTCATCATCGATTCACACGACCGCATCGCATTCGGTGCCGTCTCGCACCTGACCGTCGGCGGCCTGCGGGACTGGCTGCTCCAGGTCACCGCGAGGCCGGACGCGGCGGCGACGTTGCGGTCGGTGGCTGCCGGACTGACTCCGGAGATGGTGGCCGCGGTCAGCAAGATCATGCGAAACCAGGATCTGATCGCAGTGTCGCGGGCGGTGCAGGTGACGTCGGCGTTCCGCACGACGGTGGGACTTCCCGGCACACTCACCACTCGGCTCCAGCCCAATCATCCGACGGACGATCCCCGCGGAATCGCCGCGGCCACGCTCGACGGGTTGCTGCTGGGATCGGGCGATGCGGTGATCGGGATCAACCCCGCGACCGATTCACCTCAGGCGACGGCCGAGTTGCTGCACCTGCTCGACGAGATTCGGCAACGTTTCGAGATTCCCACGCAATCGTGCGTGCTCTCGCACGTGACGACGACGATGGAACTGATCGACAAGGGCGTTCCGGTCGATCTGGTGTTCCAATCCATCGCGGGCACCGAAGGAGCCAATTCGAGCTTCGGAGTGAACGTTCCGCTGCTCCGGGAAGCCAACGAGGCCGGCCGATCGCTGCACCGCGGAACCGTCGGGAACAACGTCATGTATCTCGAAACCGGTCAGGGCTCCGCGTTGTCGGCGGGTGCGCACATCGGTACCGGCGACCGCCCCGTCGATCAGCAGACCCTCGAAACGCGTGCGTACGCGGTGGCCCGCGATCTCGAGCCGCTGCTGATCAACACCGTCGTCGGATTCATCGGACCCGAGTACCTCTACGACGGTAAGCAGATCATCAGGGCCGGCCTGGAAGATCACTTCTGCGGCAAGCTGCTGGGACTGCCGATGGGAGTGGACGTCTGCTACACCAACCATGCCGAGGCCGACCAGGACGACATGGACACCCTGCTGACGCTCCTCGGTACCGCCGGTGTCGCGTTCGTCATTGCGGTGCCCGGTGCCGACGACGTCATGCTCGGATACCAGTCGTTGAGCTTCCACGACGTGCTCTACGTTCGGCAGGTTCTCGGTCTGAGGCCGGCACCGGAATTCGAGTCGTGGCTCTCCCGACTGGGAATGGTCGACGCCGACGGTCGAGTACTGGACGTGGATGCAGCGGGAAGCCCGTTGCGCGCGTTGATGAGTGCGCGATGACCGGTGAGTCGGAGGTGGCAGGAGTGGAGCCCGCGGAACGACCAGGGAGTGCAGGAGTGGAGCCCGCGGAACGGCCGGAAACAGAGTTCTGGGGTGACCTGAGGGCGATGACCCAGGCTCGAATCGGTTTGGGACGCATCGGTGATTCGTTGCCGACCACGCGGGTGCTCGAGTTTCGTTCGGCGCATGCCGCTGCGCGGGATGCGGTGCACATGCCGCTCGAGGTCGAAGAGTTCGTGGGCCGGGTCGAGCAGGTGGGTCTCGGTGCACCGTCGGTGGTGACATCGTTGGCGACGAGTCGTGCGGAGTATCTGAGACGGCCCGATCTGGGTCGGCAGCCGAAAGATCTCTCGGCAGTGCCGCATTCCGAGGACGAGATCGGCATCGTGTTGGGCGACGGGTTGTCTCCGCGTGCGCTCGCCGATCACGGTGTGGCGATGCTCGAGGCCTTGAAAGCAGAGCTGTCGGATCGTTATTCGATCGCGGCTCCCGTGATCGCGACCGAGGCTCGGGTGGCGCTGGGTGATCACATCGCCGCGGCGATGGGTGTGCGGACGGTGTTGGTTCTGATCGGGGAGCGTCCGGGGTTGTCGGTCGCCGACAGTCTCGGTATCTATCTGACGCATCTGCCGAAACCCGGGTGCACCGACGCCGATCGCAACTGCATCTCCAACATCCATCCGCCGGAAGGCCAGGGGTATGCGCAGTCGGCACGAATCGTGGCAGGTCTGTTGGCAGGCGCCAGGAAGCTGGGGCGGTCGGGTGTGGCGTTGAAGGACACCTCGCGAGCCGATGTGCTCGAAGCGGCCGAGGCCCTGACACTCGACTGACGTCCCCCCTATTCGGGGGTGGCCGTACGTGACCGGGCTCACTACCGTGGGGATCATGGACAGTTACTCTTCCGGTCCGTCGGACACAGCGGTGCTGGACGACACCATCGGCGCGAATCTGGATCGCACGGCGGCGCGGTACTCGGATCGTGATGCCTTGATCGATGTTGCGTCCGGGCGGCGGTGGACCTACTCGGAGTTCGTCGCCGACGTCGACCTGTTGGCGGCCGGTTTGCTCGTGGCCGGAGTCGAGGTGGGTGACCGCGTCGGAATATGGGCTCCGAACTGCCCGGAATGGGTTTTGGCGCAGTATGCGACGGCCAAGATCGGTGCCGTGTTGGTCAACATCAATCCCGCGTATCGCTCGCACGAATTGCAGTTCGTGCTGAAGCAGGCCGGGGTGTCGGTGCTGTTGTCGGCCACGGAGTTCAAGGGATCGAACTACGCGGCGATGATCGACGACGTGCGTCCCGAGGTGGAATCTCTGCGTGAGGTGCTGTTCATCGGGAGCATCCAATGGGAGGCGGTGACCGATCGCGGCCATCGAGCGTTGGCGAAGACTCCGCGCATGATCACCGATGTGTCCGAGCGGCTCGGTGCCGACGATGCCATCAACATCCAGTACACCTCGGGAACAACGGGATTCCCCAAGGGTGCGACGCTCAGTCATCGCAACATCCTCAACAACGGCTTCTTCGTCGGCGAGCTCTGCCACTACACCGCCGAGGACCGCGTGTGCATTCCGGTGCCGTTCTACCACTGCTTCGGCATGGTGATGGGCAATCTCGCGTGCACGTCGCACGGCGCAGCGATGGTGATTCCCGGGCCCTCGTTCGATCCGGTGGCGACGTTGACGGCCGTCGCCGCGGAGAAGTGCACGTCGCTCTACGGAGTCCCGACGATGTTCATCGCCGAGCTGGCACTGGAGAACTTCGCCGATTTCGACCTCGGCAGTCTGCGTACCGGCATCATGGCCGGATCGCCGTGTCCCACCGAGGTGATGAAGCAGGTGATCGAGCGGATGGGGATGGCCGAGGTGTCGATCTGCTACGGCATGACCGAGACGTCTCCGGTGTCGCTGCAGACTCGAAGCGAGGACTCCATCGAGCAGCGGGTGTCGACCGTCGGACGCGTCGGTCCTCATCTGGAGGTGAAGATCGTCGACCCCGTCCTCGGCGAAACGCTGCCACGAGGTGAGGCGGGCGAGCTGTGCACCCGCGGCTATTCGGTGATGCTCGGCTACTGGGAGCAGCCGGAGAAGACCGCCGAGGCCATCGACGGCGAGGGGTGGATGCACACCGGCGACATCGGGGTGATGGACGGAGACGGCTACGTGGCGATCACCGGGCGGATCAAGGACATGGTGATTCGCGGCGGCGAGAACATCTATCCCCGCGAAGTGGAGGAGTTCCTGTACACCCATCCCGATGTCCTCGACGCGCAGGTGATCGGTGTGCCCGACCCGAAATACGGCGAGGAGCTGATGGTGTGGATCAGGATGAAAGACGATGCCGCGCCTCTCGATTCGGCGGCGATACGGTCCTTCTGTGACGGACGATTGGCGCACTACAAGATCCCGCGCTACGTGCACGTGGTCGACGAGTTCCCGATGACGGTCACCGGCAAGGTGCGCAAGGTGGAAATGCGCGAACGGTCGCTCGGATTGATCTGAATATCGCCCTCGGGCTGCCATACTCGCTGCCATGACCAGTGCGCTGTGGACACCGACGGATTCGGACGTCGCCGAGGCTCGGGTGACCGAGTTCGCGCGCTTCGTCGAGCAACGTCACGACGTAGAGCTGCCGGACTACCCGGCTCTGTGGCGGTGGTCGACGAACGAGCTGGAACTGTTCTGGCGAGCGGTGTGGGACTTCTTCGAGGTTCGCGCCTCCAGTGTGCCGACGACGGCGCTCGCAGAACGCACCATGCCGGGCGCGCAGTGGTTTCCGGGTACGCAGCTGAACTACGTCGACCAGGTGATCAGGCACGCTCGACCCGACCGCGCCGCGATCGTCCATGCCCGCGAAGACGGTTCGACGCGGACCGTGACGTGGGAGGAGATGATCGATCGGACCGGGGCGCTGGCGGGCACACTCGCCGACGCGGGAGTCCGACGCGGCGACCGCGTCGTCGGGTACCTGCCCAACGTTCCCGAGGCGGTGATCGCATTCCTGGCGACCGCGAGTCTGGGTGCGGTGTGGTCCGCGTGCGGGCAGGACTACTCGGCTTCGGCCGCGCGCGATCGTCTGGGACAGCTCGAGCCCACGGCCCTGATCACAGCCTCCGGATACGTGTACGGAGGGAAGTTCAGAGACAGGTCCAGTGATGTCGCTGCGCTGGTCGAGGCCTTGCCGACCTTACGGGTGGTGGTGACGGTCGGCGAGGCGTCGGGAAACGCAGTGAGCTGGTCTGCCGCAACAGCGCAGAGTCGTGAACTGGCCCCGGTCGCAGTGCCTTTCGATCACCCGCTGTGGGTGGTGTTCTCCTCGGGTACCACGGGGCTACCCAAGGGGATCGTGCACGGTCACGGCGGTGTGGTGCTCGAGCACCTCAAATCCGTTGCGCTGCACTCCGATCTGGGGCCCGAGGACGTGTTCTTCTGGTACACCAGCCCCAGCTGGATGATGTGGAACTTCCAGATCGCCGGCCTGCTGACCGGATCCACGATCGTGTGCGCCGACGGCAATCCGGCATTTCCGACGCCCGATGCACTGTGGGACATCGCCGGTCGGCTGGGTGTGACCTACCTCGGCACCAGCCCCGGTTACGTGCTCGCCTGCATCAAGGCAGACACACACCCGGGCGTCGACCACGATCTGTCGGCGCTGCGGGCCGTCGGCATCACCGGATCCGCGATGCCCGCCACGTCGTCGATCTGGTTGTCGGAGAACATCGGTGCGCACGTGCCGGTCTTCTCCATCTCGGGCGGAACCGACGTGGTGTCGGCGTTCGCCGGGGGAGTGCGGACCGCCCCGGTCTGGGCGGGGGAGCTGTCGGTGCCGTTCCTCGGCGTCGCGCTCGACGCCTTCGACGAGGACGGTGAACCCGTCCGCGGCACCGTCGGTGAACTGGTCGTCACCGAGCCGATGCCGTCGATGCCGCTGTACTTCTGGAACGACCCCGACGGATCTCGTTACCGGGACGCCTATTTCGCTACCTATCCGGAAATCTGGCGGCACGGCGACTGGATCACCGTGACCGATCGCGGCAGTGTGCTCGTGCACGGGCGATCCGATTCGACACTCAACCGCAACGGAATCCGCATGGGGAGCGCCGACATCTACCAGGCCGTCGAATCGCTGGACGAGGTCACCGAGGCACTCGTTCTGGGCATCGAGTTACCCGACGGTGGCTACTGGATGCCCCTGTTCGTGGTGGTCCCGGGCGGTGCGACCGACGAGTTGCGTGAACGCATCGAATCCGTGATCAGGACGCAGGCGTCGCCGCGACATGTTCCCGACGACATCGTTGCCACGCCCGCGATACCCCACACTCGAACGGGGAAGAAGCTCGAGGTACCTCTCAAACGACTCTTCCAAGGTGCCGCTGCTGCAGGCACTCTCGATGCGAGTGCCGTCGACGATCCGACTGCGTTGGCGTGGTTCGTCGACCGGGCGGCCGAGTTTCAGCGAGTCCAGCGCGCGAGGTAGGCCTTCTCCTCCGGCGCGATGCGGCGCAGGGTCTCGGCACCGACGTCGACCATCGCCATCCGGGTCGTCGCCACCACGGCCGGCGGCGAATCGGGTGCCGCGCCCGCCGCCCGAACCTCGTACCCGATGGTGAAATCGACCGCGCGTACCTTCTCGAACCAGAGCGTCACGTCGAGTGGACCGTCCGAGTGTCGGAGCGGCTTCTTGTACGCGATGGTCACGTTGGCGATCAACGCGCTCTTGATCAGAGACTCGTTGGCCTCGCCCTCGCTGAGCAGCCATTCGATACGCGCCTCTTCGAGCAGGGTGACCATCCGGGCATGGTTGATGTGCGCGAAAGCGTCCATATCGGACCAGCGCACCGTCACGCTCGCGTGATATCCGACGGGCTCGGTCGGCTCTGTCTGCATCGCAACAGGCTCTGTATCCATTGCTAGAGGATGGCATGCGCGCCCGTGAGTAGGACGCTCTAGAGTCCCAGGAGTGTTTATCGCCAATGTCGCACTGGATGGTTCCGGCGTGCTCGTCGACATCGAACTCGTAGGCTCGGTCATCGCGTCGATCACCCCCGCGGGCTCTCGACGCACACCGGGTGCCGAGGTGCTCGACGGTGGGGGCGGAGTGGCGCTGCCCGGGTTCGTGGACTCGCACGTGCACCTGACGCAGTGGGCGGCGGCGCGTCGGCGAATCGATGTCGGGCCGGCGATGTCGGCGGCCGATGCCGTCGCACTGGTGTACCCCTACGCGCGGACGGCAGGAGATTCGGTGGTGCGCGCCAACGGCTTCCGTGACGCGCACTGGCCCGAGGAGCCGCACAAGGACCTGCTCGAGAATGCACTGCCCGGTGCCCGGGTGGCCATGACGAGCATGGACCTGCACACGCTGTGGCTGAGCCCGGCGTTGCTCGACGATCTGGGTATCGATCACCCCACCGGGGTGCTCCGCGACGTCGACGGCCTCGAAGCAGTCATGGCGCTCGAGGAGCAGGACGACCCGGCCGAGCTCGATCGGGCCGTGCTCGACGCGACCGCCGCACTGGCGGTCCGCGGTGTCACCGGCGTCGTGGATTTCGAGTTCGCAGACAACAAGACGGTCTGGGATCGACGCCTGACGGCCGGATCTCCTGCGGTGCGCATCGACACTACGGTGTGGCCCCAGTGGCTCGACGAGGCACTCGATCGCGGCGAGCGGACCGGAGACGTCTCGGCCCACTCGGAACTGATCAGGCGCGGCCCGCTCAAGGTGATGCTCGACGGTTCACTCAATACTCGAACGGCGTGCTGCCACGATCGGTATCCGGGCATCGACGGTGACGACGCGTACGGGCTGTTGCTCGAGACCCAGGAGAGTCTGTTCGAGCTCGTTGCACGTGCGTCACGCGGCGGCATCACGGCGGCCGTCCACGCGATCGGTGATCGCGCCAACGGTGTCGCGCTCGATGCATTCGAGCGCGCCGGCTGCGGTGGTCGAATCGAACATGCACAGCAGATCCTGCCGGAGGACATCACGCGTTTCGCCGACTTGGGCGTCACGGCATCGGTACAACCGCAGCACGCGATGTCCGATCGCGACATCGCCGAGGACCTGTGGGCCGGACGCCGCTCGGTGGCCTACGGCTACGGCTCGCTGCACCGAAGCGGTGCGAGGCTGCTCTTCGGTTCCGACGCCCCGGTCAGTCCACCGGAGCCGTTGGCGGGAGTCGCCGCAGCGGTGTTCCGTACCGACGACGAGCGACCCCCATGGCACCTCGACGAAGCAGTGCCCCTCGAGGTTGCCCTGCGCGCGTCGTGCGGTGGCCGTGGGTCACTCCGAGTGGGGGATGCGGCGGACATCGTCGTTCTCGTCGAGCATCCCGTGCACCGTTCGGTGCACGATCTCGCCGAGACGGAGATCAGAGCCACGATCTGCGCCGGTGCGCTCACTCACGCAGCTGGGGGGTAGGCGCCCGGTTCGGCGAGAACTGGAAGCGTACGGCGAAGCACCGCCTGCGCGGACATGAGAAATTACTCATGTCGCCTTCATCGTCGTCTCACACACCGCAGAGACAGTGGTGGCGTGAAGTTCGCACCCAAGATCGCAGTCCTGGCGGCCGTGGTGATCGTTCCGGTGGGCGTAGCGCTGGCGAGCACTGTACTTGCCGATACCCCGCAGTCACCGAGCTTCGAGCCGCGGGTCACCGTCGGAGTTGCGACATCGAGCGCGTCACCCCAGCCGTCCGACGCGGCACCGTCGTCGGCCCCATCGAGTGCCCCGGCCCCACTGGGCAATACGGCACCAACGGCCAACCCGGGCGGATCGACCGCCGCAGCTCCTCCCATCGCCACGGGTGCAGCGGGCGAGACGGCTCCGGCCGCACCGGCCCCTCCAGCGGCGCCGCAATCCATCGTCGTCCCCGCCCCGCCGCCTGTCGAGGTCCTACCGGACTGGGATGACGACGACGACTTCGGCGACCAGGACGATGCGGACAGCGACGACGCGGAAGACGACGACGGGTGAACTCGACCGAAGAATCGATCGACGACACGAAGGCTCGCACCGAGGCGCTCGCGCCGAAGGGGCCGGGACCAGAGCCTGCGCTCCGTAGCGCCCGGGTAGGGACGCGGGTTCCGGCGCGGGTGCGCATTCTCGGCTGGCTGTTGTTCGTCATGGCGCTGGCCATGCTGGCCGTCGGGGTTGCCGTGCGAACGATCCTCCTCGCGGAGGTCGAGCGAGACACCGCAGTAGCTCTCGAGCAGGAGATCGGCGAGTTCAGCGAGTTCGCTGCCACCGGTCGCGACCCGGACGACGGGTTGCCGTTCGGCAACGTCGCCGATCTGCTCCAGTTGCACCTGCAGCGCCAATACCCGGACGATGACGAGATCCTGTTCGGCTACACCGATCGACTGTTGCGTCAGGAACGCAGCGGTCCAGGAGATCTGGTCGCCGATGCGGCTGTCGTGTCGGCCATCGTGAACTCACCCGACAGTGTTGGATCCACGCAGACTTCGGAAGGCGAAGTCGCCTGGGCGAAACAGGTCGCCGAACCGTCCGGCGGGGGCCAGGCCGGAACTTTCGCGATCGGAATTCTCGTCGACCGCGAGCGCGGCGACGTGTCCGACACCGTTCGCGTAGTGGTCGGAGTGTCACTGATGGCATTGCTGTTCACGGGCGGCATCGCCTGGGTGGTGGCCGGACAGATCCTTGCGCCCGTGCGCCTGGTTCGCCGGACCGCGGCCCAAATCACCACCGACGACCTGTCCAGGCGGATCGAGGTGGGCGGTCGCGACGATGTTGCCGAGCTGGCCGACACGTTCAACGACATGCTCGATCGACTGGAGGCCGCGTTCGCCGCGCAGCGACAATTCGTCGACGACGCGAGCCATGAGTTACGAACGCCGATCACGATCGTCCTCGGGCATCTCGAACTGATGGGCGACGATCCCCGTGAGCGCGAAGAGACGGTCCGGCTCGTCACCGACGAGTTGGACCGAATGAACCGGATCGTGGAGGACCTGTTGCTCCTCGCCAAAGCCGAGCGCCCGGATTTCGTCCACAAGCAGCCGGTGGATCTCGAAACCCTCACGCGCGACATCGACGCGAAGGTCCGCGCGCTCGCCGACCGCGACTGGATACTGGGGCACGTCGGTACGGGCTCGGTAGGGGTCGATCCGCAACGAGTCACCCAGGCAGTGCTTCAGCTGGCGCAGAACGCGGTGTCGCACACCAGGACCGGTGACCGGATCGTGGTGGGATCGGAGCGTGCCGAAGATCGAGTTCTGTTGTGGGTGAGTGACTCCGGACCCGGTGTGTCCAGCGAGGACGCGAGAACCATCTTCGAGCGGTTCGCCCGGGGCAGTACCGGATCGAGTCGCTCGGACAATGGCGGCGCGGGTCTCGGTCTGTCCATCGTGCGTGCAATCGCCGATGGGCACCACGGTGCCGCGACGCTCGACAGCAGGCCCGGTGCGGGTGCCACATTCGGGCTCGACCTGCCGGCCCGATGAGTGAGCGACGATGAGCCGAATACTGATCGCCGAGGACAACGAGCGCATCTCGTCCTTCGTCGAAAAGGGATTGAAGGCCAACGGCTTCACCACCACCACTGTTGCCGACGGCATCAATGCGATCGACTGTGCGTCGACCGGAGACTTCGACCTCGTCGTGCTGGATCTGGGCCTGCCGGGCAAAGACGGGTTCGAGGTGATCGCATCACTGCGCGGCGCCGGTGTCGGAGTTCCCGTGATCATCCTGACGGCCCGTGACTCGGTGCACGACACCGTGACCGGCCTCGAAGGCGGAGCGGACGACTACATGACCAAGCCGTTCCGATTCGAGGAGCTACTCGCACGTATTCGATTGCGTCTGCGTGGCGGTGACCGAGAGCCCTCGGTCTCCGTTCTGCAATCGGGCTCTCTGGCAGTGGACCTGCTCACCAGACGTGCCGTGGTGAACGATGCGGTGGTGTCGTTGACCTCACGCGAGTTCGTTCTGCTCGAGATGTTTCTCCGTCACCCGCGGCAGGTCCTCTCGCGTGAGCAGATCCTCAGTCACGTATGGGGATACGACTTCGACCCCGGTTCCAACGTCGTCGATGTCTACGTTCGTATGCTGCGCAAGAAGATCGGTTCCGGCCGAATCGAGACGGTGCGCGGGATGGGGTATCGACTGGCCTGAGCGGATCGCTCATGAAAGAACGCTCATCGACTGTTCATCGACGTTTCATCGGTCGGCCCGAGACTGGTTCACATGAACACGGTCAGCTTCAGAACGCAGCCACCTCCGGTCCCGGAACCCTTGCAGTCGTGGCGCTTTCGCGACCTGGTGACCCGCAGGGTGGTTCAGGTCGTCTCGAGTTCGGGTGCGCTGCTGGTGCTCCTGGCCGTACTCGCAGGCGCGGCGGACGGATTACCCGCCGCGGGACGCACCACGCTCGTGGTGTTCACTGCAGCTGTCGCACTCTGGGTGTTCACGAAGATCGACGACACCTACGTCGCTCTCGGTGCCGCACTGGCTCTGGTACTGACCGGTGTGGTGAGCACCGACGGACTGTTCGACACCCTCGGCGAGGAGACCATCTGGCTTCTCATCGCGGCGTTCATCATTGCCGCTGGAGTTCGCGAGTCCGGTTTGGCAACGCGCGCAGCAGTGTTCATCGTCAGCGGCGCGGGCACCGTACGCCAGCTGGCGCACCTGGTGACGGCCGCCCTGATAGTGACCGCCTTCGCGATCCCCGCCACCTCAGGTCGTGCGGCACTTGCGCTGCCCGTATTTCTGGCGCTGGCGCAGGCGCTTGCCGAGCGCAAGCGAGTGGTGCGGGCGTTGGCAATCCTGTTTCCTACCGTCATCCTGCTGTCCGCCGTGGCGACCCTCATCGGCGCTGGGGCACATCTGATCACCAGCCAGGTGCTCGAGAGCGCCACGGGCACCGGCATCAGCTTCACCGCGTGGTTGTTGCTCGGTGTTCCGCTGGCCGTGGTCAGCAGCCACTGTTCAGCGGAACTCGTGCTGCTGCTGTTCACCGATCGTGAGGATCGTCGAATCCCACTGGCGGTGAACGTGTCCGATCTGGCGTCGCGGCTGCCGACGCCGGTGACGGGACCGCTGACCATCGCAGAGAACCGGGCCGCGACCCTGCTGGCCGTCGTCATGGTGCTGTGGTGCTCCGAACCGTTGCACGGCGTGCACCCTGCCGTCATCGCTCTGCTGGGTGCGTTGATCTCCACGTCACCGCGCTTCGGTACGACCGAGTTCGGAAAGGCTCTCGCTACTGTGCCGTGGTCGCTGCTGCTGTTCATGGCGGCGACGCTGGCCCTCGGGACCGCGTTGACGACGTCCGGTGCGGCAGGGTGGCTCTCGGACGGGTTGTTCACGGTGGTCCCGATCGGGTCGGCACCGCCCTGGGTGTTCATCGCGGTGGTGATCGTCGTCTCGGTTGCCTCGCATCTTCTGATTCAATCTCGCTCGGCGCGTTCGTCCGTCCTCGTTCCGCTGGTCGTGACCACGGCTCTGGCGCTCGGAGTCGATCCCGTGGCCGCGGCATTCGCCTCGACGGCTGCAGCGGGCTTCTGTCACACCATGCCGTCCTCGGCGAAGCCGGTGGCAATCTTTGCCAAAGCCGAAGGTGTGGAGACGTATTCACCGAAGGACTTGCTACGCCTGTCCGCCTTTCTCGCGCCGCTGACCGCAGGGACCGTGCTGTTCTTCGCCGTGTTCGTGTGGCCTCTGCTCGGCACCCCCATCGCCTGATCTCCCACCCTCGAAAAGGAATCGATCACCATGCCGTCTTCCACCCCACTCCGGTTCGTCGTCGCCCCGTCCGGTTTCAAGGAATCTCTCGGTGCCGACGAGGTCGCGTCGGCTATTGCCGCTGGTATCCGCCGGGTGGTACCCGGGGCCATCGTCAACTCGGTCCCCCTCGTCGACGGGGGTGAGGGATCCGCGCGCGCCCTTGCCGGTGCCACCCTGGGCAAGGTGATCGACACCGTCGTGACAGGGCCGGTGGGCAAGCCGGTCGATTCCCATTTCGCTCTGCTGGGAACGGACGGGCCGGTCACAGCGGTCGTGGAGATGGCGGCAGCGGCCGGTCTGTCGCTGGTTCCGCGAGACATGCGCGACCCGACGGTGACCACGAGTCGCGGAGTCGGTGAGCTCATCCGCGCCGCCCTCGACTACGGTGCCGAACGAATCCTGTTGGGCTGCGGCGACTCCGGCACCTCGGACGGCGGTGCGGGGCTCCTACAGGCGCTCGGAGTGCGACTCCTCGATGCCGACGGCGTCGAATTGGGCGACGGCGGAGGCGAGTTGACTCGGCTCGACCACATCGATGTATCCGGCCTCGATTCACGGCTGACTCCGGGAAGCGGTGTGGAGATCAGGGTCGCATGCAACCCACACAACATTCTCTGTGGGCCCGGCGGGGTCGCACGGGTCTTCGCACCGCAGAAGGGGGCCAGCTCGACGCAAGTGGAGATCCTGTCGGCTGCGATGGACCGCTGGGCCGAGGTGTTGGAGCGTGACGTGTCGACGCGACCGGCCGGTCTGAACCTCCGCACCGGGCCCGGTACCGGTGCGTCCGGCGGGATGGGGGCAGGTGTGGCAGCGGTCCTGCGGGCCGAGCTGCTACCGCGCTTCGAGGTGATGCTCGATCACGTCGACCTCGACAGTCTCATCGCGACAGCCGACCTGGTGTTGACCGCCGAGGGGGCCATCGACAAGCAGACGCCGAAGGGGAAGATCCCGACGGAGGTCGCCCGCCGAGCCAAGCTTCACGGCAAACCTGTGGTGGCACTCGCGGGAACCATCGGTCTCGACGCCCGCGCCAACTACGACTCGGGTATCGACGCCTTCGCCGGCATCCTGCCCTCTCCGGTCGAGTTGGTCGAGGCGCTCGAACGGGGTGCCGAGTTCCTGACCGACGCCACGGAGCGAGCGATGAGATTGATTCTGGTCGGAGCGACCCTGGGCCACTGAGTCGGCACCGGTCGAGCGGAATCGACCGCGCGCATCGTCCGTACGACGCACGAGAGCTGGTCGGGGATGTCCGAGCAGTGCGAATCGGCCCCGCAGACCTGCGGAAGTGTCCGAGATCGCCGCTTCTGTCGGACCACCCGCGTAGCGTGACAGCGATGACGTCGATCACCGATCCGCGCGTACGCGAGTTTCTGTCCGCGGGCACCCGCACCGGCAAGCTCGGGTACCTCGCCTCCGACGGAAGGCCACTGGTGGCACCCATCTGGTTCGTCGTCGAGGGCGACGCAATCGTGTTCAACACCGGGGCCGACACGGCGAAGGGGAAGTCGATCAGCCGTGATCCACGCGTCGTGCTGACCGTCGATCTCGAGGAGCCACCGTACGGATTCGTCCAGGTGCAGGGCATCGCGTCGGTCGACGAGGACCCCGCCGAGTTGGTCCGCACAGCGACCGAGATCGGGGCCAGGTACATGGGCCGCGAGCGAGCCGAGGAGTTCGGCGCTCGGAACGGCGTACCGGGCGAATTGATCGTACGGATCAGGCCGTCCAAGGTTATTGCCGCTTTCGACATGACGGGATGACGACCGACGAGATCCGCGCTGTCGGGCCTGTAGATTGACCGGGTGCCGAATGAGTCGGAGTGTGTCGGGTGGACCCGAATCGGGTACCGACATGTAACGGTCCGGTACATGCATACGGATATGTACTGAAAGGTAACTTCGAGTTGTTTCCGGTGAGAAAATAGAGAACGAAGTAAGCAACTTGCTCGACGTGTTCGGTGCCCACCGATCGCTGCCGATTCGGCGGCCGGTGGGGGCGCGTGTGATTGTGGGAAAGAGAGGATTCGATTGGACCCGCTAGGTGTGGAAGGTGCTGGACACGACGACGGAGTCGACAGTCCTGAGCATTCGTCGTTCCCACTGTCACCGGCCCAATTGGGAATGTGGTTCGCGCAGCATGTGGACCCCTCGGTACCCGCGAACATCGCCCAGTACATCGAGCTGCACGGCGAGCTCGACGTGGAGTTGCTCCGTCGAGCATCGTCACAGGCGGCACTCGAGCTGCAGTCCGGTTTCGTGCGCATCGTCGAGATCGACGCCGAGCCCCGGCAGCTCGTCGATCCCACACTCGACGACTCACTGAATTATCTGGATCTACGCGGTGAGGCCGATCCGCGGGCAGCGGCACTGGCGTGGATGCACGCCGACTACAGCGCGCCGATCGACATCCTCCGCGACCGACTGATCGCCGCGACCGTCCTGCGCCTGGAGGACGACGTCTGGTTCTGGTACGAGCGCGTGCATCACGTGGTGCTCGACGGATTCGGTGCCGTCACGTTCATGAACCGCGCGGCCGAGCTCTACACCGCTGCGGTCGAGGGCACCGAACCGAGCAAGAACCTGGCATCGGACCTGACCAAGGTCTACGACATCGACGTGGCCTACCGCGACTCGAGCCGTTTCGAGGCCGATCGCGAGTACTGGGCGTCGCGGATCGACGGGATCGACGGAGTCACCACCCTCGCCGGTCACACCGCTGCTCCCGCAGCGACGAGTCAGATCGACAGCACAGCTCTGTCCACCGAGACGATGGACAGCCTCGAAGCCCTGCGTGTCGAGACCGACACGACGATGGCAACCATCGTCATCGCCGGCTTCGCCGCCTACCTCGCGCAGATGACCGGACGCAAGGACGTCGTGCTCTCGCTCCCGGTCACCGCGCGCACCACCGCGGTGTTGCGCCGCTCCGGCGGCATGGTCTCCAACGTCGTTCCCCTGCGGCTCGACGTGTCGGACGACACCACCGTCGAGACGCTGCTCGCGCGCGTCAATGCGGAGGTCTCCGGCGCACTGCGTCACCAGCGATACCGGCACGAGGACATTCGGCGCGACGCCGGAGCGGCCAGCGGTCAGGCCTCGTTCTTCGGCCCGTGGGTCAACATCATGCTGTTCTTCGGCGAGGTGCGCCTCGGCTCGATGGTCGGCGGCATCAACATTCTCTCGACCGGCCTCATCGAGGACTTCGGGCTCAACCTCTACACCAGCGTTGCCGGGTCGACCACCCACATCGACTTCGAGTCCAATCCCAATCTGTACGGACCCGAGCAGTCCGGACGCAACCACGAGAGGTTCGTGGATTTCTTCGCCCGTTTCGTGGCGTCGGGACCGAAGCATGCGGTGTGGGATCTGGCCCTGACGGACGGTGTCGAACGCGAACTCGTCGTGGCCGAGTGGAATGCCACCGAGCACCGGACCGAACCGCGCACGCTGCTGTCCGCTTTCGAGGCCGCCGCGGCCGCACACCCCGACACGACGGCACTGGTGTACGAGGGCGAAGCTCTCACCTACGGCGCACTCTCGGCGCGCGTGAACGGCCTGGCTCGCCACCTGATCGACATGGGGGTCGGCCCCGAGACTCTCGTCGGACTCTCGATCCGCCGTTCGTTCGACCTCGTCGTCGGCATGTACGCGATCGTGGCGGCGGGCGGTGCCTGGGTGCCGATCGACCCCGACCACCCTGCCGATCGCACCGCCTACATTCTCGACTCCGCACAGCCGCGATGTGTGCTGATCTCCTCACGCGACGACGTTGCGCTGCCCGAGGGCACCGAGACGGTTGCGGTCGATCTCGTCGACTGCTCGGCCAGGTCCGCGGAGCCCGTTCGGGATGCCGAACGCACTGCGCCACTCCGACTTTCGAATACCGCGTACGTGATCTACACCTCCGGTTCGACCGGACGGCCGAAGGGTGTCGCGGTCGAGCACGCGGCGATCGACAATCAGATGGAGTGGATGCTCTCGGAGTATCCGATGGACGCCTCCGACGTCTATCTGCAGAAGACGGCCACCACCTTCGACGTCTCGCTCTGGGGATTCTTCCTGCCGCTGCGGGTCGGCGCGACGATGGTGCTCGCCACCCCCGACGGGCATCGAGACTCGGTCTACGTCGCCAACAAGATCGCCGAACATCGCGTCACCGTCACCGATTTCGTGCCGTCGATGCTGACGGTGTTCGTGGCCAACGCGCCCGCGGGCACCTGCAGTTCGCTGCGCCACGTGTTCGTCATCGGTGAGGCACTGCCGGTCGAGACCGCAGCGTCGTTCCGCGCGATGTGTCGAGCCGGTCTGCACAACCTCTACGGCCCCACCGAGGCCGCCGTCTCGGTCACCTATCACCCCAGTGGCCCGCAGGACACCCGCACCGTTCCGATCGGTGTACCCGAGTGGAACACCAGAGCCTTCGTTCTCGACGCTCGGCTGCGACCCACCCCGATCGGCGAATCGGGCGAGCTGTATCTCGCAGGCGTCCAGCTGGCGCGCGGCTACGTGGGCAGGCCGGATCTGAGCTCGGATCGCTTCGTCGCCAACCCCTTCGGCACCGGCGGCGAGCGGATGTACCGCACCGGTGACCTCGTGCGCTGGCGCAGCGACGGCGTGCTGGACTACATCGGCCGGACGGATTTCCAGGTCAAGTTCCGCGGACAACGCATCGAGCTCGGCGAGATCGAAACGGTTCTGCTCGCCCACGAATCCATCTCGCAGGCAGTGGTATTGGTGGTCCAGACGGTCACCGGTGATCAGTTGGTGGCGTATGTCGTCGCGACTCCGGGCCGATCCATCGAATCCGCCGCGGCGATCGAGTTCGCCGGTCAGGCCCTGCCGTCGTACATGGTGCCTGCAGCGGTCGTCGTTCTCGACGCCCTGCCATTGAACACCAGTGGCAAGCTCGACCGGAAAGCGTTGCCGGAACCGGTGTTCAGCAGTGCGAAGAAGTACCGGGCCCCGCAGAGCCGGGCGGAGTACGTCGTCGCCGGTATCTACGAGGATCTGCTCGGGGCCTCCAAGGTCGGTCTGGACGAGGACTTCTTCGAGCTCGGCGGCAATTCTCTGATCGCCACGCAGTTGGTGACGCGAGTCGGCAGCGCTCTGGGAGTTCGCCTCGGTGTCCGTGAGCTGTTCGAGGCTCCCACCGTCGGCGCACTCGCGGCCAGGGCCGAGTCGGCGGCTCGGCTCGGGGCGGACACCCCGGTGCTGGAGTCGCGGGAACGACCCGAGCGTATTCCGCTCTCACCTGCGCAACAGCGCATGTGGTTCCTCAACCGCTTCGATCCCACCACGGCGGTGTACAACCTGCCGTTCTCCGTGCGTCTGACCGGGCCGCTCGACGTGGTGGCCCTGTCGGCCGCATTCGCCGACGTCGTCGACCGACACGAGACGCTGCGCACCGTCTACCCCGAGGTGGACGGCTCTCCGGAACAGGTCGTACTCACGGCGGCGCGGACCCCGGCGACGATTCTGCCGGTCCGCATCGAGCGCGACGAACTGGGCGGCCGCCTGCACGAACTGGTCGCCAAGGGATTCGACGTCACGGTCGACACACCTTTCCGCATCGCACTGTTCGAGATCTCACCGACCGAACACGAACTCGCGATGGTGTTGCACCACATCGCCGCCGACGGGGCGTCGTTCGGTCCGTTGGCCCGGGACGTGCTGGTTGCGTACTCGAGCCGGATCAAGGGGCGCGCACCCGAGTGGACGCCGCTCGAGGTCCAATACGCCGACTACGCGCTGTGGCAACGAGCGGTGCTCGGTCCCGAGACCGATCCGATGTCGTTGGCGTCGCGCGAAATCGCTTACTGGAGCGCAACTCTCGAGGATCTTCCCGATCAGCTGGCGCTGCCGTCGAGCAGGCCACGTCCGGCAGTGTCCTCGAACGCGGGCAGCAAGCTTCGGGTGGACGTTCCGGCTCGTCTGCACGCCTCGCTGGCGAGCCTGGCCCGTGCCAACAATGCTTCGCTGTTCATGGTCATGCAGTCCGCGTACGCGCTGCTGCTCGCCCGGCTCAGCGGCACCACCGACATCGCCATCGGTGCGCCCGTGGCCGGTCGAGGAGAACCTGCACTCGACGACCTGGTCGGCATGTTCGTCAACACGCTCGTACTGCGCACCGAGGTCGATCCGGCGTTGACGTTCGAGGAACTCCTCTCGCGCGTTCGAGACACGGATCTGTCCGCTTTCGCACATGCAGACGTGCCGTTCGAGCGCCTCGTCGAGGTGCTGAACCCGGTGCGTTCGACGTCCCGGCACCCGCTGTTCCAGGTCGCGATCTCGCTGGAATCGGCGATGTCTCGCGAACTCACCGTCGGTGGACTGCGCGCCGAAGCCGCCGAATTCGATGTTCCCATCGCCAAATTCGACGTACAGCTGTGGCTGACCGAGCATCTCGACGACGGCGCACCCGCGGGTATCGACGCGGTGTTCGAGTACGCAACGGATCTGTTCGACGTCGATCTCGTCGAGAGTTTCGCGCGCCGCTTCCTGACGATTCTGGACGCGGTGACCACGGACGCCACAGTGCCGGTCGGCGACGTCACGATCGTCGATGCCGCGGAGCACCGGTCCGTGGTCTCGCAGTGGAACGCCTCGGGAGACGACGTCTCTCGGGAACTCACCCTGGTGGATCTGCTCGACGCTGCTGCCGCAGCGCACCCCGACGCCGTCGCGGTGCGCTTCGACGGCTCGTCGATGACCTACGCCGAGTTCGACGCGCACACCAATCGCCTTGCCCGCGTTCTCATCTCCCACGGCGTCGGCCCCGAAAGCTTGGTCGCCGTTGCCCTTCCGAGGTCGGCGGAACTCATCGTCGCGCTCGTCGCGGTGATCAAAGCAGGCGGTGGATACCTCCCGGTCGACCCGAGCTACCCACTCGACCGAGTCGAATACATGCTCGACGACGCGCGGCCGACAACCGTTCTGTTGTCCGGCTCGGACCGGGTGGAACTGCCGTCCGACGTCGAAACTCGCACCGGCGCAGCGCTGCTCGACATCGACACCGTCGATCTGTCTTCGGTGTCCGGCGATCCCGTCACCGACGAGGACCGGAGGAGTCCGCTGCGGCCGGACAACGTCGCCTACGTCATCTACACCTCGGGTTCGACGGGCAAGCCCAAGGGCGTGATGATTCCGCATCGCAACGTCGTTCGGCTGCTCGACAACACCGATTCGGTCTACGGCTTCGGTGCCGACGACGTGTGGACGATGTTCCACTCCTACGCATTCGACTTCTCTGTCTGGGAGCTGTGGGGCCCGCTGCTCTACGGCGGCACGTTGGTCGTCGTCGACTACTTCACGTCGCGCTCGCCGGAGGCATTCCATCGACTGCTCGTCGACGAGCAGGTCACGGTGCTCAACCAGACGCCGTCGGCGTTCTATCAGCTCTCCGAGGCCGATCGCACCACGGCGACCGAGCACGGCGAATTGTCGCTGCGCTACGTGATCTTCGGTGGTGAAGCCCTCGAACAACGACGGCTGACCGGGTGGTTCGAGCGGCACGGGCACCGTACGCCCCAGCTCGTCAACATGTACGGCATCACCGAGACGACCGTGCACGTGTCCTACCGCGCGCTCGATGCCGCGTCGGTCGAGACCAGTGCGTCGGTGGTCGGCAAGCCGATCGCCGGATTGCGGGTGTTCGTGCTCGACACCCGCCTGCATCCGGTTCCGGTCGGGGTGCCGGGCGAAATGTACGTTGCCGGTGGACAATTGGCCCGCGGATATCTCGGTCGCCGGGAACTGACGTCGGTTCGCTTCGTGGCGAACCCCTTCGCGTCGGGAGCCGACGAGGGATCGCTGCTGTACCGCACCGGAGACCTCGCACAGTGGAACGCAGCAGGCGAGCTCGAATACCTCGGTCGTTCGGACGATCAGGTCAAGGTCCGCGGATTCCGCATCGAGCTGGGCGAGGTGGAGGCCGCGGTGACCGCGCAGCCCACCGTCACCCAGGCAGCCGTCGTCGTTCGCGAGGACTCGCCCGGTGCAGCTCGACTGGTCGCCTACGTGGTGTCCGCTGCCGTCGAGGGCCGGCCGATCGTCGACATCGAGGACATCAGAACCGGTATCGCAGAAGTACTTCCGGAATACATGGTGCCGTCGGCTTTCGTGGTGCTCGACTCGATCCCGCTGACCGTCAACGGCAAACTCGATCGCCGAGCACTGCCGGCTCCGGTATTCGAGGTGCGTGAGTTCCGTGCCCCGACCACACCGATCGAGGAGATCGTTGCCGACGTCTTCGCTGACGTTCTCGGAGTGGAGCGCGTGGGTCTCGACGACGACTTCTTCGAGCTCGGCGGTAACTCGCTGATCGCCACGCAGGTGGTCTCGCGCCTGGGAGTCGCTCTCGATGCCACCGTTCCGGTGCGCATGTTGTTCGAGGCATCGACCGTAGCGCTGCTCGCCGTGCGGGTGGAGCAGGCCGCGGGAGAGGGCGGCCGTGTCGCGCTCGTCGCGACCGTGCGGCCCGAGCGAATCCCGCTCTCGCTCGCGCAGCAGCGAATGTGGTTTCTCAATCGATTCGACGCCGACTCCACCGCGTACAACATTCCCTTCGCACTGAAGCTGACCGGCGAGCTCGACGTGGCCGCGCTGCAGGTTGCGATCATGGACGTGATCGACCGGCACGAATCGCTGCGCACGGTCTACCCGGACACCGCGGCAGGCCCGCAGCAGTCCATCCTCGACGCCGCTCAGACGGTGCCGAACCTGATGCCCATTCCGACGTCAGGGGCCGACATCCAGCGTCAGGTCTTCACGCTGGCATCGACGACGTTCGACGTGACGGTCAACGTTCCGATCCAGGCTCGCCTGTTCGAGATCGGTCCGCGCGAACACGTCATCGCCATGGTGGTGCACCACATCTCGGCCGACGGCTGGTCGATGGGTCCGCTGGCCCGCGACCTCATGATCGCGTACGCCTCGCGCACCGCGTGGGAGAACCCGGCGTGGATGCCGCTCGAGGTGCAGTACGCCGACTACAGCCTGTGGCAGCGTTCGGTTCTCGGCTCCGAGGACGATCCGCAGTCGCTGATCTCCGGTCAGGTCGACTACTGGGCCGACATGCTCGCCGGTCTGCCCGATCAGCTCGATCTTCCGACCGATCGGCCGCGCCCGAATCGTCAGTCCTACCAGGGATCGTCGATCCGATTCGACGTGCCGGCAGAGGTACACCGAGGCCTGTCGTCGCTGGCCCACACGCACAACGCATCGCTGTTCATGGTCGTTCACGCTGCTCTGGCGGTACTGCTCGCGCGCCTGTCCGGCACCGAGGACATCGCGATCGGTACTCCGGTCGCGGGCCGCGGCGACGCAGCCCTCGACGACGTGGTCGGCATGTTCGTCAACACCCTCGTGTTGCGCACCGACATCGAGTCGGGTCGGACGTTCTCGGAGCAGATCGGGCGCGCGAGAGAAGTGGCGCTCGGTGCGTTCGGGCACGCCGATCTGCCGTTCGAGCGCTTGGTCGAGGTGCTCAACCCGTCCCGGTCACAGGCGCGGCATCCCCTGTTCCAGGTGATGCTCTCGTTCGAGAACCTCACCCGCACGCACGTGGACCTACCGGGACTGTCGGTGGACAGCGTCGCCCTCGACGCCGAGGTGGCGAAGTTCGACCTGCAGCTGACCGTCACCGAATCCATCGGAGTGGACGGTCGCGGGCAGGGCATGGCCGCCGAGTTGACCTACGCGACCGACCTGTTCGACGCCGACACGGTGCGCGGCTTCTCCGAACGTTTCGTGCGAATGCTCACCGCTGTGGTGGCCGACCCGTCGGTCTCGGTGGGAGACATCGATCTTCTCGAGGACGGCGAGCGCGACCGCGTCGTGACGGCGTGGAACCGCACCGAACACGAAGTACCGGAACAAGTTACGCTGGTCGACCTGTTCGATCGTCAGGTGGCCGAGACTCCTGATGCGCAGGCGTTGGTGTTCGAGGGTGAGCGGTTGACGTATGCGGAGTTCGCGGGGCGTGCGAATCGTCTTGCGCGGCATTTGGTGTCGGTGGGGGTGGGGCCTGATTCGCTGGTGGGGTTGGCGATCGGACGTAGCCTGGATCTGTTCGTGGGTATGTACGCGATCGTGAAGGCCGGTGCGGGGTACGTTCCGATCGATCCGTCGCAGCCGGCGGATCGTAACGAGTACATCGTGGCGACGGCGGCTCCGGTTCGGGTGTTGTCGACGACGCGTGATCATGTGGAGTTCGCTGGTGTCGAGACGATCGATATCGACACCCTGGATGTGTCGGATCTGTCCTCGATGCCGTTGAGCGATGCCGAGCGCAGAGCACCGTTACGGCCTTCGAATCTCGCGTACGTGATTTTCACGTCGGGGTCGACGGGTCGTCCGAAGGGTGTGGGTGTTTCGCACGAGGCGATCGTCAATCGGTTGTTGTGGATGCAGCACGAGTATCGGCTGAGTGCCGGTGATGTGGTGTTGCAGAAGACTCCGTCGACGTTCGATGTGTCGGTGTGGGAGTTCTTCTGGGCGTTGCAGAACGGTGCGTCGGTGGCCGTTGCTGTTCCGGATGGTCATCGGGATGCGATGTATCTGCTCGATGTCATTGCTCGTGAGCATGTGTCGGTGGTGCATTTCGTGCCGTCGATGATGTCGGTGTTCGTACCGGAGGTGGAGCGGCGCCGTGCATCGGGTGCCTCGCTGCGATTGGTGTTCGCATCCGGTGAGGCGCTGGCTCCCACCACGGCCCGCGCACTGCGACGGGCAATCGCAGGAGTGGAGCTGCACAACCTGTACGGCCCCACCGAGGCTGCCGTCGACGTGACCTATCACGCTGTCACGGACGAGGATTCGGACGTGATGCCCATCGGTGCGCCGGTGTGGAACACCTCGGTGTACGTGCTCGATTCGCGACTGCATCCCACTCCCGTCGGTGTTGCAGGTGAGCTCTATCTCGCAGGTACGCAGCTGGCTCGCGGGTACGTGGGACGCTCCGACCTGACGGCGGACCGCTTCGTGGCCCATCCGTTCGCAACGGGCGGGCGACGCCTCTATCGCACCGGCGACGTCGTGCGGTGGAACCGCAGCGGCGAACTGGAATACGTGGGTCGGTCGGATTTCCAGGTGAAGCTGCGCGGCTTGCGCATCGAACTCGGCGAGATCGAATCGGCATTGCTGGCGCAACGGTCGATCTCCCAGGCTGTCGTGGTGGTCCGCAACGAGCAACTCGTCGGGTACGTCGTACCGTCCGGTGCCTCGGTGGAGACCGGAGCCGTGCTCGGCGCGCTGCGGTCTCGACTGGCCGAGTACATGGTGCCGTCGACGCTGATCGTGCTCGAGGAATTTCCGCTCGGCGCGAGTGGAAAGCTCGACCGCAAGGCCCTGCCCGATCCCGCTTTCGAGGTGACCGAGTACCGGGAACCGACCAACGACATCGAACGCACCGTTGCCGAGGTCTTCGCCCAGGTCCTCGGAGTCGAGCGTGTCGGTCTCGACGACGACTTCTTCGAGCTCGGTGGAAACTCCCTCATCGCAACGCAACTGGTGTCACGACTGGGCGTCGCGTTGGACACCCGAATCGCGGTGCGAGAGCTGTTCGACACCTCCACGGTGGCAGATCTGGCCGCGCGGTTGAGTACACTGGTCGCCACCGGAAGTCGTCCTCCGCTGGTGCCTCAACAACGGCCGCAACATATTCCGTTGTCACTGGCGCAGCAGCGCATGTGGTTCCTCAACAAGTTCGACGTCGAATCCGCGGCCAACAACATCCCGATCGCCGTGCGACTGTCCGGTCTGCTGGACCGTCGCGCCATGCAGATCGCGGTCGCGGACGTCGTGGCTCGGCAGCAGTCCCTGCGCACGGTGTTCCCGGAGACCGACGGAACCGCTCATCAGGTCATCGTCGACGCAGCCTCGGCCACACCGGATCTGACGCCCATCGACATCGCCGCCCACGACGTCGCGGACGCGTTGCGAGAACTGGCGACCACCGGCTTCGACCTGTCGAAGGACCTGCCCTTCCGAACCAGGCTCTTCGAGGTCAGCCCAACCGAGCACCTGTTGGTGTTCGTCGTCCACCACATCGCGGCCGACGGGTTCTCGCTTGGCCCGCTGACTCGTGACGTGATGAATGCGTATGCCGCTCGGTCGATGTCGCAGGAACCGTACTGGTCTCCTCTGCCGATCGACTATGCCGATTACAGCCTGTGGCAGCGCGAAGTACTCGGTTCCGAGGACGACCCGCAGTCGGTCGTCTCGCAGCAGATCGACTACTGGACAACCGCTCTGGCCGGCCTGCCGGACCAGCTCGACGTGCCGTCCGATCGCCCGAGGCCCGTCGTGGCATCGAACAGTGGTGCGCTCGTGCGGTTCTCCATCGACGAGGATCTGCACCGCGCACTGATCGATGCCGCCAGAGCAGAGAACGCATCGCTGTTCATGGTGGTGCACACATCGCTCGCCGTACTGCTGTCGCGGTTGTCCGGCGAAGCCGACATCGCGATCGGCACCCCGGTGGCCGGTCGTGGTGAGGCCGCCCTGGACGACTTGATCGGCATGTTCGTCAACACCCTGGTACTGCGCACCGAGATCGACACGGCGCGGCGATTCGACCAGGTACTCGCCGACACCCGCGAGACCGATCTGTCGGCTCTGGCCCACGTGGACGTACCGTTCGAGCGTTTGGTCGAAATCCTCAACCCCGCCCGATCCACGGCTCGCCATCCCCTCGTGCAGGTGGTGCTCGCGTTCCAGAACCTGGGACAGAAGGATCTCGAACTGCCGGGACTGTCGGTCTCCGGTGTCGACTTCGAGACGCTGGTCGCGCTGTTCGATCTGCAGTTCACGTTCGTCGAGTCGATCGGACCCAGCGGTGCTCCGCAGGGCATGACGGTCGACGTCACCTACGCCACCGATCTCTTCGACGAAGCCACGGTCGTCACACTCGGCGACCGCCTGATCACAGTTCTCGAAGCCGTCGCAGGCAACCTCTCTACCGTGGTCGGCGACATCGAACTGCTCGAGCCCGTCGAACGCAGGCGGGTACTGGTCGACTGGAACGACACCCAACACGAGCTCGATCGCGCCCAGACGTTGGCCTCGCTCGCCGGCCAGGTCGACTCGTCCTCTCCTGCACTGGTTTTCGGAGACGAGATACTCACCTACGGCGAGTTCCACGAACGGGTCGCTCGTCTGGCGCGGTTCCTGATCGCCCGCGGTGTCGGGCCCGAGAGCGCAGTGGGCATCGCTGCCCGTCGCTCGGTGGAACTGCTCGTCGGAATTCACGCGATCATCGCCGCCGGTGGTGCGTACGTACCGATCGATCCGGACCAGCCTGCCGAGCGGATCGCACACATTCTCGGAACCGCGGCACCGGTCTGCGTGCTGACCACGTCACGAGACGCGGTGGAGGCCGACGGTGTCGAGGTCCTCGATATCGACACCCTCGATCTGTCCGGCTTCTCCGATGCGCCGATCACCGACGCGGACCGAATCAGTGCGCTGGCACCGTCGAACACCGCCTACGTCATCTTCACGTCGGGTTCGACCGGGCAGCCCAAGGGCGTGGCCGTCACGCACGAGGCGATCGTCAACCGCCTGCTGTGGATGCAGGCGGAGTACGAGCTCGCCGCCGACGACGTCGTGCTGCAGAAGACCCCGGTCACGTTCGACGTGTCGGTGTGGGAACTGTTCTGGCCGTTGCAGATCGGTGCCACGCTGGTCATCGCGAAGCCCGACGGCCATCGTGATCCCCAGTACCTGCTCGAGACGATCGAGGCGCAGTCGGTCACCACCGCACACTTCGTACCCTCGCTGCTCGAGGTCTTCGTTTCCGTGGTTGCAGCGGCATCGTCGCCTGCGGCCACCTCCCTGCGGACTCTGTTCGCGTCCGGAGAGGCTTTGCCCGCAGAGGTCGGCGATCGGCTCCGACGCGTCCTGCCGGGCGTGGCGCTGCACAACCTCTACGGTCCCACCGAAGCGGCCGTCGACGTCACTTACCACGCGGTGTCGGAGGCGGACGTCGACCTCGTTCCGATCGGTGTCCCCGTGTGGAACACCAGAACGTATGTTCTCGACGCTCGACTGTCTCCGGTGGCTCCCGGGGTGGCGGGCGAGCTGTACCTCGCCGGAGTTCAACTGGCCCGCGGCTACCTCGGACGAACGGACCTGACGGCCGATCGATTCCTTCCCGACCCGTTCGGAGAACCGGGTGCGCGCATGTACCGCACCGGTGACCTGGTGCGCTGGCGTGCAGCGGCCTCCGGTTCGGGACGGTTGGAGTACTTGGGCCGCACCGACTTCCAGGTCAAGCTCCGGGGACTGCGCATCGAACTCGGCGAGATCGAGACCGTGTTGCGCAAACACCCGTCCGTGGAATCCGCCGTCGTTCTGGTTCGGCAGACCGCTGTCGCGGGCGACCAACTGGTCGCCTACGTCGTACCTGCGGTCGGCGGGACCGTCGACGTCGCCGAGCTGACCGACTTCGCGTCGCGCTCGCTCGCGAGCTACATGGTCCCGGCCGCGACCGTCGTGCTCGACGCGCTGCCGCTCACGCCCAACGGCAAGCTCGATCGTCGCGCTCTGCCGGAGCCGAACATCGAGCAGCGCGCCTTCCGTGCGCCGTCCACCACATCGGAAATCGTTGTGGCAGAAGTGTTCCGCGATGTTCTCGGTATCGATGTCGTCGGTGCCGACGACGAGTTCTTCGCCCTCGGTGGCAACTCCCTCGTCGCCACGAGAGTGGCGTCGAGAATCGGTGCGGCACTCGACACCACCGTGACCGTTCGGACGATCTTCGAGGCCTCGACCGTGTCCGCACTGGCGGCCAGGCTCGACGAGCTCTCGGGTTCGGGCCGTCGAATTCCTCTGGTGCGCACCGATCTGCCGGATCTGGTACCGCTCTCGCTCGCGCAGCGCCGGATGTGGTTCCTCAACCGGTTCGACCCCGAGTCCGCGACGGAGAACCTCCCCGTCGCCATCGAGCTCAGCGGCGATCTGGACATCCCCGCTCTGCGGGCCGCAGTGGCCGACGTGGTCGAGCGACACGAGTCCCTGCGAACGGTGTACCCGGAGGTCGACGGCGTCGCCTCCCAGGTGATCGTTCCGGCGGAACAGGTGACGCCGGATCTGGTGCCGACTGCGACCACCGCGGCCGAACTGCCGTCGGCCCTGGCGGCGCTGGCCATGGGCGGGTTCGACGTCACCGCTGCGCCGCCGTTGCGGGCTGCGTTGTTCGAGCTCGACTCGGACCGCCATGTTCTGGCGTTCGTCACCCATCACATCGCGGCAGACGGCTTCTCGATCGGTCCCATGACCCGGGATCTGATGGTCGCGTACGCAGCCCGTAGCGCGGGCACCGAGCCCGGTTGGGCTCCGCTCGCCGTCCGCTACGTCGACTACACCCTCTGGCAGCAGGCCGTTCTCGGCTCCGAGGACGATGCGACGTCACCGGTATCGAACCAGATTCGGCACTGGACTCGTGCACTGTCCTCGCTGCCGGACGAGGTCACCTTCCCCGGCGATCGCGTCCGACCGGACCGGTCGTCGTATCGAGGCGGCAACATCACGCTCGCCCTCGACGCCGAGACGCACGGCCGCCTCGGCGACGTGGCCCGCGCCAACCAGAGCTCGCTGTTCATGGTGCTGCACTCCTCGCTCGCCGTGCTGCTGGCCCGACTGTCCGGTGAGACCGACATCGCGATCGGTACCCCGGTCGCAGGGCGCGGTGAGGCGGCCCTCGACGACGTCATCGGAATGTTCGTCAACACGCTGGTGCTGCGGACCGACATCGATCACGGCGGCGCATTCACCGAGTTGCTGGCTCGGGCCCGCGAGACCGACCTGTCGGCGTTCGCCCACGCCGAGGTGCCGTTCGAGCGGCTCGTCGAGGTACTCGACCCACCGCGGTCGGCGGCTCGTCACCCGCTCATCCAGGTGATGCTCACCGTGCAGAACATGGAGCAGACCGAGCTCGAACTGCCCGGCCTGAGTGTGCGCGCAGTCGACCTCGACGTCGAGACGGCCAAGTTCGACGTTCAGTTCACCTTCACCGAGAATCACGTCGACGGCGGCATGACCATCGACGTCACCTTCGCCCGCGACCTGTACGACGACAGCACGGCGCGTGCAATCGGTGAACGCCTGATCCGCGTTCTCGAGTCCGTGGCCGGCGATCCGGAACAGCGAATCGGCGACGTCCCGGTGATGGACGAGGCCGAGCGCGGCCGTGTGCTCGCGCTCGCCCAGGACGCGCCTGCCGTCGCCGATTCGCTCGACACGATCGTCGACCTCTTCGCCGCTCGGGTGGCCGAGGACCCCGACGCTCCCGCAGTGGTGTTCGAGGGTGCTTCCAGGAGTTACCGAGAGATCGACGAGTCCTCGACTGCATTGGCGAAGATCCTCGCCGCTCAGGGAGTCGGGCCGGAGTCGCTGGTGGCCGTCGTGCTGCCGCGCACCGCCGACCTCGTCGTGGCACTGCTCGCGGTGCTCAAAGCCGGTGGTGCCTACGTTCCGATCGACCCGTCCTACCCGGCCGACCGGATCGAGTTCGTTCTCACCGATTCTCGTCCGGTTGCCGTCCTGACGTGGACCGGTGTGGACGTCGCGCTTCCCGCAGAGCTCCCCAGGATCGACATCGACACCGCCTCGGCCGAGAGCGACCTTCCGGCGACCGATCCGATTCCGGCGACCGCGGCTTCGACGGCGTACGTCATCTACACCTCGGGCTCGACGGGCAAGCCGAAGGGCGTGCTGATCCCGCATCGCAACGTCGTACGGCTGTTGGCCAACACCGCGCGGCACTTCGATTTCGGTCGGGGCGACGTGTGGACGCTGTTCCACTCGTTCGCGTTCGACTTCTCGGTGTGGGAACTGTGGGGCCCGCTCACCACCGGCGGTAGCGTCGTCGTTGTCGACTACTTCACCTCCCGGTCGCCGGAAACATTGCGGGAGTTGCTCGTTCGTGAGCGCGTCACCGTTCTCAACCAAACTCCGTCCGCGTTCTACCAGCTCGATCAGGTCGATCGCACCGCAGGCTCGGCAGGCGACTATTCGTTGCGGTACATCGTGTTCGGTGGCGAGGCGCTGGAACTGCGACGACTGACCGGTTGGTTCGACCGTCACGGCGACGCTTCCCCGCAACTGGTCAACATGTACGGCATCACCGAGACCACGGTGCACGTGTCGCACCGTGTCGTGGACGCGCGGTCCGCGGCGCAGGCATCGGGATCTCTGGTGGGACGCGCCATTTCCGGGCTGTCGGTGTACGTCCTGGATTCACGGCTGTCGCTGGTACCCGCAGGCGTGCCGGGGGAGATGTACGTCTCCGGTGGTCAGGTCGCGCGCGGGTACCTCGGTCGAGCCGGATTGAGCGCGACGAGGTTCGTCGCCGATCCCTTCGCAGGCGACGGATCGGTGCTCTACCGCACCGGTGACGTGGCACGGTGGTCGACCGACGGCGAACTCGAGTTCGTCGGTCGCGCCGACGACCAGGTCAAGATCCGTGGTTTCCGAATCGAGCTGGGCGAGGTCGAATCCGCCGTCGCGTCCGCTCCTGTCGTCGGGCAGGCAGCGGTGATCGTGCGCGAGGACACTCCCGGTGCCGCACGGTTGGTTGCGTACGTCGTGCCCGCGGCCGAGTCGACGATCGACATCGACGTCGTCAGGGCGGCGGTCGGGGAGAACCTTCCCGAGTACATGGTGCCCTCGGCGTTCGTGGTTCTCGATGCGATTCCGTTGACGGCCAACGGAAAACTGGACCGACGAGCCCTACCCGAGCCGGCTGCGCGCACTCGTGAGTTCCGGCCACCGACCACTCCGGTGGAGGAACTGGTCGCCGACGTCTTCGCCGACGTTCTCGGCGTCGAACGGGTCGGTCTCGACGACGACTTCTTCGAGCTCGGCGGCAACTCGCTGGTGGCAACTCAGGTGGTGTCCAGGCTGGGTGCCGCAGCGGAGACGACTGTTCCCGTCCGCGCACTGTTCGAGGCCCCGACGGTCGCTGCTCTGGCAGCGCGGGTCGAGCAGGGTTCGGGCGTAGCTGCGCGTCCGGCGTTGGTGGCGTCGACGCGGCCGAGCCGAGTGCCGCTCTCGCTCGCGCAGCAGCGGATGTGGTTCCTCAACCGCTTCGATTCCGAGTCCACGGCGTACAACATCCCGTTCGCGCTTCGGCTCAGCGGACGTCTCGACGTCCAGGCGTTGCAGCGTGCCGTCGCCGACGTGATCGAGCGTCACGAGACCCTGCGATCGGTGTACCCCGATTCACCCGAGGGCCCACATCAGGTGATCGTGCCGATGTCGGAGGTGCCCACCACCCTCGAGGTGATCGACACCGACGCGGAGTCGGTGACCGCTCGGGTTCTGGAGCTCCTGTCGGCGACGTTCGACGTCACGACCCAGGTTCCGCTGAAGACCGCGCTCTTCCGAGTCTCGGACACCGAATTCGTCCTCGGCATGGTCATCCACCACATCAGCGCCGACGGTCTGTCGGTGATGCCGTTGTCCACCGACGTCATGACCGCATATGCCGCTCGCACCCGCGGCTCCGATCCCGCGTGGGCACCGCTACCGGTGCAGTACGCCGATTACGCACTGTGGCAGCGTCAGGTTCTCGGATCCGAAGAGGACTCGGAATCGATTGCTGCGCAGCAGATTCGGTACTGGGAAGCTACTCTGGCCGAGCTGCCCGAGCAGATCGAGCTACCGCTGGATCGTCCGCGTCCCGCCGAGCAGAGTTTCCGGGGCGGCCGTGTCGATTTCCGGATCGACGCAGCCGCGCACGCTCGACTGACCGAACTGGCACGTGCGCACAACGCGACGGTGTTCATGGCGGTGCACGCGGCGTTCGCCGTGCTGCTCGCGCGCATGTCGGGATCGCCGGACATCGTCGTCGGAACTCCCATCGCGGGTCGCGGTGAAGCGGCCATCGAAAACCTCGTCGGCATGTTCGTGAACACGTTGGTGCTGCGGCTCGACGTGGCGGGGGGAGCGAGCTTCGAGGACCTTCTCGACGCGGCTCGAGAGACCGATCTGCATGCGTTCGCCAACTCCGACATACCGTTCGAGCGGCTCGTCGAGGTCGTCAACCCCACCCGGTCGACGGCGCGTCACCCGCTGTTCCAGGTCGGCTTCTCGTTCCAGAACTTCGCGCGTCGAGAATTCGAGCTCGACGGACTCGACATCTCGGCTCTGGACACCGAGACCGGAACGTCGCAGTTCGACCTGCACCTGATCGTCTCCGACGCCCCGCGCGAGGACGAGGTGTCGGGCGGCTTCGATGCCTTGTTGACGTATGCGACCGATCTGTTCGACGAGCGCACTGCTCGCTCACTCGTCGCCCGCTTCGAGGCCGTTCTCGACGCCGTCGCGGCGTCGCCGTCGACCCCGGTCGGCGATCTCGATCTGTTCCTCGACGGTGAGCTACCCGCCATCGTCGACGAGTGGAACGACACCGACCGCGACTTCGATTCCGCTGGCGGCACCACGCTCGCCGATCTGTTCGTGGACTCGGCAGCGCGCAACGGTGACGCCGTTGCCCTCGTGCACGACGACGGCACGCTGACGTACGGTGAGTTCTCCGAGCGGGTGTCGCGCCTGGCCCGCCACCTGATCGGCCTGGGCGTCGGACCCGAAGTGCCGGTGGGACTTGCCATTCGGCGATCGGTGGATCTGCTCGTCGGCATGTACGCCATCTCCGTGGCCGGTGGTGCCTACGTCCCGATCGATCCGGATCAGCCGGCCGAGCGCAACGCGCTCGTGTTGGAGACCGCAGCTCCGCTGTGCGTACTGACATCCGGTGCCGTCGGCACGGAGATCTCTTCTGCAGCAACGGTCGTCGATCTGACACAGCTCGATCTCGCGAGCTGCTCGCCCGCGCCGGTGGATGCCTCCGAGCGCTCCGGTGTGCTCTCCGCCGACAACACCGCTTATGTCATCTTCACGTCCGGCTCCACCGGCCGCCCCAAGGGCGTTGCGGTCTCGCACGGTGCCGTCGTCAACCAGTTGAACTGGTTGCGTGCGGAGTACGGCCTCGACGAGACCGATGCGTCGCTGCTCAAGACCGCAGCGACCTTCGACCTGTCGGTGTGGGAGTTCTGGTCACAGCTGACCTCGGGTGGACGACTCGTCGTCGCGAACCCGGAAGGGCATCGTGATCCCGACTACCTGCTCACGCTGATCCGTCGGCACGCGGTGACGACGCTGCATCTGGTCCCGTCGATGCTGTCGATGCTCGGCACCGTTGCCGCGGGCGAGCTGTCACCCGATCTGCGACGCGTCCTGGCCATCGGTGAAGCACTACCCGCAGCGGTGGCGCAGGATTTCCGGCGGCACAACGGTTCCGCCGAGCTGCACAACCTGTACGGCCCGACCGAGGCAGCGGTATCGGTGACCTCGCATCCGGTCACCGATGCCGACACCGTCGCCGTGCCGATCGGCGTGCCCGAGTCCAACACTGCCGTGTTCGTGCTGGACTCTCGCCTTCATCCGGTTCCGGCCGGAGTCACCGGAGAGCTCTACCTCGCCGGTGCGCAACTGGCGCGAGGGTACTTCGGGCGAGCAGACCTCACCGCCGAACGGTTCGTGGCGAATCCGTTCGACCCGAACGGAACGCGGATGTACCGCACGGGCGACCTCGTGCGCTGGCGGGTTCCGCTCGTCGACGGCGCACCCGCAGCGGCCCGCCTCGACTACATCGAGCGCGCCGACTTCCAGGTCAAGATTCGCGGATTCCGCATCGAACTCGGTGAGATCGAGGCAGCCCTGCGCGCTCAGGCAACGGTGGCCGACACCGCCGTCGTCGTGCATACCGGCGAATCGATGGGGGACCAGCTGGTCGCCTACGTCGTCGGACAGTCCGGGGCAGTACTCGACGTGGCGAGTGTGGAAGCCGAGCTCGCGCGCGCCGTGCCGTCGTACATGGTTCCGGCAGCGTTCGTCGTCCTCGATGCCCTCCCGCTCAACGCCAACGGCAAACTGGATCGACGGGCCCTTCCGGCACCGCAGTTCGAGGTTGCCGAGTTCCGTGCCCCGGTCACCCCGATCGAGGAGATCGTTGCGTCCACCGTGGCGGAACTACTCGGTCTCGACCGCGCAGGGCTCGACGACGACTTCTTCGCGCTCGGTGGAAACTCTTTGGTCGCAACGCAATTGGTCTCCAGGTTGGGTCAGGCGCTCGACGCCCAGATTCCGGTGCGAGCAGTGTTCGCGGCGTCCACCGTCGCAGGTCTGGCCGCCCACATCGCCCCACTCGTCGGTGGCGGTGCGCGCCGAGAACTGACCGTTCGTGAGCGGCCCGATCTGCTTCCGCTCTCGATCGCTCAGGAAAGAATGTGGACGATCAACCGGATCGACCCCGGTTCCTCGGCGTACAACATTCCTGTCGCGGTCCGGCTGACCGGTGCACTCGACATCGACTCCCTGCGCGGGGCATTCGACGACGTTCTCGGACGCCACGAGATTCTGCGCACGGCGTACCCCGACTCGGTGGACGGGCCGGTGCAGCAGATCGGTTCCGTCGCCGAGGTAGGAGTCGAGCTGACGCCCGAGCGGGTGGAACCGGACGCGGTGATCTCCCGCCTGACCGAGACTCTCGGTGCCGGGTTCGACGTCACGAAGTCGGTTCCGGTGCGGGCCGCGTTGCTGCAGGTCGCCGAGAACGAGCACGTACTCGCCGTGGTGGCACACCACATCGCCGCCGACGGCTTCTCGATGGGACCGCTCATCAGGGATGTCATGGTGGCCTACACCGCTCGGGTTGCGGGGGAGATGCCGGCGTGGTCGCCGCTGCCGGTCCAGTACGCCGACTTCGCGCTGTGGCAGCGCGACGTTCTCGGCAGCGAGAGCGATCCCGAGAGTCCGCTCGCGAAGCAACTGGCGTACTGGACGACCGAGTTGGCAGGAGCACCGGAACAATTGGCACTCCCGCTGGATCGGCCGCGACCGCCTCGCCCGACGATGCAGGGTGCCTCGTACGAGTTCTCGTTCGGGACCGACATCGCATCGGCGATCGAGAAGATCGCTCGGGAACACTCCGCGACCACGTTCATGGTGGTGCACAGTGCCTTCGCCGTGCTGCTGTCGAGGCTGAGCAACTCCTCCGACATCAGCATCGGCACACCCACTGCGGGTCGCGGTGAACAGCAACTCGACGAGCTCGTCGGTATGTTCGTCAACACGCTCGTGTTGCGAACTCGACTCGATCAGAGCGGCACGTTCGCCGAGCTGCTGCAGCAGGCCAAGGACAAGGACCTGGCGGCGTTCGGTCACGCCGACGTCCCGTTCGAGCGGCTCGTCGACGCGCTGGGCCGCGCTCGGTCGAGTGCCTACACTCCGCTGTTCCAGGCGATGCTGACGTTCCAGAACCACGTGACCGGAACGTTCGAGCTGCCGGGCCTGCAGGTGCAGGCGTTGCCCGCGGGCGACGACCAGGCCAAGTTCGATCTACAGCTGACCGCCGTCGAAAGCTTCGACGACACCGGAGCGCTACGCGACATCGAGGCGACGTTCACCTACGCGACGGCGATCCTCGACGAGTCGTCGATCGCGACGTTCGCCGATCGGCTACTGCGAATTCTGAACGCCGTCGTCTCGGATCCGGATGTGGTGCTGCGGTCGATCGACATCCTCTCCGACGAGGAGAAGGCGGAGTTCGCACCGCGAGCCAAGCCCAAGACGGTGGACGACCTGCCCGAACTGGTTGCCCAGGCAGCGACCGTCGCACCCGATGCGGTGGCCATCGAACACGAATCGACGACGGTCGATTTCGCTGCTCTGCACGCCAAACTGGCACAGATGTCGGCAACGATGGGCTCTGCGATGAAGCCGCAGGCTCTGGTGACGGTCACGCTGTCGGCACTGATCCCGGGTATCTTGCCCGCCCTCGGTGCGGAGGGTCTGACCACCGCTCTGGCATCGTTGATCGAACGGGCGGAGTCGGTGATCGCGTCGTCGTGACGAATGCCGAGTTCGCCGGTTGTGCACGTGGATCGATCAGGAGGAAAAGTTAGATGGCGGTAGGACGTCGAAGCGATGCAGCTCTGACGGTCGAGGACCTTCCGCGCTTGGTTCGCAGCGTTGCAGCGGTCGAGCCCGACCGCGTAGCGCTCACGCACCTCGGTACGGAACTGACCTACGCCCGCCTGGACGAGGAGATCACCACCCTCGATACGGCCATGGGCGGCGTCCTCGGCCCCGACGCGCTGGTGCCGGTCGTGCTGTCCAACACTCTCGCGGGCCTGATCGAGGCCACCGAGGGGGGTCTGGACTCGGTTGTGTCGACCGTCGTCACGGATGCAGTGTCCGTTCTCGGTGACGATGATTCGAAGTCGAGTTCGGCCGATCCCGAAGCCACCACGCTGTATGCGCTGTTCGCCGATCAGGCCGAGCGCACCCCGGATGCACCTGCGCTGGTCTTCGGCGACGAGACTCGCACCTACGCCGAGTTCGCCGCCTCGGTCGAGCGTCTCGCACGGGTGCTGATCTCGCAGGGTGTCGGCCCCGATTCAGCGGTGGGACTGTCGATCCGCCGATCGTTCGATCTGCTGGTGGGCATGTACGCGATCTCCGCAGCAGGCGGAGCCTACGTTCCGTTGGACCCGGATCATCCGATCGATCGACTCGGGTACGTTCTCGACATCGCGAACCCGGTCCTGGTTCTGACGACCACGAACGACATGCCCCGGTTGCCCGAGGGCACCGTCACCGTTCTCGTCGACGACGTCGACCTGACCGACGTGCCGGTAGGGCGGATCACCGATGCGGACCGTCGTGGTGCCCTGACCGAGGACGACCTCGCCTACGTCATCTTCACCTCCGGTTCGACAGGACGTCCGAAGGGCGTGGCGGTGAGCCACCGGGCCATCGTCGCCAACATCTCCTGGCGTCAGCGCGAATATGCGATGAGCGCTGCCGACATCGTGTTGCAGAAGACACCGTTCACGTTCGACGTATCGGTATGGGAGTTCTTCTGGCCGTTGCAGATCGGTGCGGCGCTCGTGATCGCCGAGCCCGAGGGCCACCGCGACCCCGCCTACCTCGCCCGCATCATCGGCGAGCGGAGCGTGAGCGTGACGCACTTCGTGCCCTCCATGCTTTCGGTGTATGTCGCCGAACCCACTGCTGCGCAGGACGATTCGCTCCGAATGGTGTTCGCGTCCGGTGAGGCGCTCCCGGCGCGGACCGTCAACGCGTTCCACTCGATCTCGAACGCGGAACTGCACAACCTCTACGGGCCGACCGAAGCGGCCGTCGACGTCACGTACTACCGAACCCAGCAGGTGGAAGAGGCCTCGGTTCCCATCGGCGCTGCCGTGGACGACACCGATCTGTACGTGCTGGACGAAGGACTGCGGCGATCGCCCCGTGGAGTCGAGGGTGAGCTCTATCTGGCCGGCGTACAGCTCGCTCGCGGATACCTCGGACGCACCGACCTGACGGCCGACCGGTTCGTAGCCGACCCGTTCGGTGAGCCGGGTGACCGCATGTACCGCACCGGCGACCTCGTGCGCAGGCGCGGCGACGGCCTGATCGAGTACATCGGGCGCACCGACTTCCAGGTCAAGCTACGCGGCCTGCGCATCGAGCTGGGCGAAATCGAATCGGCGCTGCTCGCCGAGCCCGAGGTGACGCAGGCGGCTGTGTTGCTTCATTCCTCGGAGCAGTCGGAACAACAGCTCGTCGGATACGTCGTCAGCACCGATCCCGATATCGATCACGACGGCCTCGCGGACGCGGTGCGACGGCGTATGCCGGAGTACATGGTGCCGTCTGTGTTCGTCGTCCTGGACGAATTTCCGCTGAACGCGAGCGGCAAACTCGACCGAAAAGCATTGCCTGCACCCGATTTCGCATCGCAGGTGCAGGAATACCGCGCACCGAGCACCGAGACCGAGAACGCGTTGGTGTCGATCTTCGAGACCGTGCTCGGTATCGAGCGCATCGGTGTCGACGACGACTTCTTCGCACTCGGCGGCAACTCTCTCAACGCCACCCGCGTGATCGCGCGGGTCAACGCCGAACGCGGTTCGGCTGTCGACGTCCGTGCCTTCTTCGATGCTCCGACCGTTGCCGAACTCGCAGCGGCCGTGGACGCGTCGGATTCGACGGGCCATCGCATTCCGTTGACTGCGCACCCGGATCACGACCACGTCCCTCTGTCGCTCGCTCAGCAGCGCATGTGGTTCCTCAACAGATTCGAGCCAGAATCTGCCGTCAACAACATCCCGGTGGCTCTGACCCTGTCCGGTGAGCTCGACCTCACGGCGCTGCGTGCCGCGCTCGCCGACGTCCTCGATCGGCACGAGTCGCTGCGCACGGTGTTCCCCGACCGCGACGGTGTCGGCTACCAGCACGTACTCCGATCCGATTCGGCAACAGTCGAACTGGAGATCTCGTCTGCGGAGGAAGCGGAACTTCCCGCCACCCTGCTCGAGTTCGCCCTACGCCCGTTCGACCTGTCGGTTCAGCTGCCCTTCCGGACACTGCTGCTCGCGTTGTCCGACACCGAGCACGTGCTCGCGTTCGTGGTCCATCACATCGCCGCCGACGGATTCTCCATGGGTCCGCTCACTCGCGACGTGGTGACGGCCTACGTCGCCCGCTCGAACGGGCAGAACCCGCAATGGACTCCGCTCGAGGTGCAGTACGCCGACTTCACGCTGTGGCAGAGAAAAGTTCTCGGTAACGAGGACGACCCCGAGTCGGTGCTCTCGGCTCAGCAGAACTACTGGCGCGGACGCCTCGGCGGAGCGCCCGACCAATTGGAACTGCCGACCGACCGACCCCGTCCTGCCGTCGCCACTACCCGAGGTGGCACGTACAAGTTCGAGATCGATGCAGACCTGGTTCTCTCGCTCGAGAAGCTCGGCCGCGCACACGGCGCGACCACCTTCATGGTCGTGCACGCCGCACTGGCGATTCTGCTCGCCAAACTGTCTGCCAGCGAAGACATCTCGATCGGCACACCGGTGGCCGGACGTGGCGACGCAGTGCTCGACAACGTCATCGGTATGTTCGTCAACACCCTGGTTCTGCGCACAGCCGTCGAACCGGACGCGACGTTCGAGGACTTCCTGCGTGAGGTGAGGGGCGTCGACCTCGCGGCTTTCTCGCACGCCGATGTGCCGTTCGAAAAGCTGGTCGACGCGTTGGCTCCGGCGCGGTCGCAGGCCCGCCATCCGCTTTTCCAGGTGATGCTCACGTTCCAGAATCTCGACCAGACCTCGGTGGAGATCCCGGGTCTTCGCGTCGCCGCACTCGACTACGAGGCGGATCTGGCGAAGTTCGACCTGCAGGTGACGTTGTGGAATTCGATTGCCGCAGAAGGCGAGCCGTCGGGTCTGACCGTGGCGCTGACCTACGCCGCCGACCTCTTCGACGAATCCACTATGGCCGAATTCGGTCGGCGGTTCCTTCGGGTGCTCTCGGCAGTGGTGCAGACCCCGGCGGCCCCGATCGGAAACGTCGACATCCTCGATGCCGGCGAACTGGACCGGGTGGTGACGTCCTGGAACTCGACGGCGCACGAGGTCCCGACGGGCTCGACGTTGGTGCAGTTGTTCGAGGCGCAGGTCTCCGCCAGTCCCGAGGCTTCGGCCCTGGTCTACGGTGCCGAGCGCCTGTCGTATCGCGAGTTCGACGAGCGAGTCAATCGCCTTGCGCGACACCTCGTGTCGCTCGGAGTCGGTCCCGAGCGCACCGTCGGTCTCGCCATCGACCGCAGCGTGGAGATGATGGTCGGCATGTACGCCATCCTGAAAGCAGGTGGCGCGTACGTTCCGATCGACCCCACTCAGCCCGTCGATCGCAATCGCTACATCGCATCCACGGCCGCACCGGTCTGCGTGCTCTCGACCACCCGTGACCACGTGGACATCGAAGGATTCTCCACTGTCGACATCGATACCCTCGACCTGAGCGCGCTGTCCGCCGATCCGCTCACCCCCGGCGAACGATTGTCCCCGCTCCGCGAGACGAACATCGCGTACGTCATCTTCACGTCGGGTTCGACCGGACGACCGAAGGGTGTTGCCGTCTCGCACTCGGCGATCCGCAATCGATTGCTCTGGATGCAGGGTCGATTCCCGTCGTCGCCGGACGATGTCGTCGTTCAGAAGACGCCGGTCACCTTCGACGTCTCCGTCGGTGAGCTGTTCGGAGCGCTGCAGAACGGTGCGACGCTGGTGCTGGCGGCCCCCGACGGTCACCGCGACCCGTCGTACATGCTCGATCTGATCGAACGCGAGCAGATCACGACGGCGCACTTCGTGCCGTCGATGATGTCGGTGTTCGTGCCGGAGCTTCGGCAGCGGCCTGCCGCCGCACGTTCGCTTCGTCGGGTGCTCGCCTCCGGCGAGGCTCTAGCATCGGCGACCGCGCACGAACTACGGGCATTGCTGCCCGAGATCGAGGTCCTCAACCTGTACGGCCCCACCGAGGCAGCGGTCGAGGTCACATTCCATACCGTGACCGACTCCGACACCACCTCGGTTCCCATCGGTGCGCCCGTGTGGAACACCTCGGTGTTCGTTCTCGATGCGCGGCTCCAGCCGGTTCCGGTCGGTGTCGAGGGGGAGCTCTATTTGGCGGGTGTTCAGCTGGCGCGGGCCTACGTCGAACGGCCTGACCTGACCGCGGAGCGGTTCGTCGCCAACCCCTTCGTCGCCGATCCGGCACGGGGGAGCGGATTGCGAATGTACCGAACCGGTGACGTCGTGAAATGGACGCCGGACGGTGAGATCGAGTACGTCGGTCGGTTGGATTTCCAGGTCAAATTGCGTGGTCTTCGCATCGAGCTCGGTGAGATCGAATCGGCATTGACGGAACTGCCCTCGGTTCGTCAGGCAGTGACGGTGGTGCGCCGCGAGCAATTGGTCGCCTACATCGTCGTGGACAGCGGTGACGAGAGCGGGACCGTCGACACCGAGGCCCTTCGAGAAGCACTGGGTGAGCGTCTGGCGACGTACATGGTGCCGCGCACGATTGTGGTGCTCGATCGACTGCCGATCGGCTCCAGTGGCAAGCTCGATCGAAAAGCGTTGCCGGACGTCACAGTCGAGGAAACCGAGTACCGCGCCCCGTCGAATCCGGTGGAGGAGATCGTCGCCGCAGTGTTCGGTGACGTCCTGAGTGTCGACCGCGTCGGTGTGGACGACGACTTCTTCGCGCTCGGTGGCAACTCACTGGTGGCGACCCAGGTGGTGTCGCGGCTCGGGACGGAGCTGGGAACCACCGTTGCGGTACGGATGCTGTTCGAGGCGAGCACCGTTGGTGCGTTGGCCGCGCGAATGGAAAGCCATGTCGGCCATGGCGGGAGCGCCCCGCTGGTGCCGCAGGAACGGCCGGAGAGCATCCCGCTTTCGCTTGCGCAGCAACGGATGTGGTTCCTCAACCGCTTCGAGCCGGAATCTGCCGTCAACAACATCCCGGTGGCGATCAGGCTGTCAGGCGAACTCGATGTCGGCGCACTCCGGGCAGCCGTGGCCGACGTGCTCGACCGCCATGAATCCCTGCGTACCGTGTATCCGAGCCAGGACGGGTCGGGCTACCAGGTTGTGCTGCCGGTCAGTTCTGCGCTGCCCGATATGACTCCGGTCCCCTCCTCGGCGGCAACGATTCTCGAGGACGTCACCGCGTTCGTCTCCGGTGGATTCGATGTTACGGCCTCGGTCCCGTTGCGCGCTCGACTGTTCGAAGCCTCGGCGCAGCAGTACGTGCTCGTGGTCGTCGTCCACCACATCAGCGCCGACGGTTGGTCGATGGGACCGTTGACTCGCGACGTGATGACCGCATACGTGGCCCGAGCAGGCGGCGACGCTCCGCAGTGGTCACCGTTACCCGTGCAGTACATCGACTTCGCGTTGTGGCAGCGTTCGGTTCTCGGTGCCGAATCGGATCCGACGAGTCTTATCTCGCGGCAGGCGGACTACTGGCGAACTGCGCTGGCGGACCTGCCCGCCGAACTGTCGCTGCCGGTCGATCGTCCCCGTCCACCTGTTCAGTCGTACACCGGTGGTCGATTCTCCTTCGACATCGATGCCGACGTCCATTCGGGTCTCGCCGACATGGCCCGTACCTCGGGAACGACCCTGTTCATGGTGATGCACACTGCTTTTGCGGTGTTCCTCGCTCGCATGTCGAACTCGGACGACGTTGCGGTCGGTACCGCGGTAGCGGGCCGCGGCGACGCTGCGCTCGACGATGTCGTCGGAATGTTCGTCAATACTCTGGTATTGCGAACGAAGGTCGACCGCGCACTCGGTTTCGACCAGATGCTCGCCGCCGTGCGGGAGGTCGATCTCGCCGCGTTCGCACACGCGGACATCCCGTTCGAGCGTTTGGTCGATCTGCTCGATCCCGAGCGATCCACCGCCCGCCATCCGCTCTTCCAGGTGGCGATCGCCTTCGAGAACCTTCCGCCGAGCTCCTTCCGTCTGCCCGGACTCGAGGTCTCTGCCGTCGACTTCGAGGTAGAGACGGCGAAGTTCGATCTGTCGCTGACACTGCACGAGAAGCCCGACGGTGCCGGCATGTCGGCCAGCTTCCTGTTCGCACGAGACCTGTTCGACGAGAACACGATCGAGGTGTTCTCCCGTCGACTGCGGTGGCTCCTCGCTGCTGTGGTTCGGACCCCGAACGCACCGGTGGGGGATCTCCCGATCCTGTACGACGACGAGAACGACCGGCTCACCCACGTGCACGGAGACGAGGTGCTGGCCGGCGGAACTCTGGCCGAGATCTTCGCTGCCGGAGCTGCTCTCGACCCGTCGGCGATCGCTGTTCGCCACCGAGGACGGTCTGTTTCCTATGCCGAGCTCGACGCCACGTCCTCTCGGCTCGCGAGGGTGCTCATCGAGCGCGGAGTGGGCCCCGAAGACGTGGTGGCACTGGGGTTCGCACGATCCTTCGAGATGGTGCTCGCAGTGTGGGCAGTAGCGAAGTCCGGTGCCGCTTATCTACCGATCGATCCGACTTACCCTCGGGATCGAATCGGCCACATGGTGTCCGATTCCGGTGCCGTCATCGGCCTGACGTCGACGGCCGACGTCGAGTCGGTGCGGACCGAACACGGGGTGCTCGACTGGCTCTGCCTCGACGACGAGGGTGTGATCGCCGACATCCGGTCACGCTCCACCGATCCGGTCACCGACGCCGATCGACTGCGGCCCGTGACGTTCCAGAACCCGGCTTACGTCATCTACACCTCCGGCTCGACCGGGAAGCCCAAGGGCGTCGTCGTCACGCACGCCGGGCTGGGCGGCGTCCTGGACGCCGCCGTGGATCTATACCACTTGAGATCCACCTCGAGATTTCTGCACATCTGTTCGCCCAACTTCGATCCGTCGGTGTTGGAATGGATGGCTGCATTCTCCAACGGGGCCACTCTGGTCATCGTGCCCGCGTCGATCCTCGGCGGCACCGAGCTGTCCGAATTGCTGAAGTCGGAAGAGGTCACCCACGCCATCATCACGCCCGCGGTTCTGGGCACGATGGATCCGGCGGGAATCGAATCCCTCGAGGTGCTCTCGGTCGGTGGTGACGTGACGACACCGGAGCTGCTCGAGCGGTGGGCGCCGGGCCGTAAGTACTTCAACGGGTACGGCCCGACCGAGACGACGATCATCTCCAGTTTCGCCGAGCTGACTCCGGGCGAGCCCATCACCGTCGGTCGTCCGATCCACGGCATGTCCGCGCTGATTCTCGACGCGCGGCTGAACCCGGTTCCCACCGGTGTGGCCGGTGACCTCTATCTGGGCGGCGGGGCGCTCGCTCGGGGATACCTCGATCGTTCGGCACTGTCCGCGGAGCGATTCGTCGCCAACCCGCACGGCTCCGACGGTGCGCGGATGTATCGCACCGGAGACGTGGTGCGGTGGACGCCCGATCTACAGTTGGAGTTCGTCGGACGAACCGACTTCCAGGTCAAGGTACGCGGATTCCGCATCGAGCTCGGTGAGATCGACTCGACTCTGACCTCGGACCCCGGCGTCGACTTCGCCGTGACTCTCGGACACGAATTGCCGTCCGGTGTCACCACCCTGGTCTCGTACGTGCTTCCCACCCGCGGTGCCGTCGTGGATGTGGACAAGTTGGCGGCCCTCGTCGGTAAGTCCTTGCCGGCCTACATGGTTCCGTCGTCGATCGTCGTGCTCGACGCAATACCGCTCACGTCGGTCGGAAAGCTGGACCGTGCGGCCCTGCCCGCCCCCGTGTTCGCGGCACACGAGTTCCGCGCGCCGACAACAGCACTGGAAGAAATCGTCGCGGGGGTGTTCACCGACGTTCTACGCATCGAACAGGTGGGACTCGACGACGACTTCTTCGCGCTCGGCGGTAACTCGTTGATCGCAACGCAGGTCGTGTCCCGCCTCGGCGCGGCTCTGGACACCGTGGTGCCGGTACGGGCGCTGTTCGAGAGCCCCACTGTCGCGGCGCTGGCGGCGCACGTGGAGACAGCCGTCGGATCTGGTGCCAGGGTGGTTCTGGCACCGAGGGCGCGTCCCGAACGCCCGCCCTTGTCCTCGGCCCAGCAGCGCTACTGGTTCTTGAACCGATTCGACACCACGTCGTCGGTGGACAACATCCCGTTCGCGGTGCGGCTGTCGGGTGATCTCGACGTCACGGCGTTGCAATCTGCCGTTCTCGACGTTCTCGAACGTCACGAATCGCTGCGGACGCAGTACCCCGACTCACCCGAAGGTCCTTATCAGCACGTACTCCCGGCCTCCGAGGTTGCCCTCGACCTCGCTGTTCGCGACCTGGCCGCTGGTGGGCAGGCCGATGTGGTGGCGGCCGTCGGGGAATTCTTCCGACGCGGATTCGACGTCACCAGCGAGGTGCCCGTCGATGCACGACTGTTCCGCGTGGCCGACGCCGAGTACGTCCTGGCGTTCGTCGTCCACCACGTCTCGGCGGACGGTGCCTCGATGGGTCCGTTGGCAGTGGACATCATGACTGCGTACACCGCCAGATCGGCAGGTAGCGCACCGGATTGGGAACCGCTCTCCGTGCAGTACGTCGACTTCGCGTTGTGGCAGCGTGACGTGCTCGGTTCCGAGTCCGATCCTGATTCCGTTGCTGCACAGCAGGTGTCGTTCTGGAAGCAGGCCCTGGCCGAGCTGCCGGACCAGCTGGCGCTTCCCGCCGATCGCCCACGCCCGCCGAGTCAGAGTTTTCGCGGCGATACGGTGCGCTTCACTGTCGACGCGGGACTGCACGAGGGTCTCGCCGAACTCGCACGCGCACACCAGTCCACATTGTTCATGGTCGTGCACTCGGCGTTCGCGGTGTTCCTCGCCAAGCTCTCCGGTTCCGAGGACATCGCAATCGGCACCCCCATCGCCGGGCGCGGTGAGCGTGCACTCGATCCGATGATCGGCATGTTCGTCAACACATTGGTGTTCCGGTCGACGGTCGAGCCGTCGATGACGTTCGAGGAGCTGCTCGCGCAGTCGCGCGAGCGCGACCTGTCCGCATTCGCGCACGCCGACGTACCCTTCGAGCGCCTCGTCGAGGTGCTCAACCCGGTCCGCTCGACAGCCCGCAACCCGTTGTTCCAGATCGGCCTCAGTTTCCAGAACCTCGCCGATTCGACGTTCGAGCTCCCCGGGTTGACGGTGAGTGCGGTCGACGCCGACACGGCGACGGCCAAGACCGATCTGCAGCTGTCGATATCGGACCAGTACGCCCCGGACGGTGCGCCGGCCGAGCTGGTATCCGAATTCAGTTACGCCACAGACCTGTTCGATCGTTCGACCATCGACGGTTTCGTCGAGCGATTCGTCGAGATACTGCGGACCGTGACGAACGACCCCTCGGTCGTCGTCGGGGATCTGGATGTCCTCACTGCGACAGAGCGCAGCACCATTCTGCGTGACTGGAACGACACCGCCCATCCGGTCGATTCCGAGCTGACCTTGGCGGAACTGTTCGATCGTCGTGTGCAGGCGGATCCTGACGCGATCGCACTGGTCGACGCACGAGAGTCGTTGACCTATAGTGAGTTCGACGCACGGATCAACCGGCTGGCGCGTGTCCTGATCGCCTCGGGGGTCGGCCCGCAGGTGACCGTGGCACTGGCGATCCGCAGGTCCGTCGAGTTGCTGGTGGCCATGTACGCGGTCACCAAGGCCGGTGGCGCGTACCTGCCGATCGACCCCGATCAGCCCGCCGAGCGGAACACCTACATCCTCGAGGTCGCCGCTCCGGCACTGGTGCTCAGCACCACCGGAGTCGACATCGACACAGGAACGGTGCCGGTCGTGTCGGTCGACACCGATGACAGGCTGCACGGTTCGGATGCCGGGATCTCGGATGCGCCCGTCACCGACGCCGAGCGCACTGCGCCGCTGCGCGCAACGAACACCGCGTATGTCATCTTCACGTCCGGTTCTACCGGTCGACCCAAGGGCGTCGCGGTGAGCCACCGTGCGATCGCCAACCAGTTGCTCTGGCAGGCAGAGCATTACGGAATCGACAGCACCGACCGGGTGCTGCTCAAGACCGCAGCGACATTCGACCTGTCCGTCTGGGAATTCTGGGTGGCCACGATCTCCGGCGGTGCCGTCGTGATCGCCGAGGCCGGTGCACAGGGTGATGCGGCCTATCTGGTGGACCTGATCGCCGAACGATCGGTCACCACGCTGCACACCGTGCCCTCCGTGCTCGACGCCCTCGTCGCTGCGTCGGCGGGGTCACTTCCGAAGAGCCTGAAGAGAATCCTGGCGATCGGTGAGGCGCTTCCGGTCGCGACGGCAGACCGGGCACTGCGTGGTTCCACCGCACGACTGGACAATCTGTACGGCCCTACGGAAGCCGCTGTGTCGGTCACCGCGCATCGTGTCGTCGAGACAACCGCCACCTCGGTGCCCATCGGTGGACCCGAATGGAACACCCGCGTCTACGTCCTGGACTCGCGCCTCGCGCCGGTACCGGTGGGCGTGGCAGGCGAGCTCTATCTCGCGGGCGCGCAGCTGGCCGATGGCTATGTCGCTCGGCCGGACCTGACCGCGGAGCGGTTCGTAGCCGACCCGTTCACTCCAGGCGGACGGCTGTACCGCACCGGCGACCTGGTCACCTGGCGCAAGGACGGCGAACTGGAGTACGTCGGTCGGACCGACTTCCAGGTGAAGATTCGCGGATTCCGCATCGAACTCGGCGATATCGACGCAGCACTGGGGTCGCTGAACGAGGTCGGCGACGTCGCGGTGCTGGCGCTCGACGACACCGGACTCGGTGCGCGCCTTGTGGCCTACGTCGTGCCCGCTGTCGGTGCCACGGTGGACTCCGACGGATTGCGCGCAGCTCTGTCCGGCCGGTTGCCGTCGTACATGGTTCCGTCGGCTTTCGTGATCCTCGAGGCGTTGCCCCGCAACGCGAACGGGAAGCTGGACCGACAAGCGTTGCCGGAGCCGCACTTCGAGACTGCAGTGTTCCGCGCACCGACCAACCCGGTCGAAGAGGCGGTGGCGGCGGTGTTCGCCGAGGTGCTCTCGGTGGAACGGGTCGGTCTGGACGACGACTTCTTCGCACTCGGCGGCAACTCGCTGATCGCGACCCAGGTGGTCTCCCGACTGGGAGCAGCGCTCGACACCCAGGTGCCGGTGCGTTCGATCTTCGAGTCTCCGACGGTTCTCTCGCTCGCCCGTGCCGTCGAATCCAAGGTGGGTACCGGTGCACGACGAGCACTCACGGCGCGCCCGCGTCCCGATGTGGTGCCGCTGTCGATGGCGCAGCAGCGCATGTGGTTCCTGAGCCAGTTCGATCCGACGTCTGCCGTGAACAACATTCCGGTGGCAATTCGGTTGTCCGGAAACGTCGATGTCGATGCGCTGTCGAGTGCGGTCCGCGATGTCCTCGCTCGACACGAGATTCTGCGCACCGTCTACCCCGAGGTCGACGGACGAGGTAGTCAGGTGGTCCTCGGTACTGCCGAGTCGGGGGTGACGGTAGCCGTCGACGACGTCGATGCCGACTCCGTGGAGCAGGTCCTGCGAACATTCGTCTCGGCCGGATTCGACGTCACCCGTGCCGTTCCGGTTCGGGTCCGAATTCTGCGGGTGAGCGAGTCCGAGTACGTGCTGGCCTTCGTGGCGCACCACATCGCCGCGGACGGTTTCTCGATGGGGCCGCTGACCCGGGACGTGATGCTCGCCTACACGGCCCGCGTGGCGGGCGAGAGTCCGCAGTGGGCACCGCTTGCCGTGCAGTACGCGGACTACACGTTGTGGCAGCGGGAAGTCCTCGGTTCGGCGGACGACCCCGAGTCGCCACTGGCAGCGCAATTGGCGTACTGGACCTCGGTCCTGGCGGGAGCGCCTGCGCAGCTCGATCTCGCCACCGACCGTCCGCGGCCCGCCGTGGCGTCCTATCGCGGTGCGGCATACAACTTCTCGATCGACGCGGCCCTGCAGGCGAACATCGCCCGCGTCGCTCGATCCACCAATGCCACCAACTTCATGGTGGTGCACACCGCACTGGCCGTGTTGCTGGCGGCGATGGCGGGAACCGACGACGTCACGATCGGGACCCCGGTGGCAGGCCGAGGAGACGCCGACCTGGACGGACTCGTCGGCATGTTCGTCAACACCCTCGCACTGCGAACCGTGGTGAACCCGGCGGCGTCGCTGCGAGACCAACTGGCGCTCGTCCGAGACGCCGATCTCGGTGCATTCGGGCACGCCGACGTGCCGTTCGAGCGACTCGTCGACGAGCTGGCACCGGACAGGTCTCAGGCCCGGCATCCGATCTTCCAGGTCATGCTGACCTTCCAGAATCTCCAACGGCAGTCGTTGACGCTGCCCGAGCTCGGTGTCGAAGGAATCGACCTCGGCAGCGCGTTCGCCAAGTTCGATCTACAGGTCACGCTGTGGGAGAACGTCGACGAATCCGGCGCTCCAGCCGGTATCGACGTCCAATTCGATTACGCCACAGATCTGTTCGACGAGTCGACCATGAGCTCGCTCGCGCGTCGCCTGGTGCGCGTTCTCGGCACTCTCGTCGACGATCCGGATCGCGTCGTGGGCGACATCGACATTCTCGAGGACGGTGAGCGCTCCCGCGTTCTGGACGAGTGGAACGCCACCGGGCACGAGGTCGATGCCGCGGCGACGCTGGTTTCTCTCTTCGAGTCGCAGGTTACGGCGAACCCGGAGAACATCGCGACGAGCTTCGGCGACGAACGGGTGAGCTATCGCGAGTTCTCGGACCGCGTGAACGCATTGGCGCGAGTTCTCGTCGCGGAAGGGGTGGGCCCGGAAACCGTCGTGGCGACCGCCATGCGGCGATCGGTCGACATGCTGGTGGGTATCTATGCGGTGCTGACCGCGGGTGGGGCCTACGTGCCGGTCGATCCGGATCTGCCCGCCGACCGAATCGGGTACATCCTCGACACCGCGGCACCGGTGGTCCTGCTCACGACGGAACGGGACGGCACCGCACTCCGGTCCGATGTCACCCGAATCCTGGTGGACGCCGTCGACACCACAGGTGTGTCCGCCGCACCGGTGACCGACGCGGAGCGAACCGCACCGCTGCGGCCGACCGACATCGCCTATGTCATCTTCACGTCCGGATCGACCGGTCGCCCCAAGGGTGTCGCAGTGAGCCACCAGTCGATCGTCAATCGATTGCTGTGGATGCAAGCGGAGTACTCACTCTCCGAGAGCGACAAGGTGCTGCAGAAGACGCCGGTCACGTTCGACGTGTCGGTGTGGGAGTTGTTCTGGCCGTTGCAGATCGGTGCCGAGCTCGTGATCGCCGAACCCGACGGCCATCGCGATCCGATCTATCTGGTGAGCACCGTCGCCGAACGAGGCATCACCGTTGCCCACTTCGTGCCGTCGCTGCTCGCGGTGTTCGCGACCGCCGAGGGCGTCTCGAACTGCACCGGACTGCGCGCGGTCTTCGCCTCCGGTGAGGCGCTGCCTGCGTCGGTTGCGTCGGCCCTGCGCGCTGCACTGCCGACCACCGAACTGCACAACCTGTACGGCCCGACCGAGGCCGCAGTCGACGTCACCTACCACCGCGTGGTGCCGGCCGACATCGCGTCGGTCCCCATCGGTGCTCCGGTCTGGAACACCCGAGTCACCGTGCTCGATGCACGCCTGCACCCGGTCCCGGTCGGGGTACCCGGGGAGCTGTATCTCGCCGGAGTTCAACTCGCGCGTGGATACCTGGGACGAGCGGACCTCACCGCGGACCGGTTCGTCGCCGACCCGCACGGCACTGCCGGCTCGCGGATGTACCGCACGGGAGACCTCGTTCGGTGGAACGCCGACGGTGAGCTGGAATACCTCGGCCGCACCGACTTCCAGGTCAAGCTGCGCGGACTGCGCATAGAACTGGGTGAGATCGAGGCCTCGCTGGCGGCACACCCGTCCGTGGATCAGGCCGTGGTCCTCGTTCGGCAGACACCGTCTTCCGGTGAAATTCTCGTGGGCTACCTCGTGCCCGCTGCCGGGGCGACGATCGACGCCGACACGGTCACCGCCGCCGTCGCCGCATCGGTGCCCGAGTACATGGTTCCCGCCGGTCTCGTGGTTCTCGACGCATTGCCGCTCGGCCCGAACGGCAAGCTCGACCGACGAGCACTACCCGAACCCGAATTCGGCAGCGACGCCGAATACCGCACCGCCAGTACCGATACCGAACGCATCATCGCGGAGGTCTTCGCGGACGTGCTCGGGCTCGACACCGTCGGCGTCGACGATTCGTTCTTCGCGCTCGGGGGCGACAGTATCGTCTCCATCCAGCTGGTCTCCCGTGCCAAGGCGCGGGGAATCCAGTTCGGACCACGAGATGTGTTCGAGCGCAAGACCGTCGCCGGTCTCGCCGAGATCGCGGTGACCGTCGGTGAAGGCAGCGACGCCGTCGTGCTCGAGGAACTCGACGGTGGGGGAATCGGCTGGATGCCGTCGCCGCCATTCGGTGCGGCAATGTTGCAGCGCGGCGGTGGGTACCGTCGTTTCCATCAGGCACTCACGCTCGAGCTCCCGGCAGGGATCGACCGCGACGGTGTCGTGGCTACGCTCACTGCTGTCGTCGACCATCACGACATTCTTCGGTCGACCCTCGTGCACGACGATCGCGGCTGGGGCCTCGAGGTGAGCGAGCCCGGTTCGGTGGACGTCGACGAGCTGCTGACGACCTCACCGGCGGACGGTGGAGCCGCCGCGGTGGATGCGGCGGTCGGATCGCTCGATCCGGAGAACGGGCGCATGCTCGCGTTCGTGTGGGTCGACAGCGCGCCGAACACGCTGACGGTCGTCGCGCATCACCTCGTCGTCGACGGCGTGTCGTGGCGAATCCTGGTGCCGGACTTCGTGTCCGCGTGGGCGCAGATCGCCGGCGGTGCCGGCCCGGTGCTGCCGAATGTCGGTACTTCGATGCGGCGATGGACGCACGCACTCGTGGAGGAAGCGGCGCGCCGGACGCACGAGTTGCCGGAGTGGCGCCGCATCGCCGGGACCCCGGACCCGGTTCTGGGGGAGCGGGCCTTCGAGCCGGCCGTCGACGTGGTGGACACCCTCGAGCGAGTCGAGATGTCCCTGTCGTCGGATGCGACGCGCACGTTGCTGACCACGGTGCCCGAGATCTACCACGGCGGAGTCGCGGACGGACTGCTCGCCGCACTCGCGCTTGCAGTCACCGCGCTGCGCAAGGAACAGGGAATCGATGCCCCGGCGACGCTGCTTCAGCTCGAAGGGCACGGCCGCGAGGAGACCGTGGTCCCCGGAGCAGATCTCGGCCGGACCGTGGGCTGGTTCACGAGCCTCTTCCCGGTTCGGCTCGACCTGACCGGAATCGACGTCGACGACGCCCTCGGCGGCGGTTCTGCCCTCGGCGACGCCGTGAAGGCCGTCAAGGAGCAGATGCTGGCGTTGCCCGACCGGGGAATGGGATGGGGGCTACTGCGCTACCTCGATCCGAAGAGCGAGACGGAGCTCGCGCCGCTGTCCACCGGGCAGATCAGTTTCAACTACCTCGGTCGGGTCGGTACCGGCGATGTGCCGGAGGACATGAAGTCTCTCGGTTGGTTGCCTGCCGAGGACACCGCAGGTCTGTCCGCAGCGGGCGATCCGGACATGGCCGCGAACAAGACGATCGACATCAACGCCATCGTGGTCGACACCGACGACGGAAGCGCCCTGAGCGCTTCGTTGGCATTCCCGCGGGGCGCGATCTCCGAGGCGACCGTGGCGCGTCTGGCACAACTGTGGTCGGGGCTGCTCGACTCGCTCGCGGCCCACGCACGTACCCCTGGTGCCGGTGGCCTCACTCCGTCGGACCTTCCGTTGGCGCGCGTGAGTCAGGCCGACATTCTCGGCTTCGAGCAGCGCTATCCGGCACTGACCGATGTGTGGCCGCTGGCACCGTTGCAGCAGGGCTTGCTGTTCCACGCCCTGTTCGCCGACACCTCGCTGGACGTCTACACGATGCAGGTCGTGCTCGACCTGGCAGGCGAGGTCGATCAGGAGCGTCTGCGTGATGCTGCGCAGGCCCTGCTGGATCGGTACGAGAACCTCCGCGCCGTGTTCGCGGTGACCGCGGACGGCGACAGCGTGCAGATAGTTCAGCAGGGTGTGCGGTTACCTTGGCGCACTGTCGATCTCAGCGATGTCGAGGAGAACGAGCGCGCCGCCGCGGTCGCGGCTGCACTGGACGAGGATCAGCGGGAGCATTTCGACATCACCACCGCCCCATTGTTGCGGTTCTTGCTGATTCGCCTCGGGCCCACGACGTACCGACTGGCGATGACCAACCATCACGTGCTGCTGGACGGCTGGTCGCTGCCGCTGGTGATGAAGGAGCTGCTCTACCTGTACGCCGTCCGCAGCGACACGTCGTCGATGCCGCGTCCGCGCTCGTATCGCTCGTTCCTGCAGTGGCTCGGTCATCGCGACCCGGAGACCTCCCGGCAGGCTTGGGCCCGTTCACTCGACGGCGTCGACGAGCCGACACTACTGACTCCTTCGACGCTGGGCCGCGAGATCTCCACCCGATCGGCGGAGACCGAGGTACGGATCGACGCGGAGGCCACCGCGGCGTTGATCGCGCTCGGTGGACGTCTCGGCGTCACTGTGAACACGTTGGTACAGGCCGCGTACGGAATGCTGTTGGCTCAGATGACGGGCCGCGACGACGTGGTCTTCGGGGCCACGGTGTCGGGTCGGCCCGCGGACCTGCCCGGAGTCGAGTCGATGATCGGCTTGTTCATCAACACCATTCCGGTACGAGTTCGCCTCGATGCACACGACACCGTGGAGCAGTACCTCACGCGGCTCCAAGGTGAGCAGGCCGATCTGCTCGATCACCACCACGTGGGATTGGCGGACATCCAGCGGGATGCTGGGCTGGGCAACCTGTTCGACACGCTGACGGTGTTCGAGTCGTATCCGGTGAACGAGGCCGAGTTGGCGCAGCAGGCCGCATCGATCGACGGCATGACCGTCGAAGGTGTCGGCTCCAACGACAACACCCACTACCCGCTGACCCTGCTGGTGGTGGCGAACGAGGAAGTGACGCTGACGGCGAAGTACATCAGCGACCTGTTCGACACCCGTGCGGTCGAGTCGATCCTGGCGCGCATCGTCTCGCTTCTCGCTACGTTCGCGGCGGACCCCACGCGCCGGGTCGTCGACATCGACCTGCTCGACACCGCGGAGCGCACACAGATACTCGACGAGTGGAACGACACTGCCCGCGAGATCGATTCCGCGGCAACGCTCGTGTCGATGTTCGAGGGTCGGGTGACGCAGTTCCCGGACCGGATCGCGGTCTCCTTCGAGGACGATCGAGTGACGTACGCGGAATTCGCGGGTCGAGTGAACGCGCTTGCGCGACTGCTGATCCGCGAGGGCGTCGGCCCGGAAACGATGGTCGGCATCGCCATGCGGAGATCGGTGGACATGCTCGTCGGTGTCTACGCGGTGCTGACCGCGGGCGGGGCGTACGTCCCGATCGATCCCGACCAGCCGGCCGAGCGCGTCGAATACATCCTGGCGACGGCCGATCCCGTTGCGATTCTGACCACGGAGGCGGATTCGTCTGCCGTGGAATCTGTCTCGGCCGCCGCACCGCGACTCGAGGTCGATTCCGTCGATCTCACCGGATTCGCCACCGATGCGGTTCGCGCCGACGAGCGCCGCGCCGCGCTGCTCCCCGACGACGTCGCGTACGTCATCTTCACCTCGGGCTCGACGGGCAAGCCCAAGGGTGTTGCCGTGACGCACGCCGCCATCGTCAACCGGCTCGTGTGGATGCAGTACGAGTACGGTCTGACCGTCGACGATGTGGTGCTGCAGAAGACTCCGGTGACGTTCGACGTGTCGGTGTGGGAGTTGTTCTGGCCGTTGCACATCGGTGCCGAATTGGCGATCGCGAGACCGGACGGGCATCGCGACCCGGCATATCTGGTCGAGATCGTCACCGAGCGGTCGGTCACCGTCGCACACTTCGTGCCGTCGATGTTGGCCGTGTTCGCGGCAGCGGACGGAGTCTCGCGGTGTTCGAGCCTGCGCATGCTGTTCGCGTCGGGTGAGGCGCTGCCGGTATCGGTCGCCTCGGCAATCGGTACGGCACTGCCGAACACGGACCTGCACAACCTGTACGGCCCCACCGAGGCTGCGGTGGACGTGACCTACCACCGCGTCACCGCCGCCGACGTCGCCGGCGTACCGATCGGTGTGCCGGTGGCCAACACCCGAGTGACCGTGCTCGACGCGCGGCTGCGACCGGTGCCGGTCGGCGTCGCGGGTGAGCTCTACCTCGCGGGAGTCCAGCTGGCCCGCGGCTACCTCGGGCGACTGGATCTGACCGCAGACCGGTTCGTTGCCGATCCGTACGGTGCACCGGGTACTCGGATGTACCGGACCGGCGACCTGGTCCGGTGGAACGTCGACGGCGAGCTCGACTACATCGGCCGCACCGACTTCCAGGTGAAACTGCGCGGCCTGCGCATCGAGCTCGGTGAGATCGAGGCGGCGTTGACCGCTCACCCCGACGTCGACCGATCGACCGTACTGGTGACGTCGACGGCGTCGGGCGAAATCCTGGTCGGCTACGTCGTTCCTCGTACCGGTGCGTCGGTGGACGTGAGCGAGCTGACCTCGTTCGCAGGCAGCCGACTTCCCGGCTACATGGTGCCGACCCAGATCATGGTGCTCGCCGAGTTCCCACTGAACGCCAGCGGCAAGCTCGATCGAAAAGCATTGCCGGAGCCGGTGTTCGAGGCGCGCGAGTTCCGTGCACCGGTAACCGCGACCGAGATCGCCATCGCCGACGTGTTCGCCGACGTGCTCGGTATCGATCGGGTTGGATCGGACGACGACTTCTTCGCGCTCGGCGGAAATTCGCTCGCGGCCACCCGTGCAGCGGCGCGCATCACCGCTGCTCTGGGCAAGCAGGTGGGTGTTCGCGAGCTGTTCGAGAACTCGACAGTCGCAGCGCTCGCAGCGCGCACGGACCTCCAGGGAACGGTGCATCGCGTGCCGCTTCGACCCAGGACGGGCGACGAGCGGGTACCGCTCTCGCTCGCGCAGCAGCGAATGTGGGTACTGAATCGACTCGACCCCGGTTCGGGCGCGTACAACATGCCGCTCGCCCTGCGGCTCACCGGTGACCTGGACGTGGCCGCACTGCAGGCGGCCGCGACGTGGGCGATCGAGCGGCACGAGACGTTGCGCACCCGCTATCCCGAGGATGCCGACGGCACTGCGTTCCAGGAGGTCCTGGGTGCCCGGGCCACCACTCTCGACCTCGATCCGATCGACGCCACGGGCGAAGCCGACATCGCCGATCGGGTACGTCGACTGGTGTACGACGGCTTCGACGTCACCGCCGCGCCTCCGGTGCGTGGGGCACTGTTCCGACTCGCCGGAACGGACGACGGCGACATGCAGTACGTGTTCGTCATCGTGATGCACCACATCAGTGGCGACGGAGCATCGATGGCACCGCTGGCTCGCGACGTGATGACCGCGTATCTCGCCGCGACAGCCGGCACGGTTCCCTCGGTGGCACCGCTGTCGATCCAGTACGCCGACTACACGCTGTGGCAGCGTGAGGTGCTGGGTTCGACGAACGATCCGGGTTCCGCAGCGAATCGGCAGGTCGACTTCTGGCGCACCGAGCTGAGCGGTATCACCCCGGTCATCGCCTTGCCGTGGGATCGGCCGAGACCGGCAGAGCCCTCGCTGCACGGCGGAAGTGTCCGCGCACATCTCGACGCGCAGACCCACGAGGCGTTCGTCGACATCGCGCGATCGAACAACGCGACTCTGTTCATGGTGTTGCACAGCGTCCTCGCGGTATTGCTGGCGAGAACCACCGGTGCACGGGAATTCGCCGTCGGAACTCCGATTGCCGGTAGGGGAGACGAACAACTCGACGACATCGTCGGAATGTTCGTCAACACGCTTGCGCTTCGTACCAGCGTCGATCCGGACGCGACGTTCGAGGATCTCGTGCGCAGCATTCGGGAAAGCGACCTGCGGGCATTCGGCAACGCGGACGTACCGTTCGAGCACGTAGTCGACGTCATCGGGCAGGACCGAACCCCCGGAATCAGCCCGTTGTTCCAGACCGTGCTGTCCGTCGAACCATTGGGCGAGGCTCGCTTCGAGCTGCCTGCCCTGACCGTCGAGCCCGTCGAGGGATTCGAGCCGACCGCCAAGTTCGATCTCCAGGTGACGGTGCAGACCAGGCCCGCAGCCGGTACCGAGGGCGAACCAGACCTCGCGGTCGAGTTCGCCTACGCCGCAGACCTGTTCGACGAGTCGACAGTATCGGCGATGATCGAGCGTTTCGTCAGGATCGCCGACGTCGTCGCGGCGGCTCCGGGAATCAAGGTCGGTGCGATCGACGATCTCGGTGACGACGAGCGGGCAGCGTTGACTGCATCCCCGACACCGGTCGCCGATGCCGTCGGCGCGGTGGCTGGTCGAACCTTGCCTCAATTGCTCGCTGCGACCGTGGAGGCGGATCCGGAGGCCCCGGCGTTGTCCTCGGCAGGTGAGGAAACCACGTACCTCGAGCTCGACCGACGTTCGTCACGCCTGGCCCGTGAACTGATCGAGCGCAACGTCGGACCCGACGTCACGGTTGCCGTCGTCGTCGACGACGCAGTCGAATCCGTCGTGGCCCGGTGGGCGGTGGTCAAGGCGGGCGGCGCTCTGGCCCTGGTGGACGATATAGACAGTGCCGTCAGGGTGGGCGCGAGCGCCGTCGTCATCGACACCGGTCGGGCGCAGGACTGGGATCGAGTCTCCACGATCGTCGATCTCGGTGACGAGGCGACCGCCGGCTCGGTGACCGGCCGATCGGCTCGTCCGATCACGTACACCGACCGCGTGGCTGTGCTCTCCGCAGACAGCCCGGCTCTGGTGGTGGATGTGTCGACCGGCGCTACGGTGAGCCATGGTGCGCTTGCTGCCACGGCCGTTCGGGCGGTCGGGGAGTACGGGATCGACTACGAGTCGCGACTGGGCGTACCCACAGCGATCACCTCTCCGTCAGCGTGGTTCGCCGGTGTGATGGCTGCTTCGGTCGGTGCGGTGCTGGTGGTCGATCGGGCCGAATCACCGGAGGATTCTGCCGATCTCGTCGTCGCCGAGTGGATGACGCACGTGTTCGTGACTGCGGCGGAAGCCACGGCGGTTGCGGAATTGGAGTCGGACGATCTCGAGGACCTGGTGGCTCTGGTGATCGTGGACGGTGATGTGGAGGAGACCGAACGACCGGTCGGTGTGTCGATACACGGCGCGCCACGGTTCGGCTGAACCCGTTCAGGTCGATAGACTTCGGCCCTGAACAACAACCGTCCGTAGAGACGGTGAGCGTTCTCGGCACGCGTCACTGACGTGGTTGTGCGGGAGCGCCGCCGATGAGGAGTGTTCAGTGAGTTCGGATTGGTCGGGGACCAGTACGTCGGGTGAGGCAAAGCGACCGAATGGACGTAAGAGGCGTCCGAAACCGGGCCGTAGCCGACCCGCACGGGTTCCTACCCTGCCGGCATTGCTCTCGGCAGCGGTCGAGAAGAATCCGACGGGTACTGCGCTCGTTTTCGGCGAAACGTCGGTTACGTACGAAGAACTCGACGGGCAGTCGTCGAAATTGGCTCGGCTGTTGATCTCTCACGGCGTCGGACCGGACCACCTGGTGGCGATCGCGCTCGATCGATCCATCGAGTCCGTGGCCTCGGTGTGGGCGGTCGCGAAGTCCGGCGGAGCCTTCCTGCCGATCGATCTGCGGTATCCCCCCGGGCGAATCGAGCACATGGTGACCGACTCCGGTGTTCGATGGGGACTGACGACGTCCGACCGGGTGGCCGAGCTGCCCGACGGAGTGTCGTGGATCGCACTGGACGGGACCGACGAAGAGCGGCAACTCGAGCAGTTGTCAGCAGAGCCGATCGCACCGCAGGACCGACTGGCTCAGCCGGTTCCCGCGAATCTCGCGTACGTGATCTACACGTCCGGGTCGACCGGAAGGCCGAAAGGGGTCGCGGTCACGCACGCCGGGCTTGCCCCGCTCGCTGCCACGGTCAACGAAACGTTCGCCACCTCCGGTGACTCTCGCACAATGCATTTCGCCTCACCCAGTTTCGACGCCTCGGTGTTGGAACTGCTGATCTCCATCGTGAACGGGTCGATGATGGTGATCGTTCCGTCGGGCATCTACGGCGGCACGGAATTGACCGAGATCATGGCGGAGCATCGAGTCACTCACGCGATCATCACGCCTGCCGCGCTGACGACAATGGATTCCGGCGACCTTCCCGAACTTCGCGCGCTCGCCGTCGGTGGGGAAACCTTCACCGCGGAGCTGATGGGACGGTGGGCCCGTGGTCGGCAGTTCCACAACGCCTACGGTCCTACCGAAACGACCGTCATCTGCAGTCTGTCCGCCCCGCTAGTCTCCGGCGGGGCTGTCGACATAGGCTCTCCCACACAGAGTATGGCCAGTCATGTGCTCGACGACCGACTCCGGCCGGTGCCGGCGGGTGTGGTGGGGGAGTTGTACATGAGTGGGCCGGGACTGGCCCGCGGCTATCTCGAGCGTGCGGGGCTCACGGCTCAACGGTTCGTGGCCAATCCCTTTGCAGTAGTTGGGGATGAGTCGCATTCGCGGATGTACCGAACCGGCGACCTGGTTCGGTGGCGACAGGGCGACAGCGGACCCGCGGTGGAGTACGTCGGTCGCAACGACGCCCAAATTCAGCTGCGAGGCTTTCGCATCGAACTCGGGGAGATCGACGCGGTGCTCGCGGCCGTCGACGGGGTCGACTTCGCAGTGACCGTCGGATATCGACGTGATTCCGGCGCAACCGAACTGGTCGGCTACGTTCTGCCGAACGCGGGGGTGGATCTCGACGTCGATGAGGTCCTGGACGCAGCGAAGAGATACTTGCCTGCCCACATGGTCCCGACGACGCTGACGATACTCGAGTCGATTCCACTGACACCGGCGGGCAAGCTCGATCGAAGTGCGCTACCGGAACCGGTGTTCGCCGTGCGCGAGTTCAGCGCTCCGACGACTCCGACCGAGATCGCCGTGGCCGACGTGTTCGCCGACTTGCTCGGTGTGGACGAGGTGGGGGCCAGTGACGAGTTCTTCTCGCTGGGTGGCAACTCGCTCCTTGCGACGCAGGCTGCTGCGCGCATCGGCGCAGCCCTCGGGCGCCGAGTGCGACCGCGGGCTCTGTTCGACAACGCCACCGTCGAGTCCTTGGCCGCGTCGATCGATACGGCCGAGGCCGACGCGCTGACCGTACTGGACTCCTCCAGGCCGCGCCCGCAACATATTCCGCTTTCTCCGGCGCAGCAGCGCATGTGGTTCCTCAACCGATTCGACACTGCATCGGCGATGAACAACGTGCCGGTGGCGTTGGCTCTGACCGGAGCACTCGACGTCGATGCGATGCGCGCGGCGATAGACGATGTGATCGCTCGGCACGAGTCGTTGCGCACCGTGTATCCCGAACTCGACGGAACGGGGTTCCAGCAGATTCTCGACGTGTCCGGTGTCGATGTCACCATGGAGGTCGTTCCGGCGTCACCCGAGTCGGCACCCGAGGCGGTGGGCGAGTTCCTGTCGAGGGGATTCGACGTGACGACGGAGATTCCGTTTCGGGTTCGGCTGTTCGAGATCAAGGACCCGGATGGTTCCGAGCCGGAATTCGTGTTGGCTTTCGTCGCTCATCACATCTCTGCCGACGGGTTGTCCATGGGTCCGCTGTCACGAGATGTGATGACTGCCTATGTGGCTCGGGCGGCGGGAGATGCACCGGAGTGGCCTCCGCTGGCTGTGCAGTACGCCGACTACACACTGTGGCAACACGAGATGCTCGGTTCCGAGGACGATCCGAATTCGTTGACGTCCAGGCAGATCGCTTTCTGGAAAGCTGCATTGGCAGGCACCCAGGAGCAACTGCAGTTGCCATGGAATCGACCACGTCCCCGGGTGGCGTCCGGGCGAGGTGGACTGACGCAGTTCGTCGTCGAGCCCGAGACGTACGAGCGCATCGTCGAACTCGCGCGCAGGCATGACGCGACACCGTTCATGGTGGTACACGTGGCGTTGGCGGTTCTGCTTGCGCGGTTGTCCGGGTCCCCCGACGTCGCCGTCGGTGCACCGGTCGGTGGCCGCGGCGATGCCGGGCTCGACGATCTGGTCGGCATGTTCGTCAATACGGTGATCCTGCGGACACGGATCGACGGAGATCGATCGATTGCTCAGCTGCTGGACCATGTGCGGATCTCCGACATGGACGCCTTCGAGAACGCGGAAGTGCCGTTCGAGCGCCTGGTCGAGGTGCTCGACCCGGTGCGATCGCAGAACCGACACCCCCTGGTGCAGGTTGCACTGTTCTTCCAGAATTTCTCCGAGGGGACGTTCGAGCTTCCCGGCTTGACGGTCTCGCGGTTCGGGTCCGCAGCGTTCTCGGCCAAGTTCGATCTGCAGGTCACGTTCACGGAGTCGGCGGGTGGACTCGCCGGCGAACTCCTGTATGCGACCGACCTGTTCGACGAGGGCACCGTGGTCGCCTTCGGGGAGCGGCTGCTCGCGTTGCTCGTTGCTGTGACCGAGAACCCGCACGTAGCTTCCGGTGACCTCGAGATCGTATCGGACTCCGAACGAGACCGGATTCTGTTGCAGTGGAACGACACCCGAGATTCGAGTGTCCCCGATGAAGAGCTGCTGCTCGACGGATTCGATCGACAGGTCGCTGCGACGCCGGATGCCGTAGCCGTTGTCTTCGGTGACGATGTGCTCACCTACGCCCAGTTCTCGGCTCGGGTGGATGCCGTCGCGCAGCGGTTGCATGAGGACGGCTCCGGTCCCGGCGCGCTCGTCGGGTTGGCCATGAGGCGGTCCGTCGAACTGGTCGTCGGGATGTACGCGGTGGTGCGCACCGGTGCGGCCTACGTTCCCCTCGACCCCGATCAACCGACCGAGCGAAACGATCACATTCTCTCCACGGCAGATCCGATGGTCGTACTGTCCACCAGCAGAGAAGAATTCACGACGGGCAGCGATGTCCCGGTCCTGCTCGTCGACGGGGTGGAGCGGATCGATGCTGTGCCCACGTTCGGTCGTCCCCACTCCGCCGATCTCGCGTATGTCCTGTTCACGTCGGGTTCGACGGGCATGCCCAAGGGTGTCGCCGTCGAGCATCGGGCCATCGTCAATCAGATGGTCTGGATGGCCGAGGAGTACGGACTCGACGAATCGGACGTGTACCTACAGAAAACGGCGACGACGTTCGACGTGTCACTGTGGGGCTTCTTTCTTCCCCTGCGGACCGGCGGGCAGCTGATCGTCGCGCCGCCGGGTGCGCAGCGCGAGGTCGATGTCGTCGGCGGCCTGATCTCTCGACACCGAGTGACCGTGACCGATTTCGTACCGTCGATGTTGACCGTCTTTGCGGAATCCGTTGCTGCGGAATCGATATCCACACTGCGGCACATATTCGTCATCGGAGAGGCTCTGCCCGCTCGGACGGTGGCGGCCTGCCGCGCAGTGTCGAACGCGCGAGTGCACAATCTATACGGTCCCACCGAGGCGGCGGTGTCGGTGACCTATCGTGACGTCTCCGATGACGCACTCGACCTAGGTTCCGTGTCCGGCGACGGTTCGGTGTCGATCGGTGTTCCGGAATGGAATACTGCTGTACGAGTTCTGGATTCGCGATTGAATCCGGTTCCTGCCGGTGTGCCCGGTGAGCTGTATCTGGCGGGCGTGCAGTTGGCCCGCGGTTATGTCGCACGACCGGACCTGACGTCCGAACGGTTCGTGGCCGATCCGTTCGGCAGCGCCGGTGACCGCATGTACCGAACGGGCGACCTGGTGCGATGGTCGATGCTCGGCGACGGCCGTATCGAGTACATCGGACGTACCGACTTCCAGGTCAAGTTCCGCGGTCAGCGCATCGAGCTCGGGGAGATCGAGACCGCTCTGACATCGTTGCCCGGGATCGGTCAGGCGGTGGTCGTGGTCTCCGGTTCGGTCGCCGGTGACCTCCTGGCTGCATACCTCGTACCGGTAGCCGATGCGGTTCTCGATATCGAGGATGTTCGCACCAGGCTCGGCTCGCTGGTTCCGTCGTACATGGTTCCGTCGGCTTTTGTTGTTCTGCAGTCACTTCCGCTGAATCCGGCGGGCAAGCTCGATCGCCGAGCGTTGCCGGATCCGGTGTTCGAGGCACGCGAATTCCGCTCTCCTGCCACTGCGGTGGAAGAGGCAGTGGCGTCGGTGTTCGCAGATGTACTGGGCGTCGAGCGAGTAGGTGCGGACGACGACTTCTTTTCGCTGGGCGGAAACTCGCTGTCGGCGATGAAGCTCGTGTCCCGATTGGGCCGCTCCCTCGAAGGCGTGACGGTGCCGGTGTCGTGGCTGTTCTCCGATTCCTCGGTCACGGCGTTGGCGTCTCGGATCGACGCGGCGCGTCGTGCCGGTACTCCGATCGCCGAGGAGACCGGACTGGACACCGTCGTCGAACTGCGCGGCGGCAGCGGAACACCACTCTTCTGTGTACATCCGATCGTGGGACTGTCGTGGGCGTTCGGCGGCTTTGCGCCGTACATCGACAGCACGCGGCCCATGTACGGCCTGCAATCGCCGGTACTCGCCGGCGACCCGATGCCCGCCTCGATCGAGGAGTGGGCATCGACCTTCGTAGATCGGATCCGCGAGATTCAGCCCAGCGGTCCTTACCACCTGCTGGGGTGGTCGATGGGTGGCGTCATCGCTCATGCCGTCGCCGTGCAGTTGCGTCGGCTCGGCGAGACGGTGTCGACGCTGGCGATGATGGATTCGTTCGTGCTGTCCCGAACCACGCACCTCGTCGAACGGACGGTGACTGCGGGGGAGGTGCTCGGCGGGTTGGGCATCGACTCCGAACACGACTCGGACGTGTCCGAACTGTCCGTCGATTCCGCTATGGCGCTACTGCGCACCATGCCCGCTCCGTTCGATGCCTTGTCCAGAGATCGGGTGCAGGGCATCGTCGACGGAATCGAGCAGTCGGCCGCGATTCTGCAGGCCCATGAGCCTGAGTGGTTCGACGGTGCGCTGCTCTATTTCGCGTCCGTCGTCGACGACCCGACCGGTGATGCCGGTGCATCGACATGGACCGAGTTCGTCGACGGGAAACCGACCGTGACGCAAGTTCATTCGACGCACTGGCAGATGGCGTCGGCGTCGGCCCTCGCCGAGATCGGACCCGTCCTCGACGAATGGACATCGCGCTGACGTCGAGCGGCACCGGATGGAGTCGTATCGCCGAGCAGCTCACACGTGAACGTAGCGTCAGTTCGAGGGTAACGAATCCGGCGAAGTACCCGATATCTCGAGGGATGCGTACCGTCGGACACCAATAGTCCGCCGGGGCTGGATCGGGTGAGTGGTGGACGGCCGATGCCGTTCGAATGTGAGGAGCACGACAGCACATGGGTACCGAGACGTCGGGGACAGCAGGAACGACCGGCGGCGGTAACCCGGTGCAGGACGGTTCGCGAGAGCGGGGCCGGGAATTGCGAACAAGAGAGCGGCCGGCACGACGTGAGCGTCCGGTACGCCGTCGACGCCCGCGTACCCCACTCCTGCCTCAGCTGCTGGCCTCGGCGGTCGAACTCGGACCCGACTCGGATGCCCTCGTGTTCGACAGCCGAACCTGGACCTACGCCGAGCTCGACGCTCGATCGTCCGCGCTCGCCCGCGTACTGATCGCGCGTGGCGTCGGTCCCGAGGACTTCGTCGCGTTGTCGATTCCGCGCTCCGATCTGTCCGTCATGGCGCTGTGGGCGGTGGCCAAGACCGGCGCAGCATTCGTGCCGATCGATCCGACCTACCCGGCCGACCGGGTACGGCACATGGTGTCCGACTCCGGCGTGCTGCTGGGGTTGTCCGTCGGCGCGGTGAGCGAGGACCTGCCCGTGGAGGTCGAATGGCTGGTCATCGACGACAGCGACATGACTCGGCGTCTCGATGAACTGTCCGGCGAGCCTCTCACCGCGGAGGATCGGGTGCGAGCTCTGGAGCCGACACACCCGGCATACATGATCTACACCTCCGGATCGACCGGTCTGCCGAAGGGCGTCGTCGTCACCCACGCCGGACTGAGCAACTTCTGCGAGGAGCAGATCGATCGCTACTCGCTCACCGAGCAGTCGCGAGTGCTGCACTTCGCATCACCGAGTTTCGACGCGTCCGTACTCGAACTTCTGATGAGCATCGGTCGGGGTTCGACGATGGTCGTCGCCTCTCCGAAGATCCTCGGCGGAAACGATCTTGCTGCGCTCATCCGCGCTCAGAACGTGAGCCACGCCTTCATCACCCCAGCAGCACTGGCGTCGGTGAATCCGGCCGACACGAACACTTTGCAGACCGTCGTCGTCGGCGGCGAGGCCTGCCCGCCCGAGCTGGCGAACCGATGGGCACCGGGCCGCCGCTTCTTCAACGGGTACGGGCCCACCGAAACCACGATCATGACCAACATCGGCGGACCGATCGCCGAGAACGAGCGCGTGACCATCGGCGGGCCCATCCGCGGCGTCAGCGCGTATGTGCTCGACGCATCCCTCAAACCAGCTCCCGACGGGGTGGCAGGAGAGCTGTACCTGGCCGGACCGGGACTTGCCCGCGGCTATCACCAGCGACGTGGACTGACCTCGGATCGCTTCCTCGCCTGTCCGTTCGGCGAGGACGGTGCGCGGATGTACCGCACCGGAGATGTCGTGCGCTGGCGGGTGGTCGAGGGCGAGCGAGTGGTCGAATACATCGGCCGCAACGACTTTCAGGTCAAGATTCGCGGCTTCCGCGTCGAACTCGGTGAGATCGACGCCGTTCTGGCGGCCGACGACAACGTCGAATTCGCCGTGACGGTCGGCCGAGAGACACCTTCGGGAGCCACCGCCCTGGTGTCGTACGTGTTGCCTTCGGGGTCAGAAGAATTCGACGAGCAAGCATTGCTCACGATTGCGGCACAACATCTTCCGCGACACATGGTTCCGTCGATGATCATCGCACTCGACTCGATCCCTCTGACGCCCGTCGGCAAGCTGGATCGGGCCGCGTTGCCCGCTCCGGTCTTCGCCGCGGCAGAGTTCCGCTCCCCGTCGACGCCCCTCGAAATCGCCGTCGCGCAGATATTCGGCGAGCTGCTCGGAATGGACCGAGTCGGTGCCGACGACGACTTCTTCGAGCTCGGTGGAAACTCCCTGATCGCAACGCAACTGGCCGCACGTCTGGGCGCTGCGACCGGAACCCGAGTGCCGGCACGCACCGTTTTCGAGTTCTCGACGGTGCAATCCCTCGCCGCCCGCATGGAGAATGCCCCGTCCGATGGCGACTACGCCGCGAGCCGACCACAACCGGTGCTGGCGAAGAGGGAGCGCCCCGAGCAGATCCCACTGTCGTTGGCTCAGCGGCGGATGTGGTTCCTCAACCGCTTCGACACCGCGTCGGGAGCGAACAATATCCCGGCCGCCATCGAACTGCGCGGAATTCTCGACGTCCCGGCGCTGTCCTCCGCGATCGACGATGTCGTCGATCGTCACGAATCTCTGCGGACGTACTACCCCGAGGTCGACGGGACCGGGTATCAGATGGTGCGGGACGCAGTCGAGAGCGGAGTCACGCTCGAGATCGAATCGATCGAGGCCGATGCGGTCGCGCGTCGGGTCCAAGAGCTGGCTTTCGCGGGTTTCGATGTGACCCAGCAGGTCCCGGTGCGGTTGCACCTGTTACGTCTGGGCACCGACCACTACGTCTTCGTGCTGGTGGCCCACCACATCACCGCCGACGGCTCGTCCGTTGCGCCGATGGTGCGAGACATCATGACCGCCTACGCCGCTCGCAGCGCGGGGAATGCACCCGGCTGGGAACCACTGGCAGTGCAGTATGCCGATTACGCGCTGTGGCAGCACGAGGTGCTCGGATCCGATGATGATCCCGAGTCCGTTGCGCATCAGCAGATTTCGTTCTGGAAGGACAACCTCGAGGGGTTGCCGGATCAGCTCGACCTGCCGACCGACCGTAGCCGCCCACTCGATCCGTCCGGAGTCGGTCGGGTACTCGGATTCGACATCGACGCGGCGTCGACTGCGGCGATCGGGCGTCTGGCCCGCGAGCACGGGGCCACGCCGTTCATGGTGGTACACACGGCCTTCGCCGTGCTGCTCGCCCGCCTGTCCGATTCCACGGACGTCGTCGTCGGATCGCCGATCGCCGGTCGAGGTGAGCAGGCGCTCGACGACGTGATCGGAATGTTCGTCAACACTCTCGTTCTGCGTACCGCCGTCGATGCGTCCCGCACGTTCTCGGACCTGCTTTCCCAGGTTCGCGAAGCCGATCTTCAGGCGTTCGCGCACGCCGACCTCCCGTTCGAGCGTCTGGTGGAGGTGCTCGACCCCATTCGCTCCGGCGACCGGCACCCGCTGTTCCAGGTCGCTCTGTTCTTCCAGAACCAGGCAACAGGCACACTCGAGCTGCCCGATCTGACGGTCTCCCCACTGGACTTCGGTGAGGTGGTCGCGAAGTTCGACCTGCAACTGGTCCTGGAGGACCGCGCCGCCGGTACCGAGGAGCACGCTCTCGCGGGCACGTTCACCTATGCGGCAGATCTGTTCGACGAGGCGACGGTACGCGGAATCGCCGACCGCTTCGTCCTGCTGCTCGCGCGACTCGTCGATGCGCCGACACTTCCGGTCGGCGATGTGGATCTGCTCGACGCCGCCGAGCGGGCACTGTCCACCGAACACGCTGCTGTCGACGCAGTATCGGTGCCGGACCGGTCGATCCTGGACGCCTTCGTGCGGCAGGTATCCGCGACTCCCGATGCGCCGGCGGTGACGTTCGAGGACGTCACGCTGACCTACGCGGAGTTCGACCACCGAGTCAATGCGCTTGCGCGGCACCTGATCTCGCGCGGTGTCGGCCCCGAGGTGCTCGTCGCCGTGTCCATCAGGCGCTCGATCGACCTGCTGGTGGCGATCTACGCCGTGGTTCGAGCAGGCGGCGCCTACGTGCCGATCGATCCTGATCTCCCGAGCGAACGCAGAGCCCATATCCTCGGCACGGCTGCTCCGTTGTGTCTGCTCACCAGCGCCGCCGACATAGAACCCGACGAGACCCGCAGGCACGAGACGGTGCCGGAGTCCATTGCGATCGACACCCTCGCCCCGGCGCTCGACGGTTCTCCTCTGCGCGCGAACGAGTTGCGCCCGCTGCACACGGCCAGTCCCGCCTATGTCATCTTCACCTCCGGCTCGACCGGAAACCCCAAGGGCGTCGCGGTGTCCCACCGCGCGGTCGAGAACCAGCTGGCGTGGATGACGGCACAGTACGACGTGGCGGACACCGACGTCTATTTCCAAAAGACCGCAACCACCTTCGACGTGTCGGTGTGGGGCTTCTTCCTGCCGCTGCGTACCGGGGGCCGCATCGTTCTCGCGACGCCGGACGGGCATCGCGATCCCGAGTACATCTCGTCCTCGATTGCCCGGCACGGGGTGACACTCACGGACTTCGTACCGTCGATGCTCACCGTGTTCGCTGCGCACGCACGCGCCGCCGAATGCGCCACGTTGCGTGACATCTTCGTCATCGGTGAGGCGTTGCCGCCGGAGACCGTGACCGATTTCGGTCGCGTCAGCTCTGCCCGCGTCCACAATCTCTACGGGCCCACCGAGGCCGCGGTATCGGTGACTCATCATCGTGCGGAGCCGGATTCGCGCGGCTCGGTACCCATCGGTGTGGCCGAGTGGAACGTCGGCGCACTGGTACTCGACCGACGGCTGCACCCGGTGCCGGCAGGTGTGCAGGGCGAGCTCTATCTGGTCGGTGACCAACTCGCCCGGGGCTACGTCGCCCGTCCGGATCTGACATCGGACCGATTCGTCGCCGACGTGAGCGGTTCCGGCACCCGGATGTATCGGACCGGCGATCTGGTTCGGCGTCGACCCGACGGCGTGCTCGACTACATCGGGCGCAGCGATTTCCAGGTCAAGTTCCGCGGCCAGCGCATCGAACTCGGTGACATCGAGTCTGCGCTGCTCACCTCTGCCGATGTCAACCAGGCCGTCGTGCTGGTGTTGCCGACGGCCACCGGTGATCAGCTCGTGGCCTACGTGGTGCCGACGGTCGGTGCCGCACCCGATCGTGCATCTGTGACCGAGTTCGCCAAGAACTTGTTGCCCGCGTACATGATTCCGAGTGCTGTCGTGGTCCTCGGCGAACTGCCGTTGAACTCGAGCGGCAAGTTGGACCGTCGCGCACTACCGTCCCCGTCGATCGACACCCGGCAGTACCGCGCACCGTCGACACCCGTGGAGGAGATCGTCGCGGCATCGTTCGGCGATGTTCTGGGTGTCGAGCGCGTCGGACTCGACGACGATTTCTTCGATCTGGGCGGGAACTCTCTGATCGCAACCCGTCTCGTCGCACGAGTGGGCGTCGCCGCCGGATGGCGTGTTCCGGTTCGAGCGCTGTTCGAGGCCTCCACTGTCGCCGCCTTCGCCGCGGCGGTCTCGGCGTTGTCGTCCGAGCGCGCCGTTCCGAAGCTCGAGGCTGTCGAGCGTCCGGCGGAGATCCCGCTGTCGTACGCACAGCAGCGAATGTGGTTCCTCAACCAGTTCGACACCACCTCGGCCGCCGACAATCTGCCGTTGGCGATCTCGCTGACCGGTGATCTGGATGTGGCTGCGCTGCAGGGCGCGGTATACGACATCGTCCATCGACACGAGTCGTTGCGGACGCTGTATCCCGAAACCGATGGTCGGGCAAGGCAATCGGTGGTGACGGACGGCATCGAGGTGCCCGATCTGACACCCATTGCCGTCGAGTCGAACGAACTCGTCGCGGTTCTGGCCGACGCCATGAGCATGCCGTTCGACGTGACGATCCAGGTACCGCTCAGAGCGTGGCTCTACCGGCTCGCTGAGCGCGAGCACGTACTGGCCGTGGTGGTGCACCACATCAGCGGCGACGCATTCTCGATGGGACCGCTCGCGCGGGATCTTGCGGTGGCGTATTCGGCTCGCACGGCGGGAGCTGCCCCGAGCTGGTCGGATCTGGCCGTGCAGTACGCGGACTACACCCTGTGGCAGCGTCGGGTATTGGGAGAGGAGAGCGACCCGGAGTCGGTGCTCTCGAAGCAGTTGGACTTCTGGACTCGGACGCTGGCCGGAATTCCCGATCGAGTGGATCTGCCCACGGACCGACCTCGTCCACCGGTGATCAGCAACAGGGGAGCGACGGCTCGTTTCGAGATCGACGCGTCCCTGCACGCCTCCCTCGGCCGGGTCGCCCGCGAGAGTGGTTCGACGCTGTTCATGGTGGTCCACGCAGCGCTCGCCGTGCTGTTGGCACGACTGGCGGCCACCGATGACGTCGTGATCGGGACGCCGATCGCAGGCCGCGGAGACGCCGCCCTCGACGATCTCGTCGGGATGTTTGTCAACACGCTCGTTCTGCGGACCGATGTGCAGCCGAGCAGCCAGTTCGCGACCGTTCTGAACACCGTGCGGCACGCGGACCTCGAGGCCTTCGCGCATGCCGATGTGCCGTTCGAGCGTCTGGTGGAACAGCTGAACCCCGAACGTTCGCAGTCCCGGCACCCCCTGTTCCAGATTGCGCTCTCGTTCCAGAACCCGGCTACGAGTTCCCTGACGCTGCCCGATCTGACGATCGCCGGTGTCGACATCGAGGACACGAGCGCAAAGTTCGACATGCAGTTCACACTGTCCGAACAAGCCCGGCCCGACGGCACCGCCGACGGCATGGCAGGCGTGATCACCTACGCCACGGACTTGTTCGATGCCGACACCGTCGACGAGATCTCGGCGCGGCTCGTGCGGGTGCTGGCCACCGTTGCGGCCGATCCCGAGACGGTGGTGGGCGATATCGAGTTGTCGGCACCCAGCGAGGTGCAGGATCTGCTGCGCGGGCCGGTGGGAACCGTCGCCCCACGAACCCTCGCGGATCTGATGGCCGCTGCCGTCGCGGCGAACCCGGACGGAACTGCACTGGCCCAGGGCAGCGACCAGGTGACCTATCGCGAGCTCGACGAGACGTCCGCCGCGATCGCGGAGATTCTGCGGGGTCGCGGTGTCGGGCCGGGCACCACGGTGGCGGTCGCCACCCGCCGGAGCATCTCGTCGGTGACCGCGGTGTGGGCCGTGACGGCGTCCGGCGCGGCGTTCGTGCCCGTCGATCCCGACTACCCGGACGATCGAGTTCGCTTCATGCTCAGTGACTCCGGCGTTCGGATCGGGCTCACGACGTCGGATGTCGTCGACTCACTGCCGACCGAGGTGGACTGGATCGTCGTCGACACACTCGCGCAGCCGAACACCCCAGTAGTGCAGCCTGATTCGATCCGCCGTGCGCAGACCGACGACGCCGCGTACGTCATCTACACCTCCGGCTCCACCGGAAAGCCCAAGGGTGTGGTGGTCACGCATCGCGGGCTGGCCAACTTCGCGGCCGAGCAGAGTGAGCGCTACAGGCTGACCGAGCAATCACGCGCGCTGCACTTCGCATCGCCCAGTTTCGACGCGTCGGTTCTCGAACTGCTTCTCGCGGTTGCCTCCGCGTCCACCCTGGTGATCGCGCCTCCTCGCACGTACGGCGGCGGCGAACTGGAGGCGCTGATCACTCGGGAGTCGGTAACGCACACGTTCCTGACTCCGACGGTTCTGGCCTCGATCGATCCCGACGCGGTGACCAGTCTCGAGGTCGTGATCGCCGGCGGTGAGCAGTGCTCGCCGGAGCTGGTGCAGCGCTGGTCCACTCACGTGCGGTTCTTCAACGGTTACGGCCCGACCGAGACCACCATCATGACCAACATCAGCGACGCTCTGAGCCCCGGCGACCTGTTGTCGATCGGCGGGCCCATCCGGGGCATGGCGTCGTACGTCCTGGATTCGCGCCTGCGCCCGGTTCCGCTCGGCGTCACCGGCGAGCTCTATCTCGCCGGTGTGCAGCTCTCTCGGGGATATCTCCGGCGGCACGGCCTGACAGCCGAGCGTTTCGTCGCGAATCCTTTCGGCGATGCCGGAGACCGGATGTACCGAACAGGTGACGTCGTACGCTGGCGAAAGAGCAACGGCAGCAACGTGATCGAGTACGTGGGTCGCTCGGACTTCCAGGTCAAGATCCGCGGATTCCGCATCGAGCTCGGTGAGATCGACTCCGTCGTCGCGACCTATCCGGGCGTCGACTTCGTGGCCACCCTCGGGCGGACGCTTGCCTCCGGCGGCACCGCCCTCGTGTCCTACGTGCGCTTGCAGTCGGGAGCTCACATCGACGCCGCTGACGTTCGTGAGCACGTCGGTAGATCTCTTCCTGCACACATGGTGCCCTCGGCCGTCGTTGTGGTCGACGAAGTGCCGCTGACCCCGGTGGGTAAGCTCGACCGAAACGCATTGCCGGAGCCGGTGTTCGAGACCACTGTGGGTCGCGAGCCGTCCACCGACACCGAGCGCGCCCTGAGCGAGGTGTTCGCGGAAGTACTGGGTGTCGACACCGTGGGCGTGGACGACTCGTTCTTCGCTCTCGGCGGTGACAGCATCGTGTCCATCCAGCTGGTCTCGCGCGCCCGGGCCCGCGGGCTCAACTTCGGACCGCGGGACGTGTTCGAGCTCAGAACCGTTGCCGCACTGGCTGAGATCGTGGAATCCGGTGCCGCCGAGGTGCTCGAGGAACTGCCCGGCGGGGGAGTGGGGACGATTCCGCTGACCCCGGCCGTCGGCTTCATGGTCGAGCGCGCCGGTGGCTTCGATCGGTTCACCCAGAACCTCGCTCTCGAGCTCCCTGCCGGCATCACCGAGAACCAGATCGTTGCCACCCTGACCGCGGTGATCGATCGCCACGACATGTTGCGCGCGGTGCTGCAACGCGACGTCGAGGGTGCGTGGGTGCTGCGCACGCGCGAGCCGGGCAGTGTCGATGTCGCAACGGCCGTCACTCGTACTGCCGTCGACCCGGCCCTCGGTGACGAAGATCGTCTTGCCCTCGCCGCGACAGCGCTCGAGGGTGCACTGAGTCGTCTGGATCCGGCAGCCGGACGAGTCGTCGAGTTCGCGTGGCTCGATCCGACCTCACCGTCGGGAGAACGAACCGACGACACGGGCAGGCTCATCGTCGCTGCGCATCACCTCGTCGTCGACGGCGTGTCCTGGCGCATCATCGTTCCCGATCTGATCTCCGCCTGGTTGCAGGTGTCTGCAGGCTCCGTGCCGACACTCGACGCGGTCGGCACGTCGTTCCGGCGGTGGGCGCATTCACTGGCCGACAACGCGCGTTCCGACCTTCGTCGAGCTGAATTGCCCTACTGGACTTCGGTTCTCGATCGTGTCGAACTGCCGGTGGGCCCGCGCGACTTCGACCCGGCCGTGGACTTGGCATCGACGGTGCGCAAGGTCCACATCGAGGTGGACGAGGCCACGACCGAGGCCGTGACGACGGCGATCCCCACTGCCTTCAACGCCGGTGTCGACGATGTTCTCCTCGCCGCGCTCTCGCTCGCGGTGGCCCGCTGGCGTGAAGAGCGGGGCACGCAGTGTTCGTCGGTTCTGATCAGACTCGAGGGTCACGGGCGCGAGGAGTCGCTGGCCCCAGGAGCCGATCTGTCCCGTACTGTCGGCTGGTTCACCGGCATCTACCCCGTCCGACTCGAACTCGAAACCATCGATGTGGGCGACGCCTTCTCCGGTGGCGTCGCTGCGGGGGCCGTCGTGAAGTCGGTCAAGGAGCAGCTGCGATCGATTCCGGACAAGGGTCTGGGCTACGGATTGCTGCGGTACATGGGCGACCCGGCGTTCGCACCGCCCTCGGCGGCGCACGCGCAGATCAGCTTCAATTACCTGGGCCGCGTGTCGGCGGCCGACATACCCGAGGGCATGGAGAAAGTCGGCTGGATTCCGGCCGGCGACCTCGGTGACCTGACCGGGACGGCCGACGTGGACGCCCCCGCCATGGCTCCGATCGACATCAACGCCGTTGTCGTCGGTGGACGCCTCACCGCAGACTTCGGCTTCCCGACGACCCTGTTGTCGGAGTCGAACGTTCACGCTTTGGCCGAGCACTGGCGAGATGCGCTGACGTCCATCGTCGAGCACGGACGACATGACGGCGCCGGAGGTCTGACGCCGTCGGATCTCCCGCTCGTGCAGCTGACTCAGCGCGACATCGAGCAGATAGAGGCACAGCTGCCGTCGGTGCGCGACATCTGGCCGCTGTCGCCGCTGCAGAACGGACTGCTGTTCCACGCGTCGATCTCCGAGGCCACGACCGACGTGTACACCACGCAGATCCAGCTGCACCTGGGCGGCGACGTCGACGCGGAGAGGCTGCACGTCGCGGCGGATCGGATTCTCGAGCGGTATTCCAACCTACGCACCGCATACCTGCGCGACGAGACCGGCAATGCTGTACAGGTCGTCGTAGAGTCGGTTCGCGTGCCGTGGCGAACCATCGATCTCACTGTTGCCGAACATGATTCGATGACGGCGGACCAGCTGCTGAGTGCTGAACAAGCGTTCGGATTCGATATGACCGCGCCGCCGTTGATCAGGTTCCTGCTGATCCGCACGGCCGCCGATCTGTGGACGCTCGGCGTGACCAGCCACCACATCCTGCTCGACGGCTGGTCGATGCCCATCTTGATGAAGGATCTGCTGGTCCTGTACGCAACCCGCGGTGAGACGTCCGTTCTGCCGAGGGTGCGTCCGTACCGCAATTTCCTTGCGTGGCTGTCCACGCGTGACATCGACGACTCGTTGGGCGCGTGGCGAGGGGCGTTCGCAGGACTCGACGATCCGACGCTGATCTCGCAGCGTGGCTCTGCAGATGCCGACTCTCCCGAGATCGCCGAGAAGAAGATCGTTCTCAGAGGTGTGGACGCCGCTCGGTTGTCGGACCGCGCGTCGGAACTGGGCGTCACGATGAACACTCTGGTTCAGGTGGCATGGGGAATTCTGCTCTCGCGCTTGCTGACTCGCGACGATGTCGTGTTCGGAACCACGGTGTCCGGTCGTCCGGCGGAGCTCGACGGCATCGAATCGATGGTCGGTCTGTTCATCAACACCGTTCCGGTCCGATTCACCCAGGACGCGAACGCGAGCATCGAGGATCTGGTGCACCGCACGCAGAGGGCGCAGGCGGAACTTCTCGATCATCACTACGTGGGTCTGACCGACATTCAGCAGACGGTCGGCTCGGCAGCAGTGTTCGACACCCTGGTGGTGTTCGAGTCGTACCCGATCGACAAGTCCGGGTTGTCCGCGGCGAGTTCGATCGACGGGATGAGCGTTCTCGGTGTCGACACCAAGGATGCAACTCACTACCCGTTGACCATGGTGGTCGTAGCCGACGCCGAGATCACCTTCACCCTGAAGTACCGGGCAGATCTGGTCGACGCGGACGCCGCGGAATCGATGACGACGAGATTTGCTCGCGTGCTGGACTCCGTCGCCGACGAATCGAAGGGTGCCGACACAGCCGGTTCCATCGACATTCTCGATGGTACCGAGCGGGCGCAGGTGCTGCAGATCTGGAACGGTGTGACGGAAACCGTTGCAGCCGAGCTCGATTCCGAGGCATGGGACGAATCGCTGATCTCACTGTTCGAGAAGCAGGTACTGGCCGCACCCGACGCCATCGCCGTGGTCTTCGGTGACGAGCGCGTGACCTACCGCGAGCTCGACGTACGAGCCGACAAGCTGGTCGGCAGGCTTCTCTCCGCTGGCGCGGGGCGGGAAACCCTGGTTGCCATAGCGCTTCCCCGCGGTATCGAGCTGATCGTCGGCTTGCTGGCCGTACTGAAGTCAGGTGCCGGCTACCTCCCCGTCGACACGTCGCTGCCGCTCGACCGGGCGCGCTTCATGATCGAGGATGCACGTCCGACGTGTGTACTGACGGACCGTGACGGCGCGAGGGCGTACGCCGAATTCGGTGTGCCCGTCATCGCTTGGGATGGTATGAGCGAGACCGAGACCGAGCAGCCTTCGGTGACTCGACCCGATACGGCGCGCAGTGGTGCGGATCTCGCGTACGTCATCTACACCTCCGGGTCCACCGGCACGCCCAAAGGCGTTGCCATACCCAACGAGAACGTCGTGCGACTGTTCCGCAACACCGATCGGACATTCGACTTCGGACCGAGTGACGTGTGGACGATGTTCCACTCGTTCGCGTTCGACTTCTCTGTGTGGGAGATCTGGGGACCGTTGCTGCACGGCGGCACTCTCGTGGTGGTGGATCATCCCACGTCCCGGTCGCCTCGGGAGTTCGTCGAGCTCGTGGCGCGTGAGGGCGTGACGATGCTCAGCCAGACGCCATCGGCGTTCTACCAGTTCGTCGACGCCGAGCGGGCCTCGTCGTCTCCGACGGCGTTGCGACACATCGTGTTCGGCGGAGAGGCTCTGGATCCGAGCAAGCTCACCGGATGGTTCGATGCGCACGGAGTCGATGCGCCGCTGCTGAGCAACATGTACGGGATCACCGAGACCACTGTGCACGTGACACACCATGAGGTCCGTGGTGTCGACGAGAGCGTCCGACACCCGATCGGGACCGCGATCGACGGCCTCGGAACGTACGTCCTCGATCAGGGTCTTCGCCCGGTCCCGGTCGGAGTGGTGGGCGAGGTCTACGTCTTCGGTGTGCAGCTCGCGCGCGGGTACCTCGGACGTGCAGGACTGACGGTCGGACGCTTCGTCGCGAATCCGTTCCAGGGCGTCGGCGCGCGTATGTACCGCACCGGCGATCTGGCGCAGTGGACGCCGCAGGGCACCCTCGATTACGTCGGCCGGTCGGACTCGCAAGTCCAGTTGCGGGGCTTCAGGATCGAGCTCGGCGAGGTTGAAGCAGCGCTTCGGTCCGCACCCGGTGTGGCGCAGGCTGTCGCCGTCGTCCGCGAAGACGATCACCTCGGATCCCGGGTCGTCGGATACGTGGTGGCCGACAACGGGTCGGTGGATCTCGATCACGTGCGCGGGCACGTGGCGCAGAGCCTGGCGTCGTACATGGTTCCCGACGCCCTGATGGCCCTCGAGTCGTTGCCGTTGACGGTCAACGGCAAGCTCGATCGTCGTGCACTGCCGGACCCACAAGTGCGCCGGATCGAGTTCCGCGCTCCAACGACGGATCTCGAAGCAGAGGTGGCTGCCTCGGTGGCCGACGTGCTCGGACTGACCGAAGTCGGGCTGGACGACAGATTCTTCGAGCTCGGTGGCAATTCGCTCCTCGCGGCCAAGCTTGCCGCTCGGATCCGTTCACGTTGCGGCGCTGCAGTTTCGGTGCAGTGGATTCTGACCGAGCCCACCGTCGAGCTGCTGGCGCGCCGTATTCAGGAGTCTGTTGGTTCCACGGACGCAGCAGACCCGCTGGCGACAGTCCTGCCCATTCGTACTGGCGGTGACCGTCCGGCGTTGTTCTGTATCCACCCGATGATCGGGCTGGCCTGGAACTATGCCGCGCTGGCCGAGACCACCGCTCCGGGACGCCCCATCTACGGCCTGCAGCTTCCGCAACTGAGCGGTGGTTCGGCATTGCCGACAACCATGGAAGAGCAAGCCGAGTTCTACGCCCGCGAGATCCTTCGTGTGCAGCCGACCGGTCCGATCCATCTACTGGGTTGGTCGTTCGGCGGCGTGCTCGCCCATGCCATCAGCGTTTCGCTCCGAACATCCGGGCACGACGTGGGAGTGGTCGCGATGCTCGACAGTCTCCCGACTGTCGACGAGACGGTCTTCGCCGAGGAGTTCGCGGACAACCTGCATGCGCTCGGGATCGGCGGAGCGGGGGAACTCACCGACTTGCGCAGCGAGACCACTCGCCGGCAGGTTGTCGATCTCGTGCTGGCCGAACTGGACATGTTCGACGAGTTGCAGGTGTCGAACCTGTACGAGGACGCTCTGGCGAGCGCGATGAAGATCAACGGCTATTCGCCGGTGGCGCTCGAGGGGGATCTGTTGTTCTTCTCCGCAGCGCGAGATCACCCGTCCGCAGGCGATGCGGCCCTGCTGTGGTCGCCGTACGTGGGCGGCACCATCGAGAACATCGATGTCGACGCTACCCACGCGAACATGACCTCAGCGGAGTCGCTGGTGGTCGTCGGGCGAGCACTCGACACAGCGATGCAAGCCGCCGAGGGGATTACGGTCGACTAGAGACGAAGGGTGCGGTGCGTGATCGCGCCGCGCAGGCGGCCGAGGGCGATACCTGTCAGCAAGCCGCGCTCCTCGGGCGTCGCGCGCGCGACAGCGAGTCCGAGGAGTTCACGGCATAGGCGAGTGGCCGATTGGGCGGGTAGCCCACTGCCGGGGAACGCATCTGCGAGTCGCGCGAAACTGGTTCCGCGAGACATGCCCTGGTGGAAGCCGGCTCGGAAGCCGACGCGATACCGGTATGCGACAAGTGCCTCGGGCAAGTAGCCCACACGGTAGCCGGACCGAACTGCCCGCCATCCGAATTCGACTTCTTCGTTGGCACGGTAGGTTTCGTCGATCCCACCCAAATCTCGGTATGCCGCAGCGGTGCATCCGAAGCTGCAACCCACGACGATCGGTGCAAAGAATTTGGAGGATTGAAAGTTTTCCGGAGATGCGATCTCGGCGATCTTGCGATGCCCTGCGGGGTTGAGGGTTCGTCCTTCGACAGCAGAGGTCACGATGTCGTACCTGCCATCGTGCAGAAAATCGACCATCTTGCGAACCCAATCGGGGTGGACTCGATCGTCGGCGTCACAGAACAGCAGCAGTTCGCCGTGGGCGGCGTCTGCCCCTCGATTGCGGGCGTAGGCAGGGCCGACACCGTCGTGGGCCCGCACGATGCGTACCGCCTGACCTGAATCCGAAATTTCGAGGTGGTCCACCGAACCGTCCGTCGAATTGTTGTCGACTACGACGATCTCGAGCCGACCGTCGTAGTCCTGATGCGCGAGCGCAGACAACTGCACAGCCAGGAGTTCGCCGGCGTTGTGAGCGGGGATCACGACCGAAACGGCTACGGAATCATGCACAAGCTGACCTCTCCTGGTGGGGGAGGTGATCGGGGGTGATCAGCAAGCTGCAGTGTGGGTTGCGGCGTACTCCGGGTCGAGTGCGGAAAGTACCATGTTGTTCGGTACCGGGTCGGTGACGAGACCGACGTGGGTAGTGGTGGCGGCGGGGCAGACATCCTGCACCCACACGTTGTGCACCGACTCCGTATCGCCCGTGCGTAGGAAGGTCAGCTCGGGCGGGGTAGAGATCGTGTCGTCACGAGTGGCGATCACCGTGTAGTCGACTCCGGGCAGCACATCACCACCGGCATTGAGATTGACCAGAACCGGAGAGCCGACGAGTTGCTGGGCACCGGCCATGTTCCACGTCAAGGGTGTGATGGCGTCACCGGGCAGTCCGAGTGAGGTGACGAGCTTTGCCAACTCCTGCAGTCCACCGAAAGTTGTTCCGTGGTTTGTCGCGCCCAAGGTGACAAGGCTGTGGACTTTGTTGCGAGCGGGGTCGGCGGGATCTGTTCCTCCGTCGAACTTCATGTACTGCCTGGCTACGATTCCGCCCTGCGAGTGTCCGACGATGTCGACCTGTGAGGCTCCTGTTTCGGTCAGAACTCGATCGATGAAGCCGCCGATCTCGCGTGCCGATTCGGGTATGTCGCCCGATCCCCAAACAATCTTGCCGGGTTCGAAGAGCAGTCCGACCGCGCCGTAGTTGGGCGCGAACACGCAGTAACCCTGTTCGATGAGCTGAGGGGCCAGGATCGTCCATGTCGTGGCGTCCATTTTGGTGCCGTGAATGAGAACGACGGGACGAGGATGCTCGGGGCTGGGGACGCAGCCGAAGTCGTTGGTCCCCTCGACTGTCGGGAACTGTGCAGGGGTAGCGGCAGGATCGGCGGACGCGATGGTTTGTCCGGAGAGGATCATGGCAAACGCTGCTGCGAGCGCACAGAGAATTCGCGCGGCTCGGGGTGTAATCGCCATGGCCTCTTTCCGATTCAGCTCGCCGCGTCGGACGACGTCAGCTTTAGCATGTGGTTGACAGAACCGTAACATTTTTACTGCGAGCGTCCTTTTGGTCAATTGCCGAACTACTGGTAGGCGAGTTGTGTACCCGCTGTAATGTGATAATGCTCACTTAGTTGGTCAATTTGTCAACCATCTGAATACCGGGTGTTCGACACTGCGGTCTGCCATTCACAGGTGCCAGCTGACCTTTTAAGTCCTTACTGGCTGGGAAATGGTCGACAACGCCTGCTCACTGTCGATAGTCGACTTGTCAGCAGAAACAGAAGGCTCTACAGAGGTTCGCGCTGCGGTTCACGGTGCGCAAAGACATATCCCGAGCGGGGAGGGGGCCGGTCCGAAAGCAATCGGGTGTGAACCCCTTTCAGCCGTCCGAAGATGCCTTCTTGTAGCCGCGGATTGCGGGGATCAGAAACACGACTGCCATTCCGAGTGACCACGCAAGAGTTTGCAACACCGGCGTCAGGACCGGACCACCCATTGCCAGGTTTCGCATTGCATCGACCGCGACCGACATCGGCTGTGCCGCGACGACCGGTTGAAGCCACGGCGGGTAGGCGAGCACGGGTACGAAGCCGGCGTTGAAGAACATGAGCAGCGTCGCGAATATCGACACGACCTCGACCAGGGGTGCATCGCCGGCGACAGTGGCCAGGAATGTGATCATCACCGCGAACCCGATACCGAATACGACAGGCACCAACATCAGCAAGATGCCGGCCGGGATTCCCTGGGTGAATCTGAATCCCAAGGCCACACCGGCAGTGGTGATGACGAGGGTCGTGACGAGAACTCGAACGGCTTCGGCGATCATTCTGCCCAGCAGTCCGGCGGCACGGTGCGTGGGCGTTGTCCAGAACCGCGACAACAAACCCGACTTTACCTCGCCCTTGAGTCCGACCGCGCTGACGATGGATCCGAACATGGCTCCGACGAGGGCGATCATCGGCACCTGGCCGTAGATCGCGGGCGATCCGGTCGCCGCGGAAATCGAGTTGCCGAGTACGACGCGGAACATGACCAGCATCAAGGCGGGGTACAGCAACGCCTGAATCATCGTCGACGGATCGCGCATCCATCGCATCAACAGTCGCTTGGCCTGGATCAGGCTGTGGGTCCACAGAGCACGGACGGACCTCTCGCCCAGGACCATGTTGGGTTCGGGAAAGGTCAAGCTCGACACGCGGGTGGTGCTCACCGACGCTTCGGACATCGTCATCTCCGACTCGTCACTCTGGCCTGGAGCTCGCCCAGATGGCGAGCGGTACGAAGAACAGGATCAAGCCGGCCACCCACGCGAGCGACGGCCACAACACCTGGAAGCTGACTCCGCCTTCGGCCATGTCCCGCATCGCGAAGGAGAACTGCGAAATCGGCTGGTTGCGTACGAACGGGCGGATCAGTTCTGGGAAACCACTTTCCGGAACGAACCCGCACGAGGCCATACCCAGAATGAGCTGGGGGAGGGTCAGTACCTGGCTGGTTGCCTCGGGACTCTTCGACAGCGTTCCGATCGCATCGGCACCGATCGACAATGTGGTGCTGATCAGCATGGCGAGTGCGCAGAACAACAGGGCCTGTCCGAACCCCGCGGTGAAGCGAAAACCGATGACATAACCGAAACCGAGGGCGGATACGAGCGACACCAACGAGCGGACTACTCCGCTCGAGATTCGTGACACCAGTGGGACACCGCGTACGACGGGCATCGTCTTCAAACGAGAATTCAGGCCGCTCATCGCCTCCGTCGATGCCCTCTGCGCGGCTGAGATAGCGGTGAACGCCATGGCCTGCAGCACGATGATCGGCATCAGAAACTGGGCGTAGTTGATCCCTTGCAGGCCCATCACGAACTTGAGTGGTAGGTAGAAGCCGATGGTGAAGATCAGCGGGGCGATGACCGCGATCAGTAACTCACCCTTGGTCAGCATGGTCCACAGCGCACGCCCGGTGAGGGCCTGCCACTGCACGAATCCCGACGGCTTCGTCCTCGACCGGCGCTTCGGCTGCTGAGCCGTCGAGCCGACGTCGGTCCGCTGCACGGACCTCGCCTGCGAACCGGCTACGCCTCGCGTCGTGGCCGTCATGGTGTGGTGCTCGTCTGCGAGTGCCCGGTGAGTGTGAGGAACACGTCGTCGAGCGACGGACGGCGGAGAGCGATGTCGGCCAACACGATGCCCTGTGCGTCGATGCGCCGCAGGATCTCCGACAGCGTGGCTGCGCCGTCGGGGGCAGGAACGGAGAGCCGGTCCGAGGCAGCAGTGATCTCGGCGTGCACCGCAGGTGGGACCATGTCGCCCAATGCTTCGGCGGCCGCGCGCAGCTGCCCGGGATCGAGGGGAACCACCTCGCAGTAGCTGCCGCCGGTCATGGCCTTGAGATGGTCCGAGGTGCCCTCTGCGATGACCGTGCCCTTGTCGATGACGATGATGTTGTCGCTCAGAACATCGGCCTCTTCGAGGTACTGCGTCGTCAACAGCACGGTGATGCCCTGCGCCTTGAGTGCCTCGACCAACGACCAGACACCCTGCCGACTGCGGGGGTCGAGTCCGGTGGTCGGCTCGTCCAGGAACACGACCTCCGGCCGCACGACGAGGCCGCAGGCGATGTCGATCCGGCGACGCATACCGCCCGAGTAGCCACGCACGGGGCGCTTACCGGTGTCGGAGAGGTCGAACTCGTCGAGCAGTGCCTTGGCTCGCGCCTTCGCGGCCTTCTTGTCCAGACCCATCAAACGACCGAAGAGCTCGATGTTCTCGCGGCCGGACAGTGTGTCGTCGAGGGCTGCGTACTGCCCGGTCATCATGATCGAGCGGCGTACTGCCGGAGCGTCGGCCGCGACATCGTGACCCGCAACGAAGGCCCGGCCCCGGTCGGGTGCGATCAGGGTGGAGAGCACCTTCACCGTCGTCGTCTTGCCTGCACCGTTCGGGCCGAGAATGCCCAGAACCGTTCCCCGCTCGGCGGAGAAGCTGATGCCGCGCAACGCCTGCACATCGCCGAAGGACTTGTGAACGTCCTCCACGTGTACGGCTGCGTGTTGAGCTGACGACATCGAATCTCCGAGCTGTTGGGGCGAATGGTGGGACCGGACTCATGGAGTGAAGGGCCACTACTTGATACGGGAAACCTCCGAGAATGTTACCCGCGGGCCGCTGCCCGGAGAGCTCTGGAGTCAGCCCCAGTCGATATCGATACTGTCCTCGACGTCGAGTTTTCGGCACAACGACCGCAGCCCGCTGTAGTCCTGGACGAGTGCACGGCGACTCTTGTCCTGCTCTACGTCGGCGAGCATTTCCTCGGCACCTCGGATGCCCTCGAGTTCGAGAATGCGTCCCCAGGTGGAGAAGTCGCTGCTCGAGAACGCGTCCATGCCGTCGACGAGACCGTTCAGGAACTGCTGGCGGTCGTTGGGTCCGAGTCGGTCGAAGACGATCGCGGCCATATCGTCGGCAATCGACGCATGGCAGTACTCGTCGCGGTTGTGCAGCTTGACGGTTGCCCGGTTGATGGGCTGAATGACGTCGTCGTCCTCGATCAGGTCCAGATACGAGGTGATGGAGATCTCTGCAACCGTCATGAACGCGAGCGAGCTGATCGCGGCCGACCAGGGGTCGTCACTGTTCGCCTGAGCCGCACGCTGCCTGCGCACAGTGGAGCTGAACGGCAGTGAGCGTTCCGACAGAGCCCAGCCGCGTCCGCGCCTGGTGGCTGCGCTCGCGTTGAGGTGCATCAAGGTGTGGTACTGCTCGTCGACCATGGCCTGGGTCACCGCCACCGCGAGGGTGTCACCCATCCCCGTCTCGAACACGTCCTGCGCCAACAGAGCGAAACCGGGATGGACGACGTGCTGCTCGACGTCCATCACGTTCTTGTTGAACGCGATCCAACCCCAGGCACGCAGTCGATCCTGCTGCTCGGGAGTGGCACCGGTGAAGGTGTCGTGCTCGCCGAACGGGATCAGGGGGTCGGGGAAATCCTGCTTGGCCACGTCGAACAGATCGTCCAGCTCGGGCTCGGGCTTCTTCACCGTCGCGCGCTGCGACCAGTTCTTCGCCAACCGAGCGACGACCGCACTCTCGACGACATCGTCGGAGTCGAACTCCGGCAACGACGGTTGTTCCAACATCGTGTGCCTCGCCTCCGCGCTCGTACTCGTGGTCATCGGTTACCACTGCTACCTCGAACGATACCGAACATCTCCGCGCACACCGCCCGATACCGATCCTCGCTCCCGCCCAGAGCGGCCTCTGCCCGGGTCAGCATCCGAGCGAACTCGGCCTCGGAACCGGAGTCCACCGTCTCGCTCACCTGCTGAGCGGCCCGACGTAGGGCCGCCCTGGCCTCGGCGGCGTGGGGATTGCCGGCCTGAACATCCCAGTAGACCTCGGGTTCGCCGCCGGTGATCCGAGCGAGGACTGCGAGCATCGTCGTGTGTGGGGGAGGCGCAACGGCGTCGATCTCGACGAACGGAAGATCCAGTTCGGCCAGCGCGAGGCCGAACGCCAGCACACTCGCGTGCGTCATGGCCTGCGTCGCGGCGGCGAGGCGATCGTGGCGCGCGGCGTCGAGAACGACCACTCGACCACCCCACCGCGTGATGCACTCCAGGAAGGCGTCGACCGGCGGGCCCTGTCGGTGCACGACGGCTGCGACCGGGCGTCCGGCCATTCCGAGCGACGGAGCGAACATGGGATTGATGCCCAGGGCCGCACCGAGACGATCGGCGCCGTCCAGATGGCGGGCGAACCCGGACTTCACCGACAGGGTTTCCACCAGAAGGGCGTCGGAGCGTACGGCCGACAGATCCGCTGCAAGCGCCACCGATTCGGGCACCGCCAGAATCACCGTCGCAGCACGTGCAAGCACCGAAGCGAGCCGTTCGTCGGGCTCGGTGATGTTTCCGACCGTGATCGGGAAGGCGGGGTCGCGACCGTCGTGCAGGTCGACGACAGTCACGGGTACGTCGTCCCCACGCAGCAGGTCGACCATCAGACGGCCGACGGCTCCGGACCCACCGACCACCACGACCGAGTCGTCGGGTTCAGTCTGCTGTGCCGAGTTCATCGGTCGAGTATGTCAACGGGACGCCGCGGAGACCCAGATGGTGATGTCCGCGTGCACCACTTCGATGCCCGCGGTGTCTCGGATCGCGACGGGTACGACGATGTCGATTCCATCGGTGATCGTCCCGAAATCGGGGACCTCGTCGAGTTCGGCGACGGCGCGCAGTGATGTGGTGGCCTTCGTCAGGTACTGAACCGTCATGGACTTGGGGATCCAGCGGTGCGAGGTGGGGACGGTCGCTTCGGCGAGCATGCCCATGGCGACCTCGGCGAGGTTGCAGGCGGCGATGGCGTGGAAGGTGCCCAGGTGGTTCCGAATGCCGAACCACTTGGGTGCGGTGACCTCGCAGCGTCCCGGCTCGAGCGCGACGACACGGGGCAGCACGGATGCGAAGTACGGAACCCGCAGGCACATGCCGACGGAGAAGAGTGTGGACCCGACAGTGTTGTTCGGTAGCTTCGACCAGGCGCGATAGGTCGCGCCGGTGGTGTTCTCAACGGTGGTCATGGCGCTACCTTACTGCTCGGTAAGGTAGCGCGGTAGCAATCGCTCGGCCCCGAGTTGATCTGCTGCCCGGTCTGCGGCATACTGGTCGGGTTGCCTGGACACGGGACGCGCTTGCGTGCGGCCTGAAACAGGTGAGTCGGCCGAAAAGTCGACTGAGCAAGAACATGAGACCAGCGCTCCACGTGAGCGCGTCCGGTACACCAGCTCGATCGGTGCGGATTTCGTTCGATTCGGATGGTTGAAGCGAAAGTTTCAACGCAGAAGAATGAGCGGAATCGCGACACGCCCGACCGCGTGGACCGGAGAACCATGACAGATGAAGAGCGGCAACGGAATCAGGCCACGCCTGGTCGTCAACGTTTTTCACTGTCGTGTGAGCACGAAGGCAGTTCGAGTCGGAGGGATTCCCCCGGCTCGGGGACTGTGCAGACGAGGTGGAGCAGGCCGAACGGCCCGTTCTACGACCAAGCGGCAAGAAAAGGACACTAAGCGTGGCGGGACAAAAGATCCGCATCAGGCTCAAGGCCTACGACCATGAGGCGATCGACGCGTCAGCGCGCAAGATCGTCGAAACGGTCACCCGTACGGGTGCCCGCGTCGTCGGACCGGTGCCGTTGCCGACAGAGAAGAACGTGTACTGCGTCATCCGTTCGCCGCACAAGTACAAGGACTCGCGCGAACACTTCGAGATGCGTACTCACAAGCGGCTCATTGACATCCTCGACCCGACACCGAAGACGGTGGACGCGCTCATGCGCATCGACCTCCCGGCTAGTGTCGACGTCAACATCCAGTGAGCGCGGAGACAACGATGACTGATAACAAGAACCGGCCTGCGACAGGAATTCTGGGCACCAAGCTCGGAATGACCCAGGTCTTCGACGAGAACAACCGCGTCGTTCCGGTGACCGTGATCAAGGCAGGCCCCAACGTGGTCACCCAGATCCGCACCCAGGAACGTGACGGCTACAGCGCCGTCCAGGTCGCATTCGGTGCGATCGACCCGCGCAAGGTGAACAAGCCCACCACCGGCCAGTTCGAGAAGGCAGGTGTCACGCCGCGTCGCCACATCGTGGAGATTCGCGTAGCCGACGCCTCGCAGTTCGAGGTCGGCCAGGAGCTCACCGCTGCAGTGTTCGAGGACGGCGCATACGTCGACGTCACCGGCACCAGCAAGGGCAAGGGCTTCGCCGGAACCATGAAGCGTCACGGCTTCAAGGGTCAGGGCGCGAGCCACGGCGCACAGGCCGTGCACCGTCGCCCCGGATCCATCGGTGGCTGCGCAACACCCGGTCGCGTCTTCAAGGGAATGCGCATGTCCGGACGTATGGGTGGCGACCGCGTCACGACGCAGAACCTCTCGGTCCACAAGGTGGACAGCGAGAACGGTCTGCTGCTGATCAAGGGAGCGATCCCGGGCCGTCGCGGCAACGTCGTGATCGTCAAGTCTGCATTGAAGGGTGGTGCACGGGCATGACCAGCCTCGAGAAGAACACCGAGACCAAGCTGACGCTCGATGTCAAGGAAGCCGGCGGCAAGACCAACGGCACCGTCGATCTCCCCGCGGAGATCTTCGACGCTCCGGCCAACATCGCGCTGCTGCACCAGGTCGTCATCGCACAGCTGGCAGCTGCACGTCAGGGAACCCACTCCACGAAGACTCGTGGCGAGGTTCGCGGCGGCGGCAAGAAGCCGTACCGGCAGAAGGGCACCGGCCGCGCTCGTCAGGGCTCGACCCGCGCTCCTCAGTTCGTCGGCGGTGGCACGGTCCACGGACCGCAGCCGCGCGACTACAGCCAGCGGACCCCCAAGAAGATGAAGGCAGCCGCATTGCGCGGAGCCCTCTCCGATCGGGCCCGCAGCGAGCGTCTGCACGTCATCACCGAACTGGTTGCCGGACAGGTTCCGTCCACCAAGGGCGCGAAGACGTTCCTCGCCGAGATCTCGGACCGCAAGAAGGTCCTGCTCGTCGTCGGCCGCGAGGACATCGCAGCCTGGAAGAGCGTTCAGAACCTGGACGGCGTGCACCCCATTGCACCCGACCAGCTCAACACCTACGACGTGCTCAACGCCGATGATGTCGTTTTCAGCGTGGAAGCGCTGAACACCTTCATCGCTGGGCCTGCAAAGAACGAGGAGGCAAGCAAGTGACCACGATCGCCGATCCCCGCGACATCTTGCTGGCACCGGTCATCTCCGAGAAGTCCTACGGACTGATCGAAGAAGGCACCTACACGTTCCTGGTGCACCCGGACTCGAACAAGACGCAGATCAAGATTGCCGTCGAGAAGATCTTCGACGTCACCGTGACCAGCGTCAACACGATGAACCGTCAGGGCAAGCGTAAGCGGACCCGGTTCGGTTACGGCAAGCGCAAGGACACCAAGCGCGCGCTCGTAACGCTCTCCGCCGACAGCAAGCCCATCGAGATCTTCGGAGGTCCGGTCGCGTAAGCGACTGGGACTCTTCGGATATAGAGGACGAGAAGACTCATGGCAATCCGTAAATACAAGCCGACAACCCCGGGCCGTCGTGGCTCCAGCGTTTCCGATTTCGCTGAGATCACGCGTTCGACCCCCGAGAAGTCGCTGATCCGCCCGCTGCACGGTCGCGGTGGACGTAACGCACACGGTCGCATCACCACCCGGCACAAGGGTGGCGGTCACAAGCGTGCGTACCGTCTCATCGATTTCCGCCGCAACGACAAGGACGGCGTGCCGGCCAAGGTCGCTCACATCGAGTACGACCCCAACCGCACCGCGAACATCGCACTGCTGCACTTCGCAGACGGCGAGAAGCGCTACATCGTCGCACCCAAGGGCATCGCCCAGGGCTCGCCGATCGAGCAGGGTGCCAACGCCGACATCAAGCCCGGCAACAACCTGCCCCTGCGCAACATCCCGACGGGTACGACCATCCACGCGGTCGAGCTCCGTCCGGGTGGTGGCGCGAAGATGGCTCGCTCCGCCGGAGCGAGCATCCAGCTCCTCGGTAAGGAAGGCCCCTACGCCACGCTGCGTATGCCGTCCGGTGAAATCCGTCGCGTCGACGTGCGCTGCCGCGCAACCGTCGGCGAGGTCGGCAACGCCGAGCAGTCGAACATCAACTGGGGCAAGGCCGGCCGCATGCGCTGGAAGGGCAAGCGCCCGACCGTTCGTGGTGTCGTGATGAACCCGGTCGACCACCCGCACGGTGGCGGCGAGGGCAAGACCTCCGGTGGACGCCACCCGGTCAGCCCCTGGGGACAGCCGGAAGGCCGTACCCGCAAGAACAAGGCGAGCGACAAGCTGATTGTCCGTCGTCGTCGTACCGGCAAGAACAAGCGCTAGGAGGGAGTTCAGAATGCCACGCAGCCTGAAGAAAGGCCCGTTCGTAGACGATCACCTCCTCGCGAAGGTTGACGTCCAGAACGACAAGGGAACCAAGCAGGTCATCAAGACCTGGTCCCGTCGATCGACAATCCTGCCCGACTTCATCGGTCACACTTTCGCCGTCCACGACGGTCGCAAGCACGTACCGGTGTTCGTGTCCGACTCCATGGTCGGCCACAAGCTCGGGGAGTTCGCACCGACCCGCACGTTCAAGGGTCACATCAAGGACGACCGGAAGGCGAAGAGGCGATGACCAACTTCACCCCCACCGCCAATCCGACTGCCAAGGCCGTAGCGAAGCACGTTCGCGTCACGCCGATGAAGGCACGTCGCGTCGTGGATCTGGTTCGCGGGCGCTCCGTCGAGGACGCGCTCAACATCCTCAAGTTCGCGCCGCAGGCAGCGAGCGAGCCGGTCGCCAAGGTGATCGCGTCCGCAGCGGCCAACGCCGAGAACAACCTGGATCTCGATCCCAGCACGCTGATCGTCGCCACTGCATTCGTAGACGAGGGTGCAACCCTCAAGCGATTCCAGCCGCGCGCTCAGGGCCGGGCATTCCGGATCCGCAAGCGCACCAGCCACATCACGGTGATCGTCGAAAGCCTGCCCAAGACCGGCGGAACGTCTCGCAACCGTCGTAAGGGCCAGGCGTCCAAGGAAGGGGCTCAGTAGTGGGTCAGAAAATCAACCCGCACGGCTTCCGCTTGGGTATCACCACTGACTGGAAGTCGCGCTGGTACGCAGACAAGCAGTACTCGGAGTACGTCAAGGAAGACGTCGAGATCCGCAAGCTTCTTGCCACCGGCATGGAGCGCGCAGGCATCGCGAAGGTCGAGATCGAGCGCACCCGTGACCGTGTTCGCGTGGACATCCACACGGCACGTCCGGGCATCGTCATCGGTCGTCGTGGCGCCGAGGCCGACCGCATCCGCGGAGCTCTCGAGAAGCTGACCGGCAAGCAGGTTCAGCTCAACATCCTCGAGGTCAAGAACGCCGAGTCCGAGGCTCAGCTCGTGGCCCAGGGTGTTGCCGAGCAGCTCAGCAACCGCGTCGCATTCCGTCGCGCCATGCGTAAGGCCATCCAGTCGGCCATGCGTCAGCCGAACGTCAAGGGCATTCGTGTTCAGTGCTCGGGTCGTCTCGGTGGCGCCGAAATGTCTCGCTCGGAGTTCTACCGCGAGGGACGCGTTCCCCTGCACACGCTCCGTGCCGACATCGACTACGGGCTGTACGAGGCCAAGACCACCTTCGGCCGCATCGGCGTGAAGGTCTGGATCTACAAGGGCGACATCGTCGGCGGACGGCGTGAACTCGCTGCCGCTGCGGCTCCGGCCGCCGGTGCAGACCGTCCCCGTCGTGAGCGTCCGACTCGTCCGCGTCGCAGCGGTGCCTCGGGCACCACGGCGACCAGCACAGAGGCCGGCCGCGCGGCATCCGCAACCGAGGCTCCGGCCTCGACCGAGCCCACTCAGGAGGGCTGACGCATGTTGATCCCCCGCCGGGTCAAGCACCGCAAGCAGCACCACCCGAAGCGTTCGGGTGCCGCCAAGGGCGGAACTCAGGTGACATTCGGTGACTACGGCATCCAGGCTCTCGAGCCCGCCTACATCACCAACCGCCAGATCGAGTCCGCTCGTATCGCGATCACTCGCCACATCAAGCGTGGCGGCAAGGTCTGGATCAACATCTTCCCGGACCGCCCGCTCACCAAGAAGCCTGCCGAGACCCGCATGGGTTCCGGTAAGGGTTCGCCCGAGTGGTGGATCGCGAACGTCAAGCCGGGTCGTGTGCTCTTCGAGCTGTCGTACCCCGACGAGACCATCGCGCGTGAGGCACTGACTCGCGCCATCCACAAGCTGCCCATCAAGGCACGCATCATCACCAGGGAGGAGCAGTTCTGATGGCTACCGGAACCCCAGCCGCAGAGCTCCGCGAGCTCACCGGTGAAGAGCTGGTCACCAAGCTGCGTGAGTCGAAGGAAGAGCTGTTCAACCTTCGTTTCCAGATGGCTACCGGCCAGTTGGACAACAACCGTCGACTGCGCACCGTCCGTCACGAGATCGCGCGCATCTACACCGTCCTGCGCGAGCGTGAGCTCGGCTTGGCATCTGGTCCTTCCGAGGACACTGCAGGTGACGCGGCATGAGCGAGGAAAAGACTGTGACTGAAGAGCGCAACAACCGTAAGGTCCGGATCGGCTACGTCGTATCCGACAAAATGGAGAAGACGATCGTGGTCGAGCTCGAGGACAGGGTCAAGCACCCCCTCTACAGCAAGATCATCCGTCGTACCACCAAGGTCAAGGCACATGACGAGAAGGGCGACGCCGGCGTAGGCGATCGCGTTCAGCTCATGGAGACCCGCCCGCTGTCCGCCACGAAGCACTGGCGACTGGTCGAGGTTCTCGAAAAGGCCAAGTAGTACCTGCACACAAATGCCCGCTCCCTTTCTGGGAGCGGGCATTTTGCGTTCCGGTGTGCGGGCCCTACCTGCCCAACAAGCCGCCGAGCGCGCCGCCGACTCCGGCCTGCTCCCCGCTGCCGCTGCCGCCGACCAGGCCGCCCGGCGGCTGCTCCGATGGCTGAACCACCACGAATCCCTGCCCGGAGAATTCGAGGGTGAATCGCTCACCGGTCGTTCGACCGATCAGCGTGCCGAGACCGAACGAATCGTTCTTCTTGACCCTCGTCTGCAAGGAGGACGACCACGCGACCGCAGCCTGCGGATCGGCGAACGTCGGCTGATCGACGTTCAGCACCACCGGCACTCCGTCCGTGGTGATGGCGATCCGCCCACGCCCGGTGAACACACAGTTGAAGAAGCCCGCGTTGCCGCCTGCCGCGGCACCCTGCACACGCTTGATGTCGTAGCTCAGTGAGCTCTCGAAGGCCAGCACGTTGGCACCGTTGATGGTCAACCCGTCAGTGCCGTCCAGGTCGATGAGATGAACGTCCTGAGCGGCGTTGGCGAGGAAGAGGTCGCCCTGGCCGGTGACCTTCATCAGGGGGACACCCTCGCCCGAGAGCGCCTGTTTCAGAGCCCGGCCGATCCCGCCGGACCCCTTCGCCTCGAACTGCAGATTGCCCTGATACGCCACCATCGAACCGGCCCGGGCCATCACGTCGCCGTTCATCCCGATGCGGCACATCTTGCTGCCCTGCTTCTGGATACCCGAACCGGGAACCTCGGCGTGGGCGGGCGCGAACAGTTCACTTCTCATGGCCAGAACTCCTTGATGGACAGGTGAATTCACGGGTGGCGCGATGACGTCCGCGGATGGTTCGTTCGGAGTGTCGGGCGTCGGCTCGTCGTGCTCGACACTGATACCGAACGCCGTGGCCAAACCGGCCAGACCGTCGGCGTAACCCTGGCCGACGGCACGGATCTTCCACTGCTCGCCGCGCCGGTAGAACTCGAGACACACCAGCGCGCTCTCGTCGCCGAGCGCATCGGCAGTGAATCCGACCTGGGCCGTGCCCGACGCATCGGAGACCGTCACCGCCGTCGGGCCTGCGGCTGCGAACGTTGCGGGTCCCGTTCCGTCGAGGGACGCCGCCACGGCCACGGTATCGACACCGGCGGGTACCGCGGTGGCGTCGAACATCAGCAGGTGGCCGTTCGACGTACGGCGATACTCGACGCCGGGCGCGGACGACTGGTTGTAGAACACCAGATCCGCGTCCGAACGCACACGTCCGTCCGGCCCCAACAGCAGCGCGGATACGTCGACGGAGGTCGAAGCGGCCAATGTCACCGTCAGGGGTCCGGTCGGAGCGGGGCAGTTCTCCCCGCGAGCGAGGTTTTTCATCGAATCCAGTGTGCCAGTGTTGGGCGCCCGCCGTCAGGAACGTGCGAGTTCGATGACTTCTTCTTCGGTCGGCGGACTCTTCGGATGGTAGGACAGGCACAGGGGAGTGGCGGTGCGTCGGAATTCTGCGCCCTCCACCGCCGCGTAGAACTGACCGGCGGGCAGGCGTCCGACGTCGGGAACCGAACCACCCTTCACCCGCGCCATCTCCTTGGCCGCCTCGACCTGCGATGGACTGTTGAGCAGGCCGTAGAACTGCGTGGACGCATTGCCGGCGATGCGGTTGTGCAGTCCCTTCGGCGATTGTGTGGCGAACACCAGTCCCAGTCCGTACTTTCGCGCCTGCGACGCCAGGGCCAGGGTGCTGTGGGTTGCCGCAGTGCTCCGGTCGGACGGTGCGAAATTCTGTGCCTCGTCCATGACGAACAGTCCTCCGAGTGGCCGGTCGCCCGCCGGGTTCTTCTTGATCCAGGCGAACAGCCCCATCTGGAGTTGATTGACGAAGCTCTGCTTCTGCTCGTCGGTGGTCAGCCCCGCGAGGTTGATCACCGATACCCGGGCTTTCTTGCCCTCGGCAGGCGTCAGCAGGACAGCGGGGTCGACCGGCGTGCCCGCTCCTGCGAACATCGGATCGTTCGCGGCGGCGGCCTTGAGATTCTCGGCCAGTCCGGCGGCGATCCGCACCGCATCGCGCATCTCGCTCGCGTCCTCGGGGAATTCTTCCAATAGGTCGATGAAGTCCGACAGATCCCCGCCCCGAGAACGGCGACCGAACTGATCGAGGGCCGACTTCAGTACTGCTCGACCGTGTTTGGCCTTCTGGGACGTGCCGAGGACACCCGCGGCCGGTTCGAGCGATGCCAAGGCGGACTCGACCGAGGACTCGAACTCGTCCGCGTCGCCGACGACGCTGGCGAAGTCGGGAAGCGGCTGGAAGCTGAGTGGCCGACCGGCGGACTTGCGCGGCGTCCACACCACGACGTCGGTGTCGCGCAGGTACGCCGTTGCCTTGGCCTCGTCACCCGGTGGCCAGGTCCTCTCGTCCTCGGGCCAGGCGGTACCGAGCCGAGCCAGGTCGTTGTTGACGTCCAGGACGATCGCCGAAACGCCCTGCAGGGCACACTCTTCCACCAGCCGGCGGATCAGAACCGTCTTGCCCGAACCGGATCCCGCGAAGATCGCCGTGTGCTTGCGCAGCGCTTCGAGTGGAACGGCGACGTCCGCGCCGGTGCTGAGTTCGGCACCGATCACGATGGAGGGCCGGCGCGACACCGCGGGCTGCGCTGCAACGCTCGGTGTCTCGGCTTCGATCAGGGCGGTGTCGTCGTCGACGACACTCACAGCGGGCAGCACCGCCCCGAAGAGTTCGACATCGTGTGCCGGCTTGCGTGCGAGCAACCAGGACGTCAGTGCGGGGGAGTTCTCGGCCAGCAGGATCGACAACGCCGCCAGCGCCCGGCGGTCCTCGTCGCCGAGGGGCATCACGATGCCCCCGGCGCGGCGCAGGGCCGCGATCGTCTGCTCGGTTTTCGCTCCGTTGGGCCACGGGTCGTTCCTGATCAGAATCAGTCGCCGCTTCGGCATATCCACGCGCAGTCCAGCCGTGGTTACGGCACGCTCGACTCTGGCCAGCGCGGCGCGCGCATTGCCGGACGTGACCGCGCGGAAGCACCAGTGCTCCTCGTCGTCGGTGTCGGTGTCGACGGTGTGGCGCAGCCGGGCGTGCAGTGCAGGCTTGCCGCTCGGGGGCGGATCCTGAGCCAGGCTGTCGTCGGACGACTGATGCTCGTGAATCCACGCCGTCAGACCCGCGGACAGCAGAGCGGGAACGATCGAGTCCTCGCTGTCGGGTCGCAACGGGACGGAGACGTCGACCCGTTCACGAAGTTGCTTGTACCGATCGTCGAGCATGTCGAGTTCGTTGACCCGCGCCTTGGGCAGGTCGGGCGCATCGGTCGGACCGGAGCTGTCGGTGAAGCTCTCCAACTCCGACGCGACCCCGGTGTCGAGGCAGTGCCTGATGTGCCGATCGACGGCGATGAGAAGCTGGCGCGGAGTGAAATCCGGGGCCTGCTCGAACGCGTCGGGCGCAACCGGCCACGTGGGGTGCGGAGGGATGAACCCGGCTTCGAGGAAGCACGCCGCCAGACGTCGTCCGAGAAGCAGGCGTCCGATGTCCGACGACGGAATCGGCTTGAGCGACTGAGTGACTCGGAAACGGTCTCGCATGGGGGCGACCCCCCGTGCGGCGATCAGTTCCCAGGCGCTCGACAGCGCGGAGAGCACCGACGCAGTACGGGGGAGGGTCTCGCGCAGCGACATCAAGCCGTGTGCGAGCTGTTCGACGACCTTGTCTTCCTGCGCGTCGGCGAACTCCTGATCCGATCCGGTACGAGACTGCGCTACGAGCGTGTCGATCTGGTCGATCGCGAGAATCGTCGGACCGGTGATCGCGAGCAGACGCGAGATGTTCTCGGCAATGCCCTGATGGCCGAGCTCGGCCCGGCGGATGCCCCAGGTCGAGAACTCGTCGGGATCGACGTCGTCGATCGACTGCAGGTACGCGTCGCCCAGATCCTGAACGGCCGAATCGGGGGCGATGGACAGCACGAGCGCGCGCAGCGTGTGCTGCGACGTCCGTCGATGGCGCGGGTGAACCTTGTACACCGCAGTGACGAAATCGTCGAGCGTATCCGCGTCGATCATGCTCTCGCCCATGATCTTTGCGCGCTGATCCTCGGCGATGTCGCCGATCTCGCAGAGCCGTCGAAGCAACAGGCCGAGCTGGCTGTCCGATCCGCGGCCGGACGGACGCATCAGGTCGTCGAGCATCCCCATCAGCGTCGAGCGCCAGAATCCGGCGGCGTCGAGCAACCTGATCAGGAAGAAGTAGCCGCCCTTGAGCTGCACTTCTTCGCGTACCTGGCCGAGCAGGTGCGTCTTGCCCGAACCGGCCGGGCCGCGCACGACGACGCCGAGCGGGCTGGCGTCGTCCGAGGCGTCCGCGTCGTCGTATGCATTCATCACCTCGAGGAACACACGTTCGTGCATCCCCGGTACGTGCACGTTCGACTGGGAACGCCACACGTCGTCGGGTGTCGGTGCCCAGCTCAGCCGCACCGATTCGAGAGCTCGGATCTGCTCGTTGTCCGTCATCGTCGACTCAACGCCCATCATGGTTCGATCGAGAGAAGGTGGTTCTGCTGATTTCCGACGACAACGGCCGCGGCACGTTCCTCCTCGGTCAGCGTCTTCTGATTTTCCTCGGGTATCAACGAGACGTCCGCGGCGCGACGCAGACGCGCGAGGGCGTCGTCCAGATCGCTTCGGGGTATGTCGCGCAACTCGTTTCGCAGCCTGGACAGCCGAACGGTGCTGCCGGGTTCGCGGGCGAGCCGGGCATAGGCCGCGCGAATCGAGGCTTCGATGTCGACTGTCGCGTCGGTCTTCGCGACGGGCGCAGGCTCATCTGTTCGCGGCGAGAACACGTCCGCCGGGCGGCTGTCGGTGCGATCGAGCCACCGACGCAACCCCGCCAACACCGTGAACATGGCCTTTCCTGCGCCGGTCGATCGAGCCGGTGGTTCACCGCCGATGAGTTCGCCGCAGATCCGCCACCCCTTGTCGGTGAGTTCGAGTGTCATCGGGCGCACCGACGAATTCACCTCGATGAGACCGGCGCTCTTCAGCTTGTCGCGGGACGGCTTCGCGAGCTCGGGACCCATCGCTCGGAGTTCGGAGTTCTTGACCGGACTAGCCTCGGCCATCAGGACGAGCAGCACCGCTGCTTCGGTCCCGTTCAGGTCTTCGGTACTCATCGAGGATCCCCCTTCGATCGTCTTCTCGATACTGCCTCGCGGATGGTAGCGACCGCACGTTGCGGATCGTCGATCACCTGAGCATTGGTGAAGCGCAACACCATGTAGCCGTGCATCTGCAGCTGGTTGTCACGGACGCGGTCCTCGGCGAAACGGTCGACGGCTCGATGCTCGTTGCCGTCGATCTCCACCACGACCTTCTCGATGCGCCACAGTACGTCGACGGTGAACGGACGCGTCAGCTCGCCGAGTCGGATCGAGCGGTTGTGCTCACGCCCGGTGGCCCAGTCGTGGGCGTCGAGCGCGCGAGCCAGACGCTTCTCGGGTTCGCTGGCCGGGTGGGGATGACCCGCGATCGGGGGATAGCTGAGCGGACGGAATCGGTCGAGGACAGTACTGACACCGTCCGGTACTTCCGGCGCACGTACCGACACCGATGGGAATCGGTCCATGTTCGACGCCCCGTCGCCCGTCACCCACACCGCCGCCCCGGCGTGCGTGCACAACCATTCCGCTGCTGCCGCGACGACTCCGGCGTCCGTTTCGGCGGGCACGACCAACACGAGGGCAGCAGTGCTTCGACGGTGAGCCGAGACCAGTACGCCGGTGGACCCTGCTGCTCGGGTCTCGAGGGTGAATGCGGTTCGACGCGCCGACCGCCCCGCGACTGCGGCGTCTGCGAGGGCACCGACATACGGGCCGAAGTGCGCGGTGTCGCCTGCGAGCCGCACCGCCGCGACGCGTGCGGCACGCCGATCCAATGTCGACGAACCTTCGTGACGGTCGAATTCGGTGAGCAGCAGCGGAATCGACTCGACTGCCGCGTTCTCAAGTTCCGCGACCACCGCATCGACGAGATCGGCGGCACGATTCGCCGTCGTGGGATCGACCGCGAAGAACACGATCGAGGGTGCGTTCGACGGCAGAGGGTTCACGGACTCGGCGAGTTCGCGGTCGGTGGCACCGTGCACACGGACGACCCGGTCCGGTGGCAGATTCGACCACCAACCGCCGTCGTCGCCCGGCGACGTCATCGCCGCGCCCCGCTGATCCGAAGATGTCCCATCCCGGAAACCGTACCGAGAGTTCCGGGTTTGCAGGCGACGGCCGGTGCTCGAACGAAGGCGATTTGGATCCCGGAGACACGGTCCCCTACACTTGACCGGTTGCCTGTGGCAGCGGTGTGTCTTCGTGCGCCCGTACCCAGCAGCCGACCGCGCGTGTCGGGACGGAAATCCGGCACGTACGTACATCCAGGTCAAGGAGAAGTTAGTGATTCAGCAGGAGTCGCGAGTACGCGTCGCTGATAACACGGGCGCGAAGGAAATCCTTTGCATCCGCGTTCTCGGTGGTTCGTCACGTCGCTACGCCGGAATCGGCGACATCATCGTAGCTACGGTGAAGGACGCCATTCCCGGCGGAAACATCAAGAAGGGTGAGGTCGTCAAGGCCGTCATCGTCCGCACCATCAAGGAGCGTCGCCGTCCGGATGGCTCGTACATCCGTTTCGACGAGAACGCTGCGGTGCTGATCAAGCCGGACAACGATCCCCGTGGAACTCGTATCTTCGGCCCGGTCGGCCGTGAGCTGCGTGAGAAGAAGTTCATGAAGATCGTCTCGCTCGCCCCGGAGGTGCTGTAAATGAAGGTGCACAAGGGCGACACCGTTCTCGTGATCGCAGGCAAGGACAAGGGTGCCAAGGGCAAGGTCATTCAGGCCTACCCCGCTGACTCCAAGGTTCTCGTCGAGGGTGTGAACCGCATCAAGAAGCACACCGCGGTCTCCGCCAACCAGCGCGGCGCATCCTCGGGTGGCATCGTCACCCAGGAAGCCCCGATCCACGTATCGAACGTCGCAGTGGTCGACTCGGACGGCAACCCCACTCGCGTGGGCTACCGGACCGACGAAGAAACCGGCAAGCGCGTTCGTGTTTCCCGGAAGAACGGGAAGGACATCTGAGATGACTACCACCGAAAACATCGCGGGCGAACAGCCCCGCCTCAAGGCGCGCTACCGCGCCGAGATCAAAGACGCCCTGAACACCGAATTTGCATACGAGAATGTCATGCAGATCCCCGGCATCGTCAAGGTCGTCGTCAACATGGGTGTCGGCGACGCCGCCCGTGACGCCAAGCTGATCAACGGTGCAGTTGCCGACCTCGCTGCCATCACCGGCCAGAAGCCGGAGATCCGCAAGGCACGCAAGTCCATCGCACAGTTCAAGCTGCGCGAAGGAATGCCCATCGGCGCACGCGTCACCCTCCGTGGCGACCGCATGTGGGAGTTCCTCGACCGTCTGGTCTCCATTGCCCTTCCCCGAATCAGGGACTTCCGCGGCCTCTCGGGCACGCAGTTCGACGGCAACGGAAACTACACGTTCGGCCTCAACGAGCAGTCGATGTTCCACGAGATCGACGTGGACAAGATCGACCGTCCGCGCGGCATGGACATCACCGTAGTAACCACCGCAACCAACAACGAAGAAGGCCGCGCGCTGCTCAAGCACCTCGGCTTCCCGTTCAAGGAGAACTGAGTCCATGGCGAAGAAGGCATTGGTCAACAAGGCCAACAAGAAGCCGAAGTTCGCGGTGCGTGCATACACTCGCTGCAACCGCTGCGGCCGTCCCCATTCCGTGTTCCGCAAGTTCGGCCTCTGCCGTATCTGCGTGCGCGAGATGGCACACGCCGGAGAGCTTCCCGGAGTTCGCAAGAGCTCCTGGTGATCTGAGGCCTCCGGGCTTCACCACACCACGCTGATGGGCGTGGGTTCCGACAGGAACCCACGCCCATTTCGTGTTTCTCAGGGCTCCCGACTCATACCGACCACACGTCGTTTCGTAGGTCGAGTGACCGAGTCAGATCCAGTGCGGCAGAACGGTCGTCGCTGTCGACAACCAGGAGTAGGCCTCGTTCGCCCATCGACGACGCGAGAGCGTCGATGGGAACGGTTCGACATCCGGGTGGCATGCCCGCGGCTCCGAGCTCCCTGTAGGTATCGGCGATCGCGACCACGTTCGCGACGGTGTCCATTCCCAGGACGGTCACGAAATGTCCTACATTCCAATCGAATTCGGTCAGTTCTGCGGTGTGTACATTCGCCACCAGGCCGAACAGGAACTGCACGTCGATAAGGCGGGCAAGTAGCAGGCGCAGCCCCTCGGCACCGGGCCCCATGATCGGAACCACGGCGACGCGTCGTTCGGTCACCGTCTCGATGCCCGTCGCAAGACCTGCCGCTGTGGTCCCGGCCGTGTCGATCGATGCGGCCCTCGGCAGGCAATCCCACCCGTCTGTGATCCGGTGCGTTCCGGGAGGACGGGCCGCGACGGTCTCGCCCGGCCAGATCGAAGACCCCGCAGCGATCGCGAGTGCAGTGACGTCCGGTGCGTCGTCGCCCACGACGGCCGTCAGTGCTATCGATGCCGAGAACGGTCCGCAGAGCTGATCCGGTTGTGGCAGAGCGCTGTCGAGGGCCGAGACGATTGCGTCCACGCCGGGGAACCGTCGCAACATGTCAGTAGATCCAGCGCAGCGATTCGAGCAGTTCGTCCTCGGTGTGGCTCTCCGCCCACGCTGCATCGGCGTCCCGGCAGGCAATGAATGCGCCCAGAAGTTCTTCGCCCAACACATCTGCGACCAGCGCGGACGACAGTAGGTTCTCCCGTTGTCGGGCATGGGTGGTCGCGAGTGGGGAGATATCGGCGGCGTCGCGTTGGGCGTCGTCCCAGCCGCCCACATCCTCCTGAATCGGTGGCGACAACTGCGCGCCGTCCGCTACTCCCGACAGGCCGGCCGCGATCGTGACGGCCAGCGCCAGATACGGATTGGCGGACGCGTCGCACGCCTTCAACTCGACGTTGGTGTGATTCGGCCCGAGTAGGGGAGAACCGGGTACGAGCCGCACTGCCGCCTCGCGGTTCTCGACGCCCCAGAACCCGAAGGCACCGGCCCAATAGCCGGGTCGACGACGCAGCAGCGATCCCGAACTCGGTGCCGTGATGGCAGTGAGTCCCGCGAGTTCTCGAACCAGGCCTGCGATATACGACCGCCCGGTCTCGGACAATCCGTGCTCTCCCTCTCCGGTCAGAGCGTTCCGACCGTCACGAACCAGCGACGTGTGCAGGTGCCATCCGTTGCCGGCACTGCTCGACGAGGGCAGGGGAGCGAAGCTCGCCCGCAGGCCGTGAGTTTTCGCCGCCGAGTGGATGGTCTGCCGCGCGAGAACCTGCGCATCGGCTGCGGCGAGTGGATCGAGTGGAGCAAGCGCGATCTCGAGCTGGGAAGTGCCGTACTCGGCATGAATCTGACCGATGCCGACACCGTTCGCAGACAGGGCGTGCAGCAGCGATACGACGAAGTCGTCGACATCGCGTAGTGCGTTGGCGGAGTAGGCAGGGCCGCGATGAGCGGATATGCCGTCCGATTCACGGGTCAGCGCGAACTCGATCTCGAATCCGGCCCGTACCTCGAAGCCGGCATCAGCCGCCAGTTGCACCTGCCGCTCGAGAACCGCGCGTTGATCGTAGGGCCAGGCAGAGCCGTCCGCCGAGAGCTGCCTGCCATGTACCCAGGCAAGCCCTGGTTGGCCGGCGAGCGCGACCACGCTCGACGCGCTGTCGAGCACCGGAATCAACCGCACATCGCCCGACGGCGTCGACAGTCCATCATGGGCAAAGGTGATCCCGTCGTGCGAATCGAACACCGCGAAGACCGCGGTGATCCCTACTCCGCGGTGTGCGACTGCGGTCAATTCCGAGGTCGGCACGGTGCGTGACCGGACGATGCCGTTGTTGTCGACCCACCCGATCGTCACCCCCACGATGTTGCGGTCGCGCAGAGTGTGGGTGAGGTGGTCGATGTCGACTGCCTTCGAGTCCGTCATGGTCCGACGTTAGCGAAGAAGTGGACGCCGGGGTGTCCGACTGGACCGGAGCCGTCGCACAATGGTAGGGCGATTTGGTCTTCGGGTGCGCGATGCCTACACTAGAGCGGTTGCCCGGGCTTCGTCGTGCCTGCACGCGAGTCCTTGCAATACAGAACGCAACCTCGAGTTCTCCGTACGTCAGCATCGAAATGCGGAAGCTCGAAACACCTGGCAGTGCAGCGATGCATTGCTTGGAGCGCAACCCCTGACCGGCAACAGTCGGTCAGGACATGTTCACTTCGTTGTAGGCCCACGATGTGACGAGCCAGGCCCGCCGGGTTTTCGAGAATCCAGGGGCACCAGCTCGCGCGTGCTGCATGGGAACCGCTGCGAGAAAGGTGCACAGGTCACACCATGACGATGACCGATCCAATTGCAGACTTCTTGACCCGTCTGCGCAACGCCAATTCGGCGTACCACGACGAGGTGAAGCTTCCCCACTCGAAGCTCAAGGCGAACATCGCCGAGATCCTCAAGCGCGAGGGCTACATCTCCGATTACCGCACGGAAGACGCCGAGGTGGGCAAGACCCTCATCGTCGATCTGAAGTACGGCCCGAGCCGTGAGCGCAGCCTCGCCGGCGTGCGACGCGTCTCCAAGCCCGGTCTCCGGGTCTACGCAAAATCCACCAATCTGCCCAAGGTTCTCGGCGGCCTGGGCGTGGCGATCATCTCCACGTCCACAGGTCTGCTCACGGAGCGTCAGGCGGCCAAGCAGGGTGTGGGCGGAGAAGTCCTCGCCTACGTCTGGTAGGGGAGGCCACCACCATGTCACGTATTGGAAAATTGCCGGTACCGGTCCCCGCTGGAGTCGATATCACCATCGACGGCCAGAACGTTGCGGTCAAGGGCCCCAAGGGTGCCCTGAGCCTGACGGTCGCCGAGCCCATCCAGATCGCTCGCGCCGACGACGGCACCATCGCCGTCACCCGGCCCGATGACGAGCGCAAGAGCCGTGCACTGCACGGACTTTCGCGCACTCTCGTCGCGAACCTCATCACCGGTGTCACCAACGGTTACACCAACAAGATGGAGATTCACGGCGTCGGTTACCGCGTCGTACTCAAGGGCAAGGACCTCGAGTTCGCACTCGGTTACAGCCATCCCGTGCTGATCGAAGCACCCGAGGGCATCACGTTCACGGTCGAGTCGCCCACGCGATTCACCGTTGTCGGCATCGACAAGCAGAAGGTCGGTCAGATCTCTGCAAACATTCGTCGTCTGCGGCGTCCGGACCCGTACAAGGGCAAGGGCATCCGCTACGAGGGTGAAGTGATCCGCCGCAAGGTCGGAAAGACGGGTAAGTGATATGAGCCAGCAAACAGCAGACAAGGCGAACGTCGTCAAGCGCACTCCGCGTGGCACCGACGTCTCGACGAAGCGTCGCCTGTCGAAGGCACGTCGTCACTTCCGCCTTCGCAAGAAGATCTCCGGCACGCCCGAGCGTCCCCGCTTGGTCGTCAACCGGTCCTCGCGTCACATCCACGTGCAGTTGATCGACGACCTCGCCGGCCACACGCTGGCCAGCGCGTCGAGCATCGAAGCCGATGTGCGCGCCCTCGAGGGCGACAAGAAGGCCGTCAGCGCGAAGGTCGGCGAGCTCATCGCCAGCCGTGCGAAGGCAGCCGGCGTCGAGGCAGTCGTGTTCGACCGCGGCGGCAACAACTACAGCGGCCGCATCGCGGCACTCGCAGACGCAGCCCGCGAAGGCGGGTTGACGTTCTGATGATGACAATGACTGACAACGGAAGGACAGCCTGATGCCGGGACGTCAACGGCGTGACGGCGGAAGCGGCCCCGCCGGACAGAACAGTGGCCCCAACGCAGGTGGCGACAACAACCAGCGCGGCGACAACCGCGGTGGCGGTCGTGACCGTCGTGACAACGGCCGTGGCGGCAACGCTGCGGACAAGTCGAACTTCATCGAGAAGGTCGTCACGATCAACCGCGTCTCCAAGGTGGTCAAGGGTGGTCGACGCTTCAGCTTCACCGCCCTCGTCATCGTCGGTGACGGCAACGGACTGGTCGGCGTCGGCTACGGCAAGGCCAAGGAAGTTCCCGCGGCAATCCAGAAGGGTGTCGAGGAGGCTCGCAAGAGCTTCTTCCGCGTCCCGATGATCGCCGGCACCATCACGCACCCCATCCAGGGCGAAGCCGCAGCGGGCGTCGTCATGTTGCGTCCGGCCAGCGCCGGTACCGGCGTCATCGCCGGTGGCGCTGTGCGCGCCGTGCTGGAGTGCGCCGGTGTCCACGACGTGCTGTCGAAGTCGCTCGGTAGCGACAACGCCATCAACGTCGTGCACGCGACCGTCGCAGCCCTCAAGGGTCTGCAGCGTCCCGAGGAAGTTGCGGCTCGCCGCGGCCTGACCCTCGAAGAGGTTGCACCCGCCGGAATGCTGCGCGCACGCGCACAGGCAGGAGCGGTGAAGTAATGGCTCAGCTGAAGGTCACCCAGATCAAGAGCACCATCGGCCAGAAGGCGAACCAGCGTGACAGCCTGCGTACTCTCGGGCTCAAGGGCATCCGCCAGACGGTCGTCCGCGAGGACAACCCGCAGAACCGCGGACTGGTCAACACGGTGCGCCACCTCGTAACTGTTGAGGAGGTCTAACCATGACCATCAAACTGCACCACCTGCGCCCCGCAGCCGGATCCAAGTCGACGAAGATTCGCGTCGGCCGTGGTGAAGGTGGCAAGCGTGGCAAGACCGCAGGTCGCGGTACCAAGGGAACCGGCGCACGCAAGAACGTGCCGGCACGCTTCGAGGGTGGCCAGATGCCCCTCCACATGCGGCTCCCGAAGCTCAAGGGCTTCACCAACCGCAACCGTGTCGTGTTCCAGGTCGTGAACCTGCGCGACATCGAGCGTCTGTTCCCCGAGGGCGGTCAGATCGGTATCCCCGAGCTCATCGCCAAGGGCGCTGTTCGCAAGAACGAGCCCGTCAAGGTTCTCGGCGACGGAAACCTCACCGTGAAGGTCGAGATCTCGGCCAACAAGTTCACGGGCTCCGCCAAGGAAAAGATCGCCGCTGCCGGCGGTTCTGCAACCGAGGTATGAGCATCGGTTCGATGTGCTGAGTAGCAGCGCATCGACCAGCAGTTCGTGACGATGGCCGCAGCCACAGCTCTCGCAGCTGAGCTGCGGCCATCGTTGCCTCGGCACCACGTGCCGTCGTCGACCGAACGGACAGGGTCCAACACTGACCGTCGGGCGGTTCGATACGCACTGTTAGAGTTCTAGAGTTCACAGAAGTTCGTTTCGATGCGGGCGACGCATGTCGCCTGCAGTCCATGCTCGTGAGGCTCACGGGAGCGCCGGTTGCGCTCCCGACGAAGCACTCGCAGCGTCAACGCAGTCGTGCCAGGAGGATCTTTGCTTTCCGCCTTCGTGTCGGCCCTCAGGACTCCTGACCTGAGACGGAAGATCCTCTTCACGCTCGGTCTGGTGGCCCTGTATCGCTTCGGTGCCACGCTGCCGTCGCCGGGTGTCGACTACGCCAATGTCCGAGCGTGCATCGACCAGGTCTCCGGTGGAGACTCGGCCGGCATCTACTCGTTGATCAACCTGTTCTCCGGTGGAGCGCTCCTTCAGCTCTCGGTGTTCGCGATCGGCATCATGCCGTACATCACCGCCAGCATCATCGTGCAGCTGCTCACCGTCGTCATCCCGAAGTTCGAGGAACTCCGCAAGGAGGGACAGTCGGGACAGGCCAAGATGACGCAGTACACGCGTTACCTGTCGATCGCGCTGGCCATCCTGCAGGCGACCGGCCTGGTGGCCCTCGCTTCGCGCGGCCAACTGCTTCAGGGATGCCAGCAGGACATCATCGCCGACCAGAGCATCTTCGGGCTCGTCATCATCGTGCTCGTCATGACCGCCGGTGCAGCCGTCGTCATGTGGTTCGGTGAGGTCATCACCGAGCGCGGCGTCGGCAACGGTATGTCGCTGCTCATCTTCGCCGGAATCGCCTCGCGTATCCCGTCCGAGGGCAACTCGATCCTCGAGAGCCGCGGTGGGTTGGTGTTCGGATTCGTCTGCTTCGCAGCGTTCCTGATCATCACCGGCGTGGTCTTCGTCGAGCAGGGTCAGCGCCGAATTCCCGTCCAGTACGCCAAGCGCATGGTCGGGCGGAAGATGTACGGCGGCTCGTCCACGTACCTTCCGCTCAAGGTCAACCAGGCCGGCGTCATCCCGGTGATCTTCGCGTCCTCGCTGCTGTACCTGCCCAACCTCATCGCCCAGCTCACCTCGGCCAGCACCGCGGTCGATCCGAGCTGGTGGCAGCGCATCATCAACGAGTACCTGGTGAACCCCGCCAACCCGGTCTACATCGCCATCTTCTTCGGATTGATCGTCTTCTTCACGTACTTCTACGTTGCGATCACGTTCAACCCCGAAGAGCGCGCCGACGAAATGAAGAAGTTCGGCGGATTCATCCCCGGCATCCGGCCGGGCAAGCCGACCGCCGACTATCTGAACTACGTCCTCAGTCGCATCACGTTGCCGGGCGCGGTCTACCTGGGCACCATTGCCGTGCTCCCGAACCTGTTCCTCGACATCGGCAGTTCGGGTGGAGGACAGAACCTCCCCTTCGGTGGCACTGCCGTGCTGATCATGGTCAGTGTGGGCCTGGATACCGTGAAGCAAATCGAAAGCCAGCTGATGCAGCGTAACTACGAAGGGTTCCTCAAGTGAGACTTGTTCTGCTCGGTCCCCCCGGTGCCGGCAAAGGCACCCAGGCCGTCCTCCTGTCCGAGAAGCTGGGCGTTCCGCACATCTCGACCGGCGACCTGTTTCGCGCGAACATCGGTGAGAAGACGGCGCTCGGACTCGAAGCGAAGAAGTACCTCGATGCAGGCGACCTGGTTCCCAGTGAGCTGACCATCGACATGGTCCGCAGTCGCCTCTCCGAGCCCGACGCCGTGAACGGCTTCCTGCTCGACGGTTTCCCACGTTCGGTGGGTCAGGCCGAGGCGCTGGTCGGCATCCTGGCGGATCTGAACGCCAAGCTCGACGCCGTCCTCTCCTTCGCCGTCGACGAGGACGTCGTCGTCGAACGCATGCTCTCGCGTGGCCGCGAGGACGACAAGGAAGACGTCATCCGGAACCGACTCAAGGTGTACCGGGACGAGACCGCGCCGCTGCTCGACTACTACGAGGGCCAACTCGTCACGGTCGACGCGATCGGTGAGGTGGACGAGGTCAATGCTCGCGCGCTGAAGTCCATCGAGGACCACGGCAAGTAATGGCATTCGGCCGTAAACGCAAGGTCGTGCCGTTCCGCAGTGCCGGCGAACTCGACGCCATGGCTGCGGCCGGCGCGGTCGTCGGCGCTGCTCTGGTGGCCGTCCGTACGGCGGCGGTACCCGGTGTCTCGACTCTCGAGCTCGATCGAGTGGCCGAGGCGGTCATTCGGGACGCCGGCGCGGTGCCGTCGTTCCTCGGCTACCACGGCTTCACCGGCAGTATCTGCTCGTCGGTGAACGACCGTGTGGTGCACGGCATTCCGTCGGCAGACGAGCTGCTGGTCGCAGGCGATCTGGTGTCCATCGACTGTGGGGCAGTGCTCGACGGTTGGCATGGAGACTCTGCGTGGACATTCGGTGTCGGCGACATCATCGAGGCCGATGCGATGTTGAGCGAGGCGACGAGGCTGTCGATGGAAGCGGGCATCGCCGCGATGCTTCCCGGCAACCGGCTCACCGACGTCTCGCACGCCATCGAATCCGGAACTCACGCGGCCGAGCAGGCTCACGGCCGCAAGTACGGAATCGTCGACGGGTACGGCGGTCATGGCATCGGACGTGAGATGCACATGGATCCGTTTCTCGCGAACGAGGGTGCGCCGGGTAAGGGACCGGAGTTGGTCGTCGGATCCACTCTCGCGATCGAGCCCATGCTGACCCTCGGAACGTACGACACCGACATTCTCGACGACGGATGGACTGTCGTGACCACTGACGGATCCCGGTCCGCGCATTGGGAACACACCGTTGCCGTCACCGAGGACGGGCCGCGGATCCTGACACTACGACCCAGCTAGCGTCACCAGGCCAACGATCCGTAGCGTCGTCCGCCGCGGACCAGTCCGAGGTGCGCAGCCACCAGACGAAGCCAGAGTCGAGTGGGCATCCTGGTCACTGCAGTGGGAAGCAGCGGGTTTCGTATGCCGAGCATCAGCAGGGCGATGGAGATCGAGCGAGCCCGGAAGGGCGGGCAGCCGTGTGCTCGGTACAGGCCGCGCACGTGAGCCGATCCGTACCCCAGCGCGCCTGCCTGCTTCCAGTTCTCCCGATGGCCGGTGCGCAGTCGGTACGAGACCAGCGGTTCGGCGATGAAGTGCAATCGATATCCCGCGTGCTGCGCGCGCCACGAGAACTCCATGTCCTCGCTGGCGTGAATGTATTCGAGCATTCCGCCGAGTTGACGGTAGGTCGATCTGCGGCACGCCATGCTGGCACCGATGGCGAACGGTAGGAATGCCGACTTGCCCTGATCCGAGGGCGGTGCGAACGGTGTCGATGCGCGCGTGGCAGCGGAGTTCAGGGTCTCCGTCTCGAGGCCGGTACCCACCAGGTCGAACTCGTCGAGGCCGGCGACGATGCGCCGGAGCCAGTTCGGGTGGACCGCGTCGTCCGCGTCACAGAATGCGAGCAGTTCGCTGCGGGCGGCGTCCGCACCCCTGTTACGTGCGAACGATGCGCCCGGTTGTCCCGCAGCATCGACGTACGTCAGGTCCAGGGCCCCTTGGAGGCAATGGTTCTCGATGTGTTCGCGAAGGCCGTCGGTCGAGCCGTTGTCGCTGACGATCACCGTGAAGGGATGCTCGTAGTCCTGTCGAGCGAGAGCTCGTAGTTGATCGTCGAGAACATCCTTGGAGTTGTGGACCGGAATGATGACGGATACGACCGGGTTGCCGGCGCGCGTGTCTGAGCTCAAGAGGGTTGCCTTGTAGTCGTCGTCGCGGACTTCGCCGTCGCTGCGAGCGCAGGCGGGACGGCTTGTGTTGTGCGGCTGTGATGCAGCCCGGCAGAACGCTAGCTCAGGAAATCGAACTGGGGCAACCGTTGACCTGGAGCATGGACGCGGGACGCATTTGGCCAGACGTGCATTACCCGGTAACATGGATCGACGGTGCGTCCTGCGTACCGGATGTTCGCGTGCCCTGGTGGCCTGCGAACCGTTCCGGCGACACACCGGCCCGTTGACTCGGGTCGGTCAGTGGGCATCACGGTAACGGAAACAGATGCAATCAACCAGGTGTGAGAGCCAGGATCGCGGAGGATATGGCCAAGAAAGACGGTGCTATCGAGGTAGAGGGCCGAGTTGTCGAACCGCTGCCCAATGCGATGTTTCGCATTGAGCTCGAAAACGGCCACAAGGTACTCGCTCACATCAGCGGAAAGATGCGTCAGCACTACATCCGCATCCTTCCCGAGGATCGCGTCGTGGTAGAGCTTTCGCCCTACGACCTCACGCGTGGACGCATCGTTTACCGCTACAAGTAAGAGCTTCCCCGGCCACGTCCGGTCGGGGAGAACCATGCTCGGGGCCACTGCATGCAGCGGGGCCGAGCTACACACAGGAGATCAACGACGTGAAGGTTCAGCCGAGCGTCAAGAAGATCTGCGAAAAGTGCAAGGTGATTCGTCGTAACGGACGCGTCATGGTGATCTGTGACAACCTGCGTCACAAGCAGCGTCAGGGATAACCACCGAGCATTTCGCACGTCGGCTTGGCAACAGCTAGAAGATGACCTCCCAGCACCAACCGTGACACACGCGTCACGGCACACCCCCGGCACGGAGGCCGGGGCCCCACTGAGTTTGTTGAAAGACGCTTCACACCCCAGCGGTGAGAAGGACACAGGGGACGGACTGGGAGCAGACCTCCGGACAAGAAAAGGAAATGCCACATGGCACGTCTCGCAGGTGTGGATCTGCCGCGCGAAAAGCGCATGGAGATCGCACTGACTTACATCTACGGCGTCGGCCGTACCCGCTCCAAGGAGATCCTCACAGCGACGGGCGTCAGCCCCGACCTGCGAAGCAAGGATCTCGGCGACGACGATCTGCGCAAGCTCAGCGATTACATCAACGAGTCCCTCAAGGTCGAGGGCGACCTGCGCCGCGAGGTTCAGGCCGACATCCGTCGCAAGATCGAAATCGGCTGCTACCAGGGTCTTCGCCACCGTCGTGGTCTGCCCGTCCGTGGACAGCGCACCAAGACCAATGCGCGTACCCGCAAGGGACCCAAGCGCACCATTGCCGGCAAGAAGAAGGCGAAGTAATGCCCCCCAAAGCACGCGGTACCGGTCCGAAGAAGGCGCAGAAGACGCGTCGCAGGGACAAGAAGAACGTCCCGCACGGATCTGCGCACATCAAGAGCACGTTCAACAACACGATCGTGTCGATCACCGACCCCGCCGGAAACGTCATCTCGTGGGCGTCCTCGGGACACGTGGGCTTCAAGGGCTCACGCAAGTCGACTCCGTTCGCCGCACAGCTCGCAGCCGAGAACGCTGCGCGCAAGGCACAGGAGCACGGCGTCAAGAAGGTCGACGTGTTCGTCAAGGGTCCCGGCTCCGGCCGTGAGACCGCGATCCGCTCGCTTCAGGCCGCTGGCCTCGAGGTCGGCACCATCTCCGATGTCACCCCTCAGCCGCACAACGGCTGCCGTCCGCCCAAGCGGCGTCGGGTCTAGCGGGAAGGAAAGGTTTAGAAAATGGCACGTTATACCGGTCCTATCACCCGCAAGTCGCGTCGTCTGCGCGTCGACCTCGTCGGAGGCGACCAGGCGTTCGAGCGTCGTCCCTACCCGCCCGGCCAGCACGGCCGCGCGCGGATCAAGGAGAGCGAGTACCTGCTCCAGCTGCAGGAGAAGCAGAAGGCTCGCTTCACCTACGGCGTCATGGAGAAGCAGTTCCGTCTGTACTACAAGGAAGCCAACAGGACCGTCGGCAAGACCGGCGAGAACCTGCTGACCATCCTCGAGAGTCGTCTCGACAACGTCGTCTACCGTGCCGGACTGGCACGTACGCGTCGTCAGGCCCGTCAGCTGGTCACGCACGGTCACTTCCTGGTGAACAACAAGCGCGTCGACATCCCCAGCTACCGCGTCTCGCAGTACGACATCATCGACGTCCGTGAGAAGTCGGCCCAGACGCTGCCGATCCAGATCGCACGCGAAAGCTACGGCGACCGTCCCGTCGCCCCGTGGCTGCAGGTCGTTCCCAACCGTCTTCGCATCCTGGTTCACAGGTTGCCGGAGCGCGCACAGATCGATGTGCCGCTCCAGGAGCAGCTCATCGTCGAGTACTACTCGAAGTAAGGCGCGGCACGCATGTGAGTCTCCCCGCGAGGCTCACATGCGTCTTCGCCTCCACACGTGGGCGTCAAATAGCGGACGCCCGTACAGGAGGAACACACAATGCTCATTTCACAGCGCCCGACGCTGACCGAAGAGGTCATCGCCGACAACCGCTCGAAATTCGTCATCGAGCCGCTCGAGCCCGGCTTCGGTTACACACTCGGCAACTCGCTCCGCCGCACCCTGCTGTCGTCGATCCCCGGCGCTGCTGTCACCAGCATCCGTATCGACGGCGTCCTCCACGAATTCACCACCGTCCCCGGAGTCAAGGAAGATGTCACCGACATCATCCTGAACCTCAAGGGCCTCGTGGTGAGCTCCGAAGAAGACGAACCGGTCACCATGTACGTCCGCAAGCAGGGCCCCGGCGCTGTCACCGCAGGCGACATCGTGCCTCCGGCAGGCGTCACGGTGAACAACCCCGACCTGCACATCGCGACCCTGAACGACAAGGGCAAGTTGGAGATCGAGCTCGTCGTCGAGCGCGGTCGCGGCTACGTCCCCGCCGTTCAGAACAAGGCATCGGGTGCCGAGATCGGCCGTATTCCGGTCGACTCGATCTACTCACCCGTGCTCAAGGTCACCTACAAGGTGGAGGCCACCCGCGTCGAACAGCGCACCGACTTCGATCGGCTCGTTCTCGACGTGGAGACCAAGAATTCCATCACCGCGCGGGACGCGCTCGCTTCGGCGGGCAAGACCCTGGTTGAGCTCTTCGGCCTCGCCCGTGAGCTGAACGTCGAAGCAGAAGGCATCGAGATCGGACCCTCGCCCGCCGAGGCCGATCACATCGCTTCCTTCGGACTCCCCATCGAGGACCTGGACCTCACCGTCCGTTCCTACAACTGCCTCAAGCGCGAGGGTGTTCACACCGTCGGCGAGCTGGTTGGCCGTACCGAGTCCGATCTGCTCGACATCCGTAACTTCGGGCAGAAGTCCATCGACGAGGTGAAGGTCAAGCTGCATTCGCTCGGCCTCTCCCTCAAGGACAGCCCCGCGTCGTTCGATCCGAGCACCGTGCCTGGCTACGACGCCACCACGGGCACGTGGAGTGACACCGACGCCGGCTCCTTCAGCGACACCGAAGGTGCCGAGCAGGACTACGCCGAGACAGAACAGCTGTAATCAGCTCGCTGGAGCTCTTACTAGGAGATTCATCATGCCCAAGCCCACCAAGGGCCGCCGTCTCGGCGGGTCGGCGTCGCACCAGAAGGCCATCCTGGCCAACCTGGCGACGTCACTCTTCGAGCACGGCCGCATCACCACCACCGAGTCGAAGGCCAAGCGCCTTCGTCCCCACGCCGAGAAGCTGGTCACCCACGCCAAAAAGGGTGATCTGGCGCATCGTCGTGAGGTTCTCAAGACGATCAACAACAAAGATGTCGTGCACAAGCTGTTCGCCGAGATCGGGCCTTTCTTCGCCGATCGCGACGGTGGCTACACGCGCATCATCAAGACCGTCCCCCGCAAGGGTGACAACTCGCCGATGGCCATCATCGAGCTCGTCAACGAGCAGACGGTGTCCAACGAAGCCGATCGCGCACGCCGCGTGAAGGCTTCGCAGGCTGCTCCCGCCGCAACCGAGGCTCCGGCCGAGGACGCGACCGACGAGAACGTCGTCGAGGCTGTCGAAGCCGACGCGACCGACGCCGAGGTGGCCAACGCCGACGCAGTCATCGACGGCATCGAGGACAACGACGCACACGCGTCGGACGCCCCCGAGGCCGAGGAAGCCAAGAAGGACTAGTCCTTTTGAGCTCCGAGCACGATCGAAGCGGGCCCGCCATTCCCTCAGGGGAAGGCGGGCCCGCTTTTTCGGTACCCACCAGATTTCGGCTCGACATCTCCTACGACGGCACGAACTTCTCCGGATGGGCACGTCAACCCGGTATCCGCACCGTGTGCGGAGTGCTCGAAGAAGCCTTCTCCACGGTGCTGCGGCAGCCGGTAGAGCTGACCGTGGCGGGGCGAACCGACGCGGGAGTCCATGCAACGGGTCAGGTGGCTCACTTCGATGCCGTCGACGTGCCGGACGATCACGACAGACTGGTCCGGCGAATGGCCCGGTTTCTGCCCACCGATGTTCGAGTGCGGGCCATCAGCCCCGTCTCGAGCGATTTCGACGCCAGGTTCTCGGCGTACCGCAGGCACTACGAGTATCGATTCGGCACGGCGCTCTACGGCGTCGACCCCCTCGACGTCGCCGGTGTCGTCTCCTGGCCGAGGCCCATCGATCTGGGCGCGGTGCGCGAGGCATCCGCAGGATTGATCGGTCTGCACGATTTTGCCGCGTTCTGCAAGCGACGTGACGGTGCCACCACCGTTCGGGAACTGCAGCGGTTCGACTGGGAGCGTGACGGCGACCGCCTGACCGCGTACGTCAGCGCCGACGCATTCTGCTGGTCGATGGTCCGTAGTCTCGTCGGCGCCATGCAGGCCGTGGGGGAAGGTCGCCGAACTCCCGACTGGGCGCGCTCACTGTTGACTCGCCGCGAAAGGGCGAGCGAGGTGGCGGTGGCTCCGGCGCACGGCTTGTCCTTGGTTCGAGTCGACTATCCACCGGCCGACGAGCTGGCCGCCCGGAACGCGGCCACCCGAGAAGTGCGGTCGGCGATCACCGGCGACGGTTGCTGTGGGGGAGAGGGCTGACCGAGCGCCACCGGGTCTACTGTCGGAGCGATGCAGCCGATACAGCTCGCGATCGTCGTCGGTAGTGTGCGCGCCGGTCGAGTGGGACCGACAGTCGCCGCCTGGGTCCGAGGTGTCGCCACCGAACGCGCCACCGTCGAGGTGGTCGACGTCGACTTGGCCGAGTTCGATCTGCCGAACTCCCTCGTTCCGTGCGAGGACTCCGAACGCTTCACCCGGACCGTCGGACGCGCCGATGCCTTCGTGTTCGTCACCCCCGAGTACAACCACGGCGTGCCCGGTTCGTTGAAGACTGCCCTCGACACGGTGAAGTACGAGTGGCGTGGCAAGCCGGTGGGATTCGTCTCCTACGGTGGGCTCGGCGGAGGAATTCGAGCCACCGAACAGCTACGGCAGATCACCGCCGAACTGCACATGGTCTCCGTCCGGGACGCCGTGTCGCTGCATCGGGTGCGCAAGCGGTTCGACGAGTCGGGACGCATCGACGACGCAGCCGCCGTCGACGCTCTCGGGCGTCTTCTCGACCAGCTCGAATGGTGGGCCGACGCAGTGGCCGGCGCTCGTGGGCGGGCGGACTACCCCGGTTGAGAATCGGTCACGTACGTACCGCAGGGCGCAGACTCCTGGGCCGGCCGATGAACGCCGTCTCCTGAGGAATCGTGACCAGCGTCAACTCGACGTCGAGTGGACCGGACCGGACTCGAATTCGATCACCCGACGCATGGGGCTGGACGATCGTCAGATTCGGCTCCGATCGCGGCACGCCTCGCTCCTGCTCGGTGTGGCCGGTCCGCGGCACGTGCTCGAACAGCGAGATCACGGTGACGCCCGAAAGTCCCTGTTGCGCAGGCGGTGCCGAACCGTCGGCGAAGTCGACGAGGATCACGTCGTAGGACGGGCGGGATCGGAACGTGGTGCCATCGACCAGTAGTCGATCGGGAGCGCCGATGGCGTCGAGCAGCGCGCGCCAGGCATGGGGGCGGTCGGTGCGGACGAGGACTCTGGCGCCGGTGGCGATGGCGCGGAAGAGCAGTTGCCGAGCGAGATAGAGCTCTCCGACGATTCGAACCCGAGTCAGTCCCGGTCCGAACAGCCGCACCGCGACGCCGTGTCCGCGGGCGTCGGATCCCAGCAGCTGGCCGCAGCCGCTCACGGGGAGCATCAACTCGTTCAGCGTCGAGATGTCGAGTATTCGGCTGGGAGACAATGAATTCGGTGCGGGTACGGCCAACGGAAGCTGTGCGAGGATGCCGTCACGCTGACTTGCGCTCATCGAGGTCAACGCGCGTACACGAGGCTTCGTGATGGGTGTCCTGGCGGCGAATCTGCACGACCCACGCAGGCGCACCTTTCCGGTGTCGCGGCTCGGCTGCAGGTGGAAGGACATCGTCGTTCCGAGTGACGGTGTTGCCCACAGAGTAGCGATGTCCTCGGCAGTTACTGCGCTGCAATCGATTCCGAATACCGTGCTCGACGCACCCGGCAGGGGTGCTGTCGACCAAGTCTGGGTCAGATCGTCGGTACTCACCCCCTGACAGAGGTGCAACACGGCCGTCCGGAGTTCGGAGCCCGTCAACAGTCGCGAGGACAGACCGTGGGCGCGGAGAGCGCGAAGGACCCGCGTCGTCGCGACAACAGCCGTGCGGGCGCCGCCGGACCTGCCTCCGCCTCTGACCTCGATCGCTCGAGCATTCGCGCGCAGGTCGAGAGTGACTGCCACCCAGACGGTTCGCACCGCTACTGCAGGCAGCGGACCGATGAGTCCCTCGTACACCTCGGCGGCGACCGAACCGGCCGAACTGCGGAAACCGAGTACGACGACGTCGATCGAGCAGACCTCGATGTCGTGCTGTCGTAGACACGACGCCAACGCATCGACGGGAAGTGCGTGCTGCGTCTCGGCGCTCGCCCGGCCGAGGACCGTGGTGGCGTGTTCGGGAGCGGTGATTTCGATGGTGCAGGTGACGGTGTCGCGCTGCCAGTGGACCCCGACCGGGCCGTCTGCGGTGTCGGTGTGTTCCGTGGTCACGCCCACAGCGGGGGCGCGATCGGCGAGAAACCGCCAGATGGCCCGAACCCAGTCGACGACCGGTCTGCGCCGAACGGCCACGAACGGAGCCAGCGCTACTGCGGCAGCGGCGAGTAGTACCCACCCGGGCCGAACCTGCGCCGCCGACAGAGCCAGACCGGTCGCCACGGCTGCGGACTCGGCCACGATCACCCGCCGGACCGTGGGCGCGACGAAAGGACCGGAAGCTCGCCCCCGCCCTGCCCAACCGGTACGCGTCATCGAAACCCTCCCCCCGAAGGTCGCAGTGCCCCGTCGATGACCGCCAACGCGGTCGCCGAGGTGTGCGGACGAACTGTACTGTGTCGCGTGACCCGAATGGGGATCGGGTCGTCTGCACAATCCTGGGGAGGAATCGTGGCGTCGACGCCGACAACGAAGTGGCAGGTTGGCGGTTATCGCTTTCTCGTCCGCAGGATGGAACACGCGCTGATCAGGCGCGACGTTCGGATGCTGCACGACCCGATGAAGTCGCAGTCGCGAGCACTGTTGGTGGGTGTCGTCATCGCCTGCATCGGCTTGGCGGGATGCGCTGCCCTGGCACTGTTTCGGCCACAGGACAAGATCGGCGACGCGTCGATCGTGGTCGGCAAGGACTCGGCCGCGATGTTCGTGAAAGTGGACGACGTGTTTCATCCGGTCCTCAATCTCGCGTCGGCTCGATTGATCGTCGGAAAGCCGGACAATCCGTTGACGGTCAAGGAATCCGAGTTGTCGTCACGACCCCGCGGCGCACTGGTGGGGATTCCCGGTGCTCCGTCTGCGCTGCCGCACGACGGTGACGGCAGCGCGCAATCGTGGACCGTCTGCGACACCGTCGACCCGATCGCAGGAGTGACCTCGACAACGGTGGTGGTGGGCGATCCTCGCTACGGTGACAGCACGGCTCCGCTCGCCGATTCCGAGGCGTTTCTCTGGACATCCAACGGCACTGCGTATCTGGTGCACGACGGCACCAGATCGCCGGTCGATCTGAACAACAGGGCAGTGGTCCGCGCACTGGGACTGGAGGACGCGACGCCGTCCCCGGTCAGTACCGGTCTGCTCAACTCCGTGCCCGAATCGCCGCCCGTCGCAGCACCGTTCGTTCCTCGAGCGGGCGAGGCCCCTGCGTTCCCGTTCGACGGCCGGACGATCGGTTCGGTCGTCCAGGTCGCCGGTCGCGACGTCCAGTACTACGTGGTTCTCGAGGACGGAATCCAAGCGATCAACGAAACTGCGGCACTGCTCATCAAGTTCACCGATTCGCAGGGCAGTCCTGATATCGCAGCCGTCAATCCCGACCTGCTCGCGGATGCTCCCAAAACCTCGTCCGGACTGGAGGTGTCGACGTTCCCGGCGACCACTCCCGAGATAGTCGATACCGGTGAGCGCCCTGTCGGATGCCTGACGTGGGAGCCACTCACAGTGGCCGACGGCGGACCGTCGGCCCGACTGATCGAGTCCGCCGGTCGTGGGTTGCCGCTCGAGACCGGGGCACAACCGGTTGCGTTGGCTCAGGCCGATGGCGGCGGCGACGCCGTCGACCAGGTCTATCTGGCACCCGGCAGCGGCGGATTCGTGCGCAGTACCGGTATCTCGACGTCGAGTACGCGTCAGGGCAGCGTCTTCTTCGTGGCCGACACCGGAGTGCGCTACGGCGTCGACGGTGCCGAGGCCGCGTCAGCGCTGGGGTTCGGGCCGCCTGCACCGGCACCCTGGCAGATACTCCAATTGCTCGGCAGTGGGCCCACTCTGGGGCGCGGCCAAGCCCTGACGATGCACGACGGTGTTGCTCCCGACCCGCAGGCCGCGGCACTTCCCACGAAGTAGCGTCCGGCTCAGTCGGGTCTGCCGCGTCGGCGCAGCGGCACCGACAGTGCGAGCCCGAGCGCCAGGATCACCGCCACCAGCACCGAACCGGTGACCGCTGCGGTCCGCGGGCGATGATCCGGCGCGGGCGGTGGCAACGGCGCACTCATCGCGACACTGTCCGCAGGCACCGACAGGGGAGCCGGTGTCACCGAATCGGTCACTGCGGCAAGCGGATCGACGATGCCGTGGCCGACGAGGGGATTCCACCCTTCGGCCGGCGCATGCGCGGTTCGTTCGATCCGGTCCACCACCTCGAGCGCCGACAGTTCGGGCCGGTGGGCGCGCACCAGCGCCGCCACCGCAGCCACCAGCGGTGCCGCGAAGCTGGTTCCGGTCATGGGAATCACGCCATCGGTGCCCCGGGTGCCGTTCGCCAGTCCGTTGCCCGTCGGCGACAGCGAGGTCATATTCGAACCCGGAGCCGCGACGTCGACCCACGGACCGGCCAGGCTGAACGAAGACGGTGTGCCATCCGACTCGACCGAGCCGACCGTCAACACGTCGTCGAACCACGCCGGAGTGGCGATGGTCGCGAAGGAGGCCCACGGGTCCGCGTCGGGCCGAAGCGGGTCGGTCATCGGGTTCTGGGCCTGGCAGGCCGCGCTGCCGAGATTACCGGCTGCTGCAACGACGACGACATTCTTTTCTCGGACCGCGTACTGCACGGCCGCACCGAGCGGACCGTCGGGCACACCGCCTCCCGCGGGCACGCAGGCGACCTCGGAGATGTTGATGACCGAAGCACCCGAGTCCACCGCAGTTCGGATGGCCATGGCCATGGTGCGAACGTTGCCGTAGCCGGCGGCGTTCTCCGGCTCGCCCGCCTGCTCCTCCTCCGGCCTGTTGTCGACGATCTGAAAGACATTGCTGGACTGACGAATCGACAGAATTCGTGCATCGGGTGCGCCTCCGGCGAATCCGCTGCCCGGTGCGGACTGTGCGGCGATCAGGCCGGCGACCATCGTCCCGTGCGCATCGCAGTCGAACAATCCGTCACCTGCGCTGACGTAGTCACCGCCGGCGATCAGACCCGGTAGGCGTGGATGAGCGGTGACCCCGGTGTCGATGACGGCAACCGTTTGACCTGCCCCACGGGTGATGGGCCAGACCGATGCGAAGTCGAGCGCCTTCAGCGCGGTCGGCACGTCCTGAACATCGGTGGCCGCGGACGGAAGGGCGCAGGCGTTCTTCTGTTCCGTTGGTTCGAGAGGGCCGGGAGGACTCGGCGGAGGCAGCTGGAACGGGTCGATCACCGGACGTTCGGCGCGTGCCGGATACACGCCGACGACCGCGTCGAACGACAGGGCGAGAGCAGTGAACGCTGCAATGACGATCGTTCGCTGCTTGCGCGCAATCACAGCCCGCGAACGACGCTGTACAGACCGCACACCCACACTGCGATCGGAATGACCAGAGCGATGGTGGCGTATTCGAGCAGTTCTGCCGATCGCCGGATCACCGGCGAATACGTGCGTGTGGGCACGAAAGCCCCGAAGATCGATGCCGTCACTGCGCCGGCCAGTGCCACACCGAACAGGGCGAGAGAGTATTCGGGTAGTGCAACGACCGCACCGACGAGGAGCGCCAGCAGAATTGTCGTTCCGCCTGCGACCAGCGGAACAGCGTGGGTCACCACCGCATAGGTGCGTCCACGCAGCAGCAGGACGAGCGCGCACAATCCCGCGAGCGCGACCGCAGGCCACCGCACGCCACCGGCGGAGTCGGCTGCCGCCGCAACGAGCACGCCCGCCACCACGGCGACGGTGAACGCCGACAGCAATCCGGTCAGACAGCTACGCGCCCGGGCTGCGGCGGCCTGCAGATCGGCGAACGAGATCGCGTCGAGTTCGGCTTCCTCCACCGTGTCCAACGGTGCTCCTGCGGTGGGAACCGGTGGAAGCGGCAACTTGGCCTGCATCATCGACACTCGGGCAGAGAGCGCAATCCCCGCCAGGCCGGTGAGGGCAGCCGCCGTGCCGATGGTCGGCTGCGGAACGGAGGTGAACAATGTGCACACCGAAGCAGCGAACGTCAGCAGTGCGAGCACGATCGCAGCGGTGAACACAGCGAACCCGGTCCCGCCGATACGAAGTGACAGCAGCGCCACAGCGCCTGCCATGGCCGAACCCAACATCAGCTGAGCCGCACCGAACTGCCCGGGTACCAGCACGGTTCCGCCGGTGAACATCAGCGCGACGGCACATCCGCCGAGGAGGACAGCGACGGCGTTCTGGTGATACACCCGCCCCAGAATCACACCCGCAATCGCGAAGAGAATCGACGCAGTGACGGCAGCCAGCCCCTCGACGAGACTGCCGACGTGCTCGGTTCCCGCGCGGATCGGCTCACGCAACACGACCGCGCACGCCAGCAACACCAGCAGACCGGTGACGACCGAACCCACTGTCCGCGCCGTACGGGCAGTCCAGTGCGGAACATCGTCACTACCCGACCGTGCAACGGAATACATGAGGTCGTCGAACAGCGGAACCGGCGCGGGGCGCTCGGCTACACCCAGCACGAGCAGTTCCCCGTCTCGCACCGACAGCTCGGCCAACGTCGCAGTCGGCGACAACGGTGGAAACCCGATCCGTGCGAGCGTCCACGCAACGGGCAACCCGTCCGACGCTCGATCCCCGTCGCTCGGCTCACCGCGTCCCGAACCAGGACTATGAGCCGAAATCATGTCGACGATTCCCGGAACGAGAAGCGATACCGGAACGTCCACCGGCAGCGCCATGTCCACCTGCGTGGACCTGGCCAATACCGTCACCCGACAGACTTCCTGCGCGAAGACGGCCTGCGCGCCCGACGCCCGCCGACTCGTGTCCGGCGCGGTGGGTGACTGTGTCGGATCGGCAGGTGCTGTGCGCGGCGGCGCATGGCCGGCCGATGGACGGCTGTCGGCGCGTGTCATGAAGATCCCCCCGGATACGTACGATTCGCGTGCCGATGCCCGCCCCAGTGGGCATCGGTGTCCAAACCTTACGACATCACGGCGACAAGCAACCGCCCGTCGGGATCTGCCGGCGACGCGCGCAGCTCTCAGGCAGGAACCAGATCACTGACCTGTGCGAGCAACTCGAACGAGCGAAGCCACGATGCGCGGTCGGACACACCGGACGCGACAATCAGCTCGTCCGCCCCCGTGCGTTCGGCGAATCGATCGAGGTAGTCCTTCACCATGTCCGCAGTGCCGACCGCCGAGTACTTGGTCATCTTCGCGATCTGTTGGCCCGCAGGCGCTTCGAGGACCATGTCGGCTTCTTCGTCGGTGAAGGTCCGGCCGCGGCCGAGCAGCAGGCTGACGCGACTGCGCTTGGTGTGCAGGAACTGCGCCTGTGCCTCGGCCAGCGAATCGGCCGCGATCACGTTCACACCCACGATCAGGTGCGGCTCCGACAATTGCGCGGACGGTCGGAAGTCGCGTCGATAGATCTCGACGGCCTGCTCGAGGGCGTCGGGTGCGAAGTGCGAGGCGAACGCAAAGGGCAGGCCGAGTGCGGCAGCGAGCTGCGCGCCGAAGAGCGACGACCCAAGGATGTACAGCGGTACCTCGGTACCGGCGCCGGGAGTCGCACTCACTCCGGGGATCAGGGACTCGGACGACAGGTAGCCCTGCAGTTCCTGGACGTCCTGGGGAAAGCGATCGGACGACGCGGGATCGCGCCGCATCGCCCGCATCGTCACCTGGTCGCTGCCGGGGGCGCGGCCCAGACCCAGATCGATTCGTCCCGGGTGCAGCGTCGCCAAGGTGCCGAACTGCTCGGCAATGGTCAGCGGCGCGTGATTGGGAAGCATGATCCCGCCGGATCCGAGCCGGATTCGCTCGGTGTTGGCAGCGACGTGCGCGATGAGAACCGACGTGGCCGACGACGCGATCGTCTTCATGTTGTGGTGCTCGGCGTACCAGATGCGTCGGTATCCCCAGTTCTCGGCATGCTGAGCGAGTGCGACGCTTGCATCGAAGCTGTCGCGGACTGTTTCGCCCTCGCCGACATGAGCGAGATCGAGGATGGACAGAGGTACGGACACGGTTGGGGCCAGCCTTTCGTTCGTCGAGCACGCGGCCGAAGAGCCACATCAGAGTGCAACGGCGTCGGGCAGCGTTCTATTTCTCGACCCTCCGGGGGTGGGACGGCAGCTGTGGACCACCCGGTCTTCGATGCGTTAGCCTGTCGTCCTGCGGCCTCGGGGGGAGGCCGCCGCGATGCAGTTCTTGGGGGCGTGGCCGTGGGGGCGGATCGATGAGTACCGTGCGTTTCGTTCGCGGTGCCCGACGGGAAGTACCTCGATCGCCGGGCGGTGAAGTCACCCTGCAGTCGCCGCCGGAGATCCCGCGCGCGGTGCCGGGCAATCTGCTGATGAAGCTGATGCCGCTGGTGATGGTGGCCGCGATGGTCGGGATGGTCGCGCTGATGTTCACCTCCGGGGCAGCGGCGAACCCGATGATGTTGATGTTCCCGGCCATGATGTTGATGTCCATGGTGGGGATGTTGGCCGGTGGCGGGAAGTCGGGCGGAGCGCGGACGGCCGAGGCGAACGAGGACCGCAAGGACTACCTCCGCTATCTGGATCAGCTCCGCCGCGACGTCGCCGAGACCGAGCGCGCGCAACGCCGAGCGCTCGAATGGAGTCACCCGGCCCCCGAGACATTGTGGTCGATCGCCGGAACCGAGCGGATGTGGGAACGGCGACTGTCGGATCCGGATTTCGCCCACGTACGCGTCGGCCTTGGGGATCAGCGGCTTGCCACTCGACTGGTTCCACCGGAGACCGGGCCGGTGGAAGAACTCGAACCCGTCTCGGCAGTGTCTCTGCGGCGTTTCGTACGGGCGCATTCGGTGGTGGCCGCGCTGCCGACTGCGGTGTCACTGAGGGGATTCGCGGCGTTGTCCATCGCCGGAGACCGAGACGACGCCCGAGCCATGGTGCGCGCGATGTTGGCCTCGCTGTGCAGCTTTCACGGACCCGACCACGTCGCTGTCGCGATCGTCTGCGGTCCGGACACCGTGCAGCAGTGGGAGTGGGCCAAGTGGCTTCCGCACACTCAGCACGACGCTCTGCGCGACGGGGCCGGGTCCGCTCGGATGATCTTCGGCAGTTTCCTCGAACTCGAGGGCGCGCTCGGCGACGTGCTGTCGATGCGGAATCGGTTCGCGCGCGGAGCTGTGCCGGTTGCAGGCGTCGTGCAGTTGGTGATCGTGGTGGACGGCGGGCTTCTGGACAACCGATCGACCGATCTCACCGACACGGGCCTCGATTCCGTCACGATCATCGATCTGTCCGGCCTGTGCCCCGGACTCGCCGCATCGCGTGGTCTCCAACTCTTCGCCGAGAACGGGTCGATCGGAGCGGTCAGCGGAACCACGGTCGAGGTGTTCGCCGTCGCGGATTCGATGAGCACCACCCAGGCGCACGCCGTGGCTCGACGCCTGTCGCCGTATCGTGCGCCGTCGTCCTCGTCGGTCGTCGACGTCGTGGACGACGGCGGAACCCCGATCTCGGGATGGAACAGCCTGGTCGGTATCGCCGATGTCGGCGCATTCGACACGGATCGAGCGTGGACGATGCGGCGCGGACGCGAGAGGCTGCGGGTACCGATCGGTGTCGCCCCCGATGGCAGCGCCGTCGAGATCGATCTGAAGGAATCCGCCGAGAACGGCATGGGACCTCACGGATTGTGTATCGGGGCAACGGGTTCCGGAAAATCCGAGTTCCTCCGCACGCTCGTGCTCGGCTTGGTGTCGACTCACTCGCCGGAACAGCTGAACCTGGTCCTCGTCGACTTCAAGGGCGGCGCGACATTCACTGGCCTGGAGTCGGCACCGCACGTGGCCGCGGTCATCACCAACCTGTCCGAGGACCTGGCGTTGGTGGATCGAATGCGCGATGCGTTGGCCGGTGAGATGAACCGTCGGCAGGAGTCGCTGCGTTCGGCCGGCAACTTCGCGAACGTCTCCGACTACCTGAGGGCACGAGCCGCGGGAGCGGACCTGGCACCGATGCCCGCCCTGTTCGTGGTGGTCGACGAGTTCTCGGAATTGCTCAGCCAGCAACCTGAATTCGCCGAACTGTTCGTCGCGATCGGCCGACTCGGACGGTCTCTCCACATGCACTTGCTGCTCGCCAGCCAGCGCCTCGAAGAAGGAAAATTGCGCGGTCTCGACAGTCATCTTTCGTACCGAATAGGCCTGAAGACGTTCTCCGCGAACGAGTCTCGATCGGTGCTCGGAGTTCCCGACGCCTATCACCTGCCTGCGCAGCCGGGTGCGGGCTACCTCAAGTGCGATTCGGCCGAGATCGTCAGGTTCGCTGCGGCGTACGTCTCCGGTCCGTACGCGCCGCCGCGTTCCGGTCCTGGCGCGCGGCCCACGCTCGGAGGCGACATCAGGCCGAAGCCCTTCACCGCCTACGCGGTACCGCTCGACTCCATCGATCTCGGCCGCATCGAGGCTGCCACTGCGCCGGAGGCGCAGCCCGATCCGGTCGACTCCGAGAGCACCGGTGCGACGGTGCTCGACGTGGTCGTCGGACGAATTCGGGGTCGCGGAATGCCGGCCCACGAGGTGTGGTTGCCGCCGTTGGACACCGCACCGACGTTGAACCGGTTGCTGCCCGGATCGGTTCTGACCGAGCGCATCGGTCCGCTCGCCGCCCTGCGTGCCCCGATCGGCATCATCGACCGGCCTTTCGATCAGCGCCGCGATCTGCTGACCGTCGATCTGTCCGGTGCTGCAGGCCACGTCGCCATCGTCGGTGCCCCGCAATCGGGTAAGTCGACGGCGCTTCGGTCGTTGATCCTGGCTCTCGCGATGACGCACTCGCCCGCGCAGGTCCAGTTCTACTGTTTGGATTTCGGCGGCGGAACGCTGGCCGGGCTGGCCGATCTGCCGCACGTCGGATCGGTGGCCAACCGACTCGATGTCGATCGGGTTCGGCGGACCGTGGCCGAGGTCGCCGGCGTCGTTCGGCAGCGAGAGAGGACATTCCGTGATCGCGGGATCGACTCGATGGCGGAGTTCCGACGTCGACGCGCAACCCAACCCGTCGACCCCGAGGATCGGTTCGGTGACGTCTTTCTCGTCATCGACGGCTGGCCGTCCATCAGGTCCGATTTCGAGAGTCTCGAACAGCAGATCGCCACCTTGACGACGCAGGGCCTCGCCTTCGGTCTGCACCTGATCCTCACCGCATCGCGGTGGGCGGAAGTTCGGCCTGCGACCAAGGACCTGATCGGTACCCGACTGGAACTGCGGCTGGGAGATCCGTCTGATTCGGACATGGGCCGAGCCAAGGCCGCGAGCGTTCCCGAGGGGCGTCCGGGCCGGGGCATGACAAGGGACGGACTGCATCTGCTGATCGCACTTCCACGGGTGGACGACGTCTGTTCCGTCGACGACCTGTCTCGCGCCGTCGGTGAGTCGGTCGCCGCGATCACGGCTGCATCCGCGGGAACCCCGGCGCCGCCGGTGCGGATGCTGCCGGAGCTGCTCGAACGATCCGCAGTTCTCGATCGACTCGGCGATGCGTGGCCGCGAACCCGTGGCGGTATCCCCGAGCTCGGAGTTCCCATCGGCATCGACGAGGCCGAATTGGCACCGGTCGTGGTCGATTTCGCGGAGAATCCACACTTCGTCGTGTTCGGCGACAGCGAGTGCGGCAAGACTTCTCTGTTGCGCGGAATCTGTCGATCGCTCGTCGAGGCGAACTCGTCCGACTCGGTCAAACTCATCGTCGCGGACTATCGCCGAACTCTCCTCGGCGCAGTCGATTCCGAGCATCTGGCCGGGTATGCGGCCTCGCAGGCGACGCTGACGGCCATGCTCGTCGACCTCGCCGGCCGCATGGCCGATCGCATGCCGGGTGCGGACGTGACCCAGCAGCAGCTTCGCGAACGGTCGTGGTGGAACGGCCCGGAGGTGTTCGTCGTCGTCGACGACTACGACCTGGTCGCCACGTCGTCGGGAAATCCGTTGGCCCCGTTGGTGGAACACCTTCCCCATGCACGGGACATCGGGCTGCACGTCATCGTCGCGCGTCGTTCCGGCGGGGCAGGCCGGGCGCTGTTCGACCCGGTGATCGGACGGTTGCGCGATCTGGTGACGCCGGGACTGGTCATGAGCGGAAGCCGCGACGAGGGGAATCTGCTCGGGACGGTACGTCCCAGCGCCATGCCGCCCGGACGTGGGGTATTCGTCGACCGCTCGGGCCAGGCACTCGTCCAGCTCGGACATTCGAGTTGACGAGCCCCTCGTGGCGTTATGCCGCAGTGCATCTGGGCTACACGGAGATATCCGTCGTCGCCACGGGCGGAGCCTTCGAGGGTCCGCGAGAGAGCGTCGGATCGGCGTTCGCCACGGTGGAGGGTGGCCGCCTGGTGTTCGGCCGGGGCGCGGCGGGAGACGAGATTCCGCCCCTGCTCTGTATCGACGATGCGTCGATCCCGGTGGGGAGCACGGTGTGGGACCGGGAGGCGGTACTCCACGGAATCGTGTGGTCGGCCCTGCAGGGTGCCGGGGTGCACGACCGACTCGACGTGCTCGAGATCGCGTATCCGTCGACCTGGGGCGAGCAGCGATCGGGCATTGTTCGCGCACTGTTCGCGACCTCGGCGAACGAGGTGGTGCTCGTGGAGACGGCCGAGGCGGCCCTGTCGTGGTCGGGTGAACGCGCGCCGTCCGCCGCAGTCGTCGTCGAAGTCGGGCCCCTCGATACGTCCGTCGTCGTCCTCGACGAATCGGGGGCGCACGGCGGAGACACCGGCGCGATCCTGCCGTTCGGTACGGGTGACGACAATGGTTGGCGACGAGCGGTCGGGGAGTACGTTCGGTCGTCGGTCCCGCACTGTCCCGACGAGGTGTACGTGGTGGGGGTGCCCGGTGACGGAGCGGATCCCGTCGTCGATCACCCCACTCGATGGTTGACCGGACTCGACGTCTCCAGGTCGCTGTACCGGCGAGCCGGGGCGGACCTCGTCCCGGCACCGACGGTCCGTGCCGCGACGACGCGATCGGCGGCATGGCTCGACGACGTCACCGCACCGCGGCGGCCGCGGGAGAAGCGGCGTCCACCAGTGCTCGTGGCGGGTGCCGCGGCGGCGGTCGTCGCAATAGTCTGCGCAGCTGTGTACTTCGCCGGACAGTCTCCAGATGGTTCCGGTAGTGCTGCGGCGCAACCTTTTTCGCCTGCCATGGGCCCGAGTGCCACGTCGTCGTCCGTCGTCGAACCGCTGCCGACCACGACGGCCGACGCGCCGACGCCGGTCGAGACGGTGACATTCGTGTTCGGGCGGGTGTCGATGCGGTTGCCGGGCACCTGGACGAAGGTGGACGACCCGGACCGCATGGTGCTGATTCCGCCGACCCCGCCCGAGCGTCGGATCGTCGTCACCGTGGCAGACCTGCTGCCGGGCTCGACGCAGGAGCAGGTCGCCGACGAGCTTCGGTCGGCTATCGATGCCCGTGGGCCGGATTCCACCGTCGGATCTCTCGAGCCCACCCGCGATTTCGGCGGCCGCGTCGGGATCGCCTACATCGAGAGACCGATCGACTATTCGACGGTGCTCTGGCGCGTGTTCGTCGAGTCCGACCTGCAGGTCAGCATCGGTTGCCAGTTCGAGGGCGACGACGCGACGGTGATCGATGCCGAATGCGGACAGGCAACGCAGACATTGGACATCGTTCCGGCGTCGTGAGAGCGGCCCACAGTTTTTCGCGCACGGTCGGAACCGAATCGAGGGGGCGTTGCGTCAAAGGAGATGTAGGGGAGTGAGCGGGCCGACAGTGGCCTCTCGGTCGAGCAGCACGTGCGCAGCGGGTGCACGTGAATCGAGTATCGAAGACAAGGAGTCGAAGTGGGATATCCAGGGGGACCGGAAGCAACGGGTTCGTCGAACGGCGTCACGGTCACACCGCAGGAGCTCGTCGCTGCCGGAGCCACGATCGAAGGCCTGAGCGTGTCGATCAACGCGTCCAATTCGGCCGTTCGCTCGATCGTCGAGCAGACCGCCGAGGCGTGGGTCGGCAAGGCAGGCAAGTCCTTTCAGGACGTCATGGCCCAGTGGGACACCAGTGCGCAGAAGATGCGGAGTGCGCTCGAACAGATCTCCGCGGACATCAAGACCAACGGCCACGGTTACTCGGACGCCGACGACGACAACGTGTCGGCCGTGAACCAGGTGGCCGGATCCCTGAACTCGGGACTGTCCTCGTTCAAGTGAACGTCGCATCCGGTGACCACACGACAATCCACACGACCATGCTCGACCAAGGAGACCGATCAGACATGAAATACGATTTCGCGCAGATCGCGGCGCTGACCGAGGCGATGAACAAGCAGGCGAACGTGACCAAGGACCTGCTCGGGGACGTGGACAGCACCGCGAAGCGGCTCTACCAGTCCTGGGAGGGTGACGCGATGACGTCCTACTACGAGCTGCAGCGTCAGTGGACCTCTGCATCCGACGAGCTCAACCTCATTCTGTCGAGCCTCGTCGCGGCCGCCCGCACCGGTGGCGAGACGATGCACGGCGTCGAGATGGCCAACAAGGCGCGGATGGCTCGCTGACCCGTCGTCACGAACAGAAGAGCGGACGCCCCGACCGAGACATCGGTCGGGGCTTTCGTCTTCTGGTGAGCCCGGTTCTCGAGGGCTCGGTGTCCTGGTTTCGACCGCCTGGGTGTCTACTGGTCCGGTGACGGACTTCGGAGCGGTACTGGGGGCCGAGCGGTCTCGTGCCGAGAATCGACTGGCGTCGCTGCGGGCCGAACTGGCGTCGGTGATCGAAGGATCGCGGCTGACCACCGACGACGACGAGCACGATCCCGAGGGGTCGACGATCGCGTTCGAGCGAGCGAAGATCGCGGCGCTGATCACCGATACCGAAACCGAGATTCGTGAGATCGACGCGGCGGTCTCGCGGCTCACGGCCGGGACGTACGGTTCCTGCGAGCGGTGCGGTGGCGAGATCCCGGCGATCAGGCTCGAGGCTCTTCCCGCTGCCCGTCGATGCATGCAGTGTGTGCGCCTGCGTTGACGAGGACGACGAGTCGAGGCGTCGACGAGCGGAGGCGTTTTGACCTGGGCGTCCGCTCCCGGTATCGTTCCCCGTTGGCGTGTACGGGCTCGCCGCGTACTTGTGTGCGTATCGAGCTCTTGTCCTCGGGTCTCAACTGGCCGCCGGGGGCATCCACTCGTCTTGGCCAGCAGCGACATCATGAAGACAGGAATTTTCTGTGTCTACTTACGCCCCGAAGGCCGGGGACACCACCCGGACGTGGCATGTGATCGACGCCACGGACGTCGTGCTCGGACGCCTCGCCGTCCAGGCCGCGACTCTGCTCCGCGGTAAGCACAAGCCCACCTACGCACCCAACGTCGACGGTGGCGACTTCGTCGTCATCATCAACGCCGAGAAGGTTGCCATCAGCGGCAACAAGCTCGACGGCAAGTTCCACCACCACCACTCCGGCCATCCGGGCGGTCTGAAGTCGCGCTCGACCCGTCAGGTCCTCGAGAGCAACCCCGATCGTCTCGTGGAGAAGGCCGTTGTCGGCATGATCCCCAAGAACAAGCTCGGTAGTGCCATCGCGAGCAAGCTGAAGGTCTACGCGGGACCGAACCACCCGCATGCCGCTCAGCAGCCCGTTCCGTTCGAGATCAAGCAGGTGTCCCAGTGACGGCGCCGGAGGGAAATGACGTGACGTCGCAGGAGAACATCGAAGAGATCGCCGCCGACGAGTTCGTGGCAGTCGAAGATCCCGAGGTCGTCTCGGACATCGAGGCCGCAGCCGCTCCGGCCCCGATCGTGTTCGATCGCCCGATCCAGACCGTCGGTCGCCGTAAGGAAGCCGTCGCTCGCGTTCGGTTGTCCTCGGGCACCGGCGGATTCAAGCTCAACGGCCGCACCCTGGAGGATTACTTCCCCAACAAGGTGCACCAGCAGCTGATCAAGGCTCCGCTCGTTCTGGTGGACCGCGCAGAGTCCTTCGACATCGTCGCGCTGCTGCACGGCGGCGGACCGTCGGGACAGGCAGGCGCATTGCGTCTGGCCATCTCGCGCGCACTGATCGAGCTCGCACCCGACGATCGCCCGCCGCTCAAGGCCGCGGGCTACCTCACGCGTGACGCGCGTGCAGTCGAGCGCAAGAAGTACGGCCTGAAGAAGGCCCGTAAGGCGTCGCAGTACTCCAAGCGCTGACGCGTCTTACCCGTTTCATCCTCGAGGGCAGGCATCCAGCAGTATCGGACGCCTGCCCTCGAGGCATTTCTCACCGCATTCTCTCCGCTCGAAGGGGTTATTGGTTCATGGCGCGATTGTTCGGCACCGACGGAGTTCGGGGACTGGCGGGCGGGGTTCTGACCGCTGAGCTGGCGTTGAGAATCGCGCGGGCCGCAGCCTCCGTGTTGGCACCGAAGGTCGACGGAGTCAGGGCTGTGGCAGTGGTCGGTCGTGACCCGCGGGTGAGCGGGGCGATGCTGAGCGCAGCCGTGTGCGCCGGACTCACCGCGTCGGGTGTCGACGTGATCGACGTCGGAGTACTGCCCACACCCGCAGTCGCCTACCTCACGGCCGAATACGACGCGGCGCTCGGTGTGATGATCTCGGCATCCCACAATGCGATGCTCGACAACGGAATCAAGATTTTCGCCGCGGGTGGGCACAAGCTGGACGACGACGTCGAAGACCGGATAGAAGCTGCCCTCGATCCCGAGGGGCGCTCCCGGAACGACGAACAGCCCTACGACGCCACCGGTGCCGCGATAGGCCGTATCGAACTCGCGCACGACGCTGCGGCGCGATACACCCAGCATCTCGCCGGGTCGGTGTCGCATCGACTCGACGGCGTGACCGTCGTGGTGGATTGCTCGCACGGCGCAGCCTCGGTCGTCGGGCCCGAGATCTACCGGCGGGCCGGCGCGACCGTCGTGGCGATCAATGCAGAACCCGACGGGCTGAACATCAACGACGGGTGCGGGTCGACGCACCTGGAGGGCTTGCAGAAGGCCGTCGTGGAGCACGGTGCCGACCTCGGTATCGCGCACGACGGAGACGCGGACCGATGCCTTGCCGTCGATGCGTCGGGTTCCGTGGTGGACGGCGACGCGATCATGACGGTGCTGGCCATCGCGATGCACGACGCGGGCCACTTGACCGACGACACGTTGGTCGCGACGGTGATGAGCAACCTCGGTCTGCACATTGCGATGCGCGAGGCCGGAATCACGTTGCGCACCACCGCGGTCGGAGATCGGTACGTGCTCGAGGAGTTGCGCCGCGGCGGCTTCGCGCTCGGCGGCGAGCAGAGCGGACACGTCGTGTTGCCCGCGGTCGGAACGACCGGAGACGGAATCGCCACTGCCCTGCGACTGATGGAGCGGATGGCGCAGACCGGGCGTTCGCTGGCGGATCTGGCGTCGGCCATGCGGACACTGCCGCAGGTGCTGATCAACGTGCGAGTGTCCGACAAAGCAGCGGTGGCGTCGGCACCGTCGGTTTCGGACGCCGTGGCGTCGGCCGAGCGCGAACTCGGGGAATCGGGTCGAGTTCTGTTGCGCCCCAGCGGTACCGAGCAGTTGGTGCGAGTGATGGTCGAAGCGTCCGAACTGGACGTCGCGACCCGGCTCGCCGAAGAGCTGGCGGGCCGGGTCGCGTCGGTCTGACGTCTCAGGCGGTGAGTTCGCGCAGTGCGGTCAGCTGCGCGACACGGCCTGCGGTGTTCTCGGCCAGCGGCGCGACATTGAGAGTGGTCACACCGGCCTCGGCGAAGGCTGCTACTCGCTCCTTGACGAAGCTCTCCGGGCCGATGAGGTTGACTGCGCGAGCGAGCTCGTCGGGAACTGCCGCAGCGGCCTCTTCCTTCTTGCCGGCCAGGTACAGGTCCTGGATCTTCTCGGCCTCGGCCTCGTACCCGTATCGCTGGGCAAGCGAGTTGTAGAAGTTCTTGCCCTTGGCTCCCATGCCGCCGATGTACAGCGCCAGGTGCGGCTTGACCCAGGGAAGGTACTTCTCCGCGTCCTCACCGATGGCGAGGGTGGGACTCGCGAAGACCTGGAGATCGCCGAGTGACGGGTCACGCTTGGCCTTGCCTGCGGCGAGCGAATCGCCCCACACGTCGGCGGCCTTCTCCGGGAAGTAGAAGATGGGCTGCCAGCCTTCGGCGATCTCGGCGGTGAGTTCGACATTCTTCGGTCCGAGTGCGGCGATGACGACCGGAATACGATCGCGCACAGGGTGATTGATCAGCTTCAGTGGTTTGCCCAGGCCGGTTCCCTTGTCGGCGGGCAGCGGGATCTGGTAGTACTTGCCCTGGTGCTGGACCTTCTCGCGGCGCCAGACCTGGCGGCAGATCTCGATGACCTCGCGGGTTCTGGCGATCGGTGCGTCGTACTTGACGCCGTGGAAGCCCTCGACGACCTGTGGTCCCGACGCGCCGAGTCCGAGTACGAACCGGCCATCGGAGACGTAGTCGAGACCGGCAGCGGTCATGGCGGTCAGTGACGGAGTCCTGGTGTAGATCTGGAAGATGCCGGACGCGATCTTGATCGTGCTCGTCTTGGCCGCGAGGAACCCGAGTTGGCTGACGGCGTCGAACGAGTAGGCCTCGGGCACGAAAATGATGTCGAGACCTGCCTTCTCGAGCTCGGCGACCTCGGCGACGGTCTCGTTGAAACCACCGCTGTAGTTCAGCATCGTTCCGATGTGCATGGGACTCCTCGTTCGGTGAGCAGCTGGTGCAGCCACTTCAGGTACCTGTTACGGACATTTCACATCGGGACGTTACCGCTCCCTGGGGAACCGATGTGAGTCGGCGCACGTCATAGTGAGATAGGGGCACTTCGAGGGGGGGAACGGGAACGTATGAGCGACGGAGTCGGGGTGGACGCGGACCGAGTTCGCGGCGTGGCAGATGCATTGACGTTGTCGGCGGAGGCGCTCGGCGACGCCGCCGATTCCGTTGCCGACGCAGGCTTCGGCCCAGCCGGCGCCGGACGGAACTACGGTGACCTCGGCGCTGCCTACTCCCAGGCGCACCTCGGGCTCGGGCGGGCCGTCAGGGCATGGAGGTCCTCGGTCGACGACATTTCCGAGGCCCTCACCACCGCGATGAACGGGTACGAGCAGCAGGACGACGCCACCGCGTACGCGATCGAGTCACACCGGTGACACCTCCTCCGGCCTCGTCCGGTGACGGGGCGTCGATCGACGACATTCTCGATGCCAACGCAGAAGGGCTGCTGTACTTCGAGCGCTTCCTGCCGCTGGCCGGCCGGGTTCCAGGCGTCGACGTCCCGCAATATCAGGACGTGTGCGCCAGGTACGACGAGCAGCGCGGACTGAACCTGGGTGCGCTCGGAGCCGATGCGGACACCGTCGGGACGGTGTCCGCCGTACTCACCGATCAACTCGAGGAGCAGGTTCGACTTCGCCGGGTCCTGCAGTTGCGCTGGCACGGTGATGCGGGGGAGGCAGTGCAGACCTACCTCTCGGCCGAACAGGAGAAGGCTTCCCAGTTCCTCGCGTCGATCGAGGATTCTCACCAGACCATGTGTGCGGCCGTCGAGGTTCTCCGTGACGCCGTGACCGACAAGGCCGAGCTCGTCGGCGTCATCGACATCGATCTGGTGGACGGCAAAGATGTCGACCAGATCGATGCCATTCTGGTGGCGTCGGGAATCGAGTGCCTCCCGGTCGATCGGGAGTCGGTGTTCCCACGATTGGCGTCTGCGTTCGAGGATCTGAACGGCAGGGTGCTCGGCGGCGATGTCTCCGACGAGTTCGCCGCCGAGGTGACCGAACGCTGCAGGCGCTGGATCGACACCGAGTTCGTACCGAGGGTGCAGGGTACGTGCGAGGCGGTCCTCGCAGCATGTACTGCCACGGATATCGCCGTCGAAAACTGCCTGGCATTGGTGGTGGACGTTCTGGGCAGTGTTCACGAGCCGTCGTTCGGCGAACTCGACGAGGGCAGTTGGGCGATGGAACCCGGGGTGTCGGCGCTGTGGCCGGGGCCCGCCGGCCCGTCCGCAGACCAGGCTTCGACCGAGATCGGTTCTGCACCGGCCGTTTTCGGCTCAGCACCGGCGGCCCTCGGTTCGGCAGCGGTCGGACCTGCTTCGGTCGGACCAGCGGGGGTAGGACCAGCGGGGGTAGGACCGGAGGCGTCACTGCCCGGCGGCCGCGGACCAGCCGGAGCAGACACCGTGGATTCGGCCGGATCTCCGACCGCCGACAGCGCCGTCGGTGACGAGTCGGGGGATTCTCTGGACGGGCTCGTGGATCGAGTGGTCGCCGAGATCGTCGACCGGGTCGAGAACGCGCTGACCGAGACGATCGACGGTCGAGATCTCGACGGCTCCGGCGACACCGCAGTCGACAGCCGGGCCGATGAAAACAATGCGAAGGACGCTGCTCCGGATGCGAGTGGTGATCAGCCACCCGAGCCGGCTCCGCTACCGCAGCCCGGGCAGTCGTCGCCCACGGCCGGCAACGAGGCGGCCGGCGACGAGCGTGGTCATCTCGAGGCCGAGCTCGATGGGCATCGGGCCCGCATCGCGCTCGAACACGACGGTGTGGTGTCCCTCGAACTCGAGACTCCTGGACTGGGAACTCGCTCGTTCGAGATGAGAATCGGACCGTTGGGCCTACCCGAGATCGTCGAGGTTCCCGGTGTCGCCGACGCGGTGGGCGGACCGGCTTCTGCTGCAGCGTTGCCCCCCGAACCGGTGCTCCCGGCCGAATCCGTCGCTGCGGCGCAACCCGTGCCGGCCGCGGAACCGGTGCCGGCCGCCGAGCCCGTGCCTGCGGCCGAGCCCGTGCCTGTGACCGAACCCGTGCCTGCAATCGACCCGGTGCCTGTCGCCGAAGCCGATTCGGATGCACCGGCGCAGTGCCCGCCCGAATCACCCGACATCGAGCAGCCTGCTGTGCAGCATCCGGTCACTGCGGATCGACCGGTCACCGATGCACAACCCGCAGACACGAGTACCGGTGCGGGCCTGAGTGAGGCAGGGGAGCTGTGAGCACCGGCAATGGGTGGCGACGGGAGCTGCACCGAATACGCGACGATCACCGGATCGCGATGTCGCGGGCGGCCGAGGCGTTGAGTCGGGCCCAGGCTCCTGCGATCGACCGACGCGGACGGGTTTCAGCCGCGGTGAGCGAAGCGGACTCCGACATCGAGTCGATACCGGGCTCGGTACTGCAACCGGCTCACCTGGACCGGCGAGAGCCGATGCAGCACGTCGAGACCGACCCCGACGAACGTCCCAGATCCTGGCTGGTCTGACGCCGTTCGGTGGCGATCGGGACTAGCCCCGTCCGAGCAGCGCCTTGATCGATGCGGTGGCCTTGGGCTTGGGCTGCGCGTCGAGCGGCGCGTGCGGATCGACCGCCCTGGTTCCGTCGATCTCACCTGCCGATCCGGCCAGCTCCTCGTAGTCGGAGTCACCTGTCAGGTGGAACAGCAGGAACGCGGTGAGGACGGCGCGGGTGCGCTGCTGAGTCTTGCGGTCGGGCTTGTTGATACCGAGTGCGCCCAGGATCCGGCGGCCCTCGACGAATCCGTCCGCCGTCGAGCCGTCGATTCGTCGCAGGATGGACGGTCCGTTCCAGGCCTGGGCGAGCGCGAGTGAGTTGTCGGTGAGCGAATCGGCGTTCGAGTTGTCTCCGACGACGAGTCCCGGCACGGCGAGGCCCGCGGCGGCGTCCTCGGACGAGGGTGCCGTCGGTGCGGGGAACAGCGCGGCGACGGCCTTGACGTCGGATCGCCGCGAGGCGGCGAGAACTGCGGTGCCCGCACCCATCGCGTGGCCTGCCGTGGCGAGTTTGTCCGGGTGCACGCTGATGTTGCCGGGGCCCAGTCGCACGCCCGTCATGATGTCGAGCACAGTGCCCAGATCGGTGGCTAGGCCGCGGTGGGACGGTACGAGACCGCGCTCGGTATCCGGTGCCGCAACCACGATGCCCCAGGACGCGAGATGCTTCAGGGTGTCGGTGTAATGACTGGGACGCAGCATCCAGCCGTGTGCGAAGGCCACGCCGGGCAGGCCGAAGCCCTCGGCGGGGGTGTAGACGACACCGGGTTGCCCGGCGAGGGCCAGGTCGCCTCGGAGCACCTTGTGCGGGCCGCGCTTGGAGAGAGCAGATGCCAGCTTCTTCGGTTTCGCCACGAGAGATGACGCTACCGAACCGCGGCGCGTCAGGTGACGGGGACACGTCGACCCGAGCGAATGGGTCGTGCGCGCCCCGCCGAGTACCCTGACTGTCCATGTGCGGAATCGTGGGTTACGTCGGCCACCGCCCAGCTCTGGGTGTGGTGGTCGAGGCGCTTCGGCGTATGGAATATCGGGGTTACGACTCTGCGGGCATAGCAATTCTCGACGGCGCGGGAGCGACGGCAGTCGAGCGCAAGGCCGGTCGCCTGGCCAATCTCGAAGCGGAACTGGACGACATCGGCACCGACACGTTCGTCGGCACCACCGGCATGGGACACACCCGGTGGGCGACGCACGGCCGTCCCACCGACCGCAACGCGCACCCGCATCGCGACGCGTCCGGCACCGTCGCGGTGGTGCACAACGGCATCATCGAGAACTTCGGTCCGCTGCGTGCCGAACTGGAAGCAGTCGGGATCGAGTTCTTGTCCGACACCGACACCGAGGTGGCCGTCCATCTCGTCTCGCGTGCCTACGCCGAGGGCCCGACCGCAGGCGATTTCGTGGCCAGCGCGAAAGCAGTGCTGCGTCGTCTCGAGGGTGCGTTCACCCTGGTGTTCACCCATTCCGACCACGCGGACACGATCGTCGCGGCCCGTCGCTCGACGCCCCTGGTACTCGGTGTCGGCGAGGGCGAGATGTTCCTCGGATCCGACGTCGCTGCGTTCATCGAGCACACCCGCGACGCTGTCGAACTCGGCCAGGACCAGGTCGTCGTGATCACCGCCGACGGCTACGACATCAGCGATTTCGAGGGCAACGAGGCGCAGGGGCGTCCGTTCCGAATCGACTGGGATCTGGCTGCCGCCGAGAAGGGCGGCCACGACTACTTCATGCTCAAGGAGATCCAGGAGCAGCCCGCCGCGGTGGCGGATACGTTGCTCGGCCACTTCGACAACGGTCGAATCGTGCTCGACGAGCAGCGACTGTCGGATCAGGAGCTGCGAGACGTCGACAAGGTGTTCGTCGTGGCCTGCGGCAGTGCCTATCATTCGGGTCTTCTCGCCAAGTATGCGATCGAGCACTGGACCCGACTGCCGGTCGAGGTGGAACTGGCCAGCGAATTCCGTTACCGCGACCCGGTTCTCGATCGATCGACTCTCGTCGTGGCCATCTCGCAGTCCGGTGAGACTGCGGACACACTCGAAGCCGTTCGGCACGCCAAGGACCAGAAGGCGCGAGTGCTCGCGGTGTGCAACACCAACGGCTCGCAGATTCCGCGCGAGGCGGACGCCGTGCTCTACACGCGGGCCGGTCCGGAGATCGGTGTCGCGTCGACCAAGGCCTTCCTCGCCCAGGTGACCGCGAACTACCTGGTCGGGCTGGCGTTGGCGCAGGCTCGCGGCACCAAGTATCCCGACGAGGTCGCGCGTGAATTCGCCGAACTCGAAGCGATGCCCGAGTTGGTGCAGCGGGTGCTCGAGACGGTCGAACCGGTTCGGGCGCTCGCGCGCGAGCTCTCGACGGCCACGACCATCCTGTTCCTCGGCCGACACGTCGGATACCCCGTTGCTCTCGAAGGCGCGCTCAAGCTCAAGGAGCTGGCGTACATGCACGCCGAGGGCTTCGCTGCCGGCGAGCTCAAGCACGGTCCGATCGCGCTCATCGAGGACGGTGTGCCGGTGATCATCGTGATGCCGTCGCCGAAGGGTCGGGCGGTGTTGCACTCGAAGATGCTGAGCAACATTCGCGAGATCCAGGCGCGTGGTGCTCGAACGGTCGTCATCGCCGAAGAAGGCGACGAGGCAGTGCGGCCGTTCGCGGACAACTTGATCGAGATCCCGGCGGCCTCGACGCTGTTGCAACCGCTGCTGTCGACGATCCCGCTGCAGGTGTTCGCCGCCGAAGTCGCCCAGGCGCGCGGCTACGACGTGGACAAGCCGCGCAACCTGGCCAAGTCCGTCACCGTCGAATAGCGCTCGGCATGCGCGGCTACTACACACCCGAGCAGATTCGGAATGCGGAAGCGCCACTGCTTGGTTCCCTGCCGAACGGCGTGCTGATGCGCCGCGCTGCGTACGGACTGGCCACGGTCGTGGCAGGCGAGCTGGCCGTGCGTACGGGCGGCATCGCCGGGCGTCGCGTGACGATCCTGGTCGGCACGGGCGACAACGGCGGCGACGGTCTGTGGGCGGGGGCGTATCTGCGTCGACGCGGCGTCTCGGTCTCGGCTCTACTGCTCGACCCGACGCGGGTGCACGCCGAAGGTCTCGAGGCCCTGCGGTCGTCGGGCGGACGCGTGGTGAGTCGATGCGGACCTGCCGACATCGTGGTCGACGCCATCGTGGGAATTTCCGGCAAGGGTCCGCTGCGGCCCGATGCTGCTGCCGTGGTCGAGCAGATCACCGCACCGATCGTGGCGGTGGACGTGCCCAGTGGAGTCGACGCGGAGACCGGTGCCGTCTCCGGGCCGGCCGTGTCGGCCGATGTGACGGTGACGTTCGGTGCCCGCAAGCCCGTTCATGTGCTGGCCGTACCACGTTGCGGCCGAATCGAACTCGTGGACATCGGCCTGGAGTTGCCGGCTCCGGCGATGGCGTCGTTCGAGCCGGTCGACGTGGGCAGGGCGTGGCCGATGCCGACAGCCTCGGACGACAAGTACTCGCAGGGGGTGGTGGGTGTCCTGGCCGGTAGTGCCACGTTCCCCGGTGCCGCACTGCTTTGTGTTGGAGCGGCGGTCGCGGCCACGTCCGGAATGGTCCGCTATGTGGGAAGCGCAGGCGCAGAGGTCGTTTCGCACTGTCCGGAGGTCGTTGCCGCCTCGGACCTCGACGCGGCGGGGCAGGTGCAGGCGTGGGTGGTCGGTCCCGGTTTCGGCACCGACGAGGATTCGGCCGAGATCGTGCGTCGAGTTCTGGAGACGGATCTGCCGGTCGTCGTCGACGCGGATGCGCTCACGATCCTCGCCCGCAACGAACGCTGGGTCGCCGGACGCGCCGCACCGACTCTGCTGACCCCGCATGCCGGGGAATTCGCCCGCCTGACCGGATCCGACCCCGCACCCGACCGAGTGGGCGCGGTTCGAGATCTCGCCGCGCGCTGGGGCGTGACCGTGCTCCTCAAGGGGCGAGCGACGATCGTCGCCGATGCGGAGGGCACCACGTTCGTCAGCGACGCCGGGGGATCGGCGGCATCGACCGCAGGCTCGGGCGACGTACTGTCGGGCATCCTCGGGGCCCTGCTCGCGTCGGGAATGACGCCGTCCACCGCGGCTGCCTGCGGAGCGAAGGTCCACGCACTGGCTGCGGCGCGTGCGGCTCACGGGTCGGACGGAGAATTCGCGGCACCCATTTCTGCGAGCCCACTGCGCGAGTCCATCCGCGACGCCATCCGAACCGTGCGCTCGGTCACAGTCTGACCGTGGTCCTGGGTGGCCCACGTTCGACGCCGGGTGTGTCACGAGTTGTGGCACCCTGATCCGTCGTATCGGCGGCTCGGATGGCACTATCGAATGTTGTGAGTATCGGCTGCGGAGACGAGGGGACCGATCCTCGGACGGGTTCGGGTGCCGTCGCGTCCGTCGACCTCGACGCAGTGGCCAACAACGTCCGCGTGTTGCAGCAGTTCGCCGGGGACGCCGCCGTGATGGCGGTGGTCAAGGCCGACGGATACAACCACGGTGCCGTCGAGGTCGCACACGCGGCAATTGCAGCAGGGGCGCAGGAGCTCGGTGTCACCACCATCGGTGAGGCCCTCGAACTCCGTGCTGCGGGTGTGACGGTCCCGGTGTTGGCGTGGTTGCACCGGACGGACTCCGATTTCGCGGCGGCGATCGCCGGGCAGGTGGGGATCGGAGTGTCCACGGCTGCCCAGCTCGACGCCGTGGTCGACGCAGCACGCAGGGTCGGTTCCACTGCTGATCTCTCGCTCAAGATCGATACCGGGCTCAACCGCAACGGGGTGGCGGAAGCGGATCTCGACGCCGTACTCGACGCCACAGCAGACGCCGTCGCCGAGGGCTCGGTGCGATTGACCGGAATGTTCTCGCATCTGGCCTGCTCCGACGAACCGGCTCACCCCGCCAACGACGCCCAGGCCGAGCGGCTTCGCGACGCGGTGCGGCGAGCCACCCGGCGCGGAACGCCTCCCGCCGTCGTGCATCTGTCCAACTCGGCCGCCACGCTGACCAGACCCGACCTCGGTTTCGACATGGTCCGCCCGGGTATTGCTCTGTACGGCTTGTCGCCGGTGCCCGAGTTGGGAACGTTGGGGCTACGCCCGGTCATGACGCTCTCGGCGCAGGTGGCGAACATCAAGAAGGTGAGCAAAGGTGAATCGGTGTCCTACGGCTACACCTGGACCGCTCCCGCCGACACCGTGGTCGCACTCGTCGCTCTCGGATACGCCGACGGTGTCGTCCGTCGCCTCAGCGGGCGATTCGAGGTGACCATCGCAGGTCGTCGCTATCCCTCGGTGGGGCGAGTGTGCATGGATCAATTCGTCGTCGACCTCGGTGGCGACTGCTCAGGTGTCGCGGTCGGCGACGAGGCGTTACTGTTCGGATCAGGGGACAGGGGAGAGGCGCACGCTCAGGAATGGGCAGATGTGCTCGAGACAATCAGCTACGAAGTCGTCACAGGCGTTCGTGGACGCGTCCGACGACGGTTCGTCGGCGCTCGCGCAGGGGAGGCGACGATCTAGATCATGCTGGGATTGCTGGAGAGTATTGCGATTGTCGTGCGCGAGACGGCGTTTCGGTCCAACAAGGATCCGCTTGCCACCGAGAATCTGGACCTGATGGACGCCGATCGCGGCAGTATCGTCACCGCGGACGACGGTGTACCGCTCGCGGTACGTGAAGTGGGTCCGTCGGACGCCGAGACCACCGTGATCTTCGTGCACGGCTATTGCCTGCGAATGTCGTCGTGGCACTTTCAGCGCCGCGCGCTCGAACAACAGTGGGGTGGGGCGGTGCGCATGGTCTTCTACGACCAGCGCGGTCACGGACGTTCGGGAGTGCCGAGTCCGGAGAGTTGCACCATCGGACAGCTCGGCCTCGATCTCGATGCGGTGATTCGCTCGGTGGTACCCAAGGGTCGCATCGTTCTGGTCGGGCACTCGATGGGCGGAATGTCGATTCTGTCCATGGCGCGGCAACGATCGGACGTGCTGCGCCAGCGGGTCATCGGCGCAGTCCTGATCTCGACGACCGCTGCCGGTCTCGCACAGTCCGGGGTCGGTCGTAGTCTGCAGAACCCGGCAGTGGATGCGTTCCGCGCGGCAGTTCGGACGTCACCGGGCTTGGTGCAGTTCGGTCGCGGCGCGGTACGTGCGCTCATCTCACCGGTACTGCGCGCGGCGTCCTACGGCACCAGGGTCTCTCCGCGGCTGGTGGCGTTCTCGCAGTCGATGATCGACGACACCTCCGTCGTCACGATCGTCAATTTCCTCGAGACGCTCGAGTTGCACGACGAGTCCGAGGCCCTGCTCGAATTCGAGAACATTCCGGTGTCGGTGGTGTGTGGCGACGAGGATTGGATCATTCCGTTCGCCAGCTCGGAGGCTCTCGCTCAGGCTCTGCCGCGTTCGGAGATGGTGCGGGTGCGCCAGGGTGGGCACCTCGTTCAACTCGAATTCCCCGAACAGGTCAACGGCGCGATACAGCGGCTCGTGGCACGGGCAACGGAGGCCGCGGGCAAGAAGCGGCGGTGGGGCGTTGTCTGACGAGCCACTGACCTTGCCGGTGGACGTCGAATTGGTCACTGCCGCAGACACTGCCGAGTTCGGTGCCCGGCTTGCGGACATTCTGGTCGCCGGTGATCTGGTGATCCTCGACGGCCCGCTCGGGGCCGGAAAGACCGCCATGACCAAGGGGATTGCGGCCGGACTCGGTGTTCAGGGCCGCGTCACCTCGCCGACGTTCGTCATCGCCCGCGAGCATCGGCCCGGCTCACGGGCCCATGGATTACCGCCGGTTGCATTGGTCCACGTCGATGCCTATCGGCTCGGTATGACGGGGCAGTCCGCGGTCGACGAACTCGATGCCCTCGACCTCGATACCGACCTCACCGACGCCGTCGTCGTGGTCGAGTGGGGCGAGGGATTGGTCGAGAAGCTGACGGACGGCCATGTGTCGGTTCGACTGACACGTGATCCGGACTCCGATGTTCGGCGCGTGACGGTGAGTCGGGTACACAGCGGGGCGGATCCGCGAGAGCCCTGACCGGGTACCGGGTGCGCGGCCGTATCCCCGGTGACGGGTAATCTGAAATATCGTGCTTGTACTTGCCGTCGACACCTCGACTCCCGCCGTCACCGCAGGTGTGGTGAGCCTGACCGAGCCCGCCGCCGGTGCAGAGGCCACGACGCTCGCCACCCGGGTTCGGGTGGACGCTCGATCGCATGCAGAAATTCTGACGCCCAACATCGTCGAGTGCTTGGCCGAATCCGGCATCACCGCGGCCGAGTTGGGTGCCGTCGTCGTCGGCGTCGGCCCCGGGCCCTACACCGGGCTCCGGGTGGGAATGGCGACGGCTGCGGCGTTCGGTGACGCACTCGGTCTTCCTGTGTACGGGGTCTGCAGTCTCGACGCCATCGCCGCAGATGTCTCCGAACCCGGGTCGCTTTTGGTGGTGACCGATGCGCGCCGACGCGAAATCTACTGGGCGCGTTACGAAGCCGGAGTGAGGGTGGCGGGACCCGACGTTGTCGCCCCGGCCGAACTGGATCGTGTGGGAGTCGATGCGGTCGCTGGATCGGCACCGCATGCTGCGGCATTCGAGCTTCCGATTCGTGACGTGCAGGCACCGTCTCCGGCCGGATTGGTCGCGGTTGCTGCCGCCGATATCGGCAGCGGTGTCGTCCCGGGCCCGCTCGTCCCGTTGTACCTGCGCCGCCCCGACGCCAAGACGCTCGACGAGCGCGCCGCAGCGAAGGCTGCGAAGTGACGGTGTCGATCGAGTCGATGGCGGCGGCGGATGCCGCGCGGTGCGCGTATCTCGAGACCGTGCTGTTCCCGGGTGACGACCCGTGGGCCGAGGATGCATTCATCGCGGAACTGGCGGCACCACACAATCATTACGTCACTGCGCGAGAGAACGGTGAGGTCGTCGGCTACGCAGGCATCTCTCTGCTGGGGCAGCCGAGCCGCGGAGCGTTCGTCGTCGGGGAGTCCGAGGTGCACACCATCGGCGTCGATCCGGCGCATCACCGCAGAGGAATCGGCGGGCGGCTGCTCGACGAATTGCTGCGCGTGGCCGACGAGCACGGTGGGCCGGTCTTTCTCGAGGTCCGCACCGACAACGAGCCCGCGATCGAGCTGTACCGACGCGAAGGATTCGAGATCGTGGGTACCAGGGCGAAGTACTACCAACCGAGCCGCGCCGACGCCTTCACCATGCGTCGGCGCGAGAAGACGGAAGGATCAGCCCGATGATCGTCATGGGTATCGAAAGTTCCTGCGACGAAACAGGAGTCGGAATCGTCCGCTGGGGCGGGGCGGGCACGTGCGAGCTGATGGCCGACGAGGTGGCCTCGAGTGTCGACGAACACGCCCGGTACGGCGGGGTGGTGCCCGAGGTAGCATCGCGCGCGCACCTAGAGGCCATCGTGCCGACCATGCGGCGGGCCCTGGCGGCCGCGGACATCGACCGTCCCGACGCCGTCGCGGTGACGATCGGCCCGGGGCTGGCCGGGGCGTTGCTCGTCGGGGTTGCCGCTGCCAAGGCGTACGCCGCGGCCTGGGGTGTGCCCTTCTACGCGGTGAACCATCTCGGTGGCCACGTCGCGGTCGACACGCTCGAGCACGGGCCGATGCCGTCGTGCGTGGCACTGTTGGTCTCCGGTGGGCACACTCATCTGCTGCACGTCGACGATCTGTCCCGGCCGATCGTCGAGCTCGGGACCACGGTCGACGACGCTGCCGGGGAGGCCTTCGACAAGGTTGCGCGGCTGCTGGGATTGGGCTACCCGGGTGGTCCCGCGCTCGATGATGCTGCGCGCGAGGGTGATCCGGCCGCCATCGCGTTTCCGAGAGGAATGACCGGCCCACGCGATGCGCGCTACGACTTCTCGTTCTCCGGAGTCAAGACCGCTGTGGCTCGATTCGTCGAGGCCAGGCAGCGCGCCGGAGATCCGATTCCGGTCGCGGACATCGCCGCGTCCTTCCAGGAATCGGTCGCCGATGTCCTGACGATGAAGGCCGTCCGTGCGGCCACCGACGTCGACGTCGACACCATCGTTCTCGGCGGAGGTGCCACTGCCAACTCGCGGATCCGCTCGTTGATCGAAAGCCGTTGCGCCGAGCAGGGTTTGACGTTGAGAATCCCGAAGCCGCGACTGTGTACCGACAACGGGGTGATGATCGCCGCACTGGGCGCTCACCTCGTCGCGGGCGGAGCCGAGCCGTCGGCCTTGACCGCGGTGACCGATCCCGGCCTGTCGGTCGCGACCAGTCAGGTGCCCGGCTGAGCGTCCTGAGTGGACGCGGCGGTGGTCTCGGACGAACGGGTCGTCGACGGCACGGCCGCGGACAGAGGCTCACTCGAGGGGGCCGGTGCAGGCGGCGACCATACCGTCGGAGGTGCCGTCAGTTCCGGAGTGGGCTCCGAACCGCTGACATCGGTGGTCGGCGCGCTGATCGACTCGGTCGGCACCGGGGTGACCTCGGTCGTCGGCTCGGGCGTCGGTCCCGGGACTATCTCGGTCGTATCGCTCGGGTCCGAGGACTCGACAGGTTCGGAGGGCCGAACCGGAATCGTGGTGACCGAGGTCGGCGGTTCGATCGGGATTGAAGTGGTGACATCGGGGGACACAGGATTCGACGTGGGGTCGATCGGCCATTCGATCCGCGGGAGGTCGGGTGCCGGACGCAGCGTCGGGGTACTGGTCGGCGGAGCGGTGGTGGTGAACCGAGCCGACGATCCGGTGGCGTCGACCGAGGTTGTCGTCGGGTCGGATCGATCGCCGGGGGAGCGTCCCGTCGTGGGGCGGCTCTCGTCGGGAGACCGGCCCCCGGCGACCGGCGTACTGACGTCGCTCGATTCCGTTGCGGAATTGGCGGCACTTCCGGCCGGTGAGACGCTGGAATCGTCGGCCGGTGTCATCGTCTGCACGCCGTAGGCGAGCACCAGGCCACCTGCGACGACGGCAGCTGCGATGGCTCCGGAGTATCGGCTCATCCGGTCCGCGGAGTTGCGCGTGGCCGAAACCAGTTGGTAGCCGCCGCCGACGGCCGATGCGGCGACGGCAGCAGCGCCGACGGCAAGAACGGCATCGGGCTCGGGCAGTCGAACGACCGGGGCGTGAAACAGATCGGTGAGCGCGGCGGCGAGCCGGGGAATGTGCGCCCCTCCGCCGATCAGCACGATGGCCTCGGGTTCGTGAGTGCTCTCGTCGAACACTCCGCGGACGAACTGAGCGGCGGTGTCGAAGATCGGGGTCACGGCGGTGTCGAACGCGTCGCGGGTGACCGTCAGTGGGATTCCGCTGTACCGCTCGATGCGGACCTCGTCCTCGTGGGAGAGCCGTTCCTTGATCGATCGGTACCGCGCAGACCCGATTCCGCGGTCGTCGCGGATGTCGTCCCGGAGATTGTCACGGGTCATGTCCTGCACGAGATTCTTGACGAGCACGTCGAGTGCGTCGCCGGCGACGGCGTCCGACCGGCCGTGGGCCAGCACCGTTTCGGCGGACCGATCGGTGACGGTGACCGACATCCCCGAGGCTCCCAGATCGACCAGCGCGATCGTGTCGTACCGATCGACCAGGCCGGTGGGCACCAGGTACGCGGACGCGGCTGCGGACTCGGGCACCAGTCGAACATCACGGGTCGTGTGGGCCAGCGCCGCACGAATACCCGCAGCGTGCTGCTCGGTGCGATAGGTGACGGCGATCGCGTCGGGGGACCGATGGCCGGGGATCAGGGAGGCCATGAGTTCTATGGCCGAGGTGACCAGATCACCGATGTCGGTGTTGGCTTGGCGATCGGTCGAGACGGTGCGGTACTCGACAGTGCGACCACCGTCGGTGTCGACGGTGACGAGGGCTGCGCACACGACCTCGGATCCGGTCGATATCCCCACTCCTACTCGCATGCTGCACCTCCCGCCCCTGTGTATCCGTCCGGAATCGACTGACCTGTGTGCCATGTCGCGGCACAGCTGTCGATCGTTATCGTTCGGACAGCTCCGTTATCGTAACGTTACTTCGGGCTCCGACGCGAGTGTAATATGCCGCTCGGTCGGTTACCCGGGAAGCATTCATGGCGTCCGACCTGGCCTTTCGATGGGTCTGCGAACGCCGAGAAACCACGGGAAACGACACCGTTGTTCGGCGTTTCGAGCCCGAATTCGGCAGTTTTCGGATCTCCGCGGCGGCGCCGAGCGGCGCAGAGTCACTCTCCTGCACACGAGTGCGGACACCGCGTCGCGAACCTGGCGAACCCAGCCCTTGAGTGCTGGCACTCTCGTGTATAGAGTGCTAGTTGGCACCGAGCGAAGTCCCGGCACCCGCGACGACGGGAACGAGCTCAGGCCGTGATTGTCAGAACCGCACGAGAAGTACTTACACACAGCTGTCCGGGGATCCGACCCCGGACGCGTACCCCATAACTTTGGAGGGCTCAACGTGGCGAGCGTGAAAATCAAGCCGCTCGAGGACAAGATCCTCGTCCAGGCCAACGAGGCCGAGACGACGACCGCCTCCGGTCTGGTCATCCCCGACACAGCCAAGGAGAAGCCCCAGGAGGGCACCGTCGTCGCCGTGGGCGAAGGCCGTGTCACCGAGAAGGGCAACCGCATCCCGGTCGACGTCAAAGAAGGTGACACCGTCATCTACAGCAAGTACGGCGGCACCGAGATCAAGTACGCCGGCGAGGAGTACCTGATTCTGTCGGCACGCGACGTGCTGGCTGTCATCGCCAAGTAGGCCACAACGCATCCCGCCCCGGTATCCGATTTTCGTGTCGGTCCCGGGGCGGTGTGCGTTCGATCGAGTTTCTTTACTCGAAGGAGTAACACCGAAACATGGCAAAGCAAATCCAATTCAACGAGGAAGCGCGCCGCGCACTCGAACGCGGTGTCGACAAGCTGGCCGACGCAGTCAAGGTGACGCTCGGGCCGCGGGGACGCCACGTCGTCCTGTCCAAGGCATTCGGCGGTCCGACCGTCACGAACGACGGTGTCTCGATCGCTCGTGAGATCGACCTGGAGGATCCGTTCGAGAACCTCGGCGCGCAGCTGGTCAAGAGCGTCGCCACCAAGACCAACGACGTCGCAGGCGACGGAACCACCACCGCGACGGTCCTCGCGCAGGCGCTTGTGCGCGGCGGTCTGAAGAACATTGCCGCGGGTGCCAACCCGATCGCGCTCGGCACCGGCATCTCCAAGGCGGCCGACAAGGTCGCCGAGGCCCTGCTCGCCGCCGCAACCCCGGTCGAGGGCAAGCAGGCGATCGCTCAGGTCGCCACCGTGTCCTCGCGTGACCCCGAAATCGGCGAACTCGTCGGCGAGGCGCTCACCCGCGTCGGCGCGGACGGCGTCGTCACCGTCGAGGAGTCCTCGACGCTGCTCACCGAGCTCTCGGTCACCGAAGGCGTGCAGTTCGACAAGGGCTACCTCTCGCCGTACTTCGTCACCGACGTCGACGCGCAGGAAGCAGTTCTCGAGGACGCCTACGTCCTGCTGTACCGCGAGAAGATCACGTCGCTTCCGGACTTCCTGCCTCTGCTGGAGAAGGTTGCCGAGAGCGGCAAGCCGTTGCTCATCATCGCCGAGGACACCGAGGGTGAAGTTCTCTCGACGCTGGTCGTCAACTCCATCCGCAAGACGATCAAGGCCGTGGCAGTCAAGGCACCGTTCTTCGGTGATCGCCGCAAGGCGTTCCTCGACGATCTCGCGGTCGTGACGGCCGGGCAGGTCATCACCGCCGATGTGGGTCTGAGTCTGAAGGAAGCCGGCCTCGAGCTGCTGGGTCGCGCTCGTCGCGTCGTCGTCACCAAGGACGACACGACCATCGTCGACGGTGCGGGCACGCAGGACGACATCGATGCACGCGTCGGTCAGCTCCGTCGCGAGATCGAGAACACCGATTCCGAGTGGGATCGCGAGAAGCTCGAAGAGCGTCTGGCGAAGCTCTCGGGCGGCATCGCGGTCATCAAGGTCGGCGCTGCCACCGAGACCGAGCTCAAGGAACGCAAGTTCCGCGTCGACGATGCTGTGGCTGCAGCCAAGGCTGCCGTCGAAGAGGGCATCGTCCCCGGCGGTGGCTCGGCCCTGACTCAGGCAGCGTTGGCTCTGGCCGACGACCTCGGCCTGACGGGCGACGAAGCCACCGGTGTGGCCGTCGTGCGCACAGCGCTCAATGCACCGCTGTTCTGGATCGCCTCCAATGCGGGCATCGACGGTTCCGTCGTCGTCAGCAAGGTGGCAGAACTGCCGAAGGGCCACGGATTCAACGCCGCGACCCTGACGTACGGCGACCTGCTGGCCGACGGCGTCGTCGATCCCGTCAAGGTGACTCGCTCCGCCGTGGTCAACGCCGCGTCGGTTGCACGCATGATCCTGACGACCGAGAGCGCGATCGTGGAGAAGCCGGAAGAGGCCTCCGAGCCTGCTGCCGGACACGGACACGCTCACTGACGTTCGGTGACACGAGAAAGCCCCCAACCCGATCGGGTTGGGGGCTTTCTCGTGTGTTCGGTGACTACACCGCGATGCGGCGGCGGTTGTGACGTGCGTGCAGTTCTCGCTCGGTTTCGGACATCCCGCCCCAGATCCCGTAGGGCTCGCTGACGTTGAGAGCGTGTGTACGGCACTGAGCGAGTACGGGGCAGCTGCGGCACATTTCCTTGGCCCGCATCTCGCGCTGTGCTCGTGCCCGGCCCCGCTCGCCGTCCGGGTGGAAGAACATGGACGAATCGACGCCACGGCACAGGCCGTGCATCTGCCAATCCCAAATGTCGGCGTTCGGCCCAGGGAGGTGATTCGGCTGCGGCATGGAAACTCCTAGGGTGGTGTGGCTTCTCGGATTCGTGATCCGAATGCCGACAACGTTATGTGGATCGACGAAATCGAGTCAATAGTTCTCTGTCGTGGGCAAATGCATAGTTATGGGGCAAAGAATTAACACGGGCGATATTTACTTCGCCTCACCCGCGTGCGTGTCCTTCCTGTTGAAGATTCCGTCGACACGCGAGACGATGGGGAGTGCACCGGCTTTCCGGTTGCCGGTGCGGTGTTGCGGAGCGCAAACGTCCGTCAGTGGTCGACAGGACTGTCGTTGGATCCGGCCGGGCTGTTGTTGCCGACATTTCCGCTGATCACAGCCGTTTCGGTGGTGTCGAAGGCAGTTCGAATCCACGCGTCGGGTTCGACGTCGGTTTCGCTCGGCCGAGCCTGCGCGGAGTGTCCGACGCGATGGCGCGGATCGCCGGGCGACGGCCGAGTGGCCGCGCATTCGGTAGGTGATGCGTCGGAACCCGATTGTGCGATCGAGCGCGCCGATTAACCTATTCGCCACACAGCGTTCAGATTCTCGTCTTCGATTCGGCCCGTGTTCACATTGTTAATTCCTTGAAAACTGCATTCCGTTCGCGCGAAACGACGCACCGTTGTCCCTCCGAGGCCGATAGCGAATTCGCGCCATGCAAATGCGTCGCATCGAATGGAATAGGACTCGGGCGCGGTTCGGCGCGGGCGAAGGCCCTACCCTCTAGTCCGTGCCAACAGAGCAGAGCTCGCGGTTCACCGCGACGCAGTCCGAACTCTTCGATGCTGCTTTCGGCAGCAACCCCGGCCGATTTCCGCTCCCCGCAGCCGCCGATCCGCGGGAGAGCTGGTTTCGCAGTGTCGCGCTGGCAGGCCAGGGGCGGTACAGCGCCGCCGAAGTCGAGCTTCGGCGGCATCGACCCAGCACCCCGGAACTTCGGTCGCTGCACGCCTCGACCAGAGCGTCGTGGTTGCGTCAGGTGGGCGAACACGAGCGAGCCCGCCGATTCGACGGCATCGCAGTCTCTCTCGTCGGTCTCGTAGGGCCGTCGAATTCGAAGGACTCCGTTGAGGCCCGCAGCGACGCACTGACCGGCCTGGCCGCAGATGCATTGGGAAGCGGACGTTTTCACCTCGCGGACGCCATGCTGGCCCGCAGTGCGGAGCAGCGGCAGGGCCCTGTCGGTCAGGGGCTGTGGCGTCCGGCACTGCGGGCGGCGTGGGTGGCGGCCGAGTTGGCGATGATGCGCGGCGACGGAGCCGAGGCGGTCCGACACGCCGAGGCCGCTCGAGCTCTCTCCACCGATGCCGATTCGTTACGCCACAGCATCAAGACGGACCTGGTGCTGGCGGCGGCACTGAGTTGTGTCGGTGAGACCTCCCGTGCCCGTGCCTCGGCCGTCCAGGTGGCCAGCGCTGCGGCGATGCACGGTCTACTGCCGTTGCGTTGGGCTGCGACGATGCTGTGCGAGGGCACCGGCGGCATCGACCCCGGGATGGCCACGTCCGCCGATCTGGCTGCCGTGATCGATCGTCGGGGTCGTTCGTCGGTCGACTGACCAGGACCTGGGTCGGAGACGGACCGAGTGGTTCGGTTGCTGCGGGGTGGTGTCGCTATCCTTGGTCTCGTTCCACCACCACGTGGAAGCGCTCCCAGGCGGGTGCGTACCTGTAACGCGGGGAAATTTGCCGACGATGAACACAGCGGGTGAGGAGTTGGACTCTTTCGTCGTTGCCGCAGCGCAAGGCGATCGACTGGCTCTGTCCCGGGTCCTGGAATTCATCCGACCACTCGTCGTTCGGTACTGCCGGGCACGGGTCGGTTCGGCTGAGCGCGGTCAGCTTTCGGCCGACGACGTGGCGCAGGAGGTCTGTTTGGCAGTCATGACCGCCTTGCCGCGATACCAGGACCAAGGTCGTCCGTTCATGGCATTCGTGTACGGCATCGCGGCTCACAAGGTCGCCGACGCCCATCGCAGTGCCTCGCGTAACAAATCGGACCCGGCCGCCGAAGTACCAGATGTCGTGTCGATGGAGCACGGACCGGAGCAACGCGCTCTCGAATCCGAGTCGAGTCGACAGATGACTGCACTGCTGGACACCTTGCCCGCCAAGCACCGCGAGATTCTGGTGCTCCGACTCATAGTCGGATTGTCGGCCGAGGAAACAGCAGCCGCCGTCGGCAGCACTGCAGGCGCTATCCGCGTGGCTCAGCACCGAGCTATCGCAAAACTGAAGAACGAAGTTGTGAGAGCAGGTGAAATGTATGGCTAGGGACAATGGTCACGGTGGCCCCGGTGAGACGCCGCGTCGCGGAATCTCGCGTATCGGTGAGCACGTGAACTCCACTGGACCGAAGCAGAACGATCCCTATGCCGACATCGGCGCAGACGGTGGTCCTGTGGACCTCGTCGCCGTACGTCGTGACGATGCGTTCATCGACGCGATCAGTGGTGACGGACCGATTGCCACCGATGACGCAGACGAGTACCAACTCGCCCTTCTGTTGGCCAATTGGCGAGCAGACGTGGTCACGCCGGCGATGCCGGCCGGACCCTCCCTCGATGTGGTCGTCGCCTCGGTCGAACGCGAGAAGCTCGCCGCCGACATGGCGCGCTCGAGCTCGGCCAACCGCGGTGGACGGATGCGTTTGCTGCGTCCCATCGCCGGTGCCGCAGCCGCGATCGCCGTCGTGATGGGTGGCCTGGTTGTCATCTCGTACAACTCGACACCGGACGATCCGCTGTGGAGCGTCAAGTCGGTCGTCTTCTCGGAGCAGGCCGATTCGACTGTGGCGCAGATCGATACGACGTCCAAGCTGCAAGAGGCCGAGAATCTTCTGTCCTCCGGAGACACCACTGCCGCTCGCGCACTGCTCGACGGCGCGTCGAACAGCAGTTCCGCTGTACTCGACGACGCGCAGCGCGCCGAGCTCGATCAGTGGCTGGCGCGTCTGCTGCAGGAACTGCAGGCACTCACGCTGCCTGCGCCCGTTCCGCCGCCGGCTCCGGTTGCCCCGGCTCCGGTCCCCAGCTCGGAGGCCTTATTGCCACAGGCACCGGTGGATCAGGTCGCGCCCGACACCACGGGTGTGCCGATCACTCCGGCTCCCACGACGACGACCGAGGTTCCGCCCACGACGACTCCGAGTCCGACAACGACCCCGGATGTCACGACGACGGTGGTTCAGGAGCCCGATCAGCCGACGGCGACGGCTGGAGGCAGCAGCTCGTCGGAGAACCGCGATCGCATGTCGGTTCCGTCCGGCGGCAGCTGACCGGGTTTCGGTTCCCTATCGACAACGAAGAAGCCCGACACGATCATCGTGTCGGGCTTCTTCGTGCGTTGGTGTCGAAAAGGTCAGCTGTCGAATCCGTCGCCGTGCAACGCGTCGTTCATCGAGGCGTCGGCGAAACCGCGGCAGTAATCCCAGGTCACATAGGCATCGGGCACGGGGTCGTAGGCGGGCTCGTGCGGCCGGACGGTACCGTCGACCAGGAGCTGCAGCAGATTCGCCCGCAACATGTCCCAGTCGTGGTAGTGGTCCTGCTGGCAGTCCTCGCAGCACACGACCAGTCCGCGAATGCCGCGGTGGCCGAGCAGTGCCTCGTAGACAGCCAGGTCCGCCAGGTCCTCTTCGACGGCGAGCCGCTCCTGAGGATCGAGGGGTTGGCCGGGCTCGATGGCGTCGAGGGCGGCCGACGGGTCGGCTGGGTCTCCGGCGAACGGATCCGGGGGTAGACCGGGAGGCAGTTGATCGCGCACGCCTCCACGGTACGCAGGACTGGTGGGTCTGCGCCAGCTGTTCGAATGCGACATGCCGGACGCGGCCGCCGCCGACAATGCTGCCGACTGCGATTTCGGTGCTCGAAGGCCACCACAGCGGGAGGCATTCGCACTGGTTGCGCCCTAGCCGATAACATGGTTCACGGCGCTGAACAGATGAGTGCAAGTGCCGAAACTCCATCCGTTCTCCAATCCCGCACTGCGGTGCGCCTGCGAGCTCTCACCAGCCGCACGCCGCGCCGAAGTGCAACCAGGCTCTAGGGAGGGCCAGATTCGCATGAGTAGTCCCGGAGCCCACGTCCGCACAGGCGGCGACGATCCCAACAAGGTCGCGATGCTCGGCCTCACGTTCGACGACGTCCTGCTGCTGCCGGCCGCTTCGGATCTGATTCCCAGCTCGGTCGACACCTCCAGCCAGATCACCCGCGAGATCCGCCTGCGGGTGCCGCTGGTCAGCTCGGCCATGGACACCGTCACCGAGGCCCGGATGGCCATCGCCATGGCCCGCGCAGGCGGTATGGGCGTGCTGCACCGCAACCTGTCGCTGCAGGATCAGGCGTCCCAGGTCGAGACGGTCAAGCGCTCGGAGGCCGGGATGGTCACCGACCCCGTCACTTGCAAGCCGACCGACTCGTTGGCCGAGGTCGACGCCATGTGTGCGCGCTTCCGTATCTCCGGTCTTCCCGTCACCGACGAGACCGGCGCGCTGGTCGGCATCATCACCAACCGCGACATGCGGTTCGAGGTCGATCAGAACCGCCGCGTCGCCGACGTGATGACCAAGGCACCGTTGATCACCGCGCAGGAGGGCGTCACCGCCGAAGCGGCCCTCGGGTTGCTGCGCCGCCACAAGATCGAGAAGCTGCCGATCGTGGACGGCAAGGGCGCGCTCACCGGCCTGATCACCGTGAAGGACTTCGTCAAGACCGAGCAGCATCCCAACGCCACGAAGGACCGTGACGGTCGTCTGCTGGTCGGTGCCGCTGTGGGTGTCGGGCAGGACGCATGGGCGCGATCGATGGCGTTGACCGATGCCGGAGTGGACGTCATCATCGTCGACACCGCGCACGGCCACAATTCGCAGGTCCTCGAGATGGTCAGCAAGCTCAAGGCCGAGGTGGGCGACCGTGTGCAGGTCGTCGGCGGCAACGTGGCCACCCGCGCGGGCGCACTCGCCCTCGTCGAGGCAGGTGCGGACGCGGTCAAGGTCGGCGTCGGGCCGGGATCGATCTGCACCACCCGCGTGGTCGCAGGCGTCGGCGCTCCGCAGATCACCGCCATCCTCGAAGCCGTCGCCGCGTGCAAGCCGCACGGTGTGCCGGTAATCGCCGACGGCGGTATGCAGTTCTCCGGCGACATCGCCAAGGCGCTCGCTGCCGGTGCGTCGACCGCCATGCTCGGATCGTTGCTGGCCGGCACCGCTGAGTCCCCGGGCGAGCTGATTCTGGTGGGCGGCAAGCAGTTCAAGAGCTACCGCGGCATGGGTTCGCTCGGCGCGATGCAGGGACGAGGGGGAGCGAAGTCGTTCTCCAAGGACCGCTACTTCCAGGACGATGTGCTGGCCGAGGACAAGTTGGTGCCCGAGGGCATCGAAGGTCGCGTTCCGTACCGCGGACCGTTGAACCAGGTCATCCACCAGCTCACCGGTGGTCTGCGCGCTGCGATGGGCTATACCGGCTCCACCTCGATCGAGGACCTGCAGAAGGCTCAGTTCGTGCAGATCACGGCGGCCGGGCTCAAGGAGAGCCACCCGCACGACATCACGATGACCGCAGAGGCCCCGAACTACACCACCCGATAGTCGCTTCGGCCGTTCCTCGGCCGATTCGATTCGCTCTCGAAGTAGAAAGGTGCGCGCGTGCGCGACCTCGTTGAAATCGGCATGGGCAGAGAAGCCCGCCGCACCTACCAGTTGGACGACATCGACATCGTGCCGTCCCGTCGTACTCGGTCGTCGAAGGAGGTGTCGACGGCATGGCAGCTCGACGCGTACCGCTTCGACATTCCCGTTCTGGCGCATCCGACCGATGCTCTGGTCTCGCCCGAGTTCGCCATCGAGCTGGGCCGTCAGGGTGGGCTGGGGGTCATCAACGGTGAAGGACTGTGGGCGCGCCACCCGGACGTGCAGGCCAAGCTCGATCAGCTGATCCACATCGCCGAGACCGATCTCGATCCCGACGCACCGATCGCCTTCCTGCAGGAGCTGCACTCCGCGCCGATTCGGCCGGATCTGCTGGCCGCAGCGGTCGGTCAGGTCCGTGACTCCGGGGTGACCGTCGCCGTTCGGGTGAGCCCCCAGAACGCTCGATCACTCACCCCCGCCCTCGTGGCGTCGGGTCTCGATCTGCTGGTCATCCAGGGCACGATCATCTCCGCCGAGCACGTGGCTCACGGTGAGGACGAGCCGCTGAACCTCAAGACCTTCATCGCGGAGCTCGACGTTCCCGTCATTGCAGGCGGCGTGAGCGATCACCGCACTGCGTTGCACCTGATGCGCACCGGCGCGGCAGGCGTCATCGTCGGATACGGCTCGGTGGAAGGTGGCACGACCACCGGCGAGGTGCTCGGCATCGGCGTTCCGATGGCCACCGCCATCGCCGATGCGGCCGCGGCACGTCGGGACTACCTGGACGAAACCGGCGGGCGCTACGTGCACGTCATCGCCGACGGCGACATCACCACCTCCGGTGCCCTCGCCAAGGCCATCGCCTGCGGAGCCGATGCTGCGGTTCTCGGTGCTCCGCTCGCCGTCGCCGCGGAGGCTCCCGGTGGAGGTTGGTACTGGCCGTCCGCCGCGGCGCACCCGTCCATGCCGCGCGGCGCGCTGCTGCCGATGTCGGCAGGGGAGCGACCGAGCCTGGATCAGGTGCTCAACGGACCGTCGCGTGAGTCGTACGGCTCGATCAACCTCGTCGGTGGTCTGCGTCGGTCGATGGCGAAGTCCGGCTACTCCGATCTCAAGGAATTTCAGAAGGTCGGCCTGAACGTCAGGGCTTGATCGAGACTGCTCCGGCAGGGCGCGTACTCCTTTCACACGGGGGTGCGCGCCCTTTCTGCTGCTTGTCGTCCACGTAAGCCGACCCTGGGTTGGTGATACCTCTCGTAACAGCTAGAATCGGTTGTGGCGGTAGTCACATGGGGGTGTGCATACTGTTCGACAGCATCGGATGTAGCGGAGGTCACCATGGGTTCAGCTGTTCGCGCAACGGATTACGACGTCTTGATCGTCGGTTCGGGCTTCGGCGGGAGCGTCACCGCGCTTCGGTTGGTGGAGAAGGGATACCGCGTCGGCATCCTGGAAGCCGGACAACGCTTCGAGGACAAGGACTTCGCGAAGAACAGCTGGGATCTCAAGCGCTTCCTGTGGGCACCGAAGCTCGGCCTCTACGGCATCCAGCGCGTGCACCTGCTGCGCGACTGCCTCATCCTCGCCGGTGCCGGAGTCGGCGGCGGTTCCCTCAACTACGCGAACACCCTCTACAAGCCCCAGGCACCGTTCTTCGAGGACAAGCAGTGGGCGCACATCACCGACTGGAGCAGTGAGCTCTCGCCGTTCTACGACCAGGCCACCCGCATGCTGGGCGTCGTCCGCAACCCGCACATGACCCCGGCCGACGAGGTGATGAAGTCGGTCGCCGAGGACATGGGCGTCGCCGATACCTTCATCCAGACCCCGGTGGGAGTGTTCTTCGGGGAAGAACCCGGCAAGACGGTCCCGGATCCGTACTTCGGCGGCGCAGGACCCGATCGCACCGGATGCATCGAATGCGGCGAGTGCATGACCGGTTGCCGCCACGGAGCCAAGAACACCCTGCTAAAGAACTACCTCGGTCTCGCCGAGCGCGCGGGAGCCGAGATCGTGCCGATGACGACGGTGTCCGGCCTTCGCCCCCGATCCGACGGCACCTGGGACGTCGACACCGAACGCACCGGTGCTCGTATTCGCAAGGGACGCAAGACTTACAGCGCTGCCAACGTCGTGCTTGCCGCGGGCACGTGGGGAACGCAGAACCTGCTGCACAAGATGAAAGACACCGGCGCGCTGCCCAAGCTGTCGGACACGCTCGGCGAACTGACGCGCACCAACTCCGAGTCGATCGTCGGGGCCGCGAAGTTGGCGGTCGATCCGAACATGGACCTCACGCACGGTGTGGCCATCACGTCCTCGTTCCACCCCAGCCCCAACACCCACATCGAACCGGTCCGGTACGGCAAGGGCTCGAACGCGATGGGCATGCTGCAGACACTGATGACCGACGGCGGCGGAAAGATCCCGCGCTGGCTCAAGTTCGTGTTCGCGATGATCGCTCATCCGATTCAGTTCGTCCGCGTCGTCAACGTCCGGCACTGGAGCGAGCGCACCATCATCGCGCTGGTCATGCAGAACCTGGACAACTCGATCACCACGTTCACCAAGCGCGGGCCCTTCGGCCGCAAGATCTCGAGCAAGCAGGGTCACGGTGAGCCCAACCCGACGTGGATCCCGGAGGGCAACGACGCCACCCGACGCATCGCCAAGAAGATCGGTGGTGTCGCAGGCGGTACGTGGGGAGAATTGTTCAACATTCCGCTGACGGCCCACTTCCTCGGTGGCTGCGCGATCGCCTCGGATTCCGAGCACGGCGTCATCGATCCGTACCACCGCGTGCACGGCTACCCGACGCTCAGTGTGGTCGACGGGGCTGCGGTATCGGCCAACCTCGGAGTGAACCCGTCGCTGACCATCAGCGCGCAGGCCGAGCGTTCCGCCGCGCTGTGGCCGAACAAGGGCGAGCTGGATCTCCGTCCGGCACAGGGCCTGCCGTACCAGCGCCTCGACCCGATCGCCCCGAACTCCCCGGTCGTCCCGGTGGATGCTCCCGGAGGTCTGCGACTGCCGATCGTCGAGATCCGGTCGGGTTCCTCGGCACGGCCGGTCGAGCATTCGGGTGTTGCATGACCGCTACGGCAGTCCCACTAGACTGACCCGGTGACCGACTCCTCTGCACACGATCCCGCACACGCACGCCCGGTTCTCGTCGTCGATTTCGGCGCCCAGTACGCGCAGTTGATCGCCCGCCGTGTGCGCGAGGCCAATGTGTACTCCGAGGTGATCTCGCATACCGCCACCGCCGAGGAGATCGCAGCGAAAGATCCTGTCGCGCTCGTTCTTTCCGGCGGACCCTCGAGCGTCTACGCCGAGGGTGCGCCCGGGCTCGATTCCGCGCTCCTCGACCTCGGCATCCCCGTGTTCGGGATTTGCTACGGATTCCAGGCCATGGCTCAGGCCCTCGGCGGAACCGTCGAACACACCGGAACGCGGGAGTACGGCCGCACCCAACTCAGCGTGGACGGCGGTCGTCTGCACGACGGTCTGCCCGCCACGCAGCCGGTCTGGATGAGTCACGGTGACGCTGTCACCGCGGCCCCGGAGGGCTTCACCGTCACCGCGACCAGCGCGGGCGCGCCGGTCGCCGCCTTCGAGAACGAGGGCAAGCGCATGGCGGGCGTGCAGTATCACCCCGAGGTTCTGCACTCCCCGCACGGGCAGCAGGTTCTCAGCCGATTCCTGCACGAGACGGCGGGCATCGCCCCGGACTGGACTGCAGCCAACATCGCCGACGCCCTGGTCGACGCAGTGCAGGAGCAGGTGGGTCCCACGGGCAAGGCCATCTGTGGCCTCTCGGGCGGCGTCGACTCCGCAGTGGCGGCCGCGCTGGTGCAACGGGCGATCGGTGACCGTCTGACCTGTGTCTTCGTCGACCACGGACTGCTGCGCGCCGGCGAGCGTGAGCAGGTGCAGCAGGATTTCGTCGCCGCGACGGGTGCCAAGTTGGTCACCGTCGATGCGGTCGATACCTTCCTCGGTGCGCTCGAGGGTGTCTCGGACCCCGAGGAGAAGCGCAAGATCATCGGCCGCGAGTTCATCCGAAGCTTCGAGGGTGCGGTGGCCGAGGTGCTGGGCGAGAACGCCGAGCACGGCGACGCGGTCGAGTTCCTGGTGCAGGGCACGTTGTACCCGGATGTCGTCGAGTCCGGCGGCGGGTCCGGTACCGCGAACATCAAGAGCCACCACAACGTCGGCGGGCTGCCGGACGATCTGCAGTTCGCCCTGGTCGAACCGCTTCGCGCACTGTTCAAGGACGAGGTGCGTGCGGTCGGACGTGAACTGGGATTGCCCGAGGACATCGTCGGCAGGCAGCCGTTTCCCGGACCCGGTCTGGCGATTCGCATCGTCGGTGAGATCACCCGCGACCGTCTGGCCACATTGCGTCACGCGGATTCGATTGTCCGAGAAGAGCTTACGGTCGCAGGCCTGGATCAGCAGATCTGGCAGTGCCCGGTGGTGCTCTTGGCCGACGTGCGCAGTGTCGGCGTGCAGGGCGACGGCCGTACCTACGGCCACCCGATCGTGCTGCGTCCGGTCTCGAGCGAGGACGCGATGACCGCGGACTGGACTCGTTTGCCGTACGACGTGCTGGAAACGATCTCGACTCGGGTGACCAACGAGGTTCCGGAGGTCAACCGAGTCGTTCTCGACGTCACGAGCAAGCCGCCGGGCACCATCGAGTGGGAGTAGCGGACTCAGTTCTTTCTGCTGGGGCCCAGTAGAAGCGCGAAGCCGACCACCACCGCGGCGACGACGAACACCCAGCGGAACTGGACGTCGCCCAGTGCGGCGATCGCTCCCTGCCCGATCAGTGCTGCGACCGAGACGACCATGGCGGCCAGCCCGGCGAGCAGCAGTAGTGCCGAGGGGCCGCGCCGGCTCGAGTTGCGCTCCTCGGTGGCGGAGTCGTCGCGGCCGACACGGTCTGTCTTGTTCTTCTTCACTGGTTCCCCACTTTCAGTTCGCCGAATGCCACATCGCCGACGATCGTCAGTACCGGATCATCGCTGCTCGTTCCCGGACCGAACCGTGTCTCGAAGGGGCACGTGCCGACCAGCGCCTCGCACTCCACGGTGACGTTCATCGAATCGGGCACGGTGACCGATGCACTGCCCAGCGCCACATCGATACTCACGGTGCGGTTCGCGGTGAGGTCGAGGCCCGTGAGGTCGAGGTCCAGCTCACCCATACCGACGTCGTAGGTTTCCGCGAGATCGGCAACGGCGACCGGTGCGATGCGCTGCGTTCCCGACGCACTGTTGCCGACGTCCATCGGACCGACCGCTGACGCCAGGACGACGAAGCCGGCCAGGGGTGCCGCGACCACCAGCAATCCGTAGCCCTTGCGCAGGAATGCACCGAGCACGAGTCCCACGGAGATGACCGCGAGAGCGACGGCCCCGACGCGGCCCGCCGTGGCCCAGTCTCCGCCGGTTGCGGCACCTACCGCCGCGGTGATGCCGGCAGCGAGCAGAGCGAGGCCGAGAAAGCTTGCGGTCCACCGTGATCGACGCTTGCGTTCGATCGCCGCAGGCGGGAATGTGCCTGCCGGTTCGGGAAGATCCCAGGCGAACGGGGCCACACCGAGGGGGTCCCACGACGGTGGAGTCACGGTGGGCATGTCGGTGGGCGTGTCGGTCGACTTCTCGGCCGATGCGGTCGACTTGCTCAGGTTCACGGTATGCGCGTCGGTGCCGGTGTGCTCGACAGTCTTCGGTGTCGGAACGTAGCTCTTCGGCAATGTCGTGTACGGGGTGTAGCGCTCGTGCTGGAACTGCGGCGGACGGTACTGCGCGGCCGTCCACTGCTCGGCCGACGTGCTGGGAGAGCCGAAAGGCATCGGGGCGTAACGGTTACGGGAGAACTCCGCCGTCCGCATGTACGGCGGCGGCTCCGGGCACCGTTGGTGCAGCAACCACAGTCCACCGAGCATCGCCACCAGCGAGATCAGCCCCGAACCCCCGAGTCCGACACCCACCGGGCCGATCGTCGACACCGCGATGACCAATGCCACCGCCACGACCACCATCTTGGTCGTCGAATCGGAACTGTTGCCGCGCCCGACCAGCGACTCCGCGCCCGACGCCGTGTCACCGGCGCGGTTGAGCACCAGCCACCCCGCCAGATACAGCACGATGCCGGTACCGCCGAACAAGGTGGAGACGACGAACGCGATCCGAATCAGAACGGGGTCGACGTCGTAGCGATAGCCGATACCGGCCGCAACACCCGCCACATGCCCGCGTTGCGGCAAGCGGTGCGGACGGGTGCGCCACATCTGCTGAAGTTGATCCGAGACGGTCACGTTGCTCATGCCAACCATCGTGGCCGCCACGACCACCGAACACATCAGGGATACCCCTGATCTTCGTCCCCGATATCGGGCCCACCTCGACGGATCCGCGAAACATCAGGGCGAACCCTGATGCGACCACCACCGCATCCGTGCCAGGATCGAAGGCGTGCACCCTGTCGACAATCCACCCGTCGACGCCGCCCGGAACACACCGTCCCCGGCAGGCGACGCGACGGCCGCCCACACCACGTCAGCCGTGCCCATCACCCCTGTTCTGCCCATCGCTTCTGCAGGCTCCGCTCCTGCTTTTCCTGTCGCTCCTGCAGGCTCCGCTCCTGCTTTTCCTGTCGCTTCTGCAGGCTCCGCTCCTGCTCCCTTCCAACGCCGCGGCGGCGGACGCATCGTCGGCGGCGTCGCAGGCGGGCTCGCCGACCATCTCGGCGTCGACGTGTTCAAGGTTCGGGTGGCGTTCGCACTGCTTGCCGCGTCCGCCGGTGCAGGCATCGCCGCATACGGTTTGATCTGGATGTTCACGCCCGCGGGCGAGGACACTGCGCATCCGAGTGCCGCCGAACGTCAGCGTGCGCTCGGGTTGGCTGCCATCGGTCTCGGCCTCGCCGTCGGGCTCGCGTGGCTGCTCAGCGGTACCGCTGCATCGGTCATCGTGCCGGTCATCGTCGTGGTGATCGGGGCGGCCCTGGTCTGGCGTGAGTTCGACTCCGAGGGACCGCGAACGGCTTTGGGTCTCCCCAAGCATCCGAGCGTGCTGAGTTGGGCGAGGGTCGTCGGCGGAGCGACCTTGATCGTGCTCGGCCTCGCCGTGGTGGTGCTCGCCCGCGTCGATCTGGCCGCGCTGCGCTCGTCACTGCTGGCGGTGGTGGTCACTCTCGTCGGCGTCGGCCTGTTGACGGTTCCCATCTGGTTACGCACCTGGCGCGCGCTCGGTGCCGAGCGGTCTGCACGCATCCGCAACGACGAACGCGAGGAGATCGCGTCGCACCTGCACGATTCGGTCTTGCAGACGCTGGCCCTGATCCAGAAGCAGTCCGACCAGCCGCAGGAGGTGATGCGGTTGGCGCGCGGGCAGGAGCGTGAACTACGCAAATGGCTCTTCGACGGCGGCGACACCGACAACTCCAGCTTGGCCGACGCGCTCAAGACCATCTCCGGTGAGGTCGAGGATCAGCACGGCGTGACGGTTCGACCCATCACAGTCGGCGACGTGCACCTACTGCCCGACGACGTCGAATCGGGTCTGTCCCGCGAGAGCTTCACCGCGCTACTGGGTGCCACGCGCGAGGCTCTTGTCAACGCGGCCAAGCACTCCGGTGAGACCAATATCGATCTGTTCGCCGAAACCGAACCGGAACAGGTCAGCGTTTTCGTCCGCGATCGCGGAACCGGGTTCGACGAATCCGAAGTACCCGAGGATCGACAGGGACTGGCGAAGTCCATTCGGGGACGCATCGAGCGCCGCGGTGGCACGGTGCAGGTACGGTCGACAGTCGGCAAGGGAACCGAAGTGCGAATCTTCATGCCCCGCAACGGCTCCTCCGTCACCACCGAATCGTCCGAATCCACCCAGCAGGAGCAGCCGACGTGACCGAACCTTTCCGCGTTTTCCTGGTCGACGACCATGCGGTGTTCCGTTCCGGCGTGCGCGCCGAGCTCGCTCGCGAGGCGGACATCGATGTCGTCGGGGAAGCCGGAGGCGTGTCCGAGGCGGTCTCGGGAATCGAATCGACGAAGCCGGACGTGGTGTTGCTCGACGTGCACATGCCCGACGGCGGCGGCGTGGCCGTGTTGAACCGCATCTCCGAGGGTCCGGTATGTCTTGCCCTGAGTGTGTCCGACGCCGCCGAGGACGTCATCGCCGTCATCCGTGCCGGGGCGAGGGGGTACGTCACCAAGACGATCTCCGGCTCGGAGCTCGCCGACGGTGTTCGACGCGTCGCCGGGGGAGATGCCGTCTTCAGCCCCCGTCTGGCCGGGTTCGTGCTCGACTCGTTCACGGGTCGCAGCGCCGCCCCGGAGCCCCCGCTGGATCCTGAACTGGATTCGCTGACGCCCCGTGAACTCGAGGTGTTGCGGCTGCTGGCGCGCGGGTACACCTATCGTGAGATCGCCGAGGATCTGTTCATCTCGGTCAAGACCGTCGAGACGCATGCCTCGAACGTTCTCCGAAAGACTCAGCAGTCCAACAGGAATGCGCTCACTCGATGGGCGCACAAGCGTCGAATCGACTAGGTGACGGGATCACGCTTGACCTTCGACCAACCCGAAGCCTCAGGATTTCACCATGACTGATTCGGACGAAGAATTCCTGACCATCGGTGCGTTCGCTCGCTCGAGCGGGCTGACCCCCAGCGCCCTGCGGTTCTACGACGACTGTGCACTGCTCGTCCCGGCCTTCATCGACGCGAAGTCCGGCTATCGCTACTACACCCGAGCACAAGCGAAGCGGGCGAGCATCATTCGACAATTGCGCGAGATCGGCTTGCCTGTCTTCATGGTCATTCCTGCAGGCTCCACTCCTTGCTCGACAAGGTGGCCTCCGCTCTCGACGGCGGGGGAGCTGCGGCGGTCGACATCGTGGATCGGCACGTCGACGAGCTGGCAGCACGCGCGCGGGCAGCAGCCGAGGCCGCAGTGTCCATCCGCCGGTTGTTCGACGAAAATACTGCACAGCAACGGTATCTGCCGCCGAATTCGCGTCGGCGGTGGAACAGGTCGCGTCTGCGGCCGGGACCAGCGAGGAGTTTCCGGTGCTGCGGGGCGTGCTGGTCGAGGTGGACCTGATGCTCGATATCGCCGCTCCGGACCATCCGGTGCTGGTGCGGTCGGCAGTCGACGGCGCTCTGACGACACTGGTGATGCCGGTTCTCGGCTGATCGAGTGCTTCCTACCGTCGAAAGTCGGCGAAGTGTCGACTTTCGATGACTGGGTACCAGCTTCCACTCTCGATACCGTGAGCGTATGGACGAGAAGATGCTCGGGGATGCGCCACCGGCGGTGCTGTGGTTCTCCCGTGGTGATCGGTTCTTCCTGATCGCCGGTGCCGTGGTGATCGGTGGGTTGCTGGGATTGGCGGTCCCGTATGTGGCGGAATGGGGTGCGTCGCTCACCTGGATACCGTTCCAGGGTCCGTTGGAATTGATCGCATCGTGGTCGCAGTGGTGGGTGCGGTACGTCTGCATCGGGGTGGGGGTACTGCTCGGGCTGGCACTGGTGGCCGCCGCGTTCTACGACACCGCGCGGGTTGCGGTGTCGGAGGCGGACGTACGCATCACCGAGAAGGGCGAGACCGTCACCGTGTCCAGATCGCAGGTAGGCACGGCGTTCGTCGACGGCAAGGAACTGGTGTTGCTGGACGCGGCGTCGCGTCAGTTGGTTCGAGTGCCGAGCGAGGAGAAGCGTGAGGCGATCGAGGCGGTGTTCGAGCAGCGGGGTTACTCGGTTGCGCCCGGTGATCCCTACGACGACCTGTATCACCTGTGGGTGCCCGAGACCCCGGGTCTGGCACCGGAGGTGAATGCGGTGCTCAAAGCTCGGGACATGGCGCTGAAGAAGAAGGCGGGTGCCGATGCACGCGAATTGCGTTCGGAGCTGGACAGACTCGGCGTAGTAGTGCGCGACAAGAAGACCAGCCAATACTGGCGCCCCCTGGTTCGATCGTGACGGTCGGATCATGACCGTGCTGCGACGGCATCGAGAACGCGCATGGGATGTCGCCGCGATCGCGTTCGCGCTGTTGTTGGTGTTGTCGGTGGCGGCGGGCACCGAGGGCATGACCACCACCCGCACGGTCGTCTCGATCGTCGTGGGCGTTCTCGGTGCCGTGCTGTTGTGGTGGCGTCGACGGTGGCCGATCGAGATCGCCGTGGCTTTGGCTGTCTGCACGATCCTCACCGATGCGGTCGGTGGGGCCGAACTGGTGGCCATCTTCACCGTGGCCTCCCGGAAGTCGTGGCGGGTGACCACTGCAGTGGTCGTTCTACATGTGCTGGCGTCGATAATGTGGGCAACTGCGTGGACCGAGCAGACCGTCCTGTACATCGGGATACTCAGTGCCGCGTTGCTCAGTATCCCGGCAGCATGGGGGCTGGTCGTCAAAGCGCGTGAAGAAGTGATCGACTCGCTACGTGAACGGGCCGAGCGAGCAGAATCCGAATCGAATCTGCGAGCCGAGACCGTTCGCGGACTCGAACGTGAGCGGATCGCGCGGGAGATGCATGACGCTCTCGCACATCGGATCTCGTTGGTCAGTCTCCATGCGGGTGCGCTCGAGGTCCGGCCGGATGTCGGTGCGCGCGAGGTCGAAGCGCTCGCGTCGACCATCAGATCCAACGCGCACGGTGCATTGGAGGACTTGCGAGAGATATTGGGAGTTCTGCGATCGGGCGACGCGAATGTGCCGCGTCCACAACCGGGTGTGGGCGACATAGCTGCGCTGATCGAGGATTCGGAGAAGGCCGGTACGCAGGTGACGTTCGTCGACGAGATGCCCGCGAGCTTCTCACTGCCTGCCTCGGCCTCTCGCACCGTTCACCGTGTCATCCAGGAGGGGCTCACCAACGCCAGAAAGCATGCGCCGGGTGTGCCGGTTCGCTGCGGAATCGCTCCGACGGGCAACGAGATCAGGGTGTGGCTCGAAAACGGGATCAGTGCAGAGCGTTTCGCGACAGTGCCCGGTTCTCGCTCGGGGATGATCGGTCTCACCGAGCGAATCGAGCTGGCTGGCGGACGAATCGAGTACGGTATCGCCCGTAGCAGTGTCGGTGTGGTCTACCGTTTGGAAGCGTGGTTACCGTGCCCGAACTGACCGATGTTCCCGAGGCCGATGCACTCGAAGTATTGCTGGTCGACGACGATGCGTTGGTCCGGGCCGGTTTGTCGCTGATCCTGAGTTCGGATCCGCGTATCACTGTGGTCGGCGAGGCGTCCGACGGGCGCAACGGTATCGAGGCGGTGCACGCGCTGTCTCCCGACGTGGTTCTGATGGATGTGCGGATGCCGGTCGTCGACGGCCTTGCGGCCACCGAAATGCTTCGAGCAGAGGGAGTTACAGCCGCGATCCTGGTGTTGACCACCTTCGACACCGACGAGTATCTGCTGCGAGCACTGCGGGCGGGTGCCAATGGGTTCTTGCTCAAGGACACTCCGCCACGGGACATCATCGACGCGGTGCATCGCGTCGGAACCGGGGAGTCGATGCTGTCGCCGACGGCCGTCGGACGCTTGGTTGCGCACTGGCGCGAGCAGGATGCCCGATCGCATGATGCTGCCACCGAACGAGCTAGGACACTGCTCGATGCGCTGACCGATCGCGAACGTGAGGTGGCCGTCGCCGTCGGATCGGGAAAGTCCAACGCGGAGATCAGTGCGGAGCTGTACATGAGTGTCGCTACTGTGAAGACCTACGTCTCACGGATTCTGACGAAACTGGAGTGCAGCAACAGGGTTCAGATTGCGATCATCGTGCACGAGGCGCGCTGACGGGGGCGATCACCAATTCGGTGGCAGCGTCGAGAACCTGCCGACGGGTGAAGCCGGGATGATCGGCGTCGAGCAGTCGGCTGCCGATTGCGACACAGAAGGCAATCAGGCAGCGAGCTTCGAGTTCGACCCCCTCGGTGCCGTTGCCCGCGAACGATGTGCGCAACAGCTCCATTCGTCGGTTGTCCACTTCTCGTAGCCGCTCGGCGACGCCCGAGTCTCGGCGCGCCCATTCGCGCACGGCCATGTCCGTCGGCAGGTGTCCGCCGTCGAATGTCAGGTGGCCGGCGAGGACGGCCCGGTCCGCCGGAGCCCCGCCGACTCGCTCGACGGCAGCGAGTACTTCGTCGACGCTGTCTGTGCGCCACCGGTCGAGCATGGCATCGAGGAGGGCCTGACGGTCCGAGAAGTGGCCGTAGAAGCCGCCTTTGGTCACTCCGATGCGTGTGGCGAGAACCTCCACGCGGACAGCATCGGGACCGCCTTCGACGAGGAGGGCCAAGCCTTCCTCGATCCACCTGTCACGTGGGGTGCGTGCACGAGGCAAGGTGCCCTCCTGAGCGTCGACGAAATCGATCTATACGGCACCGTATAAAAGGGATACGATCACGTTGTACGCCACCGTATACCTGAGGGGAGTCGAGTGTGTCGAAGACCGAAGAGCAGGACCGGTATCGAGTGAAGAGTCTGGTCGGAGCCGGTGAGATGACCGAGGACGTACTCGCTCGCTCGACCATGCACGCTGACTACGTCGACCACTTCTTCGTGGACGTCGCTGTAGCGGCCACGCCGGAGCGGTGGGCAAGGGCCATGTTCGGCGATGTTCCTACCGCCGCGGAACGATTCATCTGGCAGGGTTTGTTGCAGTTGAAGCTGATCGGAGGATGGACGCCGACTTCGGTGGCAGGATGGCGCATCGCAGAAGCTACCTCGCAGTGGATTCGCCTGGAAACCCGATCGCATTCTCTGACTGTGCATCTGGTGATCCACGCAGCAAACGGACGGCTCGAATTGACGACGTTCGTTCGATACGACCGCGGTCTCGGGAGGTGGGTGTGGGTGCCGTTGTCCGCGGTGCACCGCAGGCTTGCGCCATCGGTGCTCACCGACGCCATCTCGCGACTCGGCAGCCGAGCTACACCACGAGTGTGATCAGCAGTACGACAACGATGACGACGGCCAGCACGAGTGCGGCGAGGACGGCAGTCGACGGAATCGACGTTCGGTCGCCGATGACGTCCTCGATGCGCATCAGGATGTCGTCGATCGGGTTCTTCTTCTTTTTCGGCAGGTCGAACGGCGGTGGCGAATACGTCGACGGGACCGGATTGGCTTGGCTCTCACCGGGTTGCACGGCCGGTAGGCCCGCAATTGTTCTTCCGAACTCCCTCGACGGCCGGCGAGATTCGGAGACCGGCGTCGAGCGTCTCGCCCACGCCGGCACCACGCCGTCCGCAGACGTCAGGGGTACCCCGCGCAGCTGAGCTATGGTGCCGCGCTTACTGATCGCGGCGACGATGATCTCGTCGCGGGCCTGCGCCATGGTGGGACGTCGGGCAGGATCGGGCTCTAGCATGTGCAGCAACGGACCCGTGAGATCACCGCTGCGGGTGGGAGCGATGATCTGCCCCTTGGCAACTCGGTGCAGCAGCGCGATCGAATCGTGATCGATGTCGAACGGTGGTTTTCCTTCGATGGCCGTGTACAGCGTTGCGCCGAGGGAGAACACGTCGCTGGCCGCGGTGGGATCCTGTCCGCGTGCGACCTCGGGTGCGAAATATGCCGGGGTGCCGGTGATCACGCTGTCGTCGGCCGCTTCGACGTCGCCTTTGGCGCGGGAGATGCCGAAGTCGCTGATCTTGACGATGCCCAGATCCTTGCCGCGATCGGCGATCAGAATGTTGCCCGGCTTGATGTCTCGGTGCACGATCCCGGCCTCGTGCGCTTCGGTCAGGGCGTCGGCGATCTGCGCGCCGATCTGAGCGACCTCGAACGGTGGTAGCGAATCGGTGGTGCCGAGTGCCTGCGCGAGACTGCGCGAGGACAGGTACTCCATGACCAACCACGGCTCACCGTCGACAAGAGCGACGTCGTGCATCGCGATGGCGTGGGGGCTGGAGAGTCGGGCGGCGATGCGACCCTCGCGCATGGCCCGGTTGCGCACTTCCACGGCCTGCTGTGGGGTCAACCGAGTGGTGGACGTGACCTGCTTGACGGCCACCTGACGGTGCAGAAGTGTGTCGGTGGCGAGCCATACCGCGCCCATGCCTCCGCCGCCGAGTTTGCCGGCCAGGCGGTATCTGCCTGCCAGGAGGTAGTCGGGCCCGACGCCCCGTCGAACACGCTGCTGATCCGTCACGCCCACAGGTTAGTTGACGATGGCGGGACGTGCCTGCAGCCGAGGAACGGAGGCATCTACCAGGGGCTTCGGCATCGCCTTGACGAGTTGCCGTCCGAGCGGCTTTACTGAGTGCAGATCGAAATTGTGTTCGAATACGCCACTTCCCGCGTTCGTCGAACACCGACGTTTCGGCTCGATTTTCCACGCCGCGAAGGGGAGTGACATGACTGTATCGGGAGCTTCCGTCACGCCGGATGCGCTCGACGGGTTGTCGCTGCCGGAGCGCGTGGCGTTGCTGCGTAGCCGGATGGCTGCCGTGCCTTCCCGGGGCGAAACGGCGTCGGTGCGCATCGAGAATTCGGACCCCGTCGAGCCCGTGCACCCGGGACCGTCGACACAGCGTCCAACCCGTCAACGGCCCGTTCTTCCGGTGCCGTCTGCGCTGATCGAGGTGCTACCGCACGGCGGACTGGTGCGTGGAACGGTGGCCTCGGTGTCCGGTGCAGGCTCGCTCCTGATCGGGTTGGTCGCTGCGGTGACCGGTGCCGGTGGGCATGTCGCCGTCATCGGGCAGCCCCGTTTCGGGATTCTGGCCGCGGTGGAGATGGGCGCGCAGTTGAGCAAGCTGGCCCTGATTCCCGATCCCGGTCCCGACCCGGTGGAAGTGGCGGCCATTCTGCTCGACGGCGTCGACCTGGTGGTACTCGGTCTCGGCGGTCTGTCGGTATCGCCCACTCGGGCCAGGGCCGTGGTGGCCAGAGCGCGGAGCAAGGGGTCGACGCTGCTGGTGACCGATGGGCACTGGGACGGGGCAGAGCTACGACTGGACGCATCGGTGCACGGATACGACGGCCTCGGCACGGGCCGGGAGCTGGGCCGCGGCCGACTGCGCGGCGTCCGATTGTCGGTGTGCGCTCGCGGCAAGGCGATGCGGCCCCGCACCGTTCGACTCGACCTGCGTTCGGAGAACGGTCGCATCGAGTGGCATGCCGAGAAGCTCGAACAGAATCCGTTGTCGATCGCGGTTTCCACATGAGCATCGACCGTCCCAGCCGTGTTCTTGCCAGCCGTGTTCTTGCACTGTGGTGTCCCGATTGGCCTGCTGTTGCAGCAGCGGCTCAGGCCGATCTGCCTGCGACGCATCCGGTGGTCGTCACCTCGGCCAATCGGGTCGTTGCCTGCTCGGCGACGGCACGGGCGTCGGGTATCAAGCGCGGACTGCGGCGTCGGGAAGCGCAGGCACGGTGCCCGGATGTGCATGTCGCTCTTGCCGATACCGATCGTGATGCGCGACTGTTCGAGCCCGTGGTCTCGGCCGTCGCCGCCATCGCGCCGGGAGTCGAAGTGCTCAGGCCGGGCCTGCTGGTTCTCTCTGCCCGCGGCGTCGGACGGTATTTCGGTACCGAGCATCGGGCAGCGGAACGGTTGATCGACGAAGCGTCGGCTGCCGGTGTGGAATGTCAGATCGGTATCGCCGACGAGCTGTCCACCGCGGTCGTCGCCGCGCGGTATGCGCAGGTGGTGCCGCGCGGCGGGGGTGCAGGCTTTCTCGCACCGTTGCCGGTGGCCGAACTCTCGGCGGAACCGAGCATGTCCGCTGCCGATCGCGGTGAATTGGTGGACTTGTTGCGCCGCTTGGGTTTACGGACCATCGGTGACTTCGCGGCACTGTCTCCCGGGGATGTGGCGTCGCGCTTCGGTACCGATGCCGTCTTGGCGCATCGCAGTGCTCGAGGTGAGCCCGAACGTCCGCCGTCGGCCAGAGCTCTACCGCCGGACCTGGATGTGGAGTACCAGTGCGATCCACCGATCGATCGGGTCGACGCAGCTGCGTTCGCCGGGCGTGGGTTGGCCGAGCAGTTGCACACCAAGCTCGCTGCCGCTGCCGTTGCATGCACTCGATTGTTGGTGCATGCCAGTACCGGTAACGGCGAGAATCTGTCGCGGATCTGGCGCTGCGCGGAGCCGTTGACGCCGGAGGGAACAGCCGACCGCGTGCGGTGGCAACTCGACGGCTGGATCACCGGGCGCAGCGAGAACAAGCCGACGTCCGCGATCACCGTGCTGCGGCTCGAACCGATCGAAGTGGTGGCAGCCGGTGAGCTGCAGCTGGGTTTGTGGGGCAGTGTCGGGGACGAGGACGAGAGGGCGCGTCGGGCGTTGGTGCGCGTGCAGGGGCTGCTCGGCGGCGAATCGGTGCTCGGTGGTGTGCTCAGCGGTGGCCGCGGGCCGGCCGAGCGGATCACCCTGCGTCCGCTCGGCGACGAACTGGTGCCGATGTCCGATCCGTCGGATCCCTGGCCGGGGCGGCTACCGGAGCCTGCCCCGGCGGCAGTGATCGAGACACGTCCGACGGTGACGCTGATGAATCGGGCGGGGACCGGAATCGGCGTCACAGATCGTGGTGTGTTCGATGCGCCGCCGTCGAGATTGCGCTGGGGGACCAAGGAATGGGAGTTGACGGGTCTGGCCGGACCGTGGCCGGTGGACGAGCGATGGTGGGACAGTGGCCACGCGTCGACGGGTCCGACGGCGCGAGCCCAGGTGGTACTCGACGACGAAAGGGCTCTGCTGCTGGTGTTCGACGAGGGTCGGTGGCGGGTGGAGGGAATCTACGAATAGCGGCACCGCTACCGTCGAGGGAATGCAGATGATGTCGGAGACGGTCGACCTCGATGGCGTCGATATCGCGTATCGCTCGTTCACCCCGCGGGGGCATGCGAACTCGAACTCGGCACCGGTGATGCTGGTGCACGGCATGGGCGGCGACAGCACGACCTGGGATCGGTTCACCCGTGCACTCACCGCGCAGGGCAGCCGGGTGATCACCGTCGATCTGCGCGGACACGGCAAGAGTGCGCACACGTCCACGTACGAGTTCGATTCCTTCGGGGCAGACCTGCTGGCGTTGATCGACCACCTCGGGCTCGACGAAGTCGATCTCGTCGGCCATTCCCTCGGCGGATACGCGGTCTCACTCGTCGCTCAGCGTCGCCCGCAGCTCGTTCGCCGTCTGGTCCTCGAAGAGCTCCCGATACCGATTCGGCCGGGGGATGCCCCGCCGACACTGACCGGCAAGATGCCGTCGATCACCGAACTCTGGCACGCAGCGACCAGCGTCTTTCTGCATCCCCGCGCGGTACTCGCCTTCGATCGCTCGATGACCACCACTGCTCTCGAACAGTTCCGTCGGCCGAATCCGCAGTGGTGGGAGTCGTTGGCCGACATCACTGCTCCGACGCTGGTGCTTCGGGGCGGTCCCGGCGGCATGGTCGATCCGATTCGGCTGGAGGCGATGGTCTCCGAGATTCCGACCTGCCGTGTCGAGGCATTCCGCACCGGGCACAGCATCCATCGCGACGGGTACTCGGCGTTCGAGGCCGCCGTTCTCCCGTTCCTGACGCGCTAGGGTCTGCAGGCATGACTCTCGGTGCGCTGGATCGTCGGATGCTGGGCTGGTCGGCACTGTTCGTCGTATCCCAGGCCAACATTGCCCGACTGCTCGGTCCTGCAGCCCCGAAAGTGCTTGCCGTGCAGACGGCGTGGTCCGCCCAGCGTTATCGGCAGATCCTGGCGAGCATGGACGAGACCGAGATCGTTCGGTTCCGCAGCCACTATCTGCCCGACTTCGTGCATCCGGCGATCTACGCCATCGCACTACGTGCAGGCGCGAGGAGCCTGGCGGCGAAGACCTCGCTCAGCCCCGCGGCGACGACGGCATTGGCCGTTGCGCCCGTGGCCTCCGCTGCCGGCGACTACATCGAGAACATCGTCGGATTGATACTGGTCGACAACCGCGAACAGATCACCGACACCGTCGTTCGCACCACCACCGTGGTCAGTACCGTCAAATGGGTTCTGGCCATCGGCACTCTGACATACCTGAGTCAGGGATTCCTGCGAGTCTGGGCAAAGGCTCTGTTGCGCTGAGTTCTGCCGGTCACCAACTGGTGCCGGGGACCAGTCTTCCGACTCGTCGGATCACTTTGCCGATGCGTGCGGTCGGAGTTTTCGGATCGTACCGGCGGACTCGGTAGGGCACTTTCCCGTTCTCGATCATCACCGGCGTTTCACCCTTGGCTGCAGCGGATTCGGGAAATTTGCGGTAGTGCTGGTGCATCGTGCGGTCTTTGCCCTTGGGGGCGAACATGGCACCGAATTGCCCGAGTGTTCCCAGCGGAGTGTCGATTCGCTTCGGTTTGTCGCTCAGTGCGCGAATCACGATGGCGGCAGCCTTCTCCGGTGAGAAGACCGGGCCGACGTTCTTGTCGCCCGTCGGGGTGATCATCGGTGTGTCCACCAGCGGCATGTGAATGGTGGTGTAGGTGATTCCGTCCGAGAGTGTCTCTGCGGCAGCCACATCGGTGAAGCCGTCCAGTGCTGCCTTGCTGGCAACATAGGCCGAGAAGCGGGGAGGGTGCCCCAGAACGGCAGCGCTGGAGAGGTTGACGACGTGCCCGAACTGACGTTCACGCATGTGTGGCAACAGTGTCAGCACCAAACGGATCGCCCCGAAGTAGTTGACGGCCATGGTGCGCTCGTAGTCGTGCAATCGATCGGTGGATCGATAGAGTGCGCGGCGGATGGATCGGCCGGCGCTGTTCACCAGCATGTCGACGTGATCATGTTCGCTCAGAACGGTTTTCACGGTCTGGTCAACCGATTCGCTGTCGGTGACGTCGCACGAGTAGCCGTAGGCGGTGCCGCCCGATTCGCGGATGTGCTCGACCACCTCGTCGAGTTGATCCTGGCCACGCGCGAGCAGAATGACCACCGCGCCCTTGCGGGCAGCTGCTTCGGCGCTGGCTCGGCCGATTCCGGACGAGCCACCGGTGATGACGATGTGACGGCCGAACAGCGGCCCGCGTGGGTCGTTTCGGCGATTGCGCTTGGGATCGAAGTTCTCCCGCCAGTGCGTCCACACGCGATCGGCGTACGTGCGCAGCGGTGGCGGTGTGATCGAGCTGCCCTGCAACGCTTTCTGTGTCGATTCCGACTCGAACACGGTGGGCAGAGTCAGGTGTTCGAGCATCACCGGAGGTACTCCGAGATCACGAAGGGCGGCGTCGCGTTGCTTGCGCACGGCCTTGGACTTGGGGGAGACCACGGGAGCGACCAGCGCTCCTGGCACGTCGACGATTCTCGCGCGAGATCCGGCTGCCGACGAGAACGCGGCGTAGACCTCTGCCATCGACTGAGGCGTCGGATTGACCAGATGGAACACGCTGCCGGGTGCGGTGTTTCGATGCACGAGCTCGACGATGGCGTCGGCGACGTAGTCGACCGGAACCAGGTTGGTGGCGCCCATCTTCGGCACCGTGATCGGTACGACGGAGGGCAGCTTGGCCAGCTCCGCGAAGAACGGGAAGAAGTAGTACGGTCCGTCCACCTTGTCGATCGCACCGGTCTCCGAGTGTCCGATGATCGCGGCCGGCCGATACACCCGCCAGTCCGCAGCACTGTCGCGCACCAACTTCTCGGACTCGAACTTGGTGCGGTGATAGGCAGTCGGAAATTTCTGGCCGAGGTCGAAGTCGTTCTCGGAGAACGTTCCTCGATAGTCGCCCGCAACGGCGATCGACGAGATGTGGTGCAGGCGGGCCCCGGTCTTCTCGGCGAGGCCGATCACCGAGGCAGTTCCGGCGACGTTGGTCGGGGTCTGCTCGTCGCCTGCGGTCAGGTCGTAGACGGCTCCGAGATGGAGGATGTGGTCGATGTCGGCAGGCACGTCTCGGAGTCCGAGCTCCGGCTCGGTGAGATCGCCGACCAGCGGGTGAATTCGGTCGCCGCCGTCGAGGTGCTGTGCGAGTCGCTCGAGACGAGCCACCGAGTTCGGACGCACCAGCACGTGGATCGCAGCGAGCGCATCACGTTCGAGCAATCGGGGCACAACGTTCTTCCCGAGAAACCCGGTACCGCCGGTTACGATGTAGTTCGCCATGCGAGCCGACCTTACTCTTAAGTAAGTTCCGGTGCTAGTGCCCCATACCGGCCTTTTCGTGCACTTTCTTCATCCAGGCCGGTGCCCACCAGTTGGCCTCGCCCATGAGTTTGACCAAGGACGGAACCAACAGCATGCGGATGATGGTGGCGTCGATGATCAGCGCCAGAATCACTCCGACGCCGAGGAATCTCATGATCGACAGACCCGAGATGGTGAAGGCCCCGGTGACGACGATCAGAATCAGCGCTGCGGCAGTGACGATGCGTCCGGTGCGTTGAGCGCCGAAGATCACCGCTTCCTCGGTGCTCGCTCCAGCCGCGCGAGCCTCGACCATGCGCGACATCAGGAACACCTCGTAGTCGGTCGACAAGCCGAAGATGACCGCGAGAATGAGGACCACGAACGTCGACTCGAGTGGTCCGGGGGTGACGCCGAGCAGGTCGGCTCCGTGGCCTTCCTGAAACACCCACGTGAGTGCGCCGAAGGTGGCAGCCAGGCTCAGTCCGGCCATCAGGACCGCCTTGATCGGCAGCACGATCGATCCGAACGCGAGGAAGAGCAACACCAGCGTCGAGACGACCATGATCGCGATCATCACCGGTAGCCATTTCGCGATCGCCGCATTGCCGTCGTCGACATTGGCTCGTCCGCCGCCGACGAGGATCTCGGTGCCGTCCGGGGGAGTGATCGAGCGCAGCGCCGCCACTGCCTCGGATTGGGATTCGGCCTCGCTGAGTCCGTCGGCCGGTTCGCTGTAGGACGCCTGCAGCGTCACGAAATCGTCCTTCGAGCCCAGGAATTCGGCTCGGGCGATACCGGGCGTGGATTCCACGGCGGAGGTGAGCGCTGCAATCGGTGCGCCCTGGGGCTTGACGCCGTCCAGGCCGCGCAGAACCACCGTTGCGCCCTCGCCGGTGGACTCGAAGTCGGAGCCGAGTGTCTCGAATGCCATGCGCGCAGGGTTGTCCTTCGGCAGCGCCGTGTAGTCGACCTCTCCGAGCGATACCTTCAGGATCGGGGTGGCGATGATCAGCAACCCGGCGACGATGACGGCAGCGACGATGCCGGGATGCTTCATGACGCGGGTGACGATGCCGCCCCAGAACCTGTGTGCGCGTGCGTCACTTCGATCGGACGCGGTGCGCGACCACGTCCAGGAGTTGATGCGGGTACCGAGAATGGCGAGCAGGGCGGGAACGGCGGTCAGGGACAGGACGGCTGCACTCGCCACTGCGGCCATGGCCCCGAACCCGAGAGATCGGATCACTGCCTGCGGGAAGACGAGCATCCCGGCGAATGCACAGATCAGCAGCAGTCCGGAGAAGACGACGGTCTTGCCTGCGGTGGCGACGGTACGGATGGTCGCGTCGATCGGCGTCAGTCCACCGCGTAGTTCCTCGCGGAACCTGCTGACGATGAACAGTCCGTAGTCGATGGCCAGGCCCAGTCCCAGCAACGACGCGACGTTGATGGAGAACGAGCTGACTTCGGTGAATTCGGTGAGCACTCGCAGGATTGCCAGGGAGCTGAGCACGCTCAGAATGCCGACGAACACCGGAACCGCTGCTGCGATCACGCCGCCGAAGATGAAGATCAGCAGCAGCAGGGTGATGGGAACAGCGATGATCTCGGAGCGGATCAGGTCGCGTTCGAGGGTTTCGCTGAGCGAGACTCCCACCACCGTAGCGCCGGCGAACTGCGATTCGATGCCGGGCACTTCGAGCTGTGGTGGAAGCTCGCCGAAGGTGTTGAACGTGACGCCCGAGTTCGCACCGAGGTACACCGTGGCCAACGCCTTGGTTCGGTCCTTGGAGACCAGGAATTCCTTGCTGATCGGGTCTGCGCTCCAGTACGAGCTGACGTTGCCGAGGGTGTATCGACTGCTGAACTCGTCGAGCGTCGCCTGCACCTGTGGTCCGATGTCGTCGATCGACTCGCCCTCGGGGGCGGTGTAGATCGCGACGATGTCGGGGGTCGGTTGGCCGATGCCCTGCACCAGTCGCGCGACTTCGGACGATTCGCTGCCTGCGTCGGCGTAACCGCCCTCGCTCAGTTTCGAGAAGACGCCGAGTCCGAAGATCCCGCCGACGGCTACGACGGCGACGACAACAGCGAGTGCCCATCGTTTGTGCGATACGACGAACGATGCCCAACGCGTCACGTCTGTGCTCCGGCTCTGTGAAGGGGATTCGGTGAAAGGGATCGATGGCGATTCGACTCTAGTTGATCCGTGTCGGACCCTCGTGTTCTGATTAGAACAAGTGTTCGATGAGACGGCAGTGTGAAGGTGGGTGGGCTCGATGGGATGGAACGACGGACCACCCACGTGGTCGGAGATGGAACGAGTTCTGTCCGGGCGCCCCAAGCCGGTGGCCGAGGGCGACGGCGGCGACAGCCCGGCCTGGTCACGAAAGAGGGACGTCTACGACCGCACCATCGACAAGCCCACTCTGTCGGTGACTCCCTACGCGGAATTGCACGCGCACTCGGCGTTCAGTTTTCTCGACGGTGCCTCGCAGCCCGAGGAAATGGTCGAGGAAGCGGTACGCCTCGGCCTCGAGTCCATCGCCATCACCGACCACGACGGTTTCTACGGGGTCGTGCGGTTCGCCGAGGCAGCCAGAGCTCTCGGTATCGGAACCGTGTTCGGTGCCGAACTCTCGTTGGACACCCATCGATCCCGAGCCGGAGAGACCGATCCCGACGGCACCCACCTACTGGTGCTCGCTCGCGGACAGGAGGGGTATCGCCGGCTCTCGCGTCGGATCGCCGCTGCACACCTGGCGGGCGGGGTCAAAGGTAAGCCGCAGTACGACATCGACGAACTCACCGAATCGGCGGGCGGTCACTGGCAGATTCTCACCGGTTGCCGGAAGGGGCATGTTCGCCAGGCGCTCTCGCGTGGTGGTCCGGAGGCAGCAGAGGCCGCGCTGCGCACTCTCGTCGATCGGTTCGGATCCGATCGTGTCACCGTCGAACTCACCCGGCACGGCGTCGCAGACGATGACGAGCGCAACGACGCTCTCGCGACGCTGGCTCGGCGGTACGGACTTCCGACGATCGCCACCACGGCCGCGCACTACGCCGGGCCGCGTAGCAGGAGATTGGCCATGGCGATGGCGGCTGTGCGCGCACGGAGCAGCTTGGACGAGGCTGCCGGGTGGTTGGCACCGACCGGCGGTGGACATCTACGGTCCGGGGCGGAAATGGCCGAACTGTTCCAGCACTATCCGGGCGCGGTGCGCGGTGCCGTCGAGCTCGGTCGTGAGTGTTCGTTCGATCTGAACCTGATCGCGCCGCGTCTGCCACCCTTCGATGTGCCCGACGGATACACCGAGATCAGCTATTTGCGTCGACTCACGTTCGAGGGAGCCGCCCGCCGGTACGGCTCGCAGTCGGCGAACCCGGCCGCCTATTCGCAGCTCGAGTACGAGCTCGACATCATCGAGAGGCTCGAATTCCCCGGCTACTTCCTGGTGGTCCACGACATCGTCCACTTCTGCAAGACACACGACATCCTCTGTCAGGGAAGAGGTTCGGCGGCAAACTCGGCTGTCTGCTTCGCGATCGGCATCACCAACGTCGATCCGGTGGCGAACAAGCTGCTGTTCGAGCGGTTCCTCGCACCCGAACGCGATGGGCCGCCCGACATCGACATCGACATCGAATCCGATCGTCGAGAAGAGGCGATCCAGCACGTCTACGCCAAGTACGGCCGCACCCATGCCGCTCAGGTGGCCAACGTCATCACCTATCGCGGCAAGTCCTCGGTGCGAGACATGGCCCGCGCGCTCGGCTTTTCGCAGGGGCAGCAGGACGCATGGAGCAAGCAGATCACCCGCTGGTCCGGAATCGGTGATCAGGAGGGCGACGGTATTCCCGAGTCCGTTCTCGAACTCGCGCGGCAGATCGAGGGCTTCCCTCGGCACCTCGGCATTCACTCCGGGGGCATGGTGATCTGCGATCGGCCGATCGCCGACGTCTGCCCGGTGGAATGGGCGACGATGGAGAACCGCAGTGTGCTCCAGTGGGACAAGGACGACTGTGCCGCAGTGGGTTTGGTGAAGTTCGACATGCTCGGGCTCGGCATGCTCTCGGCATTGCACTACATGATGGACCTGATCGCCGAGCACAAGGGCATCGACATCGACCTCGCCTCGATCGACCTGTCCGAGCCCGAGGTGTACGAGATGCTGCAGCGAGCCGACTCGGTGGGAGTGTTCCAGGTCGAGTCCCGCGCGCAGATGGCCACTCTGCCGCGGCTCAAGCCGCGGAACTTCTACGATCTGGTGGTCGAGGTCGCGCTGATCCGTCCCGGTCCGATCCAGGGTGGTTCGGTGCACCCGTACATCAAGCGCCGCAACGGACTAGAGCCGGTGATCTTCGAGCACCCGTCACTCAAGAAGGCGCTCGATCGAACTCTCGGGGTGCCGCTGTTCCAGGAACAGCTGATGCAGATGGCCATCGATGTCGCGGGTTTCAGTGCTGCCGACGCCGATCAACTGCGCCGTGCCATGGGGTCGAAGCGATCACCGGAGAAGATGGAACTGCTGCGTGGTCGGTTCTACGACGGGATGCGCGATCTGCACGGCATCACCGGCGCGGCAGCGGACCGAATCTACGAAAAGCTGTCGGCCTTCGCCAATTTCGGCTTCCCCGAGAGCCATTCGCAGAGCTTCGCCTCACTGGTGTTCTACTCCTCCTGGTTCAAGTTGCATCACCCGGCGGCATTCTGTGCCGGACTGCTGCGCGCCCAACCGATGGGTTTCTACTCACCGCAATCCCTGGTCGCCGACGCCAGGCGGCACGGGGTGCTCGTCCACGGTGCCGACGTCAATGCCAGTCTCGGCCACGCGAACCTGGAGGGAAACGGCCTCGAGATCCGCATGGGTTTGGCGGATGTGAAATTCATCGGTACCGCAGTGGCCCAGAAGATCGTCGACGCGCGAGACGCGCACGGGCCGTACACCTCGTTCCTGGACCTGACGGGACGCGTCGAACTGTCGGTGGCGCAGGCGGAAGCGCTGGCAACGGCAGGCGCACTCGGGTGTTTCGGCATCACCCGTCGAGAGGCGCTGTGGGCTGCGGGTGCTGCGGCGGGGGAGCGGCCGGGTCTGCTCCCCGGCATCGGAGCGTCGACGAAAGCGCCTGCACTACCTGGAATGTCGGATCTCGATCTGGCCTCGGCCGACGTCTGGGCAACCGGAGTGTCGCCGGATTCCTATCCCACCCAGTTCTTTCGGGATCGGCTCGATTCGCTCGGCGTGATTCCCGCGAACCGGCTGCTGCAGATTCCGGACGGCGACCGAGTGCTCGTCGGCGGAGCGGTGACGCATCGTCAGCGGCCGGCAACTGCCGGAGGCGTCACGTTCATCAACCTCGAGGACGAGACCGGCATGGTCAACGTGGTGTGCTCGGTCGGGTTGTGGGCAAAGTATCGCAAGCTGGCGATCACGGCTCCAGCGTTGCTGATTCGAGGCAAAGTGCAGAATGCCGAGGGTGCGGTGACCGTGGTGGCCGATCATCTGCAACTGATGGATCTACGAGTCGGGTCCAGATCGAGGGATTTTCGCTGACCAAGCAGCCTGAATTTGCATAGCCTTGCCTAAGTGATACTTTACTGCTCAACCAAAGCCCCGGTAAACATCGAGCAATGGAGTACACCGAAGTGAGAACGTTCCGCGCCCCCCGTCTACTCATCGCAGCCGCCGCGACCTCGATGCTCGTACTCGGTGCGTGCAGCACCGATTCGACCACGGGCGAATCTGCCGACGCCGCAACCGTCACCATCGAGACCAACAACGGCAGCATGGAGGTTCCGGCAAATCCGGTGCGCGTGGCAGCACTGGACAACACCTCGTTCGAGACGCTTCGGGCGTTCGGTGTCGAGCCGGTTGCTCTGCCCAAACCCATCATGCCGTCGACGGGCTTCGAGGAGTGGATCGACAACGACGCCATCCTGGACGTCGGCACCCATCGTGAACCGAACCTCGAAGTGATCAGCGAAGCAGAACCGGATCTCATCATCGGCGGCTATCGATTCCAGGAATACACCGAGGAGCTCGGCCAGATCGCGCCGACCATCGACATCTCGCCCGACGACGAGAACTTCGTCGAGACGCTGAAGACTCAGACCGAAACTCTCGGCGTCATCTTCGGCCTGCAGGACAGAGCGGCCGAGATCATCGCGGCGCTCGACGCTGCAGAGGCTTCTGCTGCGGCGCAGACCACCGGACAGACAGTATTTCTCGCCAACGTCAACGGCGGCAAGATCGACAATGGTGCTGCGCGCATCGGTCGTCTGCTCGAACCCCTGACCCTGACCGACGTCTTCGCAGGTGAGGCAGGCGATGTCCACGGTGACTCGGGTCTGGCACCGGAAACCATCGCTCAGGCCAACCCCGATTGGGTCATCGTTCTGGACCGCGACGCCGCAGCCGGTGAGCCCGGTTCGTCCCCGGCCAAGGCCGTGTTCGACGCACAGGAAGCGTTCGCCGGGACCACCTTCACCACCGAGGACCAGATCATCTACCTCGATCCGTTCTTCTACACCCGCGAGGGAATCCAGGCGTACACCGAAGCGTTCCAGTCGATCTCGGATGCGTTCGAGAACGCCGCGTAGGCCGGACGAACACCGTAGGTCGGATCACCGACATGACGAACAAGAGACTGTTGCTTGCCGCGATCATGGGGGTAGTGACCCTGCTGACCGCCGCGTCACTACTCGTCGGTGGATACGACATCACCGTCGCCACGATGATCGACGATCCCGCGGCCAGAAACATGTTCTTGATCTCGCGGGTTCCGCGCACTCTGGCTTTGATCTTCGCAGCCATGGCCATGAGCATCTCCGGGGTGATCATGCAGATGATCACCCAGAACAAGTTCGTCGAACCCACCACCGCCGGCACGGCGCAGTGGGCCGGACTCGGCGTCCTGGCCACATTGATTGTGCTGCCCGACGCACCGCCGATGACCAAGATGCTCGTCGCCACGGTGTTCGCTCTGGTCGGCACGCTGCTGTTCGTCGGCGTGCTCCGGCGGCTGTCGGTCCGGACCACATTGGTGGTCCCGCTCGTCGGCATCATGCTGGGTGCCGTCGTCGGGGCCGTCACCACGTTCCTCGCCGGGACTTTCGATCTCCTGCAGGCGATGTCGGCCTGGCGGTCCGGCGGATTCAGCGGCATCGTGCGAGGGTTCTACGAACCGATGTGGGCAGTGATCGTCATCGCGGTGCTGGCATACCTGCTGGCGCATCGCTTTACCGTTGCCGGACTCGGTAAGGAGCTCGCCACGAACGTCGGGATGAGGTATGAGCAGATCGTTCTGGTCGGCGTCGCGATGGTCGCCGTGGCCACCGGCGTCACCACGGTGGTCGTCGGGTTCATTCCGTTTCTCGGACTCATCGTGCCCAACCTGGTGTCGATGATGCTCGGCGACGACGTTCGCAAGAACCTTCCCTGGGTGGCGCTCGTCGGTGCAGGTCTCCTGTTGGCATGTGATCTCGTCGGGCGAACGGTCGTGGCACCCATGGAAATTCCCGCTTCGGTTGTACTCGGAGTTCTGGGGGCAATCATGTTCGTCGTTCTGATCGTGAGGCAGCGTCGGTATGTCAGTGCTTAGTTCTCGTGTGGGCCCGCGCATCACCGGACCGATGCCGCGCGGACCGAAGGCGTCGCGCTTCACGCCGAGGATGCGGTTGGCGGTGCTGTCGGTGATCGTGGCTATCGCCGTCGTGTGTTTCCTGTTCCTGTTCGTGCGCGGATCGTTCGCCTTCGCGTTTCCCCGGCGGCTGAACATGGTGGGAGCCATGGCCGTTGCGGCGTTCACGCACGGCCTCGGCACGGTGGTCTTTCACACCGTCACCAACAACCGCATTCTGACGCCGTCGATCATCGGGTTCGATTCGCTCTACACGCTGATGCAGACGATCATGGTGTTCGTCTTCGGTGGCACCGTCATCGCCAACACCGAAGGCATCCCGAAGCTGTTGGCCCAGACGGCATTGATGGTCGCGCTCGCGACCGTTCTGTACGGCTGGTTGTTCTCCGGCAAGCTCGGCAGCCTGTTCCTGATGCTGCTCGTCGGAGTTGTGCTCGGGCTGGCATTCGACAGCATCTCGACGTTTCTGCAACGCCTCCTCTCACCCACCGAATACGACATGCTGTCGGTCGAACTGTTCGGCCGACTCAGCGCTGTGAAGGGCGATTACCTGCCGTTGGCGTTCGGGGTGTGCCTGTTCGCCGCGGTAGTGCTGTGGAAGCGCCGACGCCACCTGGACGCTCTGCTGCTCGGACGGGAGGCAGCCATGGGGATCGGGGTGTCCTACAAGCGCGAACTGATGTCGATGCTGATGCTCATTGCGCTGCTGGTGGCGTTCTCGACGGCTCTCGTGGGACCGATGACATTCTTCGGTTTCATCGTCGCGACGCTGGCCTACCAGGTTACCGGCAGTTACAAGCACATCTACGTCCTCCCGATGGCGTTCCTGCTGGGCTTCCTGACATTGCTACTGGGGCAGTTCGTCATGCAGCACATCTTCTATGCCGGCGGGTTCCTCACCGTCATCATCGAATTCGCCGGTGGCATCTTGTTCCTCATCATGATTCTTCGTAAGGGGACGCTGTGATCGACTTTCGTGATGTGACCAAGTCCTATCAGGACACCACCGTTCTCGGTCCCGTCACCGGTGCTATTGCAAAGGGAGGGATCACCTCTCTCGTCGGGCCGAACGGAGCAGGGAAATCCACCTTGCTGACGGTCATCGGGCGATTACTCGACCCGACCACGGGCACGATCACCGTGGGCGGGATGGACGTTCGCGTCGCGAAGTCTCGGGAACTTGCCAAGCACCTGTCGATCCTGCGTCAGGAAAACCACATCACCGCGCGGTTGACGGTCCGTGAGCTGGTCGGGTTCGGCCGGTTCCCGCACTCGAAGGGAAGGCTCGGTCCCGAGGACGAAGCGCACGTCGACGAGGCCCTCGAATTCTTGAATCTGGCTGCCCTCGAAGGGCGATTTCTGGATCAACTCTCCGGCGGGCAACGGCAGCGAGCGTTCGTGGCGATGGTGCTGGCCCAGGACACCGAGTATCTTCTGCTCGACGAGCCCTTGAACAATCTCGATCTCAAGCATTCGGTGCTGATGATGAAGCAATTGCGCCGTGCTGCAGACGAACTGGGCAAGACCATCGTGCTCATCGTGCACGACATCAACTTCGCCGCCGCCTACTCCGACAGTATCGTCGCCATGCGCGACGGCATCATCGTCAACACGGGCACTGCTGAGGAGATGATGCAGGACGACGTGCTGAGCGAGGTGTTCGACACCCCGGTTCGCGTCCACGTCGTCGAGGGACACCGCACTGCCGTCTATGTGCGGTAGTCGATCGGCGACGTGCACAATCGAGGGGTGAAGTTGCTGCTGATCGCCGACACTCATCTCCCGAAGCGTGCTCGCGACCCGCCCGACGAGGTGTGGGCGGCCGTGGACGACGCGGATGTGGTGATCCATGCCGGCGACTGGGTGAACCTGGCTGCGTTCGAGCAACTTTCGCAGCGGTCGCGTCGACTGGTCGCGTGCTGGGGCAACAACGACGGCGAGGAACTGCGAGCTGTGATGCCCGAACGCGCCGACGTCGTACTCGGCGGGGTGCGGTTCACCGTGACCCACGAGACCGGTGCCGCGACGGGACGGGAACGACGTATGGCGGCGGCGTACCCGGAGACGGACGTGCTCGTGTTCGGTCACAGTCACATACCGTGGGACACGGTCGCAGACAACGGTCTTCGGCTTCTCAACCCGGGATCGCCGACGGATCGGCGTCGGCAGCCGTTCTGTACGTACATGACGGCCACAGCCGAAGGCGGTGCGCTGACGAACGTGGAGCTGCATCGCATCGCCCCTCGATAGCGGCGATGCGAGGTACTCACATTCCGCCGGCCACTCTGACGACGGTTCCGGTCGCGTATCGCGCATCCTCGGACAACAACCACGACACCGCCCCGGCGATCTCGTCCGGCACACCGGGGCGGCCGAGTGGGATGCTCGACGCCATCTTCCGTGGCCGGTCCCGATCTCGGTGAAAGTCGGTCTCGATGATCCCGGGCGCCACTGCGTTGACGCGGATGTTCTGCGCAGCAACTTCTTTCGACAGTCCGACCGTCAGCGTATCGACGGCGGCCTTCGCTGCCGCGTAGTGGACGTACATTCCCGGACTGCCCAGGGTGGCGGCAGCGGAGGAGATGTTGACGATAGAGCCACCCGATTCGGCCATCGCCGAGATCGCGTATTTGCAGCAGGTGAGTACCCCGACGAGGTTGACGTCGAGGTCCGCTCTGATGGTCTCGATGTCGTTGTCCACCAGCGCCCCGACGGCGCGCGCCGAGCCGGCGTTGTTCACCAGACCGGTGACGGTGCCGACACGGGCGGCTGCGGTGAAGAGATCGACCACCGACTGCTCGTCGGTGGTGTCGGCTCGTACGGCGATCACCGTTCGGCCGTCGGTCGACAACTCGCTCGCCACTGCTCGAGCGGTAGCAGAATCGGTCCGGTAGCCGATCACCACATCGTGCCCGTCGGACACCAGCCGCCTGGACACCGCACCGCCGATTCCGCGACTTCCGCCGGTGACGACGGTCAAGGGAGCGCTCATCTCTCGACAATAGCCACCGCGCAGCAGGCACAATTCACTGCAGGCGCGATCCGCACGCACGGGAAAGAAGGAGCCGACGTGATCGATCGATCGGAATTGGCAGCGTTTCTCCGGCAGCGACGGCAGTCGCTCCAACCGGAGGACGTGGGGTTGCCACGTGGGCAGCGCAGACGCACACAGGGTCTCCGCCGTGAGGAGGTCGCTGAGTTGTGCCACATGTCGACCGACTACTACGCGCGACTCGAACGGGCTACAGGACCCGCTCCGTCGGCGCAGATGATCGCCTCCATCGCACAGGGACTGCATCTGTCGCTCGGTGAGCGTGACCACGTGTTTCGACTCGCCGGGCACAATCCTCCTGCCCGCGGTACGTCGAGCGAGCACGTCAGCCCAGGAATGCTACGCATTCTGGACCGCCTGAACGACACACCAGCCGAGATCGTGTCCGAAATCGGAGAGACGCTCCGCCAGACGCCGCTGGGTGCAGCACTGACCGGTGATGCGTCGTTACGCACTGGGCCGAACCGGAGTCTGGGATACCGATGGTTCACCGACCCCGAGGCCCGGCTGTCGTATCCGCCCGAAGAGCGCGCTGTTCTGTCTCGGGTGTATGCGTCGGGGCTGCGTGAAATCGTCACTCTTCGCGGACCCGACTCGAGAGCGGCGCACCTGTCCACAGAGCTGCTCGAAGTCAGCGAGGAATTCCGAACCCTGTGGGGGAAGCGTGAAGTGGGAGTTCACCCACCCGAGTCCAAGCGGTTTCTGCACCCGACGGTCGGCCTGCTGCAACTGAACTGCCAGACCCTGCTGGACTCCGAGCAAGCGCATCGACTGCTGGTGTACACGGCAGTGCCCGGCAGCGAGAGCTACGCCAAATTGGAACTGCTCGCGGTGGTGGGAACTCAGGTTCTGTCCTGACACGATTCAACGGTGGCGGTCGTATCAGTGGATCGGGAAGTCCTGGATGAGCCTGTGGCAATCGTCCAACATGGGTTCTGCAGGTCGAAACCGCACGATCAACACCAGCACAGGAGCTTGTCATGGGCCGTACAGCACACACATCCATTCCCGATCTGACGGGAAAGATCGCCGTCGTCACGGGAGCGAGCGACGGGATCGGAACGGTCATCGCCACGCAGCTCGCCCGCTCCGGTGCCGAGGTCGTCATGCCGGTGCGCTCGGCTACCAAGGGGGAGCGGGCAGCCGAATCGATCCGAGTCGCGGTACCGGGAGCGAAGGTCACCACCCGGGCGCTGGATCTGTCGTCCTTGCAATCCGTTTCCGCTCTGGTGAACGATTTCTCATCCGATGGCCGGGCGATCGACATACTCGTCAACAATGCCGGTGTCATGCAGCCACCTGCGCGTCAGGTCACCCAGGATGGATTCGAGCTGCAGTTCGGCACCAATCACCTCGGCCACTTCGCGCTCACGCTCGGTCTGCTGCCGCTGCTGCGGAAAGGTCATGCGCGGGTCACGCATCAGACGAGCATCGCGGCACGGTCGGGGACCATCAACTGGGACGACCTCAACTGGGAGCGTTCCTACGACGTCATGAAGGCCTACAGCCAATCGAAGCTCGCGGTGGCTCTGTTCGCACGCGAACTCGAGGCACGCAGCAGGGCAGGCGGCTGGGGGATCACCAGCAACATCGCCCACCCGGGAGTGTCGCCGACCAATCTGCTTGCAGCACAACCGGGATTGGGGCGGCCGAAGGATTCGGGCAGCAGACGATTGATCGGCGTTCTTGCCCGTGTCGGCATTGCGGGCACTGTGGACAGCGCAGCGCAGCCGGGATTGATTGCAGCCGCGTGTAGTGACGCGGGTGGGGATCAGTTCTTCGGCCCGAAGCGACTCATCGGCGGGCCACCGACCGAGGTCGACATGTGGAAGCCGATGTCCAGCATGGACGATGCGCGTCGCTTGTGGGAGGCCTCGGAACAGCTGACCGGTGTGCGGCTCTCGTCCTGAACGACAATGGTTCTCGACGGTGCTCGGCCGTCACTGCGGGTTGGGTGCTGGCTCCCGGGCATGGTCGACAAGGTCGTGAACCAACCCGATGATGACGTCCATTTGAGCGATGACTTCGACGCGTAATCGGTCCTGCTGCTCCTCCGGCATATGAGGAGTGTCCGGTCGGTCCAGGGACATCAACAGGTCGATGTTGGTGCGTAACGCTGTCAGCGGCTCCATCAGTTCCGCTCCTGCGTCGACGATCAGTTGCCCCTGCCGTGCGCGCGATCGAGACAGGGACGCCAACATCTCGTTGAAGCTGTTGGCGAGCGACGCCAGCTCGTCGTCTCCGTTGACGTCGATGGGCTCGAAATCCCCGGTCCTGGCAACTCGTTCGGTGCCCGCGCGGAGTCGGCGCACCGGCCTGAGTCCGGTACGGGCCACGGCTGCACCGGCGACGCCGGCAAGCGCGACCAGAAATGCTCCGACGATGACGAGGGCGAGTGTGAGCTTGCCGAGTAGCGGTGACGCTTCACTGAGCGACTCGGCCACCATGATCGTTCCGCCGGAGCCGGTGCGTGCTGCCGACAGGTAATAGCCTCGTACCTCGCGCAGCGACTGCTCGACGGTGCCGTCGACGACAGATTTCTCTGCGTCGTCCAGAATCCCGTTGGAATTGGTGAACGGTTCGGTGCCAGTCGTGGACGTCACCAACGTGCCGTCGGGCGTCACCAGAGCGGCCTTCACGGCGGTGCCCTCGGTGTCTTCTATACCGAACCCGAAGAGACCTGCCGGAACGCCGGATGCAGCGCTGGCAATGAGAGCGTCGCTGTTGCGTTGCACGCGGTCCACGATCTGTGAGCGGAGGGCCTGCTCCGCGACGAGGTATATCGCGAGAGCACTCACTGCGACCGCCAGGGCTGCCACGCTCATCGTCAACACTCGGATGCGGCCGTGCAACGACAGTGCTCGGGGGCGAGCGGCTGCACGTTGATTGCTCATTTCTCGAGTATGCCGGTCGACGAGCGACGACCGTTCTGCAGGCCGCATGGACCGACGTCGACGCGGTCAACTGGCCTCCCCGGAGAGTCCGGTCTTCAGAAAGGCGGGGCGTCGGTGTCTTCGGCGGTTGGTTCTATTACCGGCTCGTGGTTGTCGGGTGGGTTGGGGTAGGCGATGATTCCGGAGTTTCGGGGTGTGGTGGGGATGTGTGGTCTGAGGTCGTTGCCGATGATGGGGACGGCTGTGCCGTTGGCGGGCAGGGTGATTCGGGTGGTCTTCGAGGTCGAGGTCCACAGGATCGCTCCGCCGGGGAGCATGACGGCTTTCCAGTAGCCGGCGGTTTTGACGGTGTGGTGGTATTCGCAGAGGCACTGCAGATTGTTGACGGTGCTCCAGCCGCCGCCGAGGGGGTTGGTGTGGTCGAAAGGGTTGATGTGGTCGAGTTGGCAGCGGGCGGCGGGTCGGTGGCAGCCGGGAAAGCGGCAGTGTTTGTCGCGGAGTCGGACCGCTGCGGTGGTGAGAGTGTCGGGGCGGTAGATCAGGGCGCGGTCGGTGAGGGGGTCGCGGGGGACGGATTTTCCGAGGGTGGGGTCGGCGGCGATGGCGGCTTCGAGTGCAGCGGCAAGGGTCGCCGAGCCGAGGTAGATGCCGGAGGGTGTGTGGAGGGTCCGGTTGCCTGACCGGATCGTCGAGGGTAGGTCGGGTGCCCTCATGTTGTGGGCGGGATGTGTGATGGCGTCCAGGTCGAGGGCAGAGCTGTGCCGTGTGCCCCTGCCGACGGGGGTATGGGTGCAGAACATCGCTGCGGCGGAGGTCAGTGACTGTGTCCGTCGTGGTCTGTCTGCGCATCCTGCGGTCTCGGGTGGAGCTGGATCGGACGCTGAATGGGCAGGGGCGTCGTCCGTCTGGCCCTCCATCGGATCCGGTGCTGGCGTTGTCCCCGGTTCCGGCGCGGGAACTGTTCCCTGAGTGGGGATTGTTGTCGGCGGTGGTCCAGTTGTCGGCGTAGGCGTAGGCGCAGGTGCTTGTGCTGGATCCGGTGTTCGAGGTGATTCGCCGGTCGGATCGGGTGTCGAACCAGAAGCTCTCGCTGCACCTCGGGCCGATGCTGCACGCTCTGGTGCTGAATCGGAGCCACGGCCGGCTTCGGCGTCCGGGCCGGAAGCAGAGTCCGCTGCCGTCGCCGGCGACGGGGCTGATGCCGGCGACGGGGCCACGGTGGTCGGCGATGGTGTGGTCGTCGACTCGGTGTCGGTCAACGTGTCGGTGTGCGTGCCGAATTCGGTCTCGGTCTCGGTCTCGGTCTCGGTGTCCGTGGCCGGCGTCTCGGGCGAACCGGTGTCGGTGATCGTGCGGTCCGTTGCCTCGTGTGTTGTCGAGTCGATGTTCGTCGTTGATGACCTTGCCGTTGCCGAGTCGGCGTCCGTGTCCGTGTCCGTGTCCGTGTTCGTGTTCGTTGTCGCCGCATCAGCATCTTCGTCCGGATCCGACCCCGAGTCCGACTCCTGCTTCCGCTCTTTCGGTGTTCGTTCCCAATCCCCGGTCTCCGGGTTCCGAACAGCCAGTCCGAGGGATTCGGCGAGGGTGATCGCTTCGGTGAGCAGGACCTGCCACTGACTGTTGCGTGCAAGTTCCTGCGCGAGGTCGGGGTCGATGGAACCATGACCGGCCAGATACGCAGGGTTGGCGAGTAGTCCGATGAGGGTGGCGATGTCGACGGTGATCATCGTCAACGGCACCCGCCGATCCGGCAACACCGCATCCTTCTTGGGGCAGTTCTCCCGTTGGCACAGGCATTCCAGGCGGGGTTCGCCGTGCATGCGGGCCATGAACGCATCGCACAGGCGTCCCTTCTTCCCGCGCGGATCTTTCGGGCACAGGGTGTCGGCCATCTCCTCGAGCAGCTGCCACGCGGCGGCAGCTTCGGGTGCGGTCAACTCCGCCCGAATGCGGGCCAGTTCCCCGGCCGGGGTGTAGGTGACGGTGCGGAACTTCTTCGCGAACTCCCGCAGTGCCGCGGCTTCCTCGGGTGCGACGCGCACCAGGATGTCCCAGATCTCCTTCTCGAGCGGACCCGGTGAGGACCGTCGGGCCGCTTCGACGATCTCGTCCTCGACCTTCTTGACGATCTCGTCGCTCAGGTTGTCGAGGATCCGGCACACCGTCCGCACCCGCGGGAGGTCGATTTCACCGGTCTCGAACGCGACCTTGAGTAGCGGGAGCCGGGTGTGCAAAGCGACACCGACGGAAACCCACGATTCGGCGACCGTCGCCGAACAGCCCAACGCGACCGCCATTTCGGTGCGCCCGTAGCGGCTGTAATGCTTGTGTTCGGTGTCGAGGGTGATCCAGTCGCAGTGCACGCGGTAGCAGGCGGTGATCTTGCGGGCCGCCTGTCGATTCTCCTCACGTGCGGCAGCGGTCAACGCCTCCAGTGACACAGCTGGCAGTGCACCCATCTTTTCACCCCCCGGTGAGCAACAATTCAGAACGTGCGTTCGAACTGAAGGAAGACTAACCCGGGCCACCGACAAGAAATGGAAAGGCGATTCGGGAGGACCGACTCGTCAGGTCAGGGGCGGTGGTCGGCCGAGCCTGTGCCCTCGTTCCATCGTTGTGCCCATTGCCAGAGTGGCTCGAGTGCAGGCCCCAGCTCATCGCCGAGTTCGGTGAGGCAATAGGAGCCGTCGGAGTCCTTGATCAATACGCGCGCGTCGATGAGGGTCCGCAGTCGCGTCGCGAGCACGCTGGACGAGATGTCGTCGCTGCGTCGCCTGAGTTCGAGGAAGCCGAGCGGCCCGCTCTGCAGCTCCCAGAGGATGCGCATGTTCCATCGCTGTCCCAGGAGATCGAGTACCGCCATCATCGATTGTCGGGGTGCGCTTGCCATTTCCATCGCGCTCGATCATAGTGGTTCGAAAATCGAAGTGGTTCGAAAATCGAAGTGGAGGGTGTCGGTGAAATATCGCGCGGTAGGAAAATCGGTGTTGATCACCGGTGCGTCTCGTGGCATCGGAGCGGAGACCGCAGTGCAGTTGGGTGCGGCCGGGGCGATGGTTGCCGTGAACTATCGAGAGAAGAAGCGCAGAGCCGATGCTGTCGTGCGCGTGATCGAGGAAGGCGGAGGACGCGCACTCGCCGTCGGTGCCGACGTCATAGACCCCGACGCAGTCGGCGCGATGCTGAGCGCCGTCGGAGCCGAATTCGGCGCAATCGACGTTCTTGTTCTCAATGCGTCAGGTGGGCTCGAACTCGGTGCAGATCCCGGCTACGCCATGAGCATCAATCGCGACGCGCAAGTGGCGATGGCTCTAGCGGTCGCCGAGCGCATGAAACCAGGCTCACGAATCGTCTTTCTCACCAGTCATCAGGCGCACTTCTACGGCAGGAAGCCCGTACCCGTCGAGTACGAGCCCATCGCTGCAAGCAAGCGAGCAGGGGAGGATGCGCTGCGCGAAATGATTCCCGAATTGAATTCTCGGGGAATCGACCTGGTCGTCGTGTCCGGCGACATGATCGAGGGCACCATCGTGGTGACTCTGCTGGAGCGACGAAATCCCGATGCGGTGGCCGCCCGCGCCGCGCACGGTCCGCTCCCGACCGTCGCCGAGTTTGCTGCGGCCGTGGCAGCGGCAGTCGTCACGCCGATCGAGAAGTCCGGCCACACCGTATATGTCGGCGGAGCCGATTACCTCGACGAGTTCGTGTCGGGGTAATCGGCTTCGTTCGACTGAATTCGTGTTGTGGAACCGGGCAATCAGCTACCGAGGACGCAGAACTGGCCGCTCGTGAGGTTCAGTGCCAGTGACAGGGGTCCGACACAATCGACGCCCTGAGCCTCCGAGGTAGCGCCGGATCCCCACCCGGCGACTGCGAGAGTCGTCTGTCCGGCGTCGGCCCACGAGTGAGCGATTCCGCCACCGAGTGCCAGTGCGTAGGCAGTGCCTGCATTCTTGCTCGCTCCGAGGGCGACGCCGTATCCGTTGGCGTAGGTGGTCGTCGCGCCGGGTCCGTCGTTGACGCTGACTGCTGTGCCGCTGTCGGCAGCACCTGCGGTGGCCCGTCCGGTGCCGTTCGAGGTGGCTCCGCAGCTTGCGGTGTCGTCGACCTGGATGTCGTTGGCCGAAGGCGGAGACACGCAGTTGACGGGGGCTGCCGACGCAGTGGCCGTGCCAGACAGGGCTGCGACGGTCAATCCCGAGCCCATGGCGAATATCGCTGCGGTGCGGGCAATTCGACTACTGAACCGACTGGACGTGCGCGCGGAGGAGGAGTTGGGGGACGAGAGACGGGGCAGGGAAACAGAGAACAAAAGAAAGCTCCTTCACGAGCGAAACGGGCCGGTGCGGCACACGGTACCCCGCCCCGCGAGTCCATGGCAGCAGGCCGGTGCACTTTGTGTAACGGTGCCACTGGCATCCGGGGATGAATCGTCGTGGAAGTCCGGTTTCTCGCACCCCGGCTGCCGCGGTCGTGGCCGTCCGATGCACGTTCGGGTCGCTGTCGTGTTCCGTGTCCGATACGTCGAAATCTGTTCCATCACTTGATATTTCGGTGAATCAAACAGGTCTCGTGCTCCTGCTCGAGATGGCCGGGGACTCCGAACGGCAGCAATCCTGGGTGCGGGGCGAACGACGAAAAATCGTTACCGGGCAGCTCTCGACCGCCGCCGAAGCAGCGCAGTGGAGACGATGACGGTCACGGCCACAGGCAGACGGATCGAAGCGGAATCGGCCCTGTCGAGCCGCCACGGCGACCTCGACAGTTCGGTGTCACAGAAGAACTACCTCTCCGGCCCGATCGATTTGTCGACGCTCACAACAAGATCCACCTCCGACGCCGACACACCGGCTAGCCCGGACAACTTCTGGAACGCAATGCGAGCCTACGGTGCCGCGCTACCGCAAGTGCCGGCATCGCTGCGGCCGCCCACGAACCCGTCCACCTCCGTCGGCGGCCGGGAACCTGACCTCACGAGTTTCACGGACCGGTGGCACCGCCATACGTCGCGATCTTGTATTCGGTTGCCACGAGCGAGAGTTGCAGTTCTCGGATGCGTCGTCGGACGGTGTCTCGATGCCGGACGAGCATGTCGAGTCGTTCCGGAACGGTGTGTTCTCCGCCGTCGACGAGTTCTACGTAATGCTGGAGGTCGCGCATGGGCATCCCCGACAAACGCATGCGAGTAAGGAACACGATGCGCCGGACGGCCGCGTCGTCGTACCGTCGATGGTCGAGTCGGTCACGCGCAACCTCGATCAGGCCACATCGCTCGTAGTACCGCAGAGTGTGCGCAGAGATGTCGAGGAGTTCGGCAACCTCGGCGATGCCGAGCGGTTCGGCGAGCTCTCCGGGTTTCGATCAGCTCTTGCACCAGTTCGACGGTCAACTGTGCGTCCGAATCCGCCACGGCCGCCAGCGCCCTGTTCATCAAATCCGTCGTCGCCATGAGTACAGAAGATAGTCCGGGTGGAGCCGTCAGACCGGGCGGACGGATTCGGGTACACCCGGGAAGTCGGCGCTCGAGGACAATTCGGCATAGGTCTCCAGAGACGCCAGTTCGCGGCGGTACGCCTCGCGCAGCCGCCGGACGGCCTCGCGTCCAAGAGGAAGGCGCAGGGGAACGGACTCGGCCCCGACCAACTGACGGATGACGAGAGCCGCTCGGTGCGGGTCGCCTTCCTGTCTACCGTCGGCCGCGAGCATGTCGGCCCTGAACTCGCCGAGGAGGTCGGCGTACACACCCACGGGTGCGGCGCGTTCGAGTACGTCGGCGCTGTTGAAGCAGGTCCGAAATCGGCTGGGCTCGACGATCAGAACTCGGATACCGAACGGTGCGACCTCGCCGGCCAGCGCTTCCGACCAACCTTCGAGTGCAAATTTGCCAGCCGAATAGGAGCCGACTCCGGGGAACGATATGCGACCGCCCTGGCTGCTCATCTGCACTATCGTTCCGGTGCCCCGCGCTCGCATTCCCGGCAGCACCGCCCGGGTCAGGGCTGCAGGGCCGACGACGTGTTGTTCGAGCATGTCGCGCAGCCGAGCGTCGTCGACCTCCTCGGCGGAACCGATCTGGCCGACGCCACCGTTGTTGACGAGTACGTCGACGCGTCCGAACCGGTCGATCGCCGCCTCGACGACGGCGGGCGCGGACTGGGTGTCCCGAACATCGAAGGCGATCGGCAGTAGCGACCCTGCGTGTTCGACGAGCAGGTCGTCGATGCGTTCGGGTCGACGCATCGCCGCGACCACGGTGTCGCCTGCTGCCAAGGCGGTCTCGGTCAGAGCGCGCCCCAGACCGGAGGATGCCCCGGTGACGAGCCAAGTGCGTTGTGGAGTAGATATTCGAGTCATGAAACGCACGCTATGACTTCGAGCGCGCTCGAACGCAAACCCGTCAGACGCTGCCTTCGTACCCGTGTTGTCGCCATGCCTCGTACATCGTCACTGCTGCCGCGTTCGCCAGGTTCAACGATCGACGGCCCGGGATCATCGGGATCCGAAGGCGATCGGTCACGTGCGGATCGTCCAGGACGTCGTCGGGCAATCCTGTGGGTTCCGGTCCGAACAGGAGGACGTCGCCGGGTTCGTACGCGACGTCGGCGTAGGACCGGGCAGCGTGAGCGGTGTAGGCGAACACACGAGTCGGTGCCAGCGCAGACCAGGCCGAGGGGAGGTCCGCGTGCACGGTGACCGAGGCCAGATCGTGGTAGTCCAAGCCTGCCCGCTTGAGCTTCGGCTCGGACATGTCGAAGCCGAGCGGGCCCACCAGATGCAGCTCGCAGCCTGTCCCGGCGACCAGGCGGATTGCGTTGCCGGTGTTCTGTGGGATGCGGGGCTCGAAGAACATGAGTCGAAACACCCGGTTCACTCTGCCATCACGAGCCCGGGAAGTATGGGGCAGGTGGACGACGAACAGACAATCGGTGAGGACTTTTCCGACACACGACTGGACGGGCAGGAGTGGACCGGCAGGCAGTTCGTCCGATGTACTTTTCGCGACGCGGACATGAGCGGCGTTCGAACCGACTCGGTGGTGTTCACCGAATGCGACTTCACCGGTACCGACCTGACCGAATCGGTTCACACGAACTCAGCATTTCGCTCGTGCACCATTACTCGGACCAACTTGCAGCACAGCACTTTTCGTCACTCGACGATGATGGGCTCCATGTTCGTCGACAGTCGCATGCGTCCAGCGACCTACGACGAGGTCGACTTCACCCTCGCATCGCTGGGCAACGCGGACCTTCGCGGCCTCGATCTGACGGGGTGCCGGATGCGGGAAGCGAACCTCGTATCCGCAGACTTCCGGAAGGCAACCGTGCGCTCGGTCGATTTCTCAGGTGCCCGCACCGTCGATGCGAAGCTCGACGAGGCGGATCTGCGAGGAGCCGTCGCCGACGCATCGTTGTGGGTGAGCGCGAGCGTGCGTAACGCGAAGATCGAGCTGATGCAGGCGGTGGCCTACGCGGCAGCTCATGGGCTCGTCGTCGAGGGCTGACGGTGGTGATCGGACCGGTGCGCCGCCGCTGACGCCGAACCTGGAACAATGACCGGGTGACTGCAACGATTCTCGATGGCAAAGCGACCCGTGACGAGATATTCGTCGATCTCACCGCCCGCGTGGCAACGCTCCGTGAGAAGGGCATCACCCCAGGTCTGGCGACCGTGCTGGTGGGCGATGATCCGGGTTCGGCCGCGTACGTCCGGGGCAAGCACAACGACTGTGCCAAGGTCGGCATCACCTCGATTCGTCGCGATCTGCCCGCGGACGTCACCCAGGCAGATCTCGAAGCCGTCATCGACGAACTCAATGCCAACCCCGAATGCACCGGCTACATCGTCCAGCTGCCGTTGCCGAAGCATCTCGACGAGAACGCTGCGCTCGAGCGGATCGATCCCGACAAGGACGCCGACGGTCTGCACCCGATCAACCTCGGTCGCCTGGTGCTGGGCAAGGATGCCGCACTGCCGTGTACACCTCGCGGGATCGTGCACCTGCTGCGCCGCTACGACGTTGCTGTCGACGGTGCGCACGCGGTGGTCATCGGCCGCGGAGTGACTGTTGGGCGACCCATCGGCCTGCTGCTGACAAGGCGTTCGGAGAACTCGACAGTCACGTTGTGCCACACCGGAACTCGTGATCTGGCCGCCGAGGTCTCACGTGCGGACATCGTCATCGCCGCTGCCGGAGTGCCCGGGTTGATCACTGCGGACATGGTCAAGCCCGGTGCGGCCGTGCTCGACGTCGGGGTGACCCGCACCGAGGACGGACTGCGCGGCGACGTCGCCGACGGTGTCGCGGAGGTGGCCGGATTCCTCTCGCCCAATCCCGGTGGCGTCGGACCGCTGACGCGGGCCTTCCTGCTCACCAATGTCGTCGAGCGCGCCGAACGCGTCGCCGCCGAGAGCTGAGCGAACCGGACGTGAACGATGCAGAGGATGCACGCAGCGAGCCCGACGCGGGATTTCGCGCGGCAGTTGCTCGCAATCTACCGATCGTCGCAGTCTCGGTCGTCGTCCTCGCCGCACTGATTCTGGTGCTGGCCGATCGCTGGCGGCGCGGCGCATTCATCTTCGGATGCGCCGCGCTGCTGGCAGCCGTCCTGCGGCTGTTCCTGCCCGAAACACGTGTCGGCACACTGCAAGTGCGCAGTCGCGTGTTCGATGTGCTGGCGCTGGGCTGCGTCGGCGGAGCGATCGTCTTTCTGTCCTTGTCGATCGATCCGCTGGGCACCGACTGACACCAGGAGCGGACCCTGCGGGAGCGACCGGACCAGGGCCCTGGCGGTGTCAGCGCCGTCCGAGGCGGGCCAGCTCCATCGTCTCGGCGAGCAGCTTCGCCACCGAATCGGCCTCGGTGAGGAAGCCGTCGTGTCCGTCGCGCGACTGGATCACTTCGAGTCCGCGGCACTGGGGGAGTTCGCGAGCGATCTCCTTCTGCAGTCGAAGCGGGTACAGGCGATCGGAGTCGACTCCGCCGACGATCGTCGGAACCGGTGTGGACGCAAGAGCTTCGGCCACTCCGCCGCGGCCGCGGCCCACATCGTGACGGTTCATCGCCTCGCTGAGCAGGACGTACGTCGCCGCGTCGAACCGGTTGACGAGCTTGGCAGCCTGATGCTCGAGGTAGCTCTGTGCGGAGTATCTGCCGCCGGCCCACGGGTCTTCGTCGTTCTGCGGTGAGTTCCCGAACCTGATGTCGAGTTCGCTCTCGGTCCGGTACGTCAGGTGCGCGATGCGCCGCGCGATGCCGAGTCCGGCCGTCGGCGAGGTGCCGGTGTCGTGATAGTTGCCGCCGAGCCACCCCGGATCGGCCTTGATCGCGGCGATCTGCGTTGTCTGGGTACCGATCTGGTCGGCAGTTGCCCTGGCACCCACCGCGAGTACCAACGCGGCCGCCACTCGGTCGGGATGGCCCACGATCCATTCGAGGGTGCGCATCCCGCCCATCGAGCCGCCGACGACGGCTGCGAACCGCTCGATTCCGAGCACGTCGGCCACGGCCGCCTCGGCAGCGACCTGATCGCGGATGGAGATGTCCGGAAAGCGAGACCCGTACGGCGTGCCGTCGGGAGAGACGCTGCTCGGGCCCGTGGTCCCGCCGCAGCCGCCGAGCACGTTGGTCGCCACCACGCACCACTCGTCGGTGTCGATGGGGCAGCCGGGACCGACCATTCCGTTCCACCAACCGGGCAGAGCGTGATCGCCGTCCGGTGGACCGGACACATGTGAGTCCCCGGTCAGGGCATGTTCGACGAGTACGACGTTGCTGCGGTCGGTGGCGAGTTCGCCCCACCGCTGCACCGCGACGGTGACCTGGGGGATTCGAGAGCCGTTCTCGAGATCGAGACCACCGATGTCGATCGTTCCCAACCGCCCGTCCGGAGACGGAAGAACCGCCTCCGGACGAACGCCTGTGTCGCAGCTGTGACTCAAGATGCCGCCGCGCTGAATCCGACCTCGAGATCGGCGATGATGTCGTCGATTCCCTCGATGCCCACGGCGAGGCGCACCAGGCCGGGAGTGACGCCCGACGCCAGCTGCTCGTCCGGAGTCAGCTGGGAATGCGTGGTGGATGCGGGATGGATGACGAGTGAACGCACGTCTCCGATGTTAGCGACGTGGCTGTGGAGAGTGAGTGCGTTGACGAACTTCTTGCCCGCGTCCACACCACCCTTGAGCTCGAACGCGATGATCGCGCCCTGCCCCTTCGGCAACAATTCCTGCCCGCGCTGGTACCACGGCGACGATTCGAGTCCGGCGTAGTTGATCGAGACGACGTCGTCGCGACCGGCGAGGAAGGCGGCAACCTTCTGTGCGTTCGCCACGTGCCGCTCGATCCGCAGGCTCAACGTTTCCAGACCCTGGCTGATGAGGAAGGCGTTGAACGGCGAGACCGCAGCACCGATGTCACGCAACAGCTGAACGCGTGCCTTCAGTGCGAATGCGGGCGCACCCAGATCGGCGAACACGACGCCGTGGTAGCTGGGATCCGCGGTGGTGAAGTTGGGATGCCGGCCCTGCGTCCAATCGAACGTCCCGCCGTCGACGATGACGCCCGCGATGGCCGTTCCGTGTCCGCCGAGGTACTTCGTCGCGGAGTGCACCACGATGTCGGCACCGTGCTTCAACGGCTGCAGCAGGTACGGCGTCGCCACGGTGTTGTCCACGATCAGCGGGATGCCGTTCTCGTGGGCCACTGCCGAGATCCCCGGGATATCGAGGATGTCGTTCTTCGGGTTCGAAATCGACTCGCCGTAGAACGCCTTGGTCGACGGAGTGATCGCCGCACGCCACTGCTCGAGATCGTCGGGATCGTCGACGAACGAGACGGTGATGCCCAGCTTGGGGAGCGTGTAGTGGAACAGGTTGTACGTGCCGCCGTAAAGACGCGGGCTCGACACGATGTGGTCGCCCGCCTCCGCGAGGTTCAGGATCGCGAACGTCTCGGCGGCCTGACCCGACGCGAGCAGAAGTGCCGCCACGCCACCCTCGAGGGCGGCGATGCGCTGCTCGACGACATCCTGAGTCGGGTTGATGATGCGGGTGTAGATGTTGCCGGGTTCTGCCAGGCCGAACAGCGCAGCTGCGTGATCGGTGTTGTCGAACGTGTACGAGGTGGTCTGGTAGATGGGCAGAGCGCGAGCCCTGGTGGTGCCGTCCGGGGTCTGACCCGAGTGGATCTGCTTGGTCTCGAAGCTCCAGTCGGCTGCGGGATCGGTGAACGGATCCTCGGTGGGCGCTCCGGTGGCGTCGACGACGTCGGGGGTGGAATCGGTCATGGCTGGTGATACTCCGTTTTCTTTAGACGAGTCTGTCTAAGACGAATCGAATGTCGAATGAAGCTCGAGAAGTCGAGCGCTACGGGGCGTATCGGTACAGCAACACATGAGAGAACCTCCTGACAGGCTTCGGACCCGGGGGACCGAAGGTTCAGTGGGTCCGCTTCCTGCGGACCCGCGCTTGTCGATACGGCACTCGCATGCCGGACCGGCCCGGTCGTTCACCCGGGGCACCCCACCGCGGTTGGAGGGTTGCCGGCCAGCAAGCCGGGGCTCGATGCTGGCACTCATGACCTGGCGAATATCCTAGCGGGTGACGGCACATAACCGGAACAAGGGCTCGGCCGGAACTCGAGCAGATGCTCGGGTGAGGACTATCACCGCTCATAGACGCGAAAACGAGCCACCTTCGGGAAGACAATTGACCGGAGCGACGTTCCTGCTTCGGTCGGCCTCCGATCGCAGGCTCGACTCCCGGCCGCTTCTTCTGCCCCCGATTCGCACACGAAGGTTGTACTGCTGTGACTGTCACCGATTCCGCTCTTGCCCGAGTCAGCGCTGTGCGCGGCAAGGTGTCGAGTGGCCTGAGTGTCAGTCACCGACCGCACTCGACCCGACGCAAGCTCGCGATGCTGGCACTGTCCATCGGCGGCTTCGGGATCGGCACCACGGAGTTCGCATCGATGGGTCTGTTGCCGGACATCGCCACGACGATGGGGATCTCCGAGCCCTCGGCCGGCCACATGATCTCCGCGTACGCGCTCGGCGTCGTCGTCGGCGCTCCCACCATCGCCGCCCTTGCGGCACGTGTGCCCCGGCGGATGTTGCTGCTGGCGCTGATGGTGGCCTTCACTCTGGGCAACCTCGGTACGGTCTTCGCGCCCAGTTTCAACGAATTGGTGGCCTCGCGATTCGTTGCCGGTCTGCCGCACGGCGCGTACTTCGGTGTTGCGGCTCTGGTGGCCGCCCACCTCGCCGAACCCGGCAAGCGAGCCAAGGCCGTGGCGATGGTCATGATGGGACTCTCGGTCGCCAACGTCGTCGGCGTACCGGTGGCGACGTGGATCGGGCAGGCCCTGGGGTGGCGCAGTGCATTCACTCTCGTGGCGGTCATCGGTGCGCTCACCGTCGCTGCGCTGGCTCTGTGGATGCCACGACTCGACGCGATGCCGACCACCAGCCCCATCACCGAGCTGGGCGCACTGCGTCGCAGCCAGGTGTGGATGACCCTGTTCGTGGGCATCGTCGGATTCGGCGGCATGTTCGCGGTGTACACCTACATCGCATCGACTCTGACCGACGTGGCCGGTCTGGCCCGCGCCCTCGTCCCCGTGGCCCTGATGATCTACGGACTCGGAATGGTCGCCGGAAACTACGCGGGCGGATGGCTCGCCGACCGGTACCAGCTCAAGGGCACCTTCGTCGGCCTGGCCGCCACTGCTGTGTTCCTTGCGGTGTTCGTCGTGGCCGCACACAATCCGATCAGCGCCCTACTGCTGGTGTTCCTCATCGGCGCGTCCGGATCCTCGGTGGTGCCCGGTCTGCAAACGAGGTTGATGGATGTGGCCGAGGACGCCCAGACGCTCGCCGCATCGCTCAACCATGCCGCGTTCAACCTGGCCAACGCCATCGGAGCTGCCGTCGGTGGTGCCGTGATCGCCGCAGGATTCGGCTACACGGCACCCGCCGCCGTCGGCTCGGGCCTGGCGGTGGCCGGTCTCGGTGTACTGGCCACCGCCATGTGGATGGACAAGCGTTCCGCCGCTCGGTAGCGCCCGGGATCAGCCGGTGATCGTCGCTGCCGATCCACCGAGGGCTTCGTCCAGCGCCGGGGTCAGCTTGTCGATGACGTACGGCAGGCTGAGCACGCTGGTGAAGTAGATCGCGCCCGCCGTCACGCCGTCGGTGAACACGAGGTTGCCGTCCTTCACCGGCTCGAGGGCGTCGTACACCGCTTCCTTCTCCAATTCGGCGCGGTCGCCCGGGCCTTCGGTTCCCCAGATCAGCACGTCGGCCGCATTGAGAACCGACAGATTCTCCAGCGGGATGCTCGCCTGGCCGCCGCCGTCCGCCGGAACGTAGGCGTCGATGTCGTCGGGAATGACAAATCCCATTTTGGTCAGGAAGTCCGTGCTCAACCCGTTCTGGTACGCGATCGCTTTGCCCTCGTAGAACGCGTTCTGGAGGAAGATCGCCTTCTTGCCTGCGAATTCGGGGTGCGCGGCCGCGGCGTCGGCGAACTTCTGATTCACGCCGTCGATCAACGCGTCGACCTCGCTCTTCTGGCCCAATGCGCGGCCGATTTTCTCCGCCTGGACGTCCCAGGGCTCGAAGTAGGCAGTCGATGCGTCGGACTGTGCGAGCGTCGGTGCGATGTCGCTGAGCACGCTGTAGCTCTCCGCAGTGAGGCCCGCATTGGTGGCGATGATCAGATCGGGCTCGAGTGCGGCGATCTTCTCCGTCTCGAATCCGTCGTCGTTCGAGAGCACTTCGGGCTGCGCGTCGCCCAGCGCGGCCTGGGCCCAGGGCCAGGTGGCGTAGGGCTGGTCGCCGTACCACTCGGTGACGCCGACGGGTATCACGCCGAGTGCCAGAACCGTGTCCTGCTCGGTGTATCCGGCCACCACGATGCGAGTGGGCTCTTCCGGGACGACGGTCTCACCGAACGCGTGCTCGATGGCGACCGGGAAGGCCGCCGAATCGGAGGATGTACTGGCCGTCGGTGACGCCTCGTCGGCGGAGTTCGAGCATGCAGTCAGCATCCCCGCGGTGGTCAGCGCGATCGCGCACACCGCCAAGGTTCGGTGAAGTGGTCGGATGTGCATCGAGACGCCTTTCGTGAGGGTTGGCTAACACCGGGAAGGGTAGCCCACCCTAATTTCGATGTGTGACCGCGCTCGGTTGCCGCTGCGACGCCGAACGCCCTGCTCGAACCTTCACCGAACCTCCACATTTCCCGACGGGCTCCTCCATGTACGCCCTCTAGGGTCAGTTCTCATGAGCCGCACAGTTCTCGTCGTCGACGACGAGCCCACGATCTCCGAGGCCGTTGCTGCTCGGCTGCGCGGCGAAGGGTACGAGGTCGTCACGGCCGCCGACGGCCCGTCTGCCGTCGACGCGTGCGCCCGGATCGATCCCGACGTAGTGGTGCTCGATCTGATGCTGCCCGGGTTCGACGGACTCGAAGTGTGCCGCCGTATCCAGGCGGCCCGCCCGGTGCCGGTGTTGATGTTGACGGCCAAGTCCGACGAGACGGACATGCTCGTCGGCCTGGGCGTCGGCGCCGACGACTACCTGGGTAAGCCGTTCAGTATGCGCGAGTTGGTCGCTCGCGTGCACGCCCTGGTTCGGCGTGCCGAGCGTACGGTGGCCGCCGAACCCCAGGCAGTTCGAGTCGGTGACGTGCAGATCGATCACCGCGAACGGCGGGTGACCAATCCCTCCGGTGACATCCATTTGACCAGAACCGAATTCGATATCCTCGCCTACTTGGCCGCCCGGCCGCGTACGGCGGTCTCGCGCGAAACGCTGCTGTCGGAACTGTGGGGCTGGGACGATTCGGCCAGCAGCAGGACGGTCGATTCTCACGTGAAAGCGTTGCGTCGCAAACTCGGTGGCGATCTCATCCGCACCGTGCACGGCGTGGGCTACGCCGTGGAGTCGCCGCGATGACGCGAATGCTGCCGCGCCCGTTGGATCCGTTGCGGTCGTTCAAGCTCAAGGTCTCACTCGTCGTGGGCATCGTGCTGGTGCTCGCGAGCGTCGTCTTCTGGATCGGAGCGGGTTGGCAGTTTCGCTACACCCTCCTCGCAGCGCTGGTCGTGTCCTTGGCCGCAACACAATTCGTCGCCCACGGGATGACGTCACCGCTGCGCGAAATGACATCGGCCGCCAAAGCAATGGCGCGAGGCGATTATTCGACGCGAGTGCGGGCAACATCCAGGGACGAGGTGGGCGAGCTCGCCACGGCGTTCAACACCATGGCAAGTGATCTCGAAGCCGCCGAGAAGTACCGCCGCGAACTCATCGGCAATGTCTCGCACGAGTTGAAGACGCCCATCGCTGCCCTGCGTGCAGTGCTCGAGAACGTGGTCGACGGGGTCACCGACGCTGATCCCGCAACGCTGGCGGTGGCGTTGCGCCAAACCGAGAGACTCGGAGATCTGGTCAGCGAACTGCTCGACCTGTCGCGGGTGGAGGGCGGTGTGCTCACCATTGCCCCGGAGGAGTTCGCGGTTCGGCAATTCCTCGAGGATGCGACAGCCGTTCACCGAGAACGAGTGTCGATCGTCGTCTCGCCCGGTGATTCGACTGTGGTGGCCGACCGATCTCGCATGACACAGGTGATCACCAACCTCGTCGACAACGCCGTGCGGCATTCCCCCCATTCGAGCACCGTGACGGTACGGGCCCATCGGATCGGTGGAGCGTATGCATTCGACGTCGTCGACCAGGGTCCAGGCATCGCGCTCGCCGATCGCCACGCGGTGTTCGACCGATTCACCCGCGGCGGATCCACCGACGGCGGAACAGGTCTGGGCCTCGGCATCGCCCGCTGGGCCACCGAACTGCACGGCGGAACCATCGAAGTCCTCGACAGCGAATTCGGCTGCCACATCAGAGTGGCCATCCCCGAGCACTGACTCTCTCGATCCACCCGAAACGCGACTGCATGTCCCCGTACCGCAGCCGCCGACCTTCCATGCCCGAAACACAGAAGAAGGAAGCGCCATGACCACGATCGACACTCCGGTAGACCCGATAGCGAAGCACGGTCACTCTTTCTGGGGGCCTCGCACCTGGCCGGTGCTGCGGTATGCGCAGGCTCCTCGTGCGGCGCTGATCGGATCCGCTGTCGCCGCGCTGATCGGTTCGGTGACGTTGGTGGACAACACATTCGGTGTGCTGATCACTGCCCTCGCCTTCGTGGCCGTCGTGCTCGCAGCGCGCAGCGGCAGACTCACGCCGTGGGAATGGGCAGGAGTGGCAGGAGTGCTGGCATTGGCGAGCGTGTCTGCGCTGCGAGCGGCCGAGTGGATCGTGACGATGTCGACGACGCTCGCCATCGTGGTCGCAATGGTGGTGCTCTCTCGTGCCTGGACGTGGACGGGAATCGCACTCGGCGCTCTGGTGCCGGTGTTTCTGCCGCTGCGCGTGGCTCGGTGGACCCGACGCGGAGCCGGTTCGATCGATCTGGAGGGGCCACGGCCGGTGCGGATCGGCATGGTCTCGGTTGTCACGATCGCGCTCCTGGTCGTGTTCGCAGCGTTGTTCGGTGCGGCCGACAAGCGTTTTGCGGATGCGCTGAGTGCGGTGACACCCGAGTTCGATGCCGCGTCCGTCGTCGGGCGCATTCTCGTCTTCGTGCTCACCGCAGCAGGTGCGCTCGCCGTCGCCTACGTCGCGCTGCATCCGCCTCGGTTCGATCGCCTCGCACCGTCGCCGCGTCGAACAGTGCAGTTGTGGGAGTGGATGGTTCCCCTCGGGGCGGTGGTGGCCCTGTTCGTCGTGTTCGTCGGGTTCCAGGTGCCGACGCTGTTCGGCGGGCAGGGGCACGTCCTCACCACCGAGGGGCTGACCAACGCCGAATACGCCCGGCAGGGCTTCTGGCAATTGCTCGCGGTCACGGTACTGACACTGCTCGTCATCGCTGTGACGGTCGCGAAGGCTCGTCGACAAGACCGGGGAGATCGAATTGCACTGCGGGCGTTGCTCGGAGCGCTGTGCCTGCTGTCGTTGGTGATCGTTGCGTCGGCCCTGCATCGAATGTCGTTGTACGAGCAGCAGTACGGCTACACGACGCTCAGGTTGTTCGTCACGGCTGTCGAGTGGTGGCTGGGATCGGTGTTCGTACTGGTTCTGGTGTCGGGCGTGCGGATGTCGGGGCGCTGGCTACCGAGAGCCGTGGGCGTCGGTGCCGTTCTGACCGTCCTCGCGCTGGCCGCCCTGAACCCGGATGCGTACATCGCCCGGCACAACGTCGATCGCTTCGAGCAGACCGGACGCATCGATACGTCCTACGTGGGTGGGTTGTCGGCCGACGCCGACGCGGAGCTCGACCGACTGCCCGAGTACGTGCGTCCGTGTGTACAGGCTCGCGGTCCGGTGTTACTCGGCGATACCTGGCACCTGTGCACGGACCCCTCCGTATCTGTACCCTGAGCAACGACTCGGATCAGCGGCACACCAGGGAGGTGCGGAATGAGATACCAGAGCATGGTCGTCACTTCGCTTCTCCTCGTGTCGCTGTACCTGACGATGCCGACCGCAACCACAGACGTGGCTCTGATTCTCGTCGCGGCGCTGGCCACGCTGATGGTGCTCGCGCACCGTGTCGATGTTCCGGCACTGCTGCGGTCACTACCGAATGTCGGCCCCACCGCAGAGGAACGCCACCTTCGAGGTGCGTTCCGGCGTCAACATCGCCCGGATGCTCCGGGCCGACCGCAGCCACGCGCACCCGGTGCATCGGTGGGGGCACTCTAACTCGAAAGTTCCCCCACGCCTTGGCAACCCGTTGTCCGCAAGGCTGTCACGAGGAACCGAAAATGCTCGATTCTCGAACCCTTCACCCGACGATTCGACGCGACGCCGGGACACTGGTCGGCGTCCTGGCCGTCCTGCTCGTCGTCTTCGCTGTCGTCGACGCACAACCCGCCGCACAGATAGCGATGTTCGGTGCGTTGGTCGCGGCGTCCCTGGTCGTCCTCGGTGCGCCGTCCGGCCTCGCAGTGATCGCACCGCCGGCGTCGTGCGCTGCAGGCGCGGACGGGCGGCGACTTCGGGGATCGTTCCGCAGGCAACAGCAACCCGATGCGCCGGGTCGCCCCATGCCCAGAGCGCCCGGTCCGGTCCATGGACCGGACCGGTGGCTCCAGTTCTCCTGAGCCACTGCGAGATCCGGTCGAGATGCCAACCGACCGACTTCTCTCACAGTGAGGTGCTCCACCATGCTCGATTTCGTCTACTATCCCGTTTCCGCGGTGCTGTGGTTCTGGCACAGAGTCTTCGGGTCCGTGCTCGGCCCCGACAACGGATTCGCCTGGGCCCTGGCGGTGATATTCCTGGTCTTCACGCTGCGTGCGCTGCTGATCAAGCCGTTCGTCAGCCAGATTCGTTCGCAGCTAGCCATGAAAAGGCTCCGACCACAGATCGAGGCCGTACAGAAGAAGTACTCCGGGGACCGCGCTCGCCAGGCAACCGAGATGCGGAAATTGCAGCAGGAACACGGTTTCAACCCCCTGATGGGGTGCCTGCCCCTGCTGGCGCAGGGACCGGTCTTCATCGGACTGCTGCACGTGTTGCGTTCGTTCAACCGAACCGGAACCGGATTCGGTCATCTCGGTATGACGGCGCAGGAGAATGCGAACACCGCGAACTACGTCTTCAGCGCCGCCGATGTGCAGTCCTTTCTCGACGCACGGCTCTTCGGCGCGCCGATCTCGGCTGCCGTCAACAGCTCTCGGGAGGTGCTCGAGGCCTTCGGTCCGTTCGGGGGAGTGCCGTCGGTGTGGAGCATCGCGTTCGTCGCGGTCCCGTTGATGATCGTCGCCGCGGGGGCCACGCACATGAACTCGCGGGCGTCCGTCGCCCGGCAGGACGCAGCGGCGCTCGCCAACCCCCAGACCGCGATCATGAACAAGCTCGTGCTCTGGGTGTTCCCGGCGGGCGTGCTCGTCGGTGGGCCGGTACTTCCGGTTGCGGTGTTGCTGTACTGGGTGAGCAACAACATCTGGACCTACGCCCAGCAGCACCTCGTCTACCGACGCATCGACCGAGAACCGAGTGTCGAGCCGGAGGCGACATCGGCGGTCACCGCGCCGAAACCCGGAGCCAAGCCGAGGCGTCGATAGCCGGCCTGCAGGAATGACCATGGATGAACGGCCCAGCTGCCGTCTGTCGGTGGGCTCCGCTACCGTCGTCGGCGTGCCGATCACTGTTTCCACTGTCAACGTCAACGGAATTCGCGCAGCTGTTCGCAAGGGCATGCTGCCGTGGCTCGAGGCCACCGATGCCGATGTCATCTGCCTGCAGGAAACCCGCGCCAACGACGGGGAACTGACGAAGGCGCTGGCCCCGGCCCTCGATGTGGGCTGGCATCTGGCTTCGGCCGAGCCGTCCGCGAAGGGCCGCAACGGTGTGGCCTTGTTGTCGAAGGCGGCTCCCGATGCGATTCGCACCGGTATCGGGGCCGTCGAGTTCGCCGATGCCGGTCGCTACATCGAGGGCGACTTCGGCGACGTCACCGTCGCCAGCCTGTATCTGCCGTCGGGCGAGGTGGGTACCGAGCGTCAGGACGAGAAGGAACGTTTCATGGCGGCGTTCGCGAAGTATCTGGCGAAGACGGCCAAGGCCGCGAAGTCCGACAATCGCGACGTGGTGGTGTGCGGCGATTGGAACATCGCCCATACCGAGGCCGACCTCAAGGCGTGGAAGACCAACCGGAAGAACTCCGGCTTCCTGCCCGAGGAACGCGAGTGGGTGACGCGGTTGCTCGCCGAGAAAGCCCCGTGGACCGACGTCGTACGGGCGCTGCACCCGGGTGTCGAAGGTCCGTACAGCTGGTGGTCCTACCGCGGCAAGGCCTTCGACAACGATGCCGGCTGGCGGATCGACTATCAGTTGGCCACCGGTGATCTGGCCGAGCGCGCCAAGGAAGCGATCACCGAGCGGGCCGAGGCGTACGACCAGCGATGGTCCGATCATGCTCCGGTGACAGTGCGCTACCGCTAGAGCGGAGCCTGCGGAGTGACCATCTCGGCAGGCAGGAAGTGGGCGTCGACGGGGTCGTGAAAAGATTGCGGCATGTCTTCTTCCGACTCCATCGACACTCCGCAGGGTCCGCGTCGGCGGGTGCTCTCGGGCATCCAACCGACTGCCGATTCGTTCCATCTCGGTAACTACCTGGGTGCGGTGCGGAACTGGGTGGAGTTGCAGGACGAGTTCGACGCGTTCTACTTCATCCCGGACCTGCATGCGATCACCGTTCCGCAGGATCCCAAGGAGCTTCGTCGCCGTACCCGAGTGGCCGCGGCGCAGTTGCTCGCGGTGGGCATCGATCCGAACAAGTCGACGCTGTTCGTGCAGAGTCAGGTGCCCGAGCATGCGCAGTTGGCGTGGGTTCTGAACTGCATCACCGGATTCGGTGAAGCTGCGCGGATGACGCAGTTCAAGGACAAGTCCGCCAAGCAGGGTCGCGATCACACCAGTGTCGGACTGTTCACCTACCCGATTCTGCAGGCCGCCGACATCCTGCTCTATCGGCCGAATCTGGTGCCCGTGGGTGAGGATCAGCGGCAGCACCTGGAGTTGACTCGCGATCTGGCGCAGCGTTTCAACACGCGGTTCAAGAAGACGTTCGTCGTTCCCGATGCGCACATCATCAAGGGCACGGCGAAGATCTTCGATCTGCAGGATCCCACCGCGAAGATGAGCAAGTCCTCGTCGAATCCAGCGGGCATCGTCAACATTCTCGACGATCCGAAGGTGTCGGCGAAGAAGATTCGTTCGGCAGTGACGGACAACGAGCGCGACATCGTGTTCGATCCGGAGAACAAAGCGGGCGTCAGCAACCTGCTGGTCATTCAGTCTGCGCTGTCGGGCGCGACTGTCGACGATCTCGTGGCCGGGTACGTGGGCAAGGGATACGGCGACCTCAAGTCCGACACCGCCGACGTTCTGACCGAGTTCGTCGTTCCACTCCGGGAGCGAATGGACGGGTTCATGGCCGATGTGGCCGAACTCGACCGGATCCTTGCGGCCGGTGCGGATCGAGCCAGGGAAGTGGCGAGTAGAACACTCGCTCAGGTCTACGACAGGGTGGGTTTCCTGCCGCCCGGTGCATAGCATCGACGGCACAACGAGTTTGGACGCGCTGCATTTCGGCAAGGAGTACGTCGAGGCGCAGCACCGCGGCGACACGATCCGACAGCAGGCGACGACAGCGAAAAGGTGAGTGCCATGCCCGATTTCAAGGCGATCCTCGAAGACCGGCGCAAACGGTGGCCCTGGCTCGACCATACTGTTGTTGCTGCGCAGCGGTATCAAGGTCAGAAGGGCGATTACTACGCGGCAGGTATGACGTACTTCAGTGTGTTGGCCTTGTTCCCACTGCTGATGGTCGCCTTCGCGATCGCCGGATTCGTGCTGGTGAATCAGCCCGAATGGCTTGCCGAGATCCAGTCGCAGATTGCCGAGAACGTGCCCGGCAGCTTCGGCGAGACGATCAATTCGTTGATCCAGACGGCCATCGAGTCTCGGACCAGCGTCGGCATCATCGGTCTGCTCGGTGCCCTGTATGCGGGTCTCGGTTGGATCGCAAACCTGCGCGAGGCACTGACCGCCATGTGGGAGAGCCAGCACGAGCAGGGAGGTTTTCTGGCCACCAAGGCCAAGGATTTCGCCGCGCTGCTGGGGCTGGGGACCGCGCTGGTGCTGTCGTTGGCGTTGTCGGCACTGGCCGGAGGTGGGCTGATGCGCAGCATTCTCGAGTGGGCCAATCTAGATTCCGTCCCAGGAGTGGGCGTCGCACTGCGCGTCTTCTCGGTTCTCCTCGCCCTGGCGGGCACCTGGGCGTTGTTCACCTGGGTGATCTCGCGTCTGCCGCGCGAGCCGGTCTCGTGGCACAGCGCAGCCAAAGGCGCTCTGCTCGCTGCCGTCGGGTTCGAGATCTTCAAGCAGCTCGGTGCCATCTATCTGGGATCGGTGACGAGTGGTCCCGCAGGCGTGGTCTTCGGACCCATCATCGGTCTGCTGGTGTTCGTGTTCACGACGTCACGGCTCGTGCTGTTCTCCACGTCGTTCGCCGCGACGACTCGCGAGAGCTTGGCCGAAGCTCACGTCCCGGCCCCGGAGCCGGCGGTGATCAACACGAGGGTCGAGGTCAGCGAAGGGCCGGGTGTGACGGGGGGTCTGGCGCTGGTGGGTGCCGGTGCCCTCGCCGCTCTCGGCGTCGCGGGATTGCGCAACCGACGCCGCTGATTGCTCGCAATCGCTGTATCCGAGGACCCGGTTCAGCGGTTGCGTGACAGCCGTCGAGCTCCCCACAGCAGCCCGATCACCACGATCGAACCGATGACACCTATCGCGATGCGGACGACGGTGTCGCCTTGGGCCTGCATTTCGGACTGGCGGGAGTTCGACCCGGACGCCGATGCGGGTGGCTGGGCGAGAGTCGGAGTGGCCTGGGGCGCGCGCGTACTCGTCACCGCGGACGTCGACTGCGGCTCCACGAGTTCGCCCACGCCGCGGCTGGAATCGAGCGCGAACCCGTAGTCCAACAGGCGGGCCGCTTGCTCCCACGGGCGGATCGGCAGCACGTCACCCTTCATGATCGTCACGACCAGACGCCTGCCGCCCCGTTCTGCTCCTGCGACGAACGTCTGGCGAGCATCGTCGGTGTACCCGGTCTTGCCTCCGAGAGCTCCGTCGTAGTTGTAGAGCAGCTGATTGTCGTTGGAGAGGGTGAACCCGGGCCGGTCCTGGTCGTCCGGGATCGTGGGGTCCTTCGGGTAGCCGGGAAACTGAACGGTTTCGGTCGAAATCAATTGCGCGAAAGTCGGATTGCGCATGGCCGCGCGGTAGATCAACGCCAGGTCGTAGGCAGAGCTCGCCATGCCAGGACCGTCGAGACCGGACGGCGTGGCGGTGCGGGTGTCGAGCGCACCCAGTTCTGCGGCCTTGGCATTCATCTTGTCCACGGTGGCCGCGTCCCCACCCAATTGCCTGGACAACGCATGCGCTGCATCGTTTCCCGATGCCATCACCAGGCCCTGCATCAATTGGAGATTGGTGTAGACACCGTTCTCGCCGATGCCGACGGCACTGCCCTCCGCATCGGCGTCCTCTGCGGTCGCCGTGATCTGGGAATTCAAGTTCAGCTCGTCGAGTGCGACAATCGCGAGGAGCACCTTGATCGTGCTCGCCGGCCGATGACGCCCGTGCGGATCCTTGGCGGCCAGTACTGAGCCGGAGTCCATATCGGCCACCACGAAACCGGTGGCCGAGATATCGGCAGGCAACGGGGGAGCCGCGTCCGGCAGCACCGCCCCACATTCGGCGAGCCGATCCCCGCCGACGGCCTCGGCGGGAATCGGGAGCGGTTGCGGGGCAGTGCTTCCAGGGGCCGGTACCTCGGACAGGTCGATCGCCGGGGGAGGTGACGCGGCGAACGGGCAGCTGTCGGTGTCGGGCGTCGTGAACGGCGGTGTGGTCGTCGTCGGAACCGGAGGCTCGGCGGCCGGCTGTGCCAGGGCAGGTCCAGCACCGATTCCGACGAGCGCAATCGATACCGCACATACAGCCGCAGAACTTCTGATCCTTTTCATCGCGAATCACCATAGGCGCTCCGTGGATGGTCGACGCCACGACTCACCGGCGAACTGCTACCGCGCGTCCGGTGGTCCGTTATCACTGTGCACCGCTGAATCGGCCGGTCCAGTCGACGGGTAGGCATCTGCCACCAGTATGAGAACTCGCTCATGTTGTGCTCCTTCGGTTCTCACGTTCGACCGCGATCGTTGAGTCATCACCGAAACGGTGGCCCACAGAACTCGGATCGAAGGAGCAGACATGAGAATGCCAGGAAAGTTCATGATCGTCGGTGCAGCAGCCGTTGTCGTCACCCTCGGAAGCGTCGGAGCACTCGCGATCGCCGACGACGACCCCACCCAGCAGCGCCCCTCCTCGATCTCGGTGGAACAGCCTCTGTCGGAGGCCGATTCGGCTCCGAACCCGCCGGCAGCTCCTCAGCAGCCCGCGCCGACCCAGATCCCGGACGACCGCTACGACGACGACTGGGACGACCGCAACGACGACTGGGACGATCGAAACGACGATCTGAACGGTCGTGACGACGACTGGGACGACCGCAACGACGATCTGGACGGTCGCAACGACGATCTGGACGACGACATCGACGATGACCTGGACGACGACAACGACGACAACGACGACAACGACTGGGACGACTGATACTCGGGCAGTGGCGTCGGTAATCGGCCGACGCCACTCATGTCTCGGACAGTCGGTATCCCATTCCGCGAACGGTCTCGATTCGTGCGGCACCGAATTTCGCCCGAAGGTAGCGGACGTAGACATCGACGACATTGGAGCCCGGGTCGAAGTCGTAGCCCCACACCTGCGACAGGAGTTGCTCTCGCGAGAGGACCTGGCCGGGGTGGCGCATGAAGGTCTCGGCCAAGGCGAACTCACGGGCCGACAGGTCGACGGTACGGTCTCCCACCAGAGCTCTCCGGGTACGCAGGTCGAGACTGAGGTCGGCGACCGTGAGCTGGTTGGTGTCCACGGTTCGTTTGCTGCCCAGACGAACTCGGATGCGCGCCAGCAGTTCCTCGAATCGGAACGGCTTGGCCATGTAGTCGTCGGCACCGGTTTCGAGACCGGACACCACGTCCTGGACGCTGTCGCGTGCGGTCAACACGATCACCGGTATCTCGCATTGTTCCCCGCGCAGTCGCTGCAGTACTTCGAAGCCGTCCATGATCGGCAGGCCGATGTCGAGTACCACCAGATCGAAGTCACCGCTGCGGGCGTGTTCGTATGCGGATCTGCCGTCGGAGACCGTCGTCGTGCTGAAACCGCTCGCTCTGAGCCCCTTGTGGACGAACGAGGCGATGCGGGGTTCGTCTTCGGCGATCAGGATGCGGGCCATGGTCGATCCTTCTGCAGGGGAGGGGAATCGGTCAGTGGAATCGTGATGGTGAAGGTGGCCCCGTGCCCCGGGGCGCTGCCGACACTCACCCGTCCACGGTGGGCCTGGGCGATGGCGGTGACGATGGACAGTCCGAGCCCCGCGCCCTCGGTGCGTCTGGTTCCGTTGCGACCGCGGGCGAAGCGCTCGAAGATTCGTTCCTGCTCGTCGCGCTCGATTCCCGGGCCCGAGTCGGTGACCCAGAACCGGATGTCACCGTCGGACAGTTGCGATCCGATGCCGACGCGACTGCCGGGCATGGTGTGGTGAGTTGCGTTGTCCGCCAACGCCAGCAGTGCCTGAGTCAGTCGTTGCGCGTCGAGCGGCGCGTGGACGGTTGCGCTCGCCTCCAGCACCCACTCCCGGTCGGCGAGGGTGGTCACCTTGTCGAACACGCTTCGAGTGAGCGCGTCGACATCGGTGTCCACCGGCGTGACGAAGCTCGTCTGGTCGGCCCGGGTGAGCAGCAACAGGTCGGCGACGAGTCGGTTCATCCGATCGAGTTCGTCGTCGACCAGCGCGACGGTCTCCCCAACGTCGGCGGGGTCGCCGTGGTCGAGCACATCGAGATGACCTCGGACGATGGTGATGGGAGTGCGGAGCTCGTGGCCGGCGTCGTCGAGGAATCGGCGCTGACTCGCCGCGCCGGACTCGATTCGGTCGAGCATCGAGTTCAGGGTGTCGATGAGGTCTCCGATGTCGTCGCCTCGACCCGTCGTTCTGGCGTCGGTGATTCGGCCGGACAGGTCGGTCTCGGTGATCGTTCTGGCGGTGGCGGTGATGTGTCTGATCGGCGACATGATGCGTCCCGCGACGAACCACGCCCCTACTGCCGCCAGCACCGAGGTGACGCCGCCGACGACGAGCATCAGGGTCGCGGTCTCGTCGGCCGAGGCGCGTTCCTGATCGGCGAAGTAGGCGGCGACCACGACGCCCGGCACCGAGTCGCCCGCCAGCGAGACCGGCACCGCGAGGTACACCACTTCGCCTGCCGCGCTCGAATACGAACCTTCGACCGGTGCGGTGACGGAGCCGACCTCGGCGGTGAAGCCGGTGTCGTCGGACAGTCGTACCGGCGCCTGCTGCCTGCTCTGTACGGCGAACGCGCCGTCCACGTAACCCAGGAACTTCTCGTTGGGGCGGGCGAGGTTGTAGGTGATCACCACGCGGAGCACGTCGTTGATGTCGTCGAACGGTGCGCCGGTTCCTGGATCGACACCTGCGTCGGTGAGGGTGGTGAACTCGGCGATCTCGGTGCGCAGTGATTCGCGCATGCGATTGTCGGTCGCGCGGATCATGAGCAGCCAGGTTGTCACGGTGACGGCCGCGAGAGATGCCAGCACCAGCAGCAGCACCCACGAGAAGATGCGGCTCCGAGCGCTCGTCGGGCGTAGGGCGAGCAGTCGCGTCCGCATCACGTGGTCGGTCTCGCAGCAGGGTCAGTCGTCGTCATCGTCATCCCAGTCGTCGTCGAAGTCATCGTCCCAGTCGGCAGGCGGCAGCGGCGGCGGGGGCACGAATCCGTCCGGTGCCACCGGCTCCGGGGCGGTGGCGGGCGCAGTGTTGGGCACGGTGGTGGGCGCGGGATCACCAGGTCCCGGTACAGGGGGAACGGGCCCCGGAGTACCCGGGGCGGATTGCACGGGTGCGGCGGGTGCGACGATGGGTGCGGGCAACGGGGTCTGCTCGCCCGTCGATCGAGTCGTCAGCAATGCTGCGACGAGCACGGCGAGCGTGAGCAGTCCCAGGGCCGAGACGATGATGGTTCGCACACGGACGAGTCTGACGACGGTGGATTGTGGCTACGTGAATCGGAGATGAGAGTTCTCTCATGTCCGAGGTCCGGTGCTGCGCATACCGGTTGCGTCGCCTGACGAATAATCGTCGAAGATGCGTGGCGGGTATCCATCGTTTCTTACAGTGATCAGGTCGGCGGCTCGGATTCGTCGGTGTTCGAGAGCCGGTTGTTGGAAAGGGAAGTGCAATGAGGTTTCGGCAAAGGCGCGGGCCGATCGCGGTCGGAGCGATCTGTGCGGTCGCGGCACTGACTGTCGCTGCCTGTTCGAGCACCGGTGGTGCCCCTCGCTCGTCCGACGACGGAAGCAACGCGGGCGTAGCCGATACGCCGTCGGCGACGATCGCGATGATCACGCACGAGGTTCCCGGCGACACCTTCTGGGATCTGGTTCGCAAGGGTGCCGAGGCCGCCGCAGCCAAGGACAACATCGAACTGCGTTACTCCGCAGATCCAGAAGCGCCCAACCAGGCCAACCTCGTCCAGAGTGCGATCGATTCCCAGGTCGACGGCATCGCGGTCACCCTGGCCAAGCCCGACGCGATGGCACCCTCGGTCGAGACGGCAACCGCCGCAGGCATTCCGGTGGTCGCGTTCAATTCCGGCTACGACTCCTGGAAGGACATGGGAGTGCAGCAGTACTTCGGCCAGGACGAGACCATCGCCGGACAGGCTGCCGGGGCCCGGCTCACCGAGGACGGTGCACGCAAGACCCTGTGCATCATTCAGGAGCAGGGTGCCGTGGCACTCGAGGCCCGCTGCGCCGGTGTCAGGCAAGGCTTCACCGGGGGCTCGACCGAGATCCTCAACGTCAACAGCAAGGACATGCCGTCCGTCGAGTCGACCATCACCGCCAAGCTGCAGCAGGATCCGAGCATCGACCACGTCATCGCACTGGCCGCTCCGATCGCTCTGACGGCGGTGCAGTCCAAGAACAATGCGGGCAGCGACGCCACGATCGTCACGTTCGACACCAACGCCGCACTCGTCGATTCGATCGAGTCGGGCGACGTGGCGTGGGCCATCGATCAGCAGCCCTACCTGCAGGGTTACCTGGCCATCGATTCGCTGTGGCTCTACCTCAACAACGGCAACACCATCGGCGGCGGCACCCCGGTGCTGACCGGTCCCGCGTTCATCGATACGACCAACATCGACGCGGTCGCCGAGTACGCCCGTAACGGCACGCGCTGAGTGCGTCGCCTCGGCGCGGAAGGAATCTCATGTCCACTCAGGCCGATCCGGCTCTGTCCGAACACACCGTGATCACAGACGAGCGGGTCAAGAAGCAGAAGCCGTTGCAGCGGTTGCTGATTCGCCCGGAGGTCGGGGCGCTGTTCGGCGCGGTCGCCATTTTCGTCTTCTTCTTCATCGTGGCACCGCCGTTTCGATCGCCCGAGGCTCTGGCCACCGTGCTGTACGCGTCCTCGACCATCGGCATCATGGCGATCGGTGTCTCCCTGTTGATGATCGGCGGTGAATTCGACCTCTCCACCGGGGTCGCGGTGACGTTCTCCTCGATCATGGCCTCCATGCTGGCCTACAACCTGCACCTGAACGTCTGGGCCGGCTCGGCGCTGGCGCTGCTGCTGGCACTCGCGGTCGGGTTTCTCAACGGCTACCTGGTGATGACGACCAAGATTCCGTCGTTCCTGATCACGTTGGCGTCGTTCCTGATGCTCACCGGCATCAATCTCGCCGTCACCAAGCTCGTCACCGGCCAGGTCGCCACCCCGTCCATCTCGGACATGGAGGGTTTCGACTCGGCCAAGGCAGCGTTCTCGTCCTCGTTCTCGGTGCTGGGGGTCTCGGTCCGCATCACCGTGGTGTGGTGGATCGTGTTCACCCTCGCCGCGACCTGGGTGCTGATGAAGACCCGCATCGGCAACTGGATCTTCGCTGTCGGCGGCAACCAGGAATCGGCGCGTGCGGTCGGGGTACCGGTCACCCGGGTCAAGATCGGTTTGTTCATGTTCGTCGGCTTCTGCGCCTGGTTCGTCGGCATGCACCTGCTGTTCGCGTTCGACACCGTTCAGTCCGGCCAGGGCGTGGGCAACGAGTTCCTCTACATCATCGCCGCCGTCATCGGCGGATGCCTGCTCACCGGTGGATACGGCACGGCCGTCGGTGCCTTCATCGGAGCGTTCATCTTCGGCATGACCAACCAGGGCATCGTCTACGCAGGCTGGAACCCGGACTGGTTCAAGTTCTTCCTCGGCGCGATGCTGCTGTTCGCAGTGATCGCGAACAGCTCCTTCCGCAACTACGCGGCGAAAAGGTGACCATGACGTCTTCCGCGAACACGCCCCTGATCGAGCTGAAAGGCGTGGGCAAGAGCTACGGCAACATCATCGCCCTGCACGGGATAGACCTCCGAGTCGGTGCCGGTGAGGTCACCTGCGTTCTCGGTGACAACGGCGCGGGCAAGTCCACTCTGATCAAGATCATGTCCGGGTTGCATCGGCAGTCGGAGGGGGAATTGCTCGTCGACGGCGAGGCGACCACGTTCGGCTCTCCCAAGCAGGCGGTGGATCAGGGCATCTCCACGGTCTACCAGGACCTCGCGGTCGTGTCCCTGAGGCCGGTGTGGCGCAACTTCTTTCTCGGTCAGGAGCTGCGCAAGGGCAAGATCTTCAAGACCCTCGACACCCGAGCGATGCGCGCGAGAACCATCGACGAACTCCGCAAGATGGGTATCGATCTGCCGGATGTCGATGCCCCCATCGGCTCGCTGTCCGGTGGCCAACGTCAGTGCGTGGCCATCGCTCGCGCCATCTTCTTCGGTGCCCGAGTGCTCATTCTCGACGAGCCGACAGCCGCTCTCGGCGTCAAGCAGTCCGGCATGGTTCTCCGGTACATCTCGGCAGCCCGGGAGAAGGGCTTCGGCGTCGTGTTCATCACCCACAATCCTCATCACGCGTACATGGTCGGCGACCACTTCGTCCTCCTCGATCGTGGACGTCAGACATTGGACTGCGCGCGCGACGACATCTCGCTCGACGACCTCACCAAGGAAATGGCAGGCGGCGACGAACTGGCGACCTTGTCCGACGAACTGCGCCGCTGACATCTCGGGGCCTCGATGCATGCGTGAGAATCGGGCGCGGCGGGTAGAAGATCGGTAGCGGTGCCCGACGGAGGTGCCAGACGAAGGAGCCGAACATGAGCGAGCACGAGCCCCTCGGACCATTGTCGCCGGACTTCCTCGAATCCGATTTCTACGGGTATCAGAGCATGCTCGACGACGCCGAGACCGAGATCGTTCTGCGTACCCGCAGGTTCCTGCAGGACGAGGTCGCGCCGCGAGCGAACGAATTCTGGGAGAAGGCCGCCTCTCCGGTGCACCTGATGCCGAAGATCGCCGAACTCGAAATCGCCGGTCTCGGCTACGGGTTCGACGATCGCAAGGCCTCGCGCAAGCTGCTCACCGGCTGGCTCGAAATGGAGTTCGCGCGGGTCGATCCGTCCACCGGAACGATGTTCAGCGTGCACAGTTCGCTGGCGATGAGCAGTATCTCGATTCTGGGGTCCGAGGAGCAGCGACAGCGCTGGTTGCCCGCCATGCGCCGAATGGAGACGATCGGCGCGTTCGGACTGTCCGAACCGCACGGTGGCTCCGACGTCGCAGGCGGACTCGAGACCACCGCTCGCCTCGACGGTGATCACTGGATCCTCAACGGCAGCAAGCGCTGGATCGGAAACGCCACCTTCGCAGACCTGACCATCGTGTTCGCCAAGGACGAGGCCGACGGCGAGGTCAAGGGTTTCGTCGTCGAGCAGGGATTCGAGGGGTTCCGGGCCGAGAAGATCGAGGGCAAGTACTCGCTCCGCGCGGTCGAGAACGCGGACATCCATCTGGAGAACTGCCGAGTCCCGGTCGCCAACAAGCTGGCCGAGGCCAACTCGTTCGCCGACACCGCGAAGGTGCTCCGTCTGACCCGCGGAGGAGTGGCGTTCCAGGCGGTGGGCGTGATGATGGGTGCGTACGAGCGGGCCGTGGCCTATGCGCGCGAACGCGAACAGTTCGGATCCCCGATCGCGTCGTTCCAGCTGATCTCCGACCTGATCGCCCGCATGACGGCGAACATCACCGCCTCGCTCGGCATGGCGATTCGTGTTTCTCAGCTGCAGGGCAATGGCGTCCACCACGACGAACATGCGGCGCTGGCCAAGACGTTCTGTACGACGCGGCTGCGCGAGGTCGTCGGCTGGGCCCGAGAGATCCTGGGCGGCAACGGAATTCTCATCGAGCACGACGTCATCAGATTCTTCGCCGACGCCGAGGCCCTGTACTCCTACGAGGGGACCGCGCAGATCAACAACCTGATCGTCGGCCGCGGAGTGACGGGCTTCGGCGCGTTCGTCTGACACAGAACGTAAAGCGCCCCTTCGCGTGTGCGAAGGGGCGCTTTACGTCGGGGCGAGAGGCTGTCAGCGTGCGAACAGCAACGCGCGCTTGACTTCCTGGATCGCCTTGGTCACCTGGATGCCGCGAGGGCATGCGTCGGTGCAGTTGAAGGTGGTGCGGCAACGCCACACACCCTCGACATCGTTGAGGATGTCCAGACGCTCGGTTGCACCCTCGTCACGGCTGTCGAAGATGAACCGGTGCGCGTTGACGATGGCGGCCGGACCGAAGTAGCTGCCGTCGCTCCAGAACACGGGGCACGAGGTGGTGCAGCACGCGCACAGGATGCACTTGGTGGTGTCGTCGAACCGGGCGCGGTCCGCTGCGGACTGGATCCGCTCGCGGGTCGGCTCGTTGCCCGTCGTCATCAGGAACGGCTTCACGGCGCGGAACGCGTCGAAGAAGGGTTCCATGTCGACGATGAGGTCCTTCTCCACCGGCAGACCCTTGATGGGCTCGATGGTGATGTTCAGCGTCTTCGACGAGTCCTTGGGGAGCATGTCGCGCATGAGCACCTTGCAGGCGAGACGGTTGACACCGTTGATTCGCATCGCGTCACTGCCACAGACACCGTGTGCGCACGAGCGACGGAACGTCAGCGTTCCGTCCAGGTAGCCCTTCACGTACAGCAGCAGGTTGAGCAGACGGTCGGTGGCCAGGGTGGGGACCTGGAAGGTGTCCCAGCGCTGACCGTCACCGTTCTCGGGATTGAAGCGCGCGATCTTGAGGTTGACCATCACCGCGCCCTCGGGGACGGGCGGCAGGTCGGACTCGTTGGACTTCTTGTCCAGGGTGGGTGCGCTCATATCAGTACTTCCGCTCCATCGGCTCGTAGCGGGTTTGGATTACCGGCTTGTAATCCAAGCGGATCTCGGTGAGCAGACCTTCGCCCTCTTTGTAGGCCATGGTGTGCTTCATGTACTCGGCGTCGTTGCGCTCGGGGTAGTCCTCGCGAGCGTGTCCGCCGCGCGATTCCTTCCGGTTGAGTGCGCCGACGACCGTGACCTCCGCCATTTCGAGCAGGAAGCCGAGTTCGATCGCCTCGAGCAGGTCGCTGTTGTAGCGCTTGCCCTTGTCCTCGACGGTGATCTTGTTGTACCGCTCCTTGAGGGCGCGGACATCCTTGAGCGCCGTCTCGAGACGTTCCTCGGTACGGAACACCGATGCGTTGTTGTCCATCGACTGCTGCATCTCGGTGCGGATGTCGGCTGCGCGCTCGTGGCCGTGGTCCGACAGGATCAATTCGAGCCAGTCCTGGACCATCTTCGCCGGCTCCTCGGGGAGCGGGGTGAAGTCGACCGAGTTCGCGTACTCGGCCGCGGCGATGCCGGCACGACGTCCGAAGACGTTGATGTCGAGCAGCGAGTTGGTGCCGAGGCGGTTGGCTCCGTGCACGGAGACGCAGGCGCATTCGCCGGCCGCGTAGAGGCCGGGGACGATGTCCTCGTTGTTGCGCAGAACCTCGCCGCGGATCTTGGTGGGGATGCCGCCCATGACGTAGTGGCACGTCGGGTACACGGGCACCGGCTCCTTGACGGGGTCGACACCGAGATACGTGCGCGAGAACTCCATGATGTCCGGGAGCTTCTCGTCCAGAACTTCCTCGGGGATGTGCGTGACGTCGATGTAGACGTAGTCCTTGTTCGGGCCGCCGCCGCGTCCTTCGAGAACTTCGAGCACCATCGAACGCGCCACGATATCGCGGGGCGCGAGGTCCTTGATGGTCGGTGCGTAGCGCTCCATGAAGCGTTCACCCGACTCGTTTCGCAGGATGCCGCCCTCGCCGCGCACGGCCTCGGAGATGAGGATGCCCAGGCCTGCGAGACCTGTCGGGTGGAACTGGTGGAACTCCATGTCCTCCAAGGGAAGACCCTTGCGGAACACGATGCTCATGCCGTCACCGGTGAGGGTGTGGGC
>NZ_NOYD01000005.1:0-55485 GCF_002258315.1 Rhodococcus sp. 06-462-5 | reverse complement strand
GGCCTGGGCATCCTCATCTCCGAGGCCGTGCGCGGCGAGGGCGGCATCCTGCGAGACCTGTCGGGTGGAACTGGTGGAACTCCATGTCCTCCAAGGGAAGACCCTTGCGGAACACGATGCTCATGCCGTCACCGGTGAGGGTGTGGGCGTTGGAGGTGGTCTTGTAGATCCGGCCCGAGCCACCCGTGGCGAAGATGATCGACTTCGCGTGGAAGATGTGCAGCTCACCGGTGGAGAGCTCGTAGGCGATGATGCCGGTCGCGACCGGACCGTCGTCGGTCTCGGTCAGACACAGATCCAGTGCGTAGAACTCGTTGTAGAACTCGACGTCGTGCTTGACGCAGTTCTGGTAGAGCGTCTGCAGGATCATGTGGCCGGTGCGGTCGGCTGCGTAGCACGCACGACGCACCGGAGCCTTGCCGTGATCACGGGTGTGACCACCGAAGCGTCGCTGATCGATCTTGCCCTCGGGTGTCCGGTTGAACGGAAGACCCATCTTCTCCAGATCGAGAACAGCATCGATGGCTTCCTTGGCCATGATCTCCACCGCGTCCTGGTCGGCGAGGTAGTCGCCGCCCTTGACGGTGTCGAACGTGTGCCACTCCCAGTTGTCTTCCTCGACGTTGGCCAGGGCGGCGCACATGCCGCCCTGAGCTGCGCCGGTGTGCGAGCGCGTGGGGTAGAGCTTGGTCAGTACGGCTGTGCGAGCACGGGGTCCGGCCTCGATCGCAGCACGCATACCGGCACCGCCTGCGCCGACGATCAGTACGTCGTAACGATGTTCCTGCATGTAAGCGTCAGTGTCCTTAGCTCGCCGTGATGTTGGGATCGAACGTGAAGATGACGTAGGTGCCGACGCCCATGATGAGGATCATCGACAGCACGAGCAGCGTGGTCAGCCAGAAACGCGTCGAGTCCTTGCGGGAGTAGTCCGCGATGATCGTGCGCAGGCCGTTGCCGCCGTGCAGCTGCGCCAGCCACAGCATCGTCAGGTCCCAGAACTGCCAGAACGGGCTGGCCCAACGACCGGCGACGAATGCGAAGTTGATGCGGTGCACACCGTCGTCGAGCATCAGCATGATGAACATGTGGCCCAGGACGAGCACGACGAGTGCCAGGCCGGAGAAGCGCATGAACAGCCATGCGTAGAGCTCGAAGTTGCCCTTGCTCTGGCGCCGCGGCGAACGCGGGTTGGCCAAGCTGGCCGGACGGTCGTAGTTCGTGCCGAGGACCTTCGCCTCGGGACCCTGCGTCGACATCAGTGACCACCCGCCGTGAACATGTTGTAGAAGATTCGTCCCGCGCCGGGGATCATGACGACGAGCCAGACGACTGCGATGACCCACAGCATCGGCTTCTGGTACTGCGGTCCCTTGGACCAGAAGTCGATCAGCATCACGCGGATGCCGTTCAACGCGTGGTACAGCACCGCGGCGACGAGGCCGATCTCCATCAGACCGACGAGCGGGGTCTTGTACGTCTCGATGATGGCGTCGTACGTCTCGGGGTTGACCCGAACCATCGCCGTGTCGAGAACGTGGACGAACAGGAAGAAGAAGACCAGGACGCCTGTGATTCGGTGAAGGACCCAGGACCACATGCCCGGATCCCCGCGGTACAGCGACCGCTTGCGCTCCTTGACCGGAGCGACTTCTGTCGTGCTACTCATCGAGTGCAATGCCTCCAACGTCGTTGGTGGACGCATCGAGCCCGGTGGCCGGTCTTGTCGTGGCTCGATTTGTCGCGATTCGGCCCTAGTGCTGGTTGTACTAGCCGCTTACAAGAAACTGTAAACCCATTCGAAACACGGAACTAATTCGACTCGAGGTTCGTACGTTGCCGAAATCCGGTGTTAGGTTTGCCTTCCCAATTGCTGCAGGCACTTTCGGCCGGATCTCTGCATCAATTCAGACACCGTGATTGGATGGTGCACCATGAACGAAATCGACTGGAAGACGTTGCGCGACAATGCTCATGAGGCAATGGGCCGTGCCTACGCCCCATACTCGAACTTTCCGGTCGGCGCCGCGGCTCTGGTGGACGACAATCGGATAGTCACCGGGTGCAATGTGGAAAATGTCTCATACGGTTTGGGGCTCTGCGCGGAGTGCGGGTTGGTGTCGAACTTGCACTCGACCGGCGGCGGCAGACTCGTGGCCTTTTCCTGCTGCGATTCCAGGCGTGAAATTCTGATGCCGTGCGGGCGATGCCGACAGCTGCTGTACGAGTTCGGCGGCCCGGATCTGCTCGTCGACACCGTCTCGGGACCGGCTCGACTGGCAGAGTTGCTTCCTGATGCTTTCGGCCCCGACAACCTCGACGAAGGACGCGTGAACAACCATGCCTGACGCCGTATCCATCATCAGCGCCAAGCGCGACGGGCGCGTTCTCGACGACGAACAGATCGAATGGGTGATCGCGGAGTTCACCCGCGGATCCGTCGCGCCGGAACAGATGTCGGCTCTGGCGATGGCCGTTCTGTGGCGCGGATTGTCGCGTCGCGAGCTCGGTACGTGGACGAACGCGATGATCGCGTCGGGCACCCGAATGGACTTCTCGGCGCTGCCGCTGCCCACCGTCGACAAGCATTCGACCGGTGGTGTGGGAGACAAGATCACGCTACCGCTGGCTCCGCTCGTCGCCGCCTGCGGGGCCGCTGTGCCGCAGCTGTCGGGTCGAGGACTCGGCCACACCGGCGGAACGCTCGACAAGCTCGAGTCGATCCCCGGGTGGCGGGCCGATCTGAGCGGTGAGGAGATGCATCGCATCCTGGCCGATCCGGCGATCGGTGCCGTCGTGTGCGCTGCCGGAGCCGATCTGGCCCCTGCCGACAAGAAGCTCTACGCCTTGCGCGACGTGACAGGAACGGTCGAATCGATCCCGCTGATCGCCAGCTCGATCATGAGCAAGAAGATCGCCGAGGGCACCGGAGCGCTCGTCTTGGACGTCAAGGTCGGTGCCGGTGCGTTCATGAAGAACGTCGACGACGCCCGCGAACTCGCGACCGCGATGGTCGAACTCGGAACCGATGCGGGCGTACGGACTCTGGCGGTGCTGACCGCGATGGACACCCCGCTCGGGCTCACCGCGGGCAACGCGCTCGAGGTTCGGGAGTCGGTCGAGGTACTCGCCGGAGGTGGGCCTGCCGACATCGTCGAGCTGACGATCACGCTGGCGCGCACGATGCTCGCTGCCGCCGGGATCGAAGGCATCGACCCCGCCGACAAACTCGCCGACGGTTCGGCGATGGATCGGTGGCGAACGATGATCGCCGCGCAGGGCGGCGATCCCGATGCCGCGTTACCCGTCGCCCGCGAGAGCCAGGACTTCATCGCCGCCACCGACGGCGTCGTCACCGAGTTGGACGCAATGGGTGTCGGACTGGCGGCGTGGCGGCTGGGCGCGGGCCGTGAGCGACAGGGTGAGCCGGTGCAGGCCGCAGCCGGTGTGCGACTGCACGCCAAGCCCGGCGATCGGGTGCGCGCAGGAGATCGGCTGGCGACGCTGTACACCGACACTCCCGAGCGCTTCGAGTACGCGCAGCAGGCACTCGAATCCAGCTGGGGGATAGGGGCCACGGCCTCGCAGCCGCGGCCCCTCGTGATCGACCGCATCGGTCGGTAGCGGCGTCGGTCAGATCAGGTTCCCCGCCTCGGTCAAGACGCTGCGCAGGATCTGCTCCATCTCGTCGAACTCCTTCTGACCACAGATCAGTGGCGGAGCCAGCTGCACCACCGGATCGCCGCGATCGTCGGCGCGGCAGTACAGGCCGGCATCGAACAGGGCAGTGGACAGGAAGCCGCGAAGGATGCGTTCGGCTTCGGCGTCGCTGAAGGTCTCCTTCGTGGTCTTGTCCTTGACCAACTCGATGCCGTAGAAGAATCCCTCGCCGCGCACGTCTCCGACGATCGGCAGGTCGTGCAGTTTCTCGAGCGTCGCACGGAACGCCGGTGCGTTGTCTGCGACGTGCGCGTTGATGCCCTCGCGCTCGAAGATGTCGAGATTGGCCATGGCCACGGCGGCGGAGACAGGGTGGCCACCGAAGGTGTATCCGTGCGCGAAGCTCGACGTGCCGTCGTCGAACGGCTCGAACAGCTTGTCGGAGGCGATCATTGCGCCGATGGGTGAGTAGCCCGAGGTCATTCCCTTCGCGCAGGTGATGATGTCCGGTACGTAGCCGAAGTCGCTGCAGGCGAACATCGAACCGATCCTGCCGAAAGCGCAGATGACTTCGTCGGAGACGAGCAGAACGTCGTAGCGATCGCAGATCTCGCGGACCCGCTCGAAGTATCCGGGCGGGGGCGGGAAGCAGCCGCCGGCGTTCTGAACCGGCTCGAGAAACACCGCGGCGACCGTGTCGGGGCCCTCGAATTCGATGGCCTCGGCGATCCGGTCCGCGGCCCAGATTCCGAAGGCCTTCGGATCGCTGTCCATGGGGGCAGGGGCGCGGTAGATGTTGGTGTTCGGCACTCGGAACGCGCCCGGTGTCAGCGGCTCGAAGGGCTCCTTGAGTGCGGGGATTCCGGTGATGGCCAGCGCGCCCTGCGGGGTGCCGTGGTACGCGATCGCTCGCGAGATCACCTTGTGCTTGCCGGGCTTGCCGACCTTCTTGAAGTACTGCTTGGCGAGCTTCCATGCGCTCTCGACCGCTTCACCACCGCCGGTGGTGAAGAAGACGCGATTGAGATCGCCAGGGGCGTATCCGGCCAGCCGCTCGGCGAGCTCGATCGCGGGTTCGGTGACGTACGACCACAGGGGGAAGAACGCCAACTCCTTGGCCTGCTTGGCGGCAGCCTCGGCCAGTTCCTCGCGACCGTGGCCCACCTGCACCACGAACAGCCCCGAAAGACCGTCGATGTAGCTCTTGCCGTTCGAGTCCCAGATGGTCGAACCCTCACCGCGCGTGATGATCGGGGGAGTGACCCCTGCGCCGTGGCGGGTGAAGTGGCCCCACAGATGCTTGGCTGCGGAAGCGTCGAGCTCGGATGTCGTTCGCGTCATCGTGTTCCCCAATTGTATTGCTGCTTCACGAGTTTGAGATAGACCAGCGTTTCGGTGCTGGTGACACCGTCCAGACTGCGGATCTGTTTGTTCAGGATCTGCAGGAGTTGTTCGTCGTCCTCGCACACCACTTCCACGACGATGTCGAACGACCCTGCGGTGAGGACGACGTAATCGATCGCATCGATCGCCGACAGTTCCTCGGACAATGCATAACTGTCGCCGGTGCACCTGATGCCGATCATGGCCTGCCGCTTGAATCCGACCTGTACCGGATCGGTCACCGCGACGATCTGCATGACGCCGGAGTCCGTCAGGCGCTGAACTCGTTGACGGACAGCCGCTTCCGAGAGTCCGACGGCTTTGCCGATGGCGGCGTACGAGCGACGCCCGTCCTCCTGGAGTTGCTCGATGATCGCCTTGGAGACGTCGTCGAGTGCGATGGGCGGTTGCTCGGGCATGGATCGATCTTGTCACTGTCGTGGCCGTGAACACAACCCGTCGACGATGAAAAGCGTGTCGAATGTCGATTCAGACGACAGAATCCGTTGTCGAAAGGCTGGAAACAGAGAGAATCAGTGGATCCGACGGTACTGTCGCAGGCATGGCGAACATTCCAGGTTGTTGGATCGGTGGACGCGCGGTGGACGGAAGCGGCGATCGGTATGCGGTCGACGATCCCGCGACCGGAGCTGTCGTCGCCGACGTAGGGCTGGCCTCCGCCGCCGACGTCGATTCGGCTCTCGTGCATGCCCGATCGGCCTTTCCGGCATGGTCCACCGCCACCCCCGCGCACCGCAGTGCCGTGTTGATGGAACTGGCGCGTCTCGTTGCGGCCGATGCGGAGAACTTCGTGTTCGAGGAAGTGGTGCAGACCGGCAAATCGACAAGGTTGGCAACCGAATTCGACGTTCCGGGCAGCATCGACAACATCGAGTTCTTCGCCGGAGCAGCGCGGCACCTCGACGGCAAGGCCGCTGCGGAGTACTCGGGGGAACACACCTCCGCCATCCGTCGTGACGCCGTCGGAGTGGTCGGGTCGATCACTCCCTGGAACTATCCGCTGCAGATGGCGGTGTGGAAAGCCATGCCGGCGTTGGCGGCCGGGTGCTCCATCGTGCTCAAGCCCAGTGAACTCACCCCGCTGACCACGTTGCGGCTGGCACGCTTGGCCACCGAAGCGGGCGTTCCCGACGGGGTGTTCAACGTGGTCACCGGAACAGGTCTCGATGCAGGAGTCGCGCTGTCCTCCCACGCGAATCTGGATCTGATGACGTTCACCGGCTCCACTCCCGTCGGCAGGCGCGTGATGGCGCAGGCCGCTGCGCACGGCACGCGCGTGCAGCTCGAGCTCGGCGGCAAGGCACCGCTGGTGGTGTTCGAGGACGCCGATCTCGACGCAGCCATCCACGGAGCCGTCGCGGGATCGTTGATCAACGGCGGTCAGGACTGCACGGCTGCCACCCGCGCCATCGTCGCCGAATCCCTGTACGACGACTTCGTCGCCGGAGTGGCCGAGTTGATGGGACGCGTCGTCGTGGGAGACCCGACGGATCCGGCGACCGACATGGGATCGTTGATCTCCGTCACGCACCGCGATCGTGTGGCGGCGATGGTGGATCGAGCCCGCGACGCGGGGGCCAGGGTGGTGACCGGAGGCCGTGTCCCGCAGGGCCGGGGTGCGTTCTATCCGCCGACCCTGATCGCCGATGTCGGTGAGCAGGACGAGATCTATCGCGACGAGGTGTTCGGTCCGGTGCTCACTGTGTCGAAGCATCACGGGGACGACGATGCGATCCGGCGCGCCAACGACACCGAGTTCGGACTCGCCGCCTCCGCCTGGACCAGGGACGTGTACCGCGCAGGCCGAGCGACGCGGGAGATTGCCGCCGGCTGCGTGTGGATCAACGACCACATCCCGATCATCAGCGAGATGCCGCACGGCGGGTTCGGGGCCTCGGGGTTCGGTAAGGACATGTCCAGCTACTCGCTCGACGAGTATCTCACCGTCAAGCATGTCATGACCGACATCACGGGTGTGGCCCGAAAGGCTTGGCACCGAACGGTGTTCGCTGCGGCCGATCCCGAAGCGCAGGTGGATGCCCGATGAGCACATCATGGGCAACCGCACCCACCGAACGCGGCGTGGCGATGGTGGCGGGCGCGGCACCGGAGTCGTACTGGCTCGATCGTCCCGAACGCCCGGCTCCGCGCAGTCGGCACACCGGCTCTGCGACAGCGGATCTGGTGATCGTCGGCGGCGGGTTCACCGGATTGTGGGCGGCTCTGCACGCGGCCGAGGAGAACCCGAACCGATCGATCGTGGTGCTCGAAGGCGACCGCATCGCCGAGGGCGCAACCGGACGCAACGGTGGCTTCTGCGCGGCCAGCCTGACGCACGGACTGAGCAACGGACTGGACCGCTACGCGGACGAACTGCCCGAGCTGCTGCGCATGGGAACAGAGACGCTCGACGCGATCTGCGCGACGGCGGAGAAGTACGGAATCGACGCCGACATCGAGCGCACCGGCGAGCTGGACATCGCCAACTTCGACTGGCAGGTCGACGATCTACGTGAGCTCGGCGACGAGGCGGCACGGTTGTCGCAGTCGATGGAGTACCTCGACGCCGCTGCGGCGGCGTCGAGAGTCACCTCACCGATGGCGCGCGGTGCACTCTTCGACCCCGACGTCGCGATGATCGACCCCGCCAAACTGGCGTGGGGCCTGGCCGACGCGGCCGAGTCGCTCGGCGTTCGCATTCACGAGAACACCAGGGCACTGTCGATCGACAAGTCCGGCAACGGTATTCGAGTGAAGACGGGCTACGGCACCATCGAGGCAGCCAAGGTTCTGCTGGCCACCTCGGCATCGAAATCGTTGCGTCGCAAGCTCCGTCACTGGATCGTCCCGGTATGGGACTACGTGATCATGACCGAGCCGCTGAATCCGTCACAGCTCGCCGACATCGGCTGGTCCGGCCGCGAAGGGTTGGCCGACTCCGGCAACAGATTCCACTACTTCCGGTTGACGGCGGACGATCGCATCCTGTTCGGCGGGTGGGATGCGCACTACTTCTACGGTAGTGACACCGACCCACGCCGAACCCAACATCCCGAAGAGTTCGCATTGCTCGCCGAACACCTGCTGCAGATGTTCCCGAGTCTCGAGGGAATCCGAGCCACCCACGCCTGGGGCGGATCGATCGACACGTGCTCGCGGTTCAGCGCATTCTGGGATCTCGGCATGAACGGACGGGTGGCCTCGGTGGCCGGGTTCACCGGCCTCGGCGTCGGCGCGTCGCACTTCGGGGCCCGCACCGCCCTCGATCTGTTGGACGGCAAGGACACCGAGCGAACACGCCTGAAGATGGTGCGCACCAAGCCGCTGCCGTTCCCACCCGAGCCCATCAGATCCATCGGCATCAACATCACGCGTGCCCAATTCGCCCGCGCAGACCGCAACGAGGGACGACGGGGACTGTGGCTGAAGGGAATGGATGCCCTCGGGCTCGGCTTCGACAGCTGAGATGCCAAGGCAGTGGTGCGGTTGAGTGCCACCCATGGCACTCAACCGCACCACTGCCTGTGGCACTTACTCGTGGGGAACGACGACCACCGGCACCGGCGCAGCCCGCAGAATCTTGGCTGCGCTGGAACCGAGGAACACCCGCTTGGGAGTCGCCAATCGACTCGAGCCCAGGAACAGCACATCGCCCGGCTTCCAGTCGAGGTTGCCCATCGCCTCGTCCAGTGTCGACCCGTCGGCGACGACAGACTGCAGGCCCTCGATATCGGGGAGGGTGCGCACAGCGTGGTCGAGATTGTCCTGCGCGGCGGCGACCTGTCGTCGACGGGTGTCCAGTGACGTCTCGTCGCTCGGGGCCCCGGTCGGCTCGAGCGAGACCAGCGACACCAATCGCACCGGCACGTGCGCCGCGCTGGCAAGAGTGATGGCGAAGGGCAGCGGATTCGGAGCGGAGGCTCGAGTGGGGACGGCGACGGTCAGGTCGGTGATCGGTGCGTTCGAGAGCCGGTAGCCCCGAGGGGCAAGTGCCAGCGGCACCTCCGACGCGTGCAGCAGTTGACTGGCGACCGACCCGATCGAGTGCCGGTTCAGCAGGCCGTCACCGGCACCGCCGACGACGATCATGTCGGCATCGGTGTTCACCGCGAAGTCGATCAGGGCGCGGGCGAACGACTCGTGGGAGAGCACGTGCGTGGTCACCTCGATGCCCGACGGCACCTGGGCGGCCGCGTCGTCCACCCAGCCCCGCGCCTTGGCCTCGAGAACTTTTCGGTACGGTCCGCTGCCTTCCATCACAGGTTCGTCGACGGCCATGACCAGCACGATGTCGATGGACGCGTCGAGGGCGCGGGCGAGGGCGGTGGCCAGGGCTACGCCGTCGTCGCCGCTGGGTGTGGCGAGGTAGCCGACGGTGATCTTCATGAGCGCGGTGTCCTTCTCTTCTAGTAAGTGTCGGGAACCTTGACGTCGGTCGACGCGGTGAGTGTCTTGCCCTGGAAGAAGTCCTTGTTCCCCACGAAGCACAGCAGCATGAGCGGAATGCCGAGTACCAGCATGCCGACACCGAGAACGAACACTCCGCCGATCGGACCGTAGACGGTGTAACCGTAGTCGGGCTTGATCATGTCGACCGCGCTCTGGACGAACGCCCACGTCATGGACAGCCCACCGAGAAGCGGAAAGATGCCGCGCATGAACAGGTTTCGGGCGGACGAGAACAAGGTCCGACGGAAATACCAGACGCACGCGTACGCGGTGATGCCGTAGTAGAAGGCGACCGCGAGGCCGAGCGACGCCACCGAATCCTGGAGTGCGTTGGCGCTGACGAAGGTGAGCACCAGGTAGAACAGCAGGGCCGCGACTCCCATCACGAGGGTGCCGAAGCCGGGCGTCATGTACTTGGGATGGACGCTCGCGAACCGCTTGGGGAGGGCCTCGTAGACGGCCATCGACAGGGTTCCGCGGGCGGTGGGCAGGATGGTCGTCTGGGTCGAGGACAGAGCCGAGATCGAGACCGTCAACAGCAGCAGCGACGCCACGATCGAGCCGGCAACCGGACCGCCGAGGATGGTGAGCACGTCGTCGACGTTGTCCGGGTTGTTCAGGCCGATGCCGGTATCGCCGAACCCGGCGAACGACTGCACCGCGTATCCGACGAGAACGTATGTCGCGACGAGGATCAGCGTCGTGATCACCGCGGCGCGTCCCGGCGTCTTCTCCGAGTCCTTCGTTTCCTCGCCGACGGCCAGGCAGGCATCCCATCCCCAGTAGATGAAGATGCACAGGATGATGGCCTGGGCCGCGTCGGACATCGTCACTCCGGTCGGCACCAACCAACTCCACTGGGGTGTGATGGCCTGCGGCCCTGCGGTGCCCGCCCCCACCTTGACCAGTGCCGTCACCGACACTCCGATGAGCACCCCGAACTGCACGACGAGCAGCACGTTCTGCATGCGTTCGCTGATGAGGATGCCGCGAAAACTGACGTAGGTCATCGAGGCGATGAAGAACGAGCCGAGGGCGACCTTGGCAGCGGTGGATTCCGCCAACCCCGACAGCCCCAGGAACTCGAACAGGTAGATGGCGGCGATCTCGGCGACGTTGGCCAGCACGATGATCGCCGAGACTGCCAGCCCCCATCCCGCCATCCAGCCGACCCAGGGTCCGAAGGCTTTGGTGCCCCACGTGAACGACGTTCCGCAGTCCGGGGTGTCGCGTCCCAATTCCCGGTAGGCGAAGGCCGTGAGCAGCATCGGGACGAACGCGATGAGAAACATCGACGGCGCTTTGTCGCCGACGGCCAACACGACGTAGCCGAGGGTGGCGGCCAGACTGTAGGCCGGGGCCACTGCCGACAGTCCGATGACGATGTTGCCGACCAACCCGAGAGCGCCGGTGTTGAGTCCTTTACCCGGAAGGGTGTTCGGCGGTTCCACAGTGGACATAAGTCTCTCCGAGGTTCGAGTCGACCGAGGACGTCGGAGGGGGACCCGACAGAATCGGCCGCGTGTGTGGGATGAACACTACGATTTCCGTCGCTGATTCGCTGTGTATCGACGGAATTGTTTTCATCGGAGTAACAATGCAACGGAATGGGTCGCAGAAGTGGCGGGGTTCGCCGGAATCCGCGGACTCGCCGATGGGTTCCGGCGGACGCGCGTGCGCGCGGGCCGCACGCTACCGTCGTCACATGAGCACCGCGGAGAACACTCAGTCCTCGATCGGTGGCAGTGCGCCACTCGATCTCGCGTCGATCAGGACAGCTCCCAAGGCGTTGTTGCACGATCACCTCGACGGCGGACTCCGCCCGCAGACCGTGTTGGAGCTGGCCGAAGAATGCGGTTACGGCGATCTTCCCGCCACCGACGGTGCAGCGTTGGGCGAGTGGTTCCGCGACGCCGCGGACAGTGGCTCGCTCGTGCGGTATCTCGAGACGTTCGCGCACACCGTCGCCGTGATGCAGACCCCCGAAGGGCTGTTCCGAGTGGCGCGCGAATGCGCCGAGGATCTGGCCGACGACGGCGTCGTGTACGCCGAGGTGCGCTTCGCGCCGGAACAGCACCTCGAGCGCGGACTGACCCTCGACGAGGTTGTCGCCCATACCCTTGCCGGCTTCGAAGCCGGGATCTCCGCGGCCAAGGTGCGCGGCAAGAACATCACGATCGGCACGTTGCTCACGGCGATGCGGCACGCGGCGCGCTCACGGGAGATCGCCGAGCTGACGGTTCGGTTCCGTGACCGCGGCGTCGTCGGCTTCGACATCGCCGGCGCCGAAGCGGGCTTCCCTCCCAGTCGCCACCTCGACGCGTTCGAGTACATGCGAGCGAGCAACGCGCACTTCACCATTCACGCGGGGGAGGCATTCGGTCTGCCGTCGATCCAGGAAGCGGTGGCGTTCTGCGGCACCGACAGGCTCGGTCACGGGGTTCGGATCACCGACGACATCACCACCGGTGCCGACGGCAGTCCCGAACTCGGCCTGTTGGCGGCCTACGTCCGCGACACCAGGATGCCCCTCGAGCTGTGCCCCAGCTCCAACGTCCAGACCGGTGCCGTCGAATCGTTGGCGACGCACCCGTTCGATCTGCTTGCCCGACTGCGATTCCGAGTCACCGTCAACACCGACAACCGGTTGATGAGCGATACCTCGATGAGTCGTGAGATGGTCAAGCTCGTCGAGACCTTCGGCTACGGCTGGAGCGATCTCGAGCGATTCACCATCAACGCGATGAAGTCGGCGTTCCTGCCGTTCGACGAGAGGCTGGCCCTGATCGACGACGTCATCAAGCCCGGATACGCAGTTCTGATCGGCTGATCGATCGGGCCCGGCGGGCGGCTACTTCTTGCGCAGCCGGCTCTCGAACTCGCGCTCCAGGGCGCGCCATGCTTCGGCCTCGACGTCGAACGGCGCGCTCGGAGCGAGCCTGTCGGGACTGGGCTCGAGGGTGTACGAGACGTACCAACCCAGTGGGGTGGACGTGGCGAGCGCCTCGTCGACGGAATCGTCACCGGCGAAATCGGCTGCATCGGTGAACAATTCGACGGCCAGATCCAATTGTTCGACGTCGACTGCGGTGGGCCCGTCGGCGAGGTCGTCGGCCAGACCGGGCAGCACGTACACGTTGTCGTCGGTGATCGCGATGTCGAGGGAGCCGTCGATGGCGGCGGTCTGAACGTCGGAGTAGGTGCTGACCTGCGCCAGATCGTGATCGTGATCGTCGGCCAGATACCGGGCCAACGAACGCTCGGAACCGAAGACGCTGATGGCGCCGCCGCGACCGAGGAACACCGGCTTGTCGCCGAGGTAGCACCGCAGGGTGTAGAGCGTGTCGTCCGAGGTGATGATGCGAATCGGGTCGATGCCGACAGTGGTCCAGAACGTGTCTTCGGCTGCGGCCGCGGCGATCGGATCGCGGTCCACCTCGGCGGTGTCGTCGTCGTCATCGTCTTCGTCGTCCGAATCGGAGTCGATGTCGTCCGTGACGTCATCGGCGTCGACGGCGTTCTCTGCCGCTGCGGTGATCTCGGCTTCGGCGACGGCAACGGCAGCGGAGTCGACATCGGGGGAGGTGACTATGGAGTCGACTGCGTCGAGCACGTCGTCCCAGTGCTTGGCGACGGCCGCTCCGATGCGGTCCCACAGTTCTCCGCCCTCGCGACCGAGGAAGTTCTCGACGCCTCCGCCGACCGCCCCGACGAACGGGTTGGAGCCGAAAAAGCTTGTGACGGGTCGCAATTCGCAGACATCGCCGATGGAGGAGACGATGTCGAAGGTGGCCTGCAGTTCGGCGAGAACGTCGGCCTCGGGGTCTGAGGCCACCAACTCCGGTACCGCCACCAGATCGAAGCGGTGCAGATCGTCGGGCTCGAGTTCGTGTGCGGCGAGTGCGGAGACCACCTTCCACGACGGATGGTCGACGAGATCGTTGTCGTCGTCGGATCGGACGAATGCCGCGAGCTCTGCGACGGTCGAGAATCCGTACAGGTCTTCTTCGTGTCCGAGGAATGCCTCCCACTCGTCGTCGCCTTCTCGCCACTCCGGTGCCCACAGTGTCGAGAAGTCACCGGCGGTGAGACCGAGTTCGATCGGGATGATGTCTCCAGCCATGGCGCGAAGCCTATCTCAGGAGTCTGTGAACGAACCCTGCAGACTTTGCAGGATCGCCTCGCGCTGGTCGAGCGCCGCCAGTGCGGCGTCGGCAGCCACTACGGTGATGGTCGACGCGAGGGCGTGGGCGGCAACCGAGCCGAGGTTCTCGGCCAGTTCGAGCTCGACCATGGCGCCGGATCCATCGGCGACCACGGTCACCAGATCGTCCGGCGAGGTGAGTCGAATTCTGATGCGGTCCAGTCGCTCGTGTGTTTCACGGAGCGCATCGAGCCGGTGCTGGGCGCTGTCGACCAGAGCGTCGAGTTCGGTGGTGTGGGCGTGGGTCATACCTGCTTCAACCAACTCGTGGGTGCGGAGTCCTGTGCGAGATCGGCGTTCGCTTCGGCGGAGACTCGAGCACGGGTGGGCAGACCGAGACGATCGAGAACCTCGGTGGGAACGCCGTCCTCGGCGAGGAGGGTGCGGCGCTGGGCTCGTGCGGCCGCACTCGCCCGTACGCAGTGATCGAGAATCGTCGACGCCAATGCGCCTCCGCCGTATCGCAGTTCGCGTTCGTCGATGACGATTCCGATCGGCAGTCCGTGTTCGGTGGCACGCACCGTCACCGATCCCGATCGAGTTCCCGATACCGCGCTGACGACGGGGGTGTCCGAGTCCGACATTGTCTGGCCCCTCATTCGGTCGGACGGTAGAAGCCCTTGAAGCCCATACCGCTGTTGGTCGTTCTGATCGGTCCCACCTGTACGGGATCGCCTGCCTCGACGAGCTGACCGTTTCCGATGACCATGGCCACGTGCCCGTCCCAGACTGCGAGGTCACCGGGCATCACCTCACCCGGTGCCACGGCGGATCCGATGTCCTGTTCCTGTGCCAGACGCGGGATCTCGACGCCCTGCTGCGCGTACGCCCACTGGGTCAATCCGCTGCAGTCGAGCCCGCGGCCCGGCGTGGTGCCACCCCACGCGTAGGGCACACCCTGTTGGGTGAGTGCGCTGCGGACTGCGCCCGCGGCTTCGGCGTTGGGTGCGGTGACGGTACTGCCGTCGGGCAAGCGCACCTGGACGCCCCCGCCGGTGCTGTCCGTCGAATTGCCCATGAAGTTCTGTGCGCCGCCACCGCCACTACTCGTCACGTCGGCTCCCGTTGCAGGCGAGGAGACCGACTGCGCGAATGTCTTCGCCAGCTTCTCGCCAGCCTCGATCACCTGTGCTGTCGCGGGCGAGGTCATGAGATTCGAGGACGAGCCGGGAGTCGGTGTCGGTCCGCCGCCCACGGGGGCGGGAACCGAAGGCGGAGCGGTCAATTGAACGATGTTCGCGGTGTGGACGGCCAATTCGCCGCGAACCCTGGCCACCACCACGAGAGCTCGCTCGAGATGCTCGATGGCCGCCGTGATCAGCATGGTCTGCCCCGGCGGAGTGGTGATGATCGGCCCGGCCGCCAGTGCGATTCCCACGAAGGACTGCACGATCGCCTGCAGTTCGAGGAAGCCCTGATTGGTGTCGCGGCAGGCCTGATCGACGACGGCGGCGATGTCGTCGGCGTGGTCGGCGAGTGCGATTGCACTCGAATGAGCGTTCTCGGCGTAGCGAATGGCCGCGTCGGCGGACTCACCGTTCCAGTTCGCAGCGAGCTCGGTGACCGCGACCCTGCCGATTCCCTGAGCCGCCTCGATCGCTGCCGAGGACACCCGCAGCACGTCGGCCGGTCCCCCTGTGGGGAGCGCCCCGTTGCCGAAGGCTCCGAGCAGATCGACGATGGGACGGGCCAGCAGATCGATCATCGACACTTACCGCGCGTCCGGTGCGATACCGGCGGCCGAGGCCGCAACGGTTGCGCCGGTGCCGGCATCGGTGAGGGCGTACGAGACTGCGGACGCGGTGGCCGCGGAACCGATGCTCGCCACCGCGCCGGCCAGGCGCACCACGGCATCGGTGTGCGCCAGATGGGTACCGGTGACTGCGCCGAGAAATTCCTGCCCGATCAGGCCGAAGACCGGAGCCAGCACAGCGGGGCCGCACGCGGCGGCAGCTGCACCCGCGGCAGCGATCTGCTCGGCCATGGTCGACGCCACCGCACCGTATGCGAGGACCCCCTCGGTTTCGACGACGAGCTCGGCCATCAGTGCCCCCTGAGAATGCAATCGATTCACGGTCGTCGAGTGCGACGCCCAACTGGTTCGACGCGGGTACGTGCCATTCGGTTCCCCCGAGTTGCCGTTTCGCGTCCTGCCGACCGAGTCCTATCCTTGTCGGCATGGAAACACACGTGGTCGATCACCCACTGGCCGCAGCCCTGCTCACCACGATGCGGGACGAGCGCAGCGACAACGCCACGTTCCGGTCGGCTCTGCGCCAGCTCACCCACATGCTGGTCTACGAGGCCACCCGCGATGCTGCGATCGACACCTTCGAGGTGCGCACACCCGTCGCGGTCACCGAGGGAACCAGGCTGGCGCGGCCGCCGTTGCTGGTCCCGGTTCTGCGTGCAGGCCTCGGCATGGTCGAGAAGGCCAGCAGCCTCATCCCGCAGTCCCGCGTCGGTTTCGTCGGCATGGCCCGAGACGAGGAGACCCATCAGCCCGTGCCGTACATGGAGTCTCTGCCCGACGACCTGTCGCAGACGCCCGTCTACGTACTGGACCCGATGCTCGCCACCGGCGGGTCCATGGTCCACACGATCGAACTGCTCGTCGGCCGCGGCGCTGCGGACGTGACCGCCATCTGCGTCGTCGCTGCTCCCGAAGGAGTTGCCGCGCTCGAAGCCTCGGGTCTGCCGGTGCGACTGGTGGCCGCGAGCATCGACGACGGCCTCAACGACAACGCCTTCATCGTTCCCGGCCTCGGTGACGCGGGCGATCGTCAGTTCGGCCCGCGCTGACGAGCGCTGCCGCGGCGAGTCTGGTTCTCGGCGTTTCCTGGCCCTCGGCCGCGTCACCTGCACCGCGGCCGAGCTTGCGGCTGCTCGACGTCGCCACCGAGCAGATCGAGTTCCGCGAACTGGTCGGTCGCAGGCTCGGTTTCCGTGCACCGGGTGCGTCGACCGATCGATACTGCACCGGGCGCATGGCATTTCGGGCCGACGGCCCGCCGCGCTACGTGCCGTGCCCCGGCCGGGAGCGGGCCGTCGCGTCGGGGCAGTGCGCCTCCTGCGCGGACAAGGACAGCTTTCGGTTCGTGCACACCGTGCATCGCAGCGGATTCGTTTCGCGAGAACTGGAAAAGCATGTCATGCAGCCGCATTGGCTGTACCTGGCGGCGTTCGCCAACGGTACTTTCAAGATCGGGACGGCAGCGGACACCCGTAAATGGGGCAGGCTCGTCGAGCAAGGTGCCATCTGCGCGCGGTACGTCGCTCACGCCGACGACGGAAAAGTCGTGAGGGTGGCCGAGGATCTCGTGACCGAATCGCTGGGACTACGGCAGGCGGTGCGGTCCGCAGCAAAAGCCGCCTCGCTGTGCCTGCCGATCGACGTGGACAGGCTCGAGGCCGCCGCCGCTGCCAAAGCCGAGCAGGTCCGCGAGATGCTGACCACGGCAGGCATCGCCGGATGCACCCCGATCGACGAACGATGGGCCCCGCCCGCAGGCCGGGAAGCGTTGAGCGAGAACGTCAGCCGCGTCGCCTACCCTGCGGATGTCGCAACCGGATCCCACGGACTCGATATCAGGACATGCGTCGGGCAGGCGGTGATCGCGACCGTCGACGACGAGACCTACGTCGTGGATCTGGCGGCGCTGAAGGGTCGGCGAATCGAACTCGGCGTGTTCACGTCCGACCTGCCTGCGGTGCAGTCGGCGTTGTTCTGAGGGTTCGTGGTCGCCTAGAGGTGCTGGGCGAAGTCGGTCAGCTCGGCGAGAATCTCGGCCGCGGCCGTCCGCGCTCTCGGCAGGTCCTCGGGTCCGTCGACCTGCTCGATCACTTCGAGGTAGGCCTTGAGCTTGGGTTCGGTACCGGACGGCCGCACGATCACCCGCAGCCCCGATCCGCTGATCTCGACTGCGTCGGTCCGTAATTCGTCGTCGCGCCGGGCGTAGTCCAGCACGGTGACGGCCCGACCGGCCAGTTCCGTCGGCGGTGCGCTGCGCAACCGGTGCATCATGTTCCCGATCTCGGCGAGGTCCTGAACCCTCCGCGAGACCTGCGATCCCAGATGTACGCCGAACTCGACCGCGAGGTCGTCGAGCACGTCGAGCAGGGTGCGTCGATCCTGCTTCAGGTCGGCGGCCAGGTCTGCGAGCACCACCGCGGCCGAGATACCGTCCTTGTCGCGCACCACGTTCGGGTCGACGCAGTGCCCGATGGCCTCCTCGTAGGCGTACACGAGGCCCTCGCCCGCGCGAACGAGCCACTTGAATCCGGTCAGGGTTCGGGCGTACCGAGCGCCGCGCGCCGGAGCGAGCGCCGAGAGCAGCTGCGACGAGACGATCGTGTTGGCCACCAGCGAGTCGGCGGGCGCATCGGCGAGCAGATGGTTCGCGAGCAGAGCCCCGGTCTCGTCGCCGGTCAACATGCGCCACCCACTGTCCGTGGGCACCCCGACCGCACAGCGATCGGCGTCGGGGTCGAGGGCGATCGCGATATCGGCGTCGATCTCGGCCGCCAGTGCGAGCACCGCGTCGGCCGCACCAGGCTCTTCGGGATTGGGAAACGTGACGGTCGGGAAGGCTGGATCGGGCTCGAACTGCTCTTCGACCACCCGGATATCGCGGAACCCTGCACCACGCAGTGCGGCCATCGCGAGCTCACCGCCGACTCCGTGCAGGGGAGTCAATGCGGTGCGAATGTCTCGACGCGTCGAACGTGGCAGTGCGACAACGGAATCGAGGTATCGCGCCGCGATGTCGGAGCCGCCGGGCTGCACGATCGCGCGCGGAACCTCGATCGCGTCGGGAGTGGCCTCGATGAGCGCTTCGATCTGGGCGTCACTGGGCGGGATCAGTTGCGAGCCGCCCCGGAGGTACACCTTGTAGCCGTTGTCCGCGGCGGGATTGTGCGACGCGGTGATCTGTACTCCCAGCTCGGCGTCCAGTGCCCGCACCGCGAAGGCGACGACGGGTGTCGGGAGCGGCCGAGGCAGCATCACCACCGAAAAGCCCTGGGCGGAGAAGGTTTCGGCGGCCGCGAAGGCGAACTGTTCGGAGCCGTTCCTGGCGTCGCGACCGACCACGACCGTGGAGCCGCCCAGACCGTTCTCGATCAACCAGGCCGCGATGCCGGCCGAGGTCTTCGTCACCACCGCCACGTTCATCCCGTTCGGTCCCGCGCGCACCGGGCCGCGAAGACCCGCGGTACCGAACGTCAGTGGACCGCTGAACCTGTCGGCGAGTTCGGCGTCGGGCAGCCCGTCGAGTTCCTCGCGAGCGGCGGGGTCGGGATCGCCTGCGATCCACCGCTGTACCTGCTCGGTGAGCTCCTCGGTCACAGGCGGGAGACCAGCTCGTGCAGCAACGCTCCCATGCGAGCCGCAGAATCCTTACCGGCAGCGAGCACTTCGGTGTGGTTCAGATGTTCACCGGTCATTCCGGCAGCGAGATTGGTCACCAGGGAAATGCCCAGGACCCGTGCGCCTTTCGCGCGGGCAGCAATCGTCTCGTGCACCGTCGACATCCCCACAAGGTCTGCACCGAGTGTGCGCAGCATCTTGATCTCGGCGGGCGTCTCGTAGTGCGGGCCGGGCAGGCCGGCATAGACGCCGTCCTCGAGCGACGGATCGATCTCGCTCGCAAGGGCGCGGAGTTCGGGGGAGTACGCGTCGACCAGATCGACGAACTCCGCCCCCACGAGAGGTGAACGAGCCGTGAGATTGAGGTGGTCCGAGATGAGCACTGGCTGTCCGACGCTCATGCCGTCCCTGATACCGCCTGCAGCGTTGGTCAGCACGACGGTCGTCGCACCCGCCGCGATCGCGGTCCGTACCGGATGCACGACGCGTCGTAGATCGTGGCCCTCGTAGGCGTGCGTGCGTCCCTGCAACAGCAGTGTGTGGGTGCCGCCGACGTCCACCGAGGTGATGGTGCCGGAGTGGCCCGACGCCGACGGTGGCGCGAAACCGGGCAGGTCGGCCATGCGCACGGTCGCGGTGGGGGAGCCGAAGACGTCGGCTGCCGCCTGCCATCCGGAACCGAGGACGATGGCCACGGTGTGGGTATCGACCCCGGTTGCTGCGGCGAGTGCGTCGGCAGCGGTGCGCGCGGCACCGTCGGGATCGGTCACGGGGTCGGTCACATGTGCGTCGGTGGTTGCCACGATGAACAACAGTAGGAGATCGACGACACGGATGTGCGACCGGCGGAAGTTACCGTTGGGTAGTATCCGCTGCATGCCTTATCTCGAACGCGACGGCGACGTCCACATCCTGTTCCTCGGTGCGAAGGACGGAGCGGACAATCCCGAGAACCGTTTCCACCCGGACTGGATCGATGCCACCCACGCGTTGCTCGACGCGGTCGAGGCCTCGACCGGTCCGGCGGCGCTGGTCACCACGTCGGCAGGCAAGTTCTACAGCAACGGTCTCGACACCGACTGGCTGTTCGCCAACCTGGACAAGATCACCTGGTATCTCGACCGCGTGCACACTCTCTACACCCGGTTGCTCGCGTTTCCGATGGCCACCGTCGCGGCTGTGCAGGGGCACGCATTCGGCGCTGGCGCGATGTTCGCCACCTCCCACGACTTCCGCATCCAGCGTGTCGATCGCGGCTTCTACTGCCTGCCCGAGGTGAACCTGAACATGCCGTTCACCGTCGGAATGTCTGCCCTGATCAACTCCCGGCTGCCCAAGCAGACCGCCGTCGAAGCCATGACGACCGGTCGCCGCTACGGCGGTGCCGACGCCGTGGCCGCCGGAATCGTCGAGGCGACGGCATCGGAGGAGTCGCTGGTGTCCGACGCGGTCGCGAAGGCTGCGGCGCTGACGAGCACCCGGGGTGCGAACCTGGCCGGGATCAAGAGTCGTATGCACGTGGACCTGCTCGCCGCGCTGAACACCGCAACCGACGACAGCAACTTCAGCTTCGGGAAGTAGCAGGACCGTCGTCACCCCCGACTCGGCACAGCTCTGTTCCGACACTCGGTCGCGCTAGTGACACACTGTCTCTCGTGATCGACGAATCGAACAGTGCTGCCGTGGGCGAGTCGATGGACCGCGCCCTGGCCACCGCCACCGACGAGGTGGTCGCGCTCTCGCACTCGATCCACGCCGAACCGGAGCTCGCGTTCGCCGAACATCGCAGCGTCGCCAAGATCCTCGATACGCTCCGAGCCCACGATTTCGAGGTCGAGACGGCGGTCGCGGACATGGACACCGCGTTCACGGCGTCGTTCGGCAGCGGCGATCTGGTGATCGGGATCTGCGCGGAATACGATGCTCTGCCCGAGATCGGGCATGCGTGCGGGCACAACATCATCGCGGCCTCGGCCGTGGGTGCTGCGCTCGCGCTCGCCCCGGTCGCCGACGCTCTCGGCATCACAGTGCGAGTGCTCGGTACCCCGGCCGAGGAGACCGGCGGCGGCAAGGTGTTGATGCTGGAGCGAGGAGTGTTCGACGGCGTCGGCGCGGCGTTGATGGTCCATCCCGGCCCCTTCGACATCGTGGGTGCGACCTCGCTGGCGCTGGCGGACATCGCCGTGAAGTTCACCGGCCGGGCCGCGCACGCGTCGGCAGCTCCCGAGTGGGGAATCAACGCAGGCGATGCGGTGACCATCAGTCAGGTGGCACTCGGGCTCCTGCGGCAGCACCTCGCGCCTGGTCAGCAGTTGCACGGCATCGTCAGTGACGGGGGTGTGGCACCGAACATCGTGCCCGGCCATGCCGAGTTGCTCTACTACCTGCGCGCGAACACCACCGAATCGCTGCACGCTCTGACGGCGAAGACGTACGCGTGTTTCGAGGCAGGAGCCATCGCCACCGGGTGCACTCACGAGATCCGTACGGTGTCGCCGACCTACGCGGCGTTGACGCCGGACTCGTGGCTGGTCGCAGCTTTTCGGCAGGAGATCGAAGCGCTGGGCCGATCGCCCCTGGCTCCGGATTTGGAAGGATTTCGCCCGTTGGGCAGCACAGACATGGGAAACGTGACGAATGTTCTACCCGGTATCCACCCCGTCGTCGGACTCGATGCAGGAGGGGCGGTGACGCATCAACCGGAGTTCGCCGCCGCATGCATCACCGAGTCTGCCGATCGAGCATTGCTCGACGGAGCCCTCGGTCTCGCCAGAACTGCGGCGCGTGCCGCAGCCGATCCCAGTACTCGCGCCCGTCTGCTCGACGGCGTGATCGCGCGCTCGGCGGCGCAGTCGTGAGTACCCGCGAAGACGCGATCGATCGGTGGATCCACGCGCACACGGCAGATCTGTCCCTCTGGCGTCGGCACATTCACGCCAATCCGGAACTTGCTCGACGCGAATTCGGTACCACCGCGTTCGTGATGGAGCATCTAGAAGCAGCGGGCCTGTCACCCAAGCCGCTCCCCGGCGGAACAGGGTTGATCTGCGACATCGGACCCGACGGTCCCCGGGTGGCGTTGCGGGCGGACATGGACGCCCTACCGCTGCAGGAGAACACCGGCGCGGAGTACTCGTCGACCGTGCCGGGGGTGTCGCATGCCTGCGGCCACGACGCACACACCACGGTGCTGCTCGCGACCGGGCTGGCGCTGGCGTCACTGCCGGACCTGCAGTACGGGGTGCGCCTGATCTTTCAGCCCGCCGAGGAGGTCATGCCGGGCGGTGCCCTCGACGCGGTGGCCGCGGGAGCGCTCGACGACGTCACCAAGATCTTTGCGCTGCACTGTGATCCGCGGCTCGAAGTGGGGCAGGTCGGCGTGCGTCTCGGTGCGATCACCTCCGCCGCCGACACCGTCGAGCTGCGGCTGGATTCACCCGGCGGACACACGTCTCGGCCGCACCTGACCACCGATCTCATCTACGCGTTGGGCACCGTCATCACCGGCCTGCCCGGGATGTTGAGCAGGCGTGTCGATCCGCGAACCAGCACGGTCATGGTGTGGGGAGCGGTGGTCGCGGGCCAGGCCCCCAATGCCATACCGCAGACCGGCATGCTGACCGGCACCGTCCGCACCGGCGACCACGAGACCTGGGCATTGCTCGAACCGTTGGTCCGCGAGATCGTCACCGGGTTGCTCGCACCGACCGGGGTCCGCTTCGAGCTGCACTACCGTCGCGGCGTGCCTCCCGTGGTCAACGATCCGGCGTCCACGCACACGTTCGAGAAGGCGATCGACCGGGTCGGACCCGACGCGTTGGCCGATACCGCGCAGTCCGGCGGCGGCGAGGACTTCTCGTGGTACCTCGAACGAGTGCCGGGCGCGATGGCTCGACTCGGTGTGTGGCCGGGCACCGGACCGCAACTCGACATCCACCAACCCACCTTCGATCTCGACGAACGAGCACTGGCCGTGGGCGTGAAGGTGATGACCGGAATCGCGCTGGATCCGAACTAGAGGCAGGAGACGAGATGGCGTTCGACGTGTCGCCGATCGGGATCGTCGGATCCGATCGCGCCGAGGTGGTGGACGACAACTGGGGATCGGTCGAGGCCGTGATCGACCTCGACGCGAGTGTCCTCGACGCCGACGCGACCCTCGGTCTCGCAGAGTTCTCCCACCTCGAAGTGATCTACGGCTTCCACCTGTGCGATCCCGCCGCTAAGACCACCGGTTCGCGCCATCCCCGCGGTGACACGACGCTTCCTCGGGTGGGTGTCCTCGCTCAACGAGTCAAGGATCGACCCAATCATCTCGGGGTGTCGCGGTGCGAGATCGTCGACGTGGACGGACTGCGCATCCGAGTCCGAGGTCTCGACGCGATCGACGGCTCACCGGTGTTCGATATCAAGCCGTTCCTGCAGTCCATGGTTCCGACGCGTGAAGACGTGAGGGAACCGACGTGGGTGGCGTCGGTCATGGCGAACTACTTCTGACCCGTCCTTCGAGCTACAAGGCGGTACCCGGACCGACGTTCCGGCTGTTCCGGGTACGGAGGTCTCGCACGTATTCGGCTGGGGCACCGGCGATTTCGGCTGCCTCCGCCATCACGCCGAGGTAGCGAGCCGACGGCAGGCCGCCCTCGTAGGCGTCGAGTACGTACATCCAGGCGAGCACCGGCTCCCGGCCGGTCTCGATGCGCAGCCGGATCTTCCGATGGATGCCGAGTTCCGAGCCCTCCCAGCGATCCAGGCTCTCCTCGTCCTCCTCGGATACGTCGTAGAGCACCACGAAGACCTGCGAGTCGGGATCCTCCACGACCGTCGCAAGCGCGCCTTCCCAGCCGATGTCTCCACCGCCGAAGGTCAACCGCCATCCGTGCAGCCACCCGGTTCCCGACAGGGGCGAGTGAGGGCATCGCTGCAACATCTGCTCCGGATGCATGTTCGATCCGTAGGCGGCATAAATTGGCACGTCGGCCAGCCTAAACCGTATCGGTACACACTGACGCCTCGTGGTCGTGTTTCGGTGCGTCGCCCCAGGTCCGGCCTCCTATCGGCCGAACGAAGCCAGCCCTACCGACGCGCGAGGGCAGCCTCTGGAATACCGTTGACGCGACACAGCGAGAGATTTCGAGCATGCGAGAAGAGGATCAATGACCCGGATTGTGATCATCGGTGGTGGTCCGGCAGGGTACGAAGCAGCGTTGGTTGCCGCACAGCACGGCGGAGAGGTGACGCTCGTCGATTCCGACGGTATCGGCGGTGCCTGCGTCCTGTGGGACTGCGTGCCGTCGAAGACGTTCATCGCCTCGACCGGCATTCGCACCGAGATGCGTCGAGCCAGCGACCTCGGTATCTCCCTCGATCCGTCGCAGGCCGCCGTCGCATTGCCGAAGATTCACGACCGCGTGAAGAGCCTCGCGCAGGCGCAGTCCTCCGACATCGCCCATCGCGTCACCTCCGTCGGCGTGCAACTGCTGGCCGGACGCGCCGAGATGATCGACTCCCACGTCGGCATGGCCTCGCACCAGATCAAGGCGGTGCTCGCCGACGGCGAAGAGCGCATTCTCGACGCCGATGTGGTGCTCATCGCGACCGGAGCCCGCCCCCGCGTGGTCAAGGGAGCCGAACCCGACGGTGAACGCATCCTCAACTGGCGTCAGCTCTACGACCTCGAGGCCCTCCCCGAGCACCTGGTGGTCGTCGGATCCGGTGTCACCGGTGCCGAGTTCGTCTCGGCCTACACCGAAATGGGCGTCAAGGTCACCGCGGTCTCGAGCCGCGACCGCGTCCTTCCGCACGAGGATGAGGATGCCGCGCTGGTGCTCGAGGACGCGTTCAACGAGCGCGGTGTCACCCTCGTCAAGCACGCCCGCGCCGATTCCGTGGTCCGCACCGAAGACGGTGTTCTCGTCACGCTCTCGGACGGCCGCACCGTCGAGGGCAGTCACGCGCTGATGACCGTCGGATCGGTGCCCAACACCTCCGGTCTGGGACTCGAGAACGTCGGCATCGAACTCGACAAGGGTGGATACCTGCGGGTGGATCGCGTCTCGCGTACCGCGGTCGCGGGCATCTACGCCGCCGGTGACTGCACCGGTCTGCTGCCGCTGGCCTCGGTCGCGGCGATGCAGGGACGTATCGCGATGTATCACGCACTGGGACAGGCCGTCAGCCCGATCAAGCTCAAGACCGTGGCCTCGGCGGTGTTCACTCGGCCCGAGATCGCATCGGTCGGCGTCGCGCAGTCCAAGATCGACGCCGGTGACGTGCCCGCACGCGTGGTGATGCTGCCGCTCACCACGAATCCGCGAGCCAAGATGAGCGGACTCAAGCGTGGTTTCGTGAAGATCTTCTGTCGTCCGGCCACCGGCGTCGTGATCGGCGGCGTCGTGGTCGCTCCGAGTGCATCGGAGCTGATTCTGCCGATCGCGATGGCGGTGCAGAACAACCTTTCGGTCAACGACCTGGCCAACACGTTCTCGGTGTACCCGTCGCTGTCGGGTTCGGTCATCGAGGCCGCGCGTCAGCTGATGGCGCACGACGATTTGGACTGATCTCACAATGCGAGAATTGCGTTTCATATTTCGGTAGCACGTGAGACAGTCGAAGGAGCGGACACACCCGTCCGCTCCTTCTTCGACTCAGCGGATCCGCGGGCCGTTCTCCCATTCCTGCTGCCCCGGAGTCCTTCTCATGTCCTCTACGTACCTTTCCGCCGGCTTGGCCAGGCGCACCGAGTCGCTCAACAGCTCGGCCATCCGTGATCTCTTGTCCCTCACGGCACGCAACGATGTGATCAGCCTGGCCGGAGGTCTACCGGCCACCGATCTGATACCGGTCGACCGCATCGCCGGAGCAGCGGAGGCTGCGCTTCGCCGCCCCGACGCGGTGCAGTACTGCGAGACATCGGGCCACCGCACTCTGCGCAATGCCATTGCGGCCAGGGAATCGGCCGTGCGCGGGGGAGTGCCCGTTCCGGTCGAGTCCGTCATCGTGACGCACGGTTCGCAGCAGGCCCTGGCGTTGCTCGCGCAGGCCCTGATCGACCCGGGCGCTGTCGTCGTGGTCGACGAACCCGCGTACACCGGTGCGCTGCAGGTCTTCTCGATCGCCGAAGCGAGCATCGAGTCCATTCCCATCACCGATACCGGAACGGACACCGACGAACTCGAACGCAGACTGACGGCGGGACTGCGGCCCGCGGTGGTCCACACCGTCGCGAACTTCCACAATCCGCGTGGAGTCACGATGAGCGAGCTGCGACGTCGTCACCTCGCGGCGCTGGCGGATCGATACGGATTCTGGGTGATCGAGGACGACCCGTACGGTGAGATCTATTTCGACACAACGGAATCCGGTATCGACGCACCGCCGCCGCCGATCGCATGCCACAGCGACCGCGTCATCCGACTGTCGAGCGCGTCGAAGATCCTGGCTCCGACGCTCCGCGTCGGCTGGTTCGTCGCCCCACCCAGCGTCTGCGCGGCGGTGGAACTGCTCAAGCAGGGCGCGGATCTGTGTGGATCCTCGCTGACGCAGTCGATGGCGGCGGAGATGCTCGCCGACACCGCGTGGCTGGACGCCCACCTGACTGTCCTGCGGCGCGAGTACTGCACTCGTGCAACGGCATTGACCAACGCTCTTGTCGCCGAGTTCGGCCCCCGGCTCACCGTCTCACGCCCCGCGGGAGGGATGTTCGCCTGGGCCACCTTCCGGGACGGAACCGACACCGGCGAGTTGCTCGACGCGGCACTCGATCACGGAGTTGCCTTCGTGCCGGGCACGGCGTTCGCTTCGGGCGCGCAGTACCGTCACTCGCTCCGGTTGAGCTTCGCCGGATCGACCCCGACCGTGCTGGCAGACGCAGTACGGCGACTGGGCGCGGCGCACTCGGCAGGTTCTGCGCCCGCAGGACCCGGGGCGGTAGCCTGACGTGCAAGCAATGCGGGGATTTTCGAAGGAGAGGGAGCGTTCGAGATGAGCAACCGATCGAATACGAAGTTCCTCGGACCCGACCAGCGGGTGGAGGCGTGGGACCAGCTCGGAACCGAGCAGTTCGACGTAGTGGTCATCGGCGGTGGCGTCGTCGGCTCCGGGGCGGCCCTCGACGCGGCGACGCGTGGACTGAAGGTGGCCCTGGTCGAGGCGCGGGACTACGCGTCGGGAACGTCCTCTCGCTCGTCCAAGATGTTCCACGGCGGGCTTCGCTACCTCGAGCAGCTCGAGTTCGGGCTCGTACGCGAGGCCCTGCACGAGCGCGAACTCTCCCTCTCCACGCTCGCACCGCACTTGGTCAAGCCGCTGAAATTCCTCTTCCCGCTCACCCATCGCCTGTGGGAGCGGCCGTACATCGCCGCGGGCATTTTCCTGTACGACCGCATGGGTGGGGCCAAATCCGTGCCGCAGCAGAAGCACCTGACTCGATCCGGTGCGCTGCGTATGTCGCCCGGGATCAAACGCAAGTCGCTGATCGGCGGTATTCGCTACTACGACACCGTCGTCGACGACGCCCGGCACACCATGACCGTGGCCAGAACGGCCGCCCACTACGGCGCCGTGGTGCGAACGTCCACCCAGGTCGTCGGCTTCCTGCGTGAGGCCGACCGAGTATCGGGTGTGCGCGTGCGTGATTCGGAGACCGGTGCCACCACCGAGGTGCGTGCACACGTGGTGATCAATGCCACCGGAGTGTGGACCGACGAGATCCAGTCGCTGTCCAACATGCGCGGACGGTTCCGGGTACGCGCCTCGAAGGGCGTGCACATCGTGGTGCCGCGCGATCGAATCGTCAGCGAGGCCGCGATCATTCTGCGCACCGAGAAGTCGGTGCTGTTCATCATTCCGTGGGGCGCGCATTGGATCATCGGTACCACCGACACCGACTGGAACCTCGATCTCGCACACCCGGCGGCCACCAAGGCCGACATCGACTACATCCTCGGCGAGGTCAACTCGGTGCTCGTCACGCCACTGACCCACGAGGACATCGACGGGGTCTACGCGGGCCTGCGGCCACTGCTCGCCGGCGAGAGCGACGAAACCTCCAAGCTGTCCCGCGAACACGCGGTTGCTCGGGTCGCACCCGGGCTCGTCGCCATCGCGGGCGGCAAGTACACGACGTATCGCGTGATGGCAGAGGACGCAGTCGATCTGGCCGCCGAGGACATCCCGGTGCGGGTGGCGTCCTCGATCACCGAGAAGGTGCCCCTCGTCGGTGCCGACGGCTACTTCGCGCTGGTCAATCAGGCACCGCATCTCGGCGAGATGCACAAACTGCATCCGCATCGGGTGACGCATCTGCTCGACCGATACGGTTCGTTGATCGACGAGGTGCTGGCCATGGCCGACGGCAAACCCGAACTGCTGCAACCACTCACCGATGCGCCGGCATACCTCCAGGTGGAGGTGGTGTACGCCGCGGCAGCGGAGGGCGCACTGCATCTCGAGGACGTGCTCTCGCGTCGGACCCGAATCTCGATCGAGTACTCGCATCGCGGAATGAACTGCGCGGGCCAGGTTGCGGCGTTGATCGCACCGGTCCTGGGTTGGGACGAGGCCACGGTCGATCGTGAGGTCGAGACGTACCGCGCCCGGGTGGAGGCCGAGATCGAGTCGCAGCGTCAGCCCGACGACGCATCGGCGGATGCTCTACGAGTGGTCGCTCCCGAGGCCCGCCAGGAAATTCTCGAACCGGTACGCACGATCTAGCGCAGTCGAACCAGCGTCCGGGGCGCGCGAGTCGCCGTCACGCCGGAGACGGCCATGATGAGCAGGGTGAGTATCGCAAGTGTCAGCATGCGATCCATGGTGATCGGCGAAGCTGTGAAGGGGCTTGGCCGCACCTGACAGGGAGCTTTCAGGTTTCTTCGCGTCGTTGCTCGACAGGGTGGGAAGACGGCGCGAGCTGCGCTCGGAGATACGCCCTCTCGGCCGGCGACGGGTCGAGAGCGAGCGCGGTCGTTCGTGCGTTCCTGGCCTCCTCCGCGCGGTCCAGGCGATCGAGCATCACAGCTCGACAGGCATGCCACAGGTAATGGCCGCCGAGAGAATCGATGGCGTCGAGTGCGGCTAGCCCGGCGGCGGGCCCCTGGCTCTCTCCGATGGCCACGCCGCGGTTGAGTGCCACGATCGGTGTGTTCTCCACAACCGTAAGCGCGTCGTACAGCATGACGATCCGAGACCAGTCGGTGTCGGCGTAGGTCGCTGCGGTGGAGTGACATGCTGCGATGGCTGCCTGGATCGTGTAGCGGCTGGGCCGAGAGTCGTTGCGACGCAGTGCACTGTCCATCAACCGAGCACCCTCCTCGATCGCCTCTCGATTCCATCGAGATCTGTCCTGATCCTCCAGCCTGAGGAGGCCGCCCGATTCATCGGTCCTGGTCGCTCGGCGCGAGTCGGTGAACAGCATGAGGGCCAGTAGCCCCTGAAGTGACGGCTCGTCCGGCATCAGGTCGATCAGCAAGCGGGCCAACCTGAGTGCCTCGTCGCACAGCCGAGGCCGCACCAGCGTCTCACCGCCGAGATGGCCGGCGGTGAACATCAAGTACACCGTGGTGGCCACCGCGTCGAGTCGTTGCGGTAACTCCGCCGAATCCGGTACTCGATACGGAATGTTGGCAGCTGCGATCTTCTTCTTCGCGCGCGTGAGCCGTTTGGACATGGTGGCCTCGGGCACGAGCATCAAGCGGGCGATGTCGGACGTGGCGAGCCCGCAGAGGGTGCGCAGGCTCAGTGCCACCTGCGCTTCGACGGAGAGCGTCGGATGGCAGCAGGTGAAGACCAACCGCAACAGATCGTCGGCGATCGAGGACTCGTCGCTCTCGCTCCAATTCTGGTTCAGCACGGCGAGATCCGCCGCCTCTCGTTCCTTTGCGGTGCGCCCGGCCTCGCGTCTGATGATGTCGAGCGCCTTGTTGCGAGCCACGGTGGTGAGCCAGGCACGCGGATTGTCGGGGACACCCGATCTGGGCCAGTGAGCGAGTGCGGTCACCACGGCATCGGAGACTGCGTCCTCGGCGACGGCAAAACTGCCGGTGGTGCGCACGAGGGTCGCCAGGACGCGGCGACCCTCGTCACGGACCACGGCCGAGAGGTGCTCGCCCGGCGTACTCATCGAGTCATCGGAATGACCGGCCGAACTTCGATTGCTCCGTTCCACGCTGCTGGGATCTGTGCGGCCAGTGCGATTGCGGCATCGAGGCCCTCCGCCTCGAGGAGGAAGAACCCGGCAAGCACCTCTTTTGCTTCGGCGAAGGGACCGTCGGTTGTCAGGACGTCACCTCCCTTCCCTCCCGACACGCGCACCGTGGTGGCGGTCGACGTGGGGTGCAGGACCGCGCCGCCGGTGATCGCGGATCCGGCCGCGGCACTGAATGCACCGTATTCGGCCATCTCGTCCGCCACCTCGGGCGAGGTCCAGTCGGCATCATGGGTGTAGACGATGGCTGCGTACGTGGTCATGAAGGCTCCTTGGAGTCGTCGCGGTCGGCACCGTTTGCCGACCTACACACGAAGGACGAACGGGGTTCGTCGAAAAGGACACCACGGACCGAACCGATCTCGCCACGGTTCAGTTCTGACAGTGCGGGCAGTGGTAGATCTGCCGTTCCTCCAGTGGATTGTCTCCGATCAGACCGAATTCGATGGTGGTTCCGCACCGTCTACACGGCTTGTTTTCGCGCCCGTACACCCAGAAGTGTCGGCCGGGTCGCCGATCTCCGGTGGTGACGCGTTGGTTGCGATCCTTGTTGGCCATGATCAATCGATAGGAGAGGTCGATCGTCTTCTTCAGGTCACCGGCTTCGCCGACCGGGGTGCGCGGATCGACTCCACGGAGAAAGCAGATCTCGTTGCGGTAGACGTTGCCGAGGCCGGCGATGTTGCGCTGATCGAGCAGCGCGAGCCCGATCGGCCGGGCCGGATCCGCTGCGAGCCTGGACAGCGCGACGTCGGGATCCCAGTCGGGACCGAGCAGGTCCGGTCCGAGGTATCCGACGGCTTCGTCCTCGTCCTCGAGGATCTCGAGCACTCCGAGCTCGAAACCGATGGCCTGTGCGTTGGCGGTGTTCAAGATGATCCGCGCTTGGAACGCAGGGCGACGCCAGCGGGCACCGGGAGCGTAGACGTGCCAGGTGCCCTCCATCTTCAGATGCGAATGGATGGAGTAGCCGCCGACTCGAATCAGCAGATGCTTACCTCTTGAGGCGACAGAATCGACGGTCTTGCCGGTGAAATCGACTGTGGCATAACGGGGTACGCGAATGTCGCAGGTGGTGAGCTGCTGGCCCTCGAGTGCGGCGCGCAGGGTGTTGGCGGCGCGCCAGACGGTATCGCCCTCGGGCATCGGTGTCGGTGTCCTCTCTGGTGTTCTCTCTGGTGTTCTCGCAGGCAGTGGGCAAATCAGCGACGCAGGCGAAGTCCGCGTGGGGTCGCCGAGAAACCTGCTTCGGTCAAGGTCTTCGCGAAGTCGGTGCCGTGGATGTCGTGACCGTTGATTCGCTCGACGAGTAGTTTGTCGACACCGCCGCGGCGAACGGTGGCTGCCAATGCGGTTGCTGCAGCGCCGATGTCGTCGGTGTTGTCACCGAACGTGAGCACTGACTTTCCGCCGCGTTCGACGAACATCGTCAATTCGCCGCGGACGAGGACCACCAGTGCACCGGCCTTGCGACCAGGCCGGTGCTTCGTCGTCTCGTCCGGATTCTCGCCGACACCGGCCTCGCCGCTGCCGGCTTTCGGCCAGGGCAGTGCTCCGCCGTAGGGGTTGGCCGGATCGCAGGACGCGAGCACGACAGCGGTGGCGTTCTTCTTCGGTTCGTCGTAGCTGCGCAACCGGTCCACCACGTCGGAGGTGGAGAACTGCGCGCCGCCGAGTGAGTCGACGAAGTAGCCGCGACGGCAGCGACCGGAATCCTCGAATCCGGTGAGCACCTTGTACATCGTGGCGAATCCGCCGGGCACACCCTCGTTCATCACCGAACCGCGGGTGACCACGCCGTAGCGCTCGAGCAGGACGTCGGCGGTCGCGTGGGCGCGGACGGTCAGGTCGGGTTCGAGCTCGGGCAATCGTGACCACCGTCCACCCGCAGTCGGCGGCCCGGTGCGGGTCGGGAGCGAGGGGCGCTCGAACTGCCGGTACGAGCGCAACCGCGGTGTACGACGAGGTGCACGATGACTCGGGGCCGAGCGGGTGGTTGTCGAGTTCAACAGCGCGCGCAGCGGGGCGAACGTGTCGTTGCTCAGACGGCCCGCCCACACCAACTCCCACAGTGCAGCCTGCAGTGCGGTGTCGTCGGTACTGCCGACGGTGTCGGAGAGTTGCCGGAAGAAGTACGCGCCGCCGCCCGCGACGGCGTCCTGAATACGAATCTGCAGTTCCGACAGGTCCGATTCGGCCGCAGGAACGAGGGTGAGCGGGGCGGTGTCGGCCATGTGCAGGCTCACCCAGCCGTCCTTCGACGAGATCGCGCCATGTCCCGACCACAACACCTCACCGGTTGAGGTGAGTTCGTCGAGCATCGCCGGACTGTAATCGGTCACCCGCGACGAGAGCACGAGAGATTCCCAGGCCGACGCCGGAACAGGAACGCCCGCAAGCTGTTCGATGACGGTCGCGACGCCGTCGATCCCGCTCAGGCGCCGGCTGTCCACATGCTGCCACGCCGGCAGGAAGCGGCCGAGGGTTGCGGTGGAGACGGGTTCGATTTCCTGCCGGGCCGCGGCCAGCGATCGACGTCGTATACGCCGGAGAACTTCGGCGTCACACCATTCGCTACCCGCGGCACCGGGACGGAATTCGCCTTCGACGACGCGCTTGTCGACGGCCAGTCTGCGCAGGACGTCGCGCACCACGGCGGTGCCGACTCCGAACCGCGCCGCTGCGTCGTCGAGAGTGAACGGGCCGTGGGTTCGGGCGTATCGACTGACCAGGTCCACCAGTGGATCGTCGACGGGTTCGATGAACGCAGCGGGAGTGCCGATGGGGAGCGGAACGCCCAACGCATCGCGCAGTCGAGCGGCGTCCTCGATCGCCGTCCACCAGTTCTTGCCGGCGAACGAGACCTCCATCGCCCGTTTGGCATCGGCGAGTTCGGTGAGCCACTGCGGATATTCGTCGCCGTTGGTGCGCAGGCCGACTTCGTCCACGGTCAACGGTCCGAGCAGTCGTAGCAGGTCGGCCACGCCTTCGATGTCCTTGGCGTGTCTGTCCTCGGGCAGTCTCTGCAGTTCGAGTTCGGTGGTGGTGATGACGCTGTCGTCGAGCAACTCTCGCAGTTCGACGCGTCCGAGCAGCTCGGCGAGGAGCGCCGAGTCGAGTGACAGTGCGGCGGCTCGGCGTTCGGCCAACGGGCTGTCGCCCTCGTACATGAATGCGCCGACGTAGTTGAACAGCAGCGAATTGGCGAACGGGGACGGTGACGGAGTCTCGACGTCGACGATCCTGATCTGGCGTCGACCGATCCGGGCGAGGATGTCTTCGAGGGCAGGGAGGTCGTAGACATCCTGCAGGCATTCGCGCACGGTCTCGAGCAAAATCGGGAACGTAGGGTATTTGCGTGCCACGTCGAGCAGCTGAGCCGAACGCTGGCGCTGCTGCCACAGCGGCGCACGCTTGCCCGGGTTGCGGCGGGGGAGAAGCAGTGCGCGAGCGGCACATTCGCGAAACCTCGACGCGAACAGGGCCGACCCGCCGACCTGCTCGGTGACGATGTCGGCAATCTCGTCGCGCTCGAACACGAACAGCTCTGCGCCGGGCGGCTGGTCGTCTGTGTCGGGGAGCCGAACGATGATGCCGTCGTCGGAGGCAGTAGGAGCGGCGTCGATGCCGTAGCGCTCGATCAGTCTCGCGCCGACTGCGAGTGCCCACGGAGCGTGTACCTGCTGGCCGTAGGTCGAATGCAGCACGAGCCGCCAGTCGCCCAGTTCGTCGCGGAACCGCTCGACGATCATCGTCTTGTCGGTGGGCAGTTGACCCGTCGCCTCGAGTTGCTCGTCGAGCAAGGCGATGAGGTTGTTGACGGCGTTGGCGTCGAGACCGTCGGAGCTCAGTCGCTCGGCGAGGTTGCTGCGATCGGTGGTGCTTCGCAGGAATTCGCCCAGTGCCTGGCCCAGTTCGGCCGGTCGACCGAGACCGTCGCCGTGCCAGAAGGGGAGCCGGCCGGGTTGGCCGTACGCCGGGCTGACGAGCACCCGATCGTGGGTGATCTCCTCGATGCGCCAGCTGGTGGCACCGAGTGCGAACACGTCTCCCACTCGCGATTCGTAGACCATCTCCTCGTCGAGTTCACCTACCCTGGACTGCTTTTCACCGACCATGTAGACGGTGAAGAGTCCGCGGTCGGGGATGGTGCCACCGGAGGTGACGGCCAGTCGCTGCGACCCGGGACGGCCGGTGAGAGTGTTGGCGTCGCGGTCCCACACGAGCCGCGGCCGCAGCTCTGCGAACTCGTCGGAGGGGTAGCGGCCCGAGAGCAGGTCGAGAGTCGACTCGTAGGCGGATCGGGGCAGGGTGGCGAAACTGCCTGTGCGACGGACCGAGTCGAACCAGTCCTCCGCGTCGATCGGTTCGAGAGCGCAGGCCGCCACGGTCTGCTGCGCCAGTACGTCGAGAGGGTTGGCGGGAACGAACAACGCCTCGATCTTGCCCGACGTCATGCGTTCGACCGTGACGGCGCAGTGAATCAGGTCGGTGCGGTGCTTGGGGAACAACACACCCTTGGAGATCTCGCCGACCTGGTGACCTGCGCGTCCGACGCGTTGCAGCCCACTCGCCACCGATGGTGGCGCTTCGACCTGAACGACCAGATCGACTGCGCCCATGTCGATTCCGAGTTCGAGGCTGCTGGTGGCGACGACGCAGCGCAGCCTGCCGGTCTTGAGATCGTCCTCGATCAGCGCGCGCTGATCCTTGCTGACGCTGCCGTGGTGGGCTCGGGCCAACAACGGATCGGCACCGTGGTTGACGTCGTTGGGAGTGCCGACCTGCGACGGCGGCTTGTGTTGTGTCTCCACGCCGTCGCCGATCCGCTCGGCGTACACCTCGTTGAGTCGCGCGGTGAGGCGTTCTGCGAGGCGACGGGAGTTGGCGAAGACGATGCACGATTTGTGCTCGAGGATGAGATCGACCATCTTCTCCTCGACGTGCGGCCAGATCGATCCCTGCGCCGGGGGAGCGGCGGAGGTGTCGGCGTTCGGATCGGTGACCCCCAGTTCGGTCATGTCCTCCACCGGCACCTGAACCGTCAGATCGAAGGTCTTCGGTGCAGGTGGAGCGACGATCTCGATGGGGGCCGCACCGGCCAGGAAGCGGCCCACTTCTTCGTGCGGTCGCACCGTCGCGGACAGGCCGATGCGCTGGGCGGGCTTGTCCAGCATCGCGTCGAGCCGCTCCAGGGACACCGCGAGGTGCGCGCCACGTTTTGTGCCTGCGACGGCGTGGACCTCGTCGACGATGACGGTGTCGACCTCGGCGAGGATGTCTCGGGCGGCCGACGTCAGCATCAGGAACAGTGATTCCGGGGTGGTGATCAGAATGTCCGGCGGAGTTTTGATCATGTTCCTGCGGTCGGCGGCGCTGGTATCGCCGGATCGCACGCCGACGGAGATCTCCGGTGGGTTCAGGCCGAGGCGCTTCGCGGTCTGGGTGATACCGACCAGGGGAGCACGCAGGTTGCGCTCGACGTCGACGGCGAGGGCCTTGAGCGGGGAGATGTAGAGGACCTTGGTCTTGCGGGTGCTGTCCGCGCCCAGTTGCGCCAGCTCGTCCAGGGCCCACAGGAAGGCCGAGAGCGTCTTGCCCGAACCCGTCGGCGCCACCACGAGAGTGTGCGATCCACTCGAGATGGACGACCACGCGCCCAGCTGCGCGGACGTGGGAGCAGGAAAGGCACCGGAGAACCACTCGCGGGTGGGCCGCGACAACTTCTCCATCACCGACAGCTCGCCCGCAGCGTCGGTGCCCGTACTGTGCCTGGCCATCCCATCATCATGCCCCCGGGCACCGACAGATAATCCTCACGTCGTTCCCCGACCGCGCTGCGGTGTCGATTCGAGCGATTCGGGTACACCGCTCCCATGACCGACGACCAAGAGATCATGCAGAAGATTTCCGCGAAGCTCGACGCTCTCCTCGGCAGCAAGACCAACGGTCTGCAGAACGAGGTTCCTCCGGGTGCGAGCATCCAGTCCGACGAGGACGACGCCGAGCAGGGGCCGCTCGGTCGTGACTACCACCTGGCGAGCAAGTACGCCCAAGCGCTCGCGATCAACGAGCCGCAGGTCATCGACCGCGAAGAATTCGATCGATTGGTCGCCGAGTACGGCTGACCGACACCGCTGTGGGACATCGGCCCCGGCCTGCACATCGGGTCGGGGCTTCGTCGTGTTCGCAGACGTGGCGCAGGGCCCGGCACCGGATCTACAGTCGACGGGGTGACCGAACGCAAGAAGCCAGGAGTCACGTTCGAGTCCTGGGTGGACAAGCAGATTCGTGAGGCTCAGGACAACGGCGCCTTCGAGGGCCTAGAGGGCACCGGTAAACCGATTCCGGTGGGCGATCCCGGGGACGAGCTGTGGTGGGTTCGCGGCTACCTGAAACGGGAGAACCTGCCCGCTGACGCACTGCTGCCCACCGCACTGCAGCTGCGCAAGGAGATCGAGCGGCTGCCGTCGACGCTCATCGCCATCCGGCGCGAGGACTCGGCGCGAGATGTGCTGGACGAGTTGAATGCTCGCATCGTCGACTGGATTCGGTTCCCGACGCCGCCGGTAGTGCCGCTCGCCCCGGTGGACGTCGAGACCTGGATGGAGAGCTGGCGAACCAACCGAGCCGAGGTGGACCGACTCGAGCGTGAGCATCGTTCGCAGTCGGCCGCGACACCCACGAATGCGACGGGTTCGGACGCGTCGTCCTGGTGGACGCGACTGCGCGCGAGGATCGCCGGGAAGCGCTGAGGCCGAGCGCCCTAGTTCTCTGCGTCCCGCTCTTCGTCGGCGAGCTTGTCCTCACCGCGATTGCGGAAGAACTTGAACCCCGGAATGCCGATGACCGCGCGTCGAACGTCCTTGGTGACTCCGAGGAGCTCGTGAATCTCGGGGGACACCGTGTCGAGGGTGGCGAGGATGGGAAGCAGCGCCTCCATGTGATCGAGGAGTCCTGGCAGCTGATCGACCATGGCGATCGCGGCGTCGACTTCCTCCTCGGAGAGGTTGTCGACGAACTTTCGGGCCATGGGTTCGGATTTCTTGGCGATGGGATCGAACAGCTCGATCAGTTCCAGCGCGGTGTGCGAGGCGACCGATGCCGACGCGACCACCTCGTCCGCGGCACCGGTTGTGCGCTGCACGCTGGCGACCACGGCGTCGGCGGAGTCGATCACGTGATCGATGCGTGTCATCAACATCTCAATACGCGTCAGCAGTGCTTCGATTCGGCCGGGCAGGGTAAGCGCGAAAGCGGTCGTGGTGAGCATCCAGCCCGCACCGGCCCGCGCCACCGCGACTCCGCGCCGGAGCACCGTTTCGGTACCGAGGGGATCGGGGAGAACCACACCTGCCAAGACCAGAGCCATAGGAGCGACAATGCCACACCGACACAACGCCCCGACTGCCGTTAGCCTCGACGCATGAGAGCTCTCGTCACCGGTGCCAGCGGATACATCGGGTCGCGGTTGGTGGCAGCTCTGCTGGCCGACGAGGCCGAGGTCGTCGTCGGCTCTCGAACGCCGGACAACCTGCGGACCTTCGATTTCTTCGACTCCGTCACCGCAGTCTCGCTCGACGTCACCGACGAACGGTCCTGTGCTGCCGCGTTCGCGGAATCCGGCGACATCGATGTGGCCTACTACCTCGTGCACGCCATCGGCGAGTCCGACTACCGCGCGCAGGACCGACGGTCCGCCGAGCAGTTCGCTGCTGCGGCCGCGCGGGCGGGAGTACGCCGAATCGTCTACCTCGGCGGTTTCGTGCCCGACGACGACCAGCTGTCGGAGCACCTCGCGAGCCGGGCGGACGTCGGCGAGGCACTGACGGTGGACGGCGTCGAGCTGGTGTGGCTGCGAGCGGCCATCGTCCTTGGCGCTGGTTCGACGTCGTACGAGATGTTGCGCTACCTCGCGGACCGTTTGCCGGTGCTGCCGCTGCCGAGTTGGCTCGCCGAGCCCGTGCAACCCATCGCCGTCGACGACGTACTGCACTACCTGGTGGCGTCCGCCGACGCCGACGCCGTTCCCGCGGGTTCGTACGACATCGGTGGGCCGGATGTGGTGCCGTATCGAGATCTGGTGTTCGCGTACGTCGAAGCTGCCGGTCTGCAGCGCATCGGTGTTCCGGTGCCGCTGGTGCCGACTTCACTTGCAGGCAAGGTCATCGGAAAGATCATTCCGGTTCCCGCCGGACTGGCCGAAGATCTCGTCGGGTCCCTGCACAACACGATGACGACGTCCGAGAGTCGGATTCGTGAGCTCGTTCCCGACCCTCCCCGAGGTCTCACCACGATTGCCGACGCCATGGCCCGTAGTGTGCGGGGAATGGTCGGTGACCCTCCCGGTGTGTGTGCGCTGAAGGATCCGCTTCGGCTCGCGAGCACCGACGCGGCGTGGAGCGGCGGTGACGCCCTTGGGGTCAGACGTCGCGGTGTCGCGGCGTCCTCGGACCACACCTGGGGATTGATCGAAGCCCTCGGTGGTCGTCGACTGCTCTACTCGAAGCCCGTTGCGGCTGCACTGCGTACCAATCTCGACGTGATGGCCGACGTGAATCGACGCGCGAGGTCGGCCGTGCGCCGACTGACCGATACCGAGGAGGCGTGATGGGAACGTGGTCCACGACCGCACTCAACGTGATGAAGTCCGCTCTGGTCGACCCGGTCGAGCGCGATCACCGACAGTCCGACGCAGCGTTTCGTAAGCGCCGAATCGTCGTGCTGATCACCCTGGTGATCGGTGCCACGGTGCTCTACTTCTCGCTCAAGGTCGAGCCGGGCGACCCAGTGTTCTACGCACTGACTCTGCTGTTGGCCGGGGTGTGGACGGTGGGCGGGTTTCTCTCCGGCCCACTGCATCTCGGACGCATTCAGGTCGGAGGATCGATCAGGCGGCCGATCGTCACACCGATCCTGATCGGGCTCGCCGTCGGCGGGGTGTTCATGCTCGGCGGTCTCGTGGTTCGGCAGATTCCGCCACTGGCCGACTTCACCGAGAACGTACTCGCGCACGCCCGGGTGGGTTCGTTGGTGCTCATCGTGTTCATCGCGTTGCTCAACGGCGTGGCCGAGGAGATCTTCTTCCGAGGAGCGCTGTACTCGGCCATCGGCGTCAAGCATCCGGTGATCATCTCGACGGTCGTCTACGCGATCGCCACCCTCGCATCGGGCAACCCGATGCTGGGCTTCGCCGCAGTGCTTCTCGGTTACGTCATGGGCCTCCAGCGGCGCGCATCCGGCGGGATACTGGCACCGATCCTCACACACGTCAGTTGGTCGGCGGTCATGGTTCTCGCTCTACCGCCGCTCTTCGTGTGATCGCTGCGATCGAACAAAAAGAGGCACAAGCACCGATTCGACCAGCAGAAACGGATCTGGGCGCTGATTCGTCTCGGATCTGGGCTACATTGCGCAGGTGAGTGAAAATCTCGATCGCGTCGATCGTTTGATCATCGACGAGCTTGTCTCCGACGGCCGTGCCACTTTGGCGACGTTGGCGGAGAAGGCTTCCCTGTCCGTCTCGGCCGTTCAATCCAGAGTCAGGCGGCTCGAGTCCCGACGCGTCATCCGTGGGTACACGGCGCAGGTCGACCCGGAGGCGCTCGGCCGGCCGCTGTCGGCGTTCGTGGCCATCACTCCGATCGATCCGGCGCAACCGGACGATGCCCCTGCGAGGTTGAAGCATCTGTCGGCCATCGAGTCGTGCCACTCGGTTGCCGGCGAGGAAAGCTACGTTCTTCTGGTGCGCGTCGAGTCGCCGAGGGCGCTCGAGCGCTTGCTGCAGGAGATCCGCGCGACCGCCAACGTGCAGACACGCAGCACGATCATTCTGCAGACGTTCTACGACCGCTGACCGCCCGCCACACACGGTCCGACGACATGGGTAGGTCGTACAGTCGGGCACCGACGGCGTCACGGATCGCGTTGGCCAGGGCCGGTGCCACGGGATTGTACGGAGACTCGCTCATCGACTTCGCGCCGAACGGGCCCAGACGGTCGTAGGTGTCGGCGAACAGAACTTCGGTGGGAGGAATGTCCGCGAACTGCGGAACGTGGTAGCTACGAATCGAATCGGTGGTGACCAGACCGGCACCGTCGGTGCGGATCTCCTCGTACAGCGCGCTCCCGATCGCCTGTGCGACACCGCCCTCGACCTGCCCACGGCACTGCTGCGGGTTCATCACAGTTCCAGCGTCCGCGCTCTGCACCGACTGCAGGATTTTCACGGTGCCGGTGTCCTCCTGCACCGCCACCCGGAACGCGTGCACGTTGAACGCGAGCGAACGCGGCAGCCCACCGCTGTTGCCCGCGGTGACGAGGGTGCCTCCTGCCATCGCCAGAATGTCGTCGAGGGTGACGAAGCGATCTCCGCAGCGGACACCTTCGGGTCCGAGCGTGCAGTCCGAATTCCGGTGTCCGGTCGCGGTGGCGGCCAGATCCAGGATCCGAGCCGACATCGCGCGAACCGCCGCGTACAAGGCCTTGCCTGCCACCACGGTGCCCGCCGAACCGAACGCGCCCGTGTCGTAGGTGACCGAGTCGGTGTCGGATTGATCGACTCGGATGCGGTCGACGGAGGTGGCCAGTTCACTCGCCGCGATCTGAGTGTGGACGGTGGTGGTTCCGTTGCCGAATTCCGCAGTTCCGACGCGTATCTCGTACCGACCCTCGGGCAGCAATGCCACCGAGGTCTCGGCGCGGTGGCCACGCGGCGGAATGGTCGCGATCATGGCCACCGCCATTCCTTCGCCGACCTTCCAGCCTGCCGGTGCGTGCTCGCCGTTGCCCCGTCGCAGAGCGGCTTCGGCCAGGTCGATGCACTGGTCGAGGCCGTAGCTGCCGAACTGCAGGTCGTCTCCCTCGTGGTGGGCGGCGACGATGTCGTCGCCGGGGACGATCACGTTGCGTCTGCGGAACTCGAACGGGTCGACGTCGATCTCTCGCGCCAGATCGTCCATCGCCGATTCGATCGCGAACATCACCTGTCCCAATCCGTAGCCGCGAAAGGCTCCGGACGGGATGTTGTTGGTGTACACGGTTTTCGCGTCGACTCGCTTGTTGGCGCACCGGTAGATCGCCACCGACTCGCCGCAGCCGTGGAACATCACACCGGCACTGTGGTTCCCGTAGGCACCGGCGTCGGTGAGAACGTCGATCGACAGGGCGGTCAGCGTGCCGTCGGCGCTCGCGGCGGCGGTGACGTCGACGCGGAACGGATGACGACACGGCGACACGGTGAACTCGTCCGTGCGCGTGAACTCGAACTGCACCGGTCGACCGGTACGCAGTACCGCCAGCGCCACCACGTCTTCGGTGAGCAACTCCTGCTTGCCGCCGAATCCGCCGCCGACGCGCGCGGTGAACACGCGCACGCGGTCGCGTGCCAAACCGAAGATCTCGCAGATCTCGTCGCGCACCAGAAACGGAACCTGAGTGCTGGTGCGCAGGTTCAGCTTTCCGGTCTCGTCCAACCAGCCGATGGTGCCGTGGGTCTCCAGGTGTACGTGCTGAATTCGCTGAGTGGTCCAGCGGCCGGTGACCACCGCCGCTGCGCCGCGAACGGCAGCGTCGACGTCCCCGGTGCTGCCGTGCAGTTCGGCCACCAGATTGCGCGACGGATCCGCTATCCGAGCAGTCGCGTCCTTGTCGCCGTGGATCTTCGGCGCATCGGGTGCGAGCGCGGACTCCGGATCGAACACTGCGGGCAGCACGTCGTACTCGACGACAAGAGCGCGGCAGCCCTCCTCGGCTGCTGCAACCGATTCCGCGACCACGATCGCCACCCGCTGGCCGATGAAGCGCACGACGGTATCGAGAACGTGGGTGTCGTCCGGATCGTCGACGCGGCGGTCGTGGCGGGCCGTCGAAAATGCCGTTGCCGGGCTGTCTTTGGCAGTCAGGATCAGGTGCACCCCCGGCACCTGCTCTGCGGCGGTGGTGTCGATGGAGACGATCCGGGCATGTGCGTGTGGACTCCCGAGAACGCTGGCGTGCAGCAACCCGGGAGGGGTGTGGTCGAGTGTGTAGGGCTCGGTTCCGGTGACGATGCGGGTACTGGCCGGCGCTGCGAGGGACCGTCCACACGCCGGACCGTCGACGGACTTCTCGGTGTTGACCACCCCGCAGACGGCGTCGGACACGGCGCGATACCCGGTGCAGCGACACAGGTTTCCCTTCAGTCGTTCGGGAAGTTCGTCCATGTCTTCCTCGGTCAGCGTCGAGGCGGTGACGACCATTCCCGCAGTGCAGAATCCACACTGGAATCCGGCGGCTTCGACGAATCGACTCTGCATCGGATGGAGATCGTCCGGGGTACCGAGCCCCGCGACGGTGGTGACGGACCGGTTGGCCGCACGAAATGCGGGGAAGATGCACGAATGCACCGGTTCTCCGTCGACGAGAACAGAACATGCGCCGCAGTCGCCCGCGTCGCACCCTTTCTTCACCTCGAAGTGGTCGTGTTCACGGAGCATGGTGCGCAGGCACTGACCGGGCCGTGGAGTGATGTCGGTGGGTACACCGTTGATGTCTACGATCATGACAACTCCTCGCGAATCTGCTGCGCTGCAGTGCAACTGATGTGACGACGCCAGTCGGGAGCCCCGTGGGGGTCGTCGTACCAGTGCCGGGGACCGATGCTTTCGGCGAGCGCGTCGTCGAGTTCGCCCGCCGTCGGCAGGGCCGGAAAGCGAAGAACGAACGGACGGACGGTCGACGCGCTGACGGTCAGCACGAATTCGCCGCCCTCGTCGACCCGCCCGATCACCACGGCGGCCGATCGCCCGAGCGGTGACAGTGCGAGCTTGCGCATCGCGGTTCTCGACCGGAGTGCGTGCAGCGGAATCTCGATGCTGCGCAGCACATCCCCCGGGCGAAGGGCATTGGCATGCGGGCCCGTGACCAGATCTGCGATCGCGATGCGGTAGTCGTGATCGGGTCCCTCACCCGACCACACCTGCCCGACGCCGTCGAGAGCTGCGGTCAACGAGATCATCGCTCCGGCAGGCAGGGCCAGTGCGATGTTGCCGCCCACGGTGGCGGTCTTCCAGATCTTGAACGAGGCCAACAACGCTGCTGCGCAGCGGGGAAACAATGTGGTGGCCGGCCACGGAGAGGTGTAGCGCGCCAGCGTCTCGATGGTGCACGTCGCGGCTATCTCGAGCCCTGTCTCGGTGACGGTCAACGGCTCCCAGCCCAAGGCAGTGATATCGACGAGGGTGGCCAGATGGTCCTGTTTCTCCGAGAACAGCCAGGTACCTCCCGCAAGGACCGCGGTGTCCACACGTCCGGGCGGAAGGTCCGCGCGGGAGCCGGGAAGCACGATGTCGTCGACAGTACCGAGATCCATGGTCGTCGTTCACCCCTCGTCCTCGCCGGCGGATCCGCCACGCCGGCAGATCCACCAGCCGACGTGTCATCTCGAACTGTAGTGAGTATCTGTTACCGATCTTCGGTCGTTCGGCGATACGCCCGAAACTCGGTGGAAACAACCCACACATACTGTTTCTTCCTACGCGCTCAGCCGTTTCGAGCACGCTCAGCGAGTGCCGGGGGAGGAACAGCAGTGCAGGTCAAGGACTTGCTGGACGCCACGCAGCTCGGCATTCGATTGCTCACCTCCGATACCGATGCCCTGGGTCGCACGCTGCGATGGACGTACACGACAGATCTGCCGAACCCGTCGCGCTACATCGCGGGTGGCGAGCTGGTCATCACCGGTCTCGTGTGGCATCGAACGCCCGCGGACAGTGAGCTGTTCGTCCGGGCCGTCGCCGAATCGGGAGCGTCGGCACTGGCCGCCGGTGAAGGGCTTCTCGGCCACGTCCCACCCGATCTGATCGAGGCCTGCGAGCGGCACGGACTACCGCTGCTCGCGGTACCCGAGACCGTCTCGTTCGGCGAGGTGACCGAGTTTCTCGTCGGCCGTGTCACCGGAGACCGCATAGCCTCGCTGAACACCTCGCTCGTCCGGCAACGCCAGCTGCTCACCGCGATCGCAGACGGCAGAGCTCTCGACGAGTTGGCGCTGCACACCTCCAGGGAAACCGGGATGGCGTGTCTGATCTTCACGGCGACCGGGCGTCGGCTGGTGGCCGAGGTCTCGGCGTTCTCCGACGCCGATGTGGACACGCTGACGCACGCTGCCCTCTCGTCCGAAAGACTGCCCACGACAACCACTCTCAGTGACGGCGGTGTGTACAGCATCTTCGGCATCGGGCCGTCGCTCGTGCAGAGGACCACCCGATGGTTCCTCGCGGTTGCTGGAGACATGGCGACGTTCCCGCCCGCCATCTCCGATGCGTTCGGCCAGCTCGCGGCCATCGCCGCGCTCGATCGTGCGCGACGCGAGGAGGGACGGCTGGTCCGACGCGAAATCGCCGATCAGGCAGTGGCGCTGATCGAGGCCGACAGCACCAGACCCGAGGCCGTGACGCGGCTGCGTCAGGCAGGCGTCGACCCGGACCGTTCGCTGGTCGTCGTCAGAGTCGTCCACAGCGGACGGATCGACCTGCGCGAGATGCTGCGCACCGTCCTCAGCGACACGCTGACCTCCTTCGGTGGCGGGTGCGTCGGGTGCAGCACACACGGCGACATCGTCGCGGTCGTGAACACCGACGATCCGAGCTTCACACAGACACTGCGAACCCGATTGACCCGCTTGGGTTCCGGCATCGGACACAGCCGTCTGCTCGTGGGCGTCAGTTCCGAAGCGACCGGGATCACCATCGACGGCGCGCTGCGATCGGCCCGTCACGCACTCGAAGTCAGCAGGCAAGGGTCCAGTCCGGTGACCGTCACCGCGGGGGCGCAACTGACCTCGGCGGTGTCGATGCTCTCGGCTCTGCCCGACGACGTGCGGCGGTCGTTCGTCGAACACGTTCTGGCACCGCTGCTCGACTACGACCGGCGTACCGATGCCGGTCTGACCGATACCCTCCGCGAGTTCCTGGCCACCGGTGGATCGTGGAACCGAACGGCCGAGTCGCTGCACGTCCACCTCAACACCGTCCGCTACCGAATCAAGCGAGTCGAGGAGTTGCTGGGCCGCGATCTGAGTTCCACCTCGGACCGCCTCGATGTCTATCTCGCGCTTCAATCCATCCCTCGTTCCTCGGCCACGGGGGCCGCATAGGATCGAACGATGACAGGCTTCACCGGAATACCCTTCGCGGCCCTGGACTTCTACGAGGACCTCGAAGCCGACAACAGCAAGCTCTGGTGGAACGAGCACAAGGACGTCTACGACACTGCGGTCAAGGGACCGATGACGGCGTTGCTCGCGACACTCGAACCGGAGTTCGGTACTGCCAAGGTCTTCCGCCCCTACCGTGACGTTCGCTTCTCCAAGGACAAGACCCCGTACAAGACCCACCAGGGCGGCTTCGTCGCTCGCGGTGACAGTCTCGGTTATTACGTGCAGATCGATCCCGCCGGGTTGTTCGTCGCGGGAGGCTTCTACAACTCCTCGTCCGAGGGCGTCGCCCGTTACCGCCGCACCGTCGACGACGACGTCCGCGGAGCCGAACTCGAGGGGATATTGGCGACGCTGACCACAGCCGGCTACGAGATCGGCGGCGACAAGCTCAAGACCAAGCCGCGGGGATACGAGCTCGACCACCCGCGTATCGACCTCCTGCGCCACAAATCCCTCACTGCAGGCAAACATTTCGGCTCACCCGCCTGGCTGGAGACACCGAAGGCCGCGACGAAGGTGCGCGATGCCTGGCGGGCCCTCACCCCGTTGGTGGAATGGACCGCGGCGCTGCACACGTGATCGCAGCGCCCTACCCGACGACAGAGTATGTCCGCCAGGCACTTCCGGCGTCGGGGGCATCCTCGCGCTCGACGGTGGCCTGAATCAGTCCGTACGGTCGATCGTCCGCGTTGAACACCTCGAGATTGTTCTCGATGCCGAACTTGCCCAGGTCGTAGACGAAGTGATGCTTGTTCGGTGCCGACATCGTGATCTCGGCGATGAACGGATACTTCTCCAGCACCGCCTCGCCCATGGCGTACAGAGTCTGCTGGAGGGCCAGCGACTGCAGATTGGCGAACCGTTCGATCATCGCCGCCTTCACGCCTGCGTAGACGGCGTCCCACTCGACGTCGGTGGTGGTGTATCGCCACTGTGCTGTCAGCGATGTCGCCATCACCCGGTCGGTCGTGGGCTCGAGAATCGTCAGGTCGTCCTCGAGGAATCCGTGGAACTCCGAACCCGTCGACTTGAGAATCACCATCTCCTTGAAGCCGCTGATCACCCACGTCTGCTGCGCATCGCCCTTGCCCTCGACGGTCACCGCCGACGTGCGGATCTCCTCGCCCTTGCGGGTCCATGTGTGATCGTGCTCGACGCCGTCGATCACCGCGCGAGCCCACGCGTATTCCTCCAGTTCGATGCGGGCACCCTCCACCGGTTCGACGTCGTCGACGAAGTGGCGGGCCAGATCGAGGCCGTAACTCTCCAGATGGAGCAGGCCCTTGGTCTTCGCGTACGCGTACGCGGTCTGCTTCTGAGTATCGGTGGGAAGCACATTGGACTGATCGCCCACCAGGTGAGCGGGGGAGAAGTCCCCACGCAGAGCACTCGACACGTTGATGTCGTGGATCTCGTGCCGAGGCGAGTCCCGATAGATCCGCACCACGCGGTTCTCGGCCTTGCCGTACTGATTGGATCCGAGGACGATCTTTCCGGTCAGGTCGGTCATGTCAGCTCCCGCGATAGGTCGAATAAGCGAAGGGGGACAACAGCAATGGGACGTGGTAGTGGGCATCGGGGTCGGTGACGGTGAACGAGATGGACACCTCCGGGTAGAAGCTCGGTGTTGACGTCGCCTCGAAGTAATCGCCGGTGTCGAACGAGAGTCGGTACACACCCGGATCGATCGGACCGGGCACGACCTCGCCGATTCGGCCGTCCCCATCGGTGGTGGCCGTCGAGATCTCGCCCTTCTCGGGATGGAACAACCGCACCCGCATCCCCACCGCGGGTGTACCCGAGGTCGCGTCGAGCACGTGCGTCGACAATCCCGTCACTGGTCCGGACCCAGCATGCGGCCGAGGCGAATTCGGTTGATCTTGGCCAGTTCCACGCGGAGCACCCGTCTTTCGGTTTCGGCATCGTTGTCGAGCCTCTCCTCGAGGATAGCGAGCAGCTCCTCCGCGGATCTGCCGGTGGCGCACACCAGGTAGACGTGCCCGAACTTCTCCTCGTAGGAGCGATTTCCCGCCGCCAACTTCTCGAGCACCTCGGTGCCCGCGGTCGTCACCGCGGCCTGCTCGCGTTTCGAGGACGGGTTGTCGGCCTTGCCGCCGATCCGGGGATGACCGTCGAGTGCATGATCGATCTCCGCCTCGGGTAACTCGGCGAGCACTCGATCGGCCCTGTCCAACAGCAGGTCTCGGCTGTGGAAGGGGCGACCCTGGGCCACTCGACGGGCCCAGATCGACGACGCGCAGCACTCGAAGAGCGCATGCATCGCCTGCCGATCACTGAGCCGGTTGAACCCGTCGAGCCCTATCCATTCGTGTAGCAACTCGCGCTCGCTATCTGAAGTCGTTGATGCGACCGAACCGCGCGGCCGCGATCGGGTTGGCATCGGCCACGAGATCGTCGAATCGGTAGTTCGCGATCTTGGCTATCTCGATCATCGCGAACGACCGTTCCGCCGACGGTGCGTTCTCGACGCGAGACCAGCCGTTGGCCAGGACACGATCGTAGCGTTCGGTCTCCCGCGCGCAGATCACCAGCGGGAAGCCGAAGTGCTCGCGATATTCGGCGGCCAGTTGAACGATGTTGTCGTGTTCGTCCTCCTCGAGGTTGGACAGGCCGACGTGGTCCGCTGCGTTGAGGGTGCCGGTGGCGTCCTCGCTGCCGAGATCGGGGTAGCTGTTGATCAGCTCGATCTGCTCCTCGGTGGTGCCGGCCAACAGTGCCTCCTGGAAGGCCTCGCGCAGGCCGTGCGCATCGGCGAAAGGGCGCTGCTGGTAGGCGCGTTCGACCACCCACGGAGTGCCCTGCACCAAGCCGCCGAACGTGGCGGCGAAGTCCTCGGCCGACATCTCGTTGACCTTGTCGAGGGTGATGCCCTTACCGGGACCGCCTGCCACTGCCTGACCGCGATTGCCGATGTGGAAGAACAGCACGTTGAGCACGATCGCGGACACCGCGCCGAGAACGATGCCACTGCCGAACAACATCTCCAGCCAATCGGGCACGCCTTCGGAGACCGACGGTTGAATGGTCACGAGCATCGCCAGTCCGAGGCTGGTGGCAACGATGATCAGGTTGCGGTGATCGGTGAAATCCACCTTCGACAGCGTCTGGATGCCGACCACGGCGACAGTGGCGAACAGGGCGAGCGCGGCTCCGCCGAGCACCGGCGGCGGGATGGATGCCACGACGGCTGCCGTTTTCGGAAGCAAGCCCAGCAGGATCATGATGCCGCCTGCCGTGGCCACCACCCAGCGGCTGCGCACACCGGTCAGGCGGACCAGGCCGACGTTCTCCGAGAACGCCGTGTACGGGAACGAGTTGAACGTGCCGCCGATGACGGTGGCCACTCCGTCCGCGCGCAGAGTCGCTGCGATGTCGTCCTTCTTGATGCGCTTGCCGACGATCTCACCCGTCGCATACACACTGCCGGTGGTTTCGACGGCGATGATGAGCATGACGACGATCATCGAAATGATCGCGATGACACTGAATTTGGGTACACCGAACAAGAAGGGCTGCGTGAAGCCGATCCAGGACGCCTCGGAGGTGCCGTCGAAGTTCATGTCTCCCAACGCGAATGCGACGGCGCTGCCGATCACCAGGCCCAGAAGCACGGCGATGGTGGCCATGAAGCCTTTGAAGAATCGTTGGATCAGCACGATGATCAACAGCGTGCCGATCGCGTAGGCCATCCACCGCCCGTTGGACGGATCCTGTTCGTGAGTAGCCGGATTGGTCACCGCGTCGTTGACGGCCACCGGGAGCAGCGCCACACCGATGATCGTGATGACGGTACCGGTCACCACCGGTGGGAAGAAGCGCAGCAGCCTACTGAAATACGGTGCCATGAAGAACGTGACGAGACCGGCGACGATGACGGCGCCGTAGACGTACAGCAACCCCTCGGTGCCGCCTCCGTTCGCCATCGCGATCGCGATCACCGGAGAGACACCGGCGAACGTCACACCCTGCAGGAGCGGCAGGCGGACACCGACTTTCCAGAATCCGACAGATTGAATGATCGATGCGATGCCGCAGGTGAACAGATCCGCATTGATCAGGTGAATCAACTGTTCGTTGGTCAGTCCGATCGCACTGCCGATGATGATCGGCACCAGGACAGCGCCGGCATAGAAGGCGACGACATGTTGGAACCCGTAAGCGGCAAGTTTCGGAACGGGGAGCACTTCGTCGACAGGATGGACACGTTTGCGTGTGGTGGGCGTGACAGACATGGGTGGGCACCTCGCGGAAGCAACAGGGCAGGATTCCTGCGACGCTGCAGGAGAAGTGCACTAAGAATCAGTCATCGCGCCTATCCTCGCTAGTCGAGCGCGCACAAACTTGTCGACCCACTCGAGGTGGATGTTGTGCGAACATCCAATACTCCACTCGCGAGTGAAAGGAGCGACCGTGTCGGACCTGGCCGTCGGAGTGCTACTGGCCGCCGGTGCCGGAACGCGATACGGATCGCCCAAAGTGCTCGCCCACGACGGGCTGTGGCTGAGGACTGCGGTGCAGGCGTTGCGCGACGGCGGCTGCGATCGCGTGGTCGTGGTGCTGGGCGCGGCGGATGCGCCCATGCCAGACGGCGTGATCGCGGTGCACACACCCCACTGGAACCAGGGGATGAGCGCCTCCTTCACCGCCGGTCTGGCGGCGGCGTCGGATGCGGAGTACGCGGTTGTGCACGTGGTCGATACCCCGGACATTGGAGCCGAGGTTGTGCAGGCAGTACTCGCCGCAGCGCGGGAAACCGGTCTCGCCAGGGCTGTGTTCGACGGCCGTCCCGGTCATCCGGTCGTTCTGGCGCGTCGACATGTCGACGCAGCCGTGGCATCGGCGTCGGGGGACTTCGGTGCCCGGGATTTCCTGCGGGGAAGAGACGACGTGATTGCCGTCGAATGCTCACACTGGGCGACGGGAATCGATCACGACTATCGGTGAGCGGACGCCCAGTCTGCACGTTCGACCGAGCCTGCAAGGTTTTCACTGCTTCGGGTGCGGAGCGGGAGGCGACGCGTTCGATTTCATCCAGGCAGCCGACGGGGTCAGCAGGGTCGAATCGGTCGAACTCCTGGCGAACCGAGTCGGTCTCGTCATCGACTACGAGGATCGGGACCAGTAGGAGCGTCCCCGCGGGGACGCATTCATCCGCGGATTTCGGCGGCAACGGCGTCGATCATGCCGTCGAACTGATGACCACCGGTCGGGAACTCGATCACCGTCGCCGACGGAAGAGCCTTCGAGTTCAGCGCCAGGTGAGAAACGGGAACGACGTCGTCGTCCCGGCAGTGGAGGAGCGTCAGGTCGGTCTCGGGCTCCGGCTCGGTGAACGCGTAGTCGGCGACATCCCACCCACGCGGCGTCCAGTCCGGCATCGCCAACAGAGTGGCTCGCAGGGGTCGTTCCCGGCGATGTTCTGCCAAGACCCTGACGAGGATCGATGCGCCGAAGGAATGCGCAAGCACCGTGTCCTCGGGTCCGAGCCGGTCCAGGTGCTGCCGAACCGGCGCGGCCCAGTCCTCGAAACCCATGGCGGTGTCGGGCAGCTCCGGCATCCGAAGGTCGAGGCGCAGAGCCTGCGCGAGGCCGTTGGCAAGCGGTGCGTCGTCGACAAATCCGCCGGCACCGTGAACGAACAGAAGTCGGCCGACCATGCTGGGGTCCTTTCCTCGGCAATGCTGTCATCGGAGATGACCGAACTGCGGCCGTGAATTCACCGGTTGACTCGGATTCGGGGTCCGTGCGAGCATCGTCGGCAGCGTCGCGTGTCGATGACGGACTGCGTCAGGCATGGAGGCGTCGTACTGTCCAGGAGGCAGCGCATGTCCATTTCGTTCGATCACACCATCATCGTTGCGAAGAACAGTTCCGATTCTGCGGCGTTCTTTCGTGAGCTGTTCGCTCTGCCGGAGGCACCGTCGTGGGGGCCGTTCGTCAACGTCCAACTCACCGACGGCACGCTCGTTCAATTCGCCGAGCCTCCCTTCGACGATATTCAGTTTCAGCACTACGCCTTTCGGGTCAGCGACGATCTGTTCGACGCGGCCTACGCCAGGCTTGTCGACCAGGGCGTCGAGCACTGGGCCGATCCTCGGATGACCGAACCCGGCACCGTCAACACCGATCACGGTGGCCGCGGAGTGTACTTCCGCGACCCGACCGGGCACTTCTTCGAGATGCTGACGCACTCCTACCTGTCGACGCCGGGTGAGCCGGTACCGTAGCCACTGTGACCGAGCAGCAGCATGTTTCGATGACGAGGGCCGCCTACGACACCGTTGCCGAAAGCTACGCCGACCTGGTTCGCGACGAACTCGACGGCAGGCATCTCGAGCACGGACTGTTGGCGACATTCGCGGACCGAGTGTCGAGCGGCAGCGTTCTCGAAGTGGGATGCGGAACCGGCCGCATCACCGAACATTTGCACCGCCTCGGTCTCGAGATTGCGGGAATGGACCTGTCGCCCAACATGATCGAGGTCGCGCGGCGCGAACACCCGCACCTGCGATTCGGTGTCGGATCGATGGAGGTATTGGACGCGGGGGACAGCTCCCTGGCCGGGATCGTTGCCTGGTACTCGATCATCCACACGCCGCCACAGCAGTTGTCGGCGATATTCGCCGAATTGCATCGCGTGCTGGTGCCGGAAGGTCTGCTGCTGTTGGCATTTCAAGCAGGCAACGAGCGAGTGCGACTCGAGCAGGCGTATGGACACTCGGTCTCGTACGACGCCTACCGACTCGACCCCGACGTGGTCGTGGCCATACTCGTCGAGGCCGATTTCGAGGTTGACGTCCGCGTGCATCGAGCTCCGATGGGATACGAGTCGACATCGCAGGCATTTCTGTTGGCCCGCAAACGGACATCGTGACGTCTCGAGACCAGTAGGAGTTGCCCGATGTATTCCCGCCGTCCACGCGTTCTCTTCGTCACCGACCTGGCTTATCTGTCGAGGGGCCGACGCTACTGCGACGAGGACATCTTTCTGTCGTCGCAGCTCCGCGAGCGGTTCGACATTGCGCTCTGTCACCCGCTCGACGCGCTAGCGCTGATGGACGGGTTCGATGTCGTCGTTATCCGGAACTCGGGGCCTGTGCTGGGGTACCAGGCTGCTTTCGACATCTTCGCTCGTCATGCGCGCGAGAACGGCACGAGAGTCTTCACCCAGCTCACCGGCAAGGGCGACCAGCGAGGCAAGCAGTACCTGGTCGACCTTTTCGCAGACGGTTTTCCGGTCATACCTACCGTCGACGACCCGCGGGACGTCTCGCGCTTACCCGAGGTGAATACCTATGTGGTGAAACCGAAATGGGGCGCCGACTCGATCGGTATGCGTCACATCGGGCGCGCCGAACTGTCGGAAGTCGAGGCGGGCCATCTGATTCAGCCGCGAGTCGACTTCGTGTACGAAGTGTCGTTCTACTTCGTCGGCCGGACATTGCAATACTCCTTGTATGCTCCGGACCCCGGCCGACGCTGGGACCTGGAGCCGTACTCGACTACTGCTCAGGACGAAGATTTCGCGCAACGATTCGTCGACTGGAACGACATCGACCACGGAATCACGCGGGTGGACGCGTGCCGCACCGTCGACGAAACCTTGCTGTTGGTCGAGCTCGAAGACCTGAACCCGTACCTCTCCCTCGACCGGCTGACCGAGTCGACGCGTCGGGAGTTCGTGAACCACATGGCGGAGGCGATCGTAGCGCTGTGTCGATCCTGACCGCCGCGCTGGTGTTGTTCGGCTGGCTGCAGCCGTTGGTCGGACGCTCACGGTCGGGTTGGCTTCGGCGGCATATGCTGTCGATGCAACTGTCCTACCTGGTGCTCATCGTGACCGGAACGGCCCAGTTCTTCGACTACCTGCCTCTTCCGAACGACGCTCTGAACGCCATCGTCTTTCTGCAGTTGCCCTTGATGGTCGGGATCGTGGCAATCGTCCGACGTAGTCGACGGCCTATCGGTTTCCACGATTCGCTACCGTCTCCTTCGTGATGTTCGGACCGGACGCCGCCCTGCCGCATCGCCCCGCGCGAATCGTCGTCGCGGGGACATCCGGTTCCGGCAAGACCACACTGGCCGCTCGCATCGGGGCGTTGCTCGACATCGAACACGTCGAGATCGACAGCTTGTTCCACGGCCCGAACTGGACGCCGCGTGCGACGTTCGAGTCCGACGTGGAGGAGTTCATCGCACGCCCGTCGTGGGTCACCGAGTGGCAATACAGTCTTGTGCGGGACCGTCTCGCCGATCGAGCCGAACTGTTCCTGTGGCTCGATTTACCGCGGCGAACAGTCATGTGGCAGGTCATCGTTCGCACACTCCGTCGCAGGTTCGGTCGAACGGTGCTGTGGAACGGCAACATCGAGCCGCCGCTGCACCGAATCTTCTTCGATCGCGACCACATCGTTCGATGGGCATGGAACACCTACCGGTCGACCACCGAGCGAGTGGAACGACTGAGTGTGCGCTGCCCGGAGCTGACAATTGTTCGCTTTCATTCGCATCGGGACGTGGACGCGTGGATTGCGCACCAGCTGATCCCTCAGGCTCGATAGCTGTTGTCAGCAGCCCAATTGCGTTGCGAGAGAATCGATCGAGTCGACGCTGTGAGTCCAGTCGGATTCCGCGGCGAGGTCGGTGGTCTGACTCGGCCCGTGTTCGAGCGGTCGCGCGACGAATGCCGTTGCGAAGCCGCAGTCGGCAGCCGCAGCGAGATCGCTGTTGTGTGCGGCGACCATCATGCACTCGCTCGGCTCGATACCCAGAATGTCCGCGGTGCGGAGATACGCGTCGGGCATGGGCTTGTACGCCCGCACCGGTTCTGCGCCGAGGATCGCGTCCCACGGCAGTCCGGCGTTCTTGGCCATGTCGAGCAGTAGGGAGATGTTGCCGTTCGAGAGCGGGGCGATGATGAAGTCGGTACGAAGCCGGGTGAGTCCGGGGACCGAATCCGGCCAGGGATCCAATCGGTGCCACGCCCGATTCAGCACGGCAATACGATTCTCGGCCAGCCGAATGTCGAACTCCGACAACACTACTCGGAGCGATTCGAGATGCAGTACGTCCAGCCGGGTGAAGGGCCTGCGACCGGATCGAACCTCCTCCATCGCCGGCTGATACAGACTGCGCCAGCGGTCTGCAAAAGAAAAGCTGTCGACATCCGACCCGCACTGTTCTCGGACCTCGCGAGCGATGCTGGTACGCCAGTCGACGACGGTGCCGAACACGTCGAACAGAAGCGCCCTCAACGCTCCTTCTTCTTTTTCTTCGGGCTCTTCGAGTGTCCGCCTGCGGACAGCAGCGCACCGGCGAGCGGGATGAGGAGGAAGAAGAGCCACTTGTTGTCGAAATCGGTGAGGAAGAACAACGCCAACGAACCGAAGATGACCAGGGGCATCACCACTGCACGCCAATCGATTCCGCCGGTCTCGGCCGGAGCAGGCGACTGCTCGGGCCGGGCAGGCGTGTGCGGCGGCGTCGACGCGGCGGGAAGGTCGACGAAGACCGTGTCGAGCTCCCCGCGCGTCGTGGCGGACGCGATAGTGGCACTGCGCTCGTCGAACTCGGGAACCGTGAGGCGACCCTCGCTGAAATGCAGGCTCAGCGCGTCGAGCGCCTTTTCCCGATCAGCTGTACCGATACGAATTTCCGGAAGCTCGGACATTGCTACAGGGTAACGCTATCCGAGGCCCGGATTCGAGCCAAAATTCGCATCGCTACCGATATGTCGTTATTTGATTTCTGCGAGGACGGTGCCTTGAGTGATGGCGTCGCCTGCGGTGACGGTCAGGCCGGTGATGGTGCCTGCCTTGTGGGCGTTGACGGGGTTTTCCATCTTCATCGCTTCCAGGACGGCGATGAGGTCCCCGGCCTCGACGCTCTGGCCTTCGTCGACGGCGACCTTGACCACGGTGCCCTGCATCGGTGCGGTCACCGCGTCACCGGAGGCCGCGCCGGCTCCGGCACCACCA
>NZ_NOYD01000030.1 GCF_002258315.1 Rhodococcus sp. 06-462-5 | reverse complement strand
GGGGTCTTTCTCGCCGTCGGGTCGGATGAGGCGGATGGTGGCTCCGACGGTGAGGGGCCAGAAGAATTCGGGGACGGAGACGTCGAAGCCGACGGAGGTCTTTTGCAGTACTCGGTCGCCGATATCGAGGGTGAAGACGGATTGGCGCCAGGCGATGAGGTTGACGATGGCGGCGTGCGACACCATGACGCCTTTGGGGCGGCCGGTGGTGCCGGAGGTGAAGATGACGTAGGCGATGTCGTCAGGAGACGGTGCTGTCACAGTGTGCGGAGCTGAAGCGTCGTACGAGTCGAGGAAATCGCGAACGGTCGAATCGTCCAGTTCGAGAACAGTAGTGGCGACAGCGGCAGCATGTGCAGCGTGACCGGCGCGGTCGGTGACGATCACGGTCGGTGCGGCGTCGTGCAGGATGTGCCCGACCCGCTCGGTGGGGTAACCGGGGTCGATCGGGACGTACGCCGCCCCGATCCTGGTGACGGCGACGAGCGTGATCACCAGATCCGTACCGCGGGGAAGCATCACCGCCACCCGATGCCCGGCCGTCACATCATTGTTGTGAAGCGTTGCGGCCATCGCCTCGACGCGGGCGTCCAGTTCAGCGTAGGTCAGCGAGGTACCGTACTCGTCCACCACGGCCACCGCGTCCGGTGTTGCGCGAATCTGGTTGCGTATCAACGAGTCGAGCGTCGTGCCGGAGGTGGGGATCTCGAGACCCATGGCATCGGGACCGGTCGACCAGGACTCGATCCGACTCAGCTCGTTCTCGGGAACAGCGCTCAACGACGCGATATACGCGTCGGGTGTCGTTGCCAGAGCCTGGATTACGCGTGTAAGAGTCAGGACGAAGCGGTCGATAGTCGAGCGGGAGAACAGATCCGTCGCATAGGTGACGTAACCCGTCACGCCGGACGGAGTGTCCTCGAAGTCGATCTCGAGATCCGTCTTCGCCGCGGCCAGCGATGCCGGGTCTTCGCCCGCGGTCTCGGGAAGGGTGATCAGTCCCGGAAGGCGGAAGAGGTCCGGCTCGGTTGCGTCGGACACCGTGTGTGTCAACAGAATCTGGAACACCGGGGTTCGGCCCGCGTCTCTCGGTGCGTTCACTGCACGGGCGATCTCCTCGAACGGCGCGCTCTGATGCGCCAATCCGTCCAACACCACCCGATGAGTGTCGGTGAGCACCTCGCCGAGTGTCCCGCGTGGGGACAGTCGGTGTCGCAGGGGAACGGTGTTGACGAAGTACCCGACGAGGTCCTCGAGTCCGTCCTCGGTGCGTCCGCCGACCGGGGAGCCGATCACGACGTCGTTGCCGGCCCCGAGGAGAGATGCGGTGATCGCGGTAGCGGCGTGGACGGCGGTGAACATGGTGACGTCGAGCGAACCCACGGTGCGGCGCATGGCACCGACAGTCTCCGCGTCGAGCTCGAACGTGAGGTCTTCACCGCGATGAGTCGGGTCCGCGGGGCGAGGGAAGTCGAGCGCGATGATGCATTCCTCGGGTGCGTCGCCGAGGACCGTGCGCCAGTAGTCAAGGTGCCCAGCGAGTTCCGATCTCGGGTCTTCTGCACAGCCGAGGACGGTACGTTGCCACGTGGCGTACTGCGCGTAGCTGACCGGTAGCGGATCCCAGTGGGGTGCCGATCCGGCGATTCGCGCGGCGTATGCGCTCGAGAGGTCGCCAAGCAAGGACGGGGTCGACCACTCGTCGACCGCGTGATGGTGAACAGCGAGGACGATCACCCACTGCGAGTCCTCGCTCCTGAGCACGGCAACGCGGATGGGGAGATCCGTGGCGAGATCGAACCCGGTACGGACGAGGGAGCCGATGCTTTCGTCGATGCCTCGACGGTCCCTATCGCGAAGGTCGTTCACCTCGAGAGTGATTCGAGCTGCGGCGTCGGCCGGGGGCACGATCACCTGCACCGGAACGCCATCTCGTTCGACGAGGAGAGTGCGGAGGGTGGCGTGTCGTTCGACGACGTCGTGCACAGCTGCCGTGAAGGCTGTGGTGTCGAGGTGACCACTGAGCCTCAGCACGGTCGGCACCACGTACTGCGACTTCGGTCCTCCGAGCTGGTCGATGACCCACAGCGACTGTTGCCCGTAGGACGCCGGAACCTGTTCGGGTACAACCATGTCGGAGACTCGAGCACGATCGATTCCGGTGGAGTTCGCGGCGTCGGCGAGGCCTGCGATGGTCGGCGTTTCGAACACGTCGCGCAGCGTCAGATCGGACCCGATTGCCGAGTTCACGCGGGCGATGAGTCGGGTGGCGGTGAGGGAGTGTCCGCCGAGGTGGAAGAAGTTGTCGTCGACGGTGAGGGTGGTGTCGTTGTCGAGGTGGAGTACATCGCGGTAGATGTGGGCGAGTGTGTGTTCGGTGGGGGTGTTCGGTGTTCGGCCGGTGCCGGTGGTGGTGATGTCGGGGGTGGGGAGTGCTCGGGTGTCGAGTTTTCCGTTGGGGGTGGTGGGGAAGGACTCGAGGTGGGTGTAGGTGGTGGGGACCATGTAGTCCGGTAGTGCTGTGGCGGTGTGGGTTCGGAGGTCTGCGGCGGGGTGGCCGGTGTAGTAGGCGGCGAGGATGGTTCCGCTTGCGGGGTGGTCGAGTGCGACGACGATTGCGGTGGTGACAGCGGGGTGTTGTTCGAGGGTGGTGCGGATGTCGTCGAGTTCGATGCGGAAGCCGCGGATCTTGATTTGGTCGTCGGTGCGGCCGAGGTAGTCGAGTTGACCGCCTGTGTTCCAGCGGGCGAGGTCGCCGGTGCGGTACAAGCGTTGTCCGTTGGTGGTGGCGGTGAAGCGGGTGGCGGTCAGGCCGGGTCGGGTGATGTAGCCGTCGGCGAGTTGGATTCCGCCGAGGTAGAGCTCGCCGGTGACGCCGATGGGGACGGGGCGGAGCCAGGGGTCGAGGACGTGGACGGTGGTGGCGGTGACCGGTCCACCGATAGGCACGGTGCCGGTGGCGTACTCGTTGACCGTGTCTTCTTGTAGGTGGTGGCCGGTGACTTCGACGGCGGCTTCGGTGGGGCCGTAGGTGTTCCATACGTGAACGTCGGTTCCTACCAGTTCCCGGGCGAGGGCGGTGGGGAAGGCTTCGCCGCCGACGGAGAGGGAGCGGAGTTGGGTGTCGGCGAGGGTGAATCCGGTGTCGAGCATGGCGTGCAGGACGGTGGGGACGAGTTCGACGAAGGCGATGGGTTCGTCGCGGAGTATGTGTGCGAGGTGGTCGGGGTCTTTTTCGCCGTCGGGTCGGATGAGGCGGATGGTGGCTCCGACGGTGAGGGGCCAGAAGAATTCGGGGACGGAGACGTCGAAGCCGACGGAGGTTTTCTGGAGTACTCGGTCGCCGATATCGAGGGTGAAGACGGATTGGCGCCAGGCGATGAGGTTGACGATGGCAGCATGCGACACCATGACGCCTTTGGGGCGGCCGGTGGTGCCGGAGGTGAAGATGACGTAGGCGGTGTCGCCCGGTGCGGGTGGTGATGGAACATGAACGGACGCAACCGAATCGAGGGTTAGGCGGGTGTCCGCGCGGTCGATCACGATCACGTCGTCGTCGAGGGTTGATCGGTGGTTTTCCAGGGTCGTCCGGTCGGTGACGATCGTGGTAGGGGTGGCGTCGTCGAGGATGTGTCCGACTCGTTCGGTGGGGTAGTTGGGGTCGATGGGGACGTAGGCGGCGCCGAGTCGGACGGTGGCGTGGAGGGCGGCGGCGAGGTCGATCGATCGGGGCAGTATGACGGCGACCCGGTCGCCGCGTCGAACTCCTGTGTCGAGGAGGACGGCGGTCATGGCGTCGATGCGGGTGTCGAACTGCGCGTAGGTCAGTGCCGTGCCGGTGTCGTCGACCAGAGCGATTGCGTCGGGTGTGGCCTGGATCTGGTTGCGTACCAACGAGTCCAGGGTGGCACCTGCGGTGGCTATCTCGAGACCGGTGGCGTCGGACCCGGTCGACCACTCGTCGATGGATCCGGTGTCGGTATCGCAGACCAGTGCGGACACCCGGCTCGACGGTGCGTCGGCGAATGTCTGCACCACTCGGATGAATGTCCGAACGAAACGGTCGATGGTGCTCGGGGAGAACAGATCCACAGCGTAGGTGAGGTACCCGGTGATGCCGTCCGAGGATTCTTCGAGATCGAACTCGAGGTCGGTCTTGGTGGCCGTCGACGAGGTCGCACGGATGGAACCGGAGTCGTCAACGACAAGACCCACCAGTTCCGGGCCCGTGGATCCGACGCCGGTGTGATGGCTGAGCAGGATCTGGAACAACGGGGTGCGCCCGGTGACCCGGGGGACGTCGAGCGCGCGGGCGATGTCCTCGAAAGGTGCGCTCTGATGGGCGAATCCGTCCAGAACGGTGCGGTGAACCTGAGCGAGAACCTCGGCCACGGTGTGGTGTGGGTCGAGTGTGTGCCGGAAGGGAAGTGTGTTGACGAAGTATCCGACGAGGTCTTCGAGGCCGTCCTCGGTGCGTCCGCCGACCGGGGAGCCGATCACGACGTCGGTGCCGGCACCGAGCAGAGATGCGGTGAGCGCGGTGGCGGCGTGGGCCACGGTGAACATGGTGACACCGAGATCGGTGGCAGTGCGGTGCAGGCCGGCCACGACGTGGCGATCGAGCTCGAAGGTGACGTCACGGCCGCGATACGTCGGCTGCGTGGGCCTGGGCCGGTCGAGGGCGATGATCGATTCGGCCGGAGCGTCGTCGAGGGCACCGCGCCAATAGTCCACGTGGCGTGAGAGTTCCGACGTGGGATCGGCAGCGGATCCCAGAACGGTGCGTTGCCACGTTGCGTACTGCGCATACGAGACCGGCAACGGCTCCCACGCGGGTGCATCGCCGACGACCCGCGCCGCATACGAGCGGGACAGATCACGGAAGAGGCTGGGTAGCGACCATTCGTCGACGGCGTGGTGGTGGATGGCGAAGACGAGCGTCCACGCACGCTCTGCAGTACGCAGGATCTCCACGCGTATCGGAAGGTCCGTGTACAGATCGAAGCCGGTGCCGACCACCTCGTCGATACGGCTGTCGATCCCCTCGGCGGATTCGGTGCGTAGATCTGCGACCGCGATGTGGGCCGATGCGGCGGCAGCCTCGGCAGGCACGATGACCTGAATCGGATCACCGTCCCATTCCACGAGCCGTGTGCGCAGGGGTTCGTGTCGACGAACCACGTCGCGAACCGACTCGATCGCAGCGGCCACATCGAGATCGCCGGTGAGGCGGACGACGTTCGGGACCACGTACTGCGATCGCGGGCCGCCGAGGCGATCGATCACCCAGAGGGACTGCTGACCGAAGGAGGCCGGAACACGTTCGGGAACAACGATGTCGGAGATGCTCTCGCGGGTCTGTGAGACGCCGACGAGCGTGGCCAGTCGGGCGACGGTCCGGGCGTCGAACACATCCCGCAACGTCAGCGCCGAACCGAATTCTGCGTTGACGCGAGCGACGAGCCGAGTCGCGGACAGGGAGTGACCACCGAGGTGGAAGAAGTCGTCGTCGGTCGACAGGTCGGTGCTCTGGGGCAACGCCAGAACATCGCAGAAGTACCGCGCCACCGAGTGTTCGGCAGGAGTGACGGGTGCACGGCGGGTTCCGCTCGTGGCCAGTTCGGGAGCGGGCAGTGCGCGTCGATCCAGCTTTCCGTTGGGCGTCGTGGGAAGCGAATCGAGAGGAAGGAAGACGGTCGGCACCATGTAGTCCGGGAGTGCCGCGGCCACGAACTGCCGCAGTTCGTCGGCGTCGACGGCGTCCCCGGTGTGATAGGCCGCCAGAAAGTGCCCGCCTGCAGGGTGGTCGACGGCGAGAACGACTGCGGCGGACACCGAGGCATGTCGCTCGAGGACGACGCGGATCTCGTCCAGTTCGATGCGGAACCCTCTGATCTTGACCTGATCGTCGGTTCGGCCCAGGTACTCCAGTACACCGGACGCGTTCCACCGCACCAGGTCTCCGGTGCGGTAGAGGCGCTCACCGGCCGGGGATGCAACGAACCTGGAAGCGGTGAGATCGGGTCGGCCGATGTACCCGTCGGCCAGCTGCACTCCGCCGAGGTAGAGCTCGCCGACCACACCGTCGGGTATCGGCCGCAGCCAGGAATCGAGCACCCGAACGACGGTATTGGCGACCGGTCGACCGATCGGCACGGCAGCGTTGTCGATCGATTGCGGCGAGTCCACCTGCTGCGCGGTGACGTCCACCGCGGCCTCGGTCGGCCCGTACAGGTTGTGCAGCTCGGCCGCTGCGAACAGGGTCGCGGCGGCCTCCGCGGCCTTCGCGGGGAGCGCTTCACCGGAGAAGAAGACGCGTCGCATGCTCGACAGCCGAGCGACCTCGGGAGTCGCGTCGAGAAACGCTTGCAGCATGGCGGGGACGAAGTGTGCGACGGTGATCGAGTGACGCTCGATGACGTCCACCAGGTAGCCGGGATCCTTGTGGCCCTGGTCTCTCGCGATGATCAACGACGCTCCGATGACGAACGGGAGGAAGAACTCCCACACCGACACGTCGAACACGGCGGGTGTCTTCTGTAGCACCCGGTCGCTGGGGGTGAGCGCATAGTCGTCCCGCATCCACTGGAGTCGGTTGACGATAGCTCGGTGCGAGACCATCACACCTTTGGGACGCCCGGTGGTGCCGGAGGTGAAGATGACGTACGCGGCGTCGGACGGGGACGGCGGAGATGCGACGACGACTGCCGTGTCGGAGGTGTCGAGACGGGCGCGGACGAGCGGATCATCGACTGCCACAACGGTCTCGGAGAGTACGGCGCTGTGCCGTGAACTCCCGGCGAGGTCTGCGATCACGAGGATCGGCGCAGCGTCGTCGAGGATGTGACCGATGCGGTCGGACGGGTAGTCGACATCGACGGGGACGTATGCCGCTCCGATCCTGATCACCGCATGCAGCGTGAGAACGAGATCGACCGAGCGCGGCAGCATCACGGCGACCCTGTCCCCGGAAGTGACCCCGTGCGAAAGCATTTCGGCCGCCATCGCGTTCACCCGGGCATCGAACTGGCGGTACGTCAGAGCAACACCTGCATCGTCGACCAGCGCGACAGCGTCCGGCGTCGCCGAGATCCGTTGCCGTACCCGAATATCGAGTGTCGCGGTGGCGTCGTCGCGGGCAACCACCGGACCGGTCGACAGAGCGTCGACTCGATCGAACTGCTCGGTGCTCAGCAGGCCGACGTTCGCCACTGCGTCGTTCGTTGATTCGGCGATCCGGGTGAGATAGCCGAGGAAATGGTCGAGCATGTCGGTGAGCGAATCGGGGGTATGGGCGGGGTCGTTCGACGACAGATCGAGACGGAATCCGTGGATTCGATCGCGGTACACCATCAGATCGAGTCGGCCGGCCGGTCCACTGGTCACGGTTTCCTGCCGCCCGATGATCGAGCCGAAGGCGTAGTCGTAGTCGAACGCCTTGACGTTCAGTTGTGGCAGCGCCGCGTAATCGTCCTGGCCGTTCGGCCACAGTCGGGCAAGCGCCTCCCCGGCCGTGTGGTGGCGCGAGCTCGCCCGCATCTCGTCGCGCATGCGGGTCGTCAACTGCACCAGGGTGTTCGACGGGTCCACCCGGAACACCACCGGTGCCGCATCGACGAGCATCGCGGGTGTCCGCAGCGCCGCGGCACCGAACCGGTTCATCCGCGGCAGCTGCAGAGCGAACAGATCGCGCCCGTCCCGCGCCGCGGTGAACAGTCCCCAGCCCAACGCCACCACGTCCGACCACGATGCCCGCGCCGAGCGGGCGAGTGCGTCGATCGCCTCGGCGGTAGGCGGTGCGATCGAAGCTCGGCCGTGGGTGAAGGGCAGCGAGAAGCGCCGCGAGGCGTCGAATGTCACCGCGGGCGCGCCCTCGGCCTCGGCGCACCGCTCGACCCAGAACTCGTTCGAGATCGAATCCTGCGGTGATGCAGCAGTACTGACCAGTTCGGCGTAGTCGCCGAACCATCGATCCGGCACCGCGCTTTCCGTGACGAGCGCCGAGTACACCTCCGCGACGCGTCGAGTGAACAGTCCCAGCGCGTAGGCGTCGACGAAAAGATGGTGGGTTGCGAATTCCCATGCCCACCCGCCGCTGGTTCGGGGGTGCAGGACCGACAGCGACTCGTATCGGTTCTGTCCTACGCCGTCGACGCGGCAACGCTCTGCAGCGACTGCGCGGATGCCCGCGTCCTCGCACGCGGAGGTGACGACCTGGAGGGCACCGATGGGCCTGCCGGCGGCTGCGAGCCGAGGCACTCCGTCCGAGCCGATAGTCGGCCGCACACCGAGGACCTCGGCCTCGGAGCCCGCCACGGCCAACGCGCGATTCAACGCGGCCACGTCCACGTCGTCGTCCAGCCAGACCAACTGTGAGATTCGGAAGGCGTCTGCGTCGGGGCTGACCTGTTCTGCGGCCCACACACCCAGTTGCGCTGCTGTCAGCTCCAGAA
>NZ_NOYD01000006.1 GCF_002258315.1 Rhodococcus sp. 06-462-5 | reverse complement strand
TGGTCGCAGCCAGGACCAGTCCGGCCACTGCGCCGATTGCGAAGCAGCCGATGGCCGCCTTCTTGACGGCCCCGGCGGACGCGGCCTTGGAGCCGACCACCACCGCGCCTCCACCCGCTGCCGCCGATTCCGCGCCCTACGTGCAGTACCAGCAGCCGCACTACTACCCGCCGGCACCTCCGCCTGCACCCACGGTGCCCCTGCCCCAGATTCCTGGTGTCCAGATGCCCGTCATCCCGCTGCCGGTATTGCCGCGCCTACCGTTCTGACCGGCCGCGTTCTCACCCGTCGGACAGATACGGAAAGATCGTCGCTCATGGCCACCACTGCGCAATGGATCGAAGGCGCGCGACCGCGCACACTCCCGAATGCGATCGCCCCCGTCCTCGTCGGCACCGGTGCGGCCGTGTCGCTGGACGGAGGAGTGTGGTGGAAGGCGCTGTTGGCGTTGATCGTCTCGCTGGCTCTGATCGTGGGCGTCGTGGTTTGCGGCACCGATTCACCGACGCTGGCGGGGGTGCTCAGCGGTTGACTCTCGTCGCTGGATCCGAGTGCGGTGAACAGTCCGATAGCGGCGATGACGCCCGCGATCGGCAGCGCGATCATGCCGAGTCGCGTCAGGGCCGGACGGTGCGAGACGAGGGGCGGTACGTGGGTCGCGTCGACGTGGGTGGCGTGTACCGCGGCGCCACCGGCGATGACCAGTTCGGGCCTGTCCGGGACGATGACCGGCAGCTGCAGGAAGCGTTCGAGGGTGGCTCGGACCAACGGAACGTTGGACGTGCCGCCGATGGCGATGACGGCGTCGGGATAGAACTCGGCCTCGAGTCCGAGTCGGCGCACCGTCTCGGCGGCCTGTTCGGTGGAGCGTGCAATGGACAACTCGAAGATGTGCCGTTCGAGGAGTATGTGCTCGCCATCGGGTGTGCTGGTGGTCAGGTGCGAGGACAGCGCTTCCTTGATTCCACGGCAGAAGGCCGTCAGTGCACTGTCTTCGTCGGGAGATTGGGGCGGACGCACTATGCCGAGTCCGAGTATGTGGTCACGGACCACTGCGTCGAAGGAGGCACCGCTCATGGCGGTGGTCCGCGCGGAACCGTAGGAGCGGCCGGTTTCGACGTCCACGATGTCGACGTCGACTCCGGTCTCGCCCGCGTCGAACAACGCGATCGTTCGGTGGTGGGAGGGGAGGCCCGGGCGCAGGTACTCCATGGCCGCGCCGGTCCTGTCGATGAGGTGGACGTCGGAGACGTACTCCTCGGCCAGCGCGTCGGCGATTCCGGTGCGTTCGACGGGGGTTCGGTAGGCGACGCCGAGTGATTGGGGCGCGTCCGGACTGTCGACGATCCCGCGGACGACGCGCGCGACGTCCGCGGCCGTGGGGGAGAGCTGCCAGTCGTCGAACGGGGTGCCGTCGGTCCATGTGCCGTCTTCGGTGGTCCGCGCCGTGCGAATGCCGCACGTGCCGAGGGACACACCCACTGACGAACGCATCGCTTCTCCGGCCTCTCCATTTCGGTGACGGTGTTCAGGTACGAGGAACTCGCCCTCATGACAGGCGACGTGAACACTGTACCGTCTCGCGGTTTGGTTAGAGGCTCGAAACAATCCGAACGTCAGGTCGATGTGGTCGCTTCATCGGCCTACGATCTGGTGGCAGTGCCCATCGATATCGCTCATCCTCGGACGAAGGACCTCACGACCGACCTCCCGGTGGTGGGGATCCTCGGCGTCGTCGCGACTCGAATCGGCAGCGATCTCGTTCCGGTCCCGGGTGCGCGGGCGCAGGCCCTATTGGTGGCCTTGGCGCTGGCACCGGGGCGGATGCGGTCGGCGCAGGCGCTCATCGACGAGGTGTGGCCCGGGGAGCCTCCCCGTTCGCCGAAGAACGCTCTGCAGACGCAGGTGTCCAGGCTGCGGTCGGTGTTGCCCGCGGGCGTTCTCGAGAGCGACCGCGGTGGCTATCGGTTGGCACTCGACTCCGACGACACCGACCTCGGCCGCGCGCGTGTCCTCACTCGCGCGGCGGAGGGTCGGCTCGCAACTTCGCAGTGGCAGGACGCCCTCGAAAGTGTGCTCGACGCCCTGAGCCTGTGGCGAGGAGAGGCCGCGGAATCGGTCCGGGCGCAGGCCGAACTGCTCGAGGTCGCGCTGAGGTCCGTACAGATCTCGGCGTTGCTCGGACTGCGCCGTTTCGACGACGCCATCCCGCTCGCGCGAGCGAGAGTTTCGGCGGACCCCACCGACGAACTCGCCACCGCCGATCTGATGCGTGCACTGCACGGGGCAGGCAGATCCAACGATGCCCTCACGCTGTTCGCGGCGTTGCGAACCGAACTCGCCGAACGTCTGGGAACGGACCCCTCGCCTGCCGTGACCGCGTTGAACACCGAGATTCTGGGACACACCGCGCCGAAGATGCTGCAGACCATCGGTCTGCGCGCCGCACCGAACGCATTGATCGGGCGAGGCGACGACGTCGATGCGATCGAGGCACTGCTCGGCAGTTCTCGCGTCACCACTGTCCTCGGTCCAGGCGGCGCGGGTAAGACGCGGATCGCACACGAACTCGGTCGCCGCGCGGGCGCCCACATATCGGTGGCGTTCGTCGAACTGGCATCGCTGCGGAGCGAGGAGGACGTTGCGTCGGCGATCGGAGCGACCCTGGGGCTCACCGAGGCCGACATCAAGGTCGGCGGACTTCCGGTCACTCGGGTCCATTCGATTCGGGAACGACTGGTCGATGTCTTCTCGTCACGGCGGGGATTGCTGATTCTCGACAATTGCGAGCACGTGATCGACGAGGTCGCGGTGGTGGTAGACGCTCTGGTGACGTCAACCGACGCGGTGACAGTGCTGGCGACGTCGCGTTCCCCGATGGGGATCACGGCCGAGTCGGTCTTCCCGTTGCCGTCATTGGGCGTCGTCGGCTCGAATTCGCCTGCGACGGAACTGTTCTGCATCAGGGCGCGGGCGGTCCGTCCGTCGGCGCGCCTCGAACCCGACGCAGTGGCCCGCCTGTGCCGTACGTTGGACGGATTGCCGCTGGCGATCGAACTGGCTGCGGCGCGGGTCAAGTCGATGAGCGTGGAGGAGATCGACGCAAGGCTCGATCGTCGCTTCACGCTTCTGAACTCGGCGGATCGAACCAGGCCGGAGCGGCATCGGACGTTGCACGCCGTCATCGACTGGAGTTGGAATCTGCTCGACGCCTCCGAGCAGGCGGCTTTGCGTCGACTGTGCCGGTTCCCAGCGGGTTTCGATCTCGACGCGGCGCGGCAGGTGGCGCAATGGGCTGCAGTGGAGGATGTTTCGGCTGCGCTCGACGGTCTGGTGAATCAGTCCATGCTCAGCGTGGTCGAATCGTCGACCGGAATTCGCTACCACATGCTCGAGACGGTGCGCGAGTACGGCGAGGAGCAACTCGACGCCAGCGGCGAGGCCGAAAGCGTTGCAGCTCGGCTGCGTGAGTGGTCGACGTCCGTCGCGGTTCGGGTGTCCGCAGGCTATTCCGGTGGGCGTCCGGCCGAGATGGTCGCACTGATGGAGGCCGAACACGACAACTTGTTGTCGGTGATGAGACATTCTTTTGCACAACAGTTTTCGGACCACGTGTGCACCTTGTTCTCGGTACTGGGCTACTTCTGGGCCATGCGTGGGGCGCATTCGGAGGTGCTCAATTGGTCGGACAGGGTGTTGAGCAGCATGCGTGGCGGGATGGGCGGCACGCCCGACGACAACGCTGTGATGGCCCTGCTGGTGCTGGCAGCCCACTTCGCCTATGGCGGGAATCTTCGTCAGGTGGCTCGCATTCGCATCGATCTCCGGCACCTGCTGCGCAGTCGAGCCGGGATGTCGCCGGGGTTGCGCTTCGACTCGGAGGTCGTGGTCCACCACGCCGGGGGTCGAGGGTTGGCCCGAAAGCTGGCCCGTGCCGTTCGATCCGAGCACGACGATGTTCGCTGCAACGCGTACGTCGTTCGCTCGATGCTGGCGCAGAACTCGGGCCGCCTTTACGAGTCGATCCGAGACGCGGAGCAGGCGCTCGCCATCGCGCGCCGTCGAGGCGATCTGTGGGCCGTCGGCTCGACGTCGCAGACGCTGGCCAGCTCGTACGGGCTGTCGGGTGATCACTCCCGGGCCGTCGAGTACTACCGAACCTCGGCCGACGTCATGTGGGAGCTGCACGCGTTCGAGGAGAGCATGCAGACGCGTACTTTTCTGGCGATGGCATTGATCGGAGCCGGTCGTGTGGACGAGGGACGCGGACTGATCGACGAGTTGGAAGCCGCGGCGCAGGGGCAGGAGTTCACCCTCGATCCACCCTCGGGCAACGACGTCGGTGCTCGCTGGGATCACGCTCAGCAGCGGTCGAATTCCGCGTCGTTGACGGCGGCGCGGGCTGCTGCGGATCTCGAGGACGGTGCCGTCGAGCAGGGTCTCGAGGGTCTTCGTGCTGCGTTGGAGTTGGGTGGGTGGCCGTCCGACGATCCGACCGATCCGTTCATGACGATTCTGGTGTGTGCGGCTGTCGGTGCGCACGTTCTGCACGGTCGCGCCGAGGACTTGGCCGATGCGGTGGCGGCGTTGACGCGCAAGCCGTGGAATGTGTTGGTGCCGGGCGGTTTCTACGACATTCCGATGCTCGGCGCAGTTGCGTGTGCGGTGGGTTCGTTCGAGATTCACCGCGGAGACCGGGCGTTGGGGGTGCAGTTGCTGGCGGTGTCGAGCAGGGCGGTGGGTCGGCAGGACTTTCCGTCGATGCGGATCGATCGACATGTGAGTGCGGCCCGAGCGATCGCCGGTGACCGTGAGATCGATGCCGGGCTCGCTCGGGCCGCTGATTTCACCAGAAGTGCTGCGCTACAAGAGATTCTGCGGTTGCTTTCGATCGTCTAGGCCTTGCGCATGTACATTCGGACGGTCAGTGGGGCGAAGATCGCGACGATGACGGCACCGCCGACGAGCGAGTACACGACGTGAATTCCGAAGTGCCCGTTGTTCGCCAGCTCACGAACGGCCGTCACCAGGTGTGAGACGGGGTTGACGTCGGCGAAGGCGCGCAACCAGCTCGGCATGGTGCTGGTGTCGACGAAGGCATTGGACAAGAAGGTCAGTGGGAACAGCACCAGCATCGAGATGCCCTGAACCGACGAGGCTTTGTTCATCAGGGTGCCCAGGAGCGCGAAGATCCAGCTGATCGCCCAGGCGCAGAACATCACCAGCAGCACGGCTCCGGCGAGACCGAGTGCTCCGCCCGCCGGGTGGTAGCCCATCGCGAAGCCGGTGGCGAAGCAGACGACCGCGGCGATCAGGTAGCGGACGACGTCGGCCATCAATGCGCCTGCGAGCGGGGAGATTCGGGCGATCGGCAGCGATCGGAAGCGGTCGAAGACGCCCTTGTCCATGTCTTCTCGCAACTGGGTACCGGTGACGACGGAACCGGTGATCACCGTTTGCACCAGGATTCCCGGCACGATCAACGGCAGGTACGAGGTGACGTCGCCTGAAACCGCGCCGCCGAAGATGTAGCTGAACATCAGCGTGAAGATGATCGGTAGGAAGACCACATCGGTGAGTTGTTCGGGGTTGTGTCGGAGCTTGAGCAGACCCCGATATCCCATGGTGACGGACTGCGCGGCGGTGCGGGCCAGGCCGATGTGGCGCACGACGGGTCGGTCGGCGGGGTCGATGTATGTCGAGGACTGCCGGGTGAGTGTGGTGGTCATGCTGCGTCCTCTGCTGCGCTCTTGCCGGTGAGGGTCAGGAAGACCTCGTCCAGGCTGGGTTTGGTGACGGTAATTTCGTTGACGTCGATTCCAAAGTCGCGCAGGCGAATCAAGATGTCGGGGGTCATCGACGTGTCGGTCATCGGTGCGGTGAGTCGGGCGGCCTCGGGGCTGACGGCCACCTCGACACCCAGCTGCTCGGCAACCAACGCTCGGGCGTCGTCGATCCGATGACGGTCGGTGAGAGTCAGTGCGAGAGTAGATGTACCCACCGAGGACTTGAGCCCGTCCGCGGTGTCGTCGGCGATGACGCGGCCGTGGTCGATGACCGCGATTCGATCGCACAATTGGTCGGCCTCGTCGAGGTACTGGGTGGTGAGAAGGACGGTCGAGCCCTCGGCGACGAGGCGTCGGATGGTGTCCCACATCTGTGCTCGGGTGCGGGGATCGAGGCCGGTGGTGGGCTCGTCGAGGAACAGCAACGGTGGCGCCGAGATCAGGCTCGCGGCCAGATCGAGGCGTCGACGCATGCCGCCGGAGAACATCTTCAACGGTCTGGACGCCGCCTCGGTCAACCCGAATTCCTCGAGGAGGTCGACGGCTTTGGCCTTGCTCTCGCGGCGACCGAGCCCGAGTAGGCGGGAGAAGACGACGAGATTCTCGGTTGCGGTGAGGTCCTCGTCGACCGACGCGTACTGGCCGGTGACGCCCACGAGTGACCGGACGGCGGTGGCGTCGGCGACGACATCGTGGCCGAAGACGCGAGCCGAGCCGCCGTCGGGTCGTAGGAGGGTGGCGAGCATGCGGACCGTCGTGGTCTTGCCCGCGCCGTTGGGACCGAGGACGCCGTAGACCGCCCCGGTGGGAACGGTCAGGCTGACGCCGTCGACGGCACGTTGCTTACCGAATGTCTTGACGAGGTTCAGGGCCTCGATTGCTGGTGTGGTCATGGGGCCAACGATGACCCCGGGCGCTTGCACGACGCGTACGTCGCGCTTGCGTCCGCTGTCCGCCCAGGTCAGAGCGGGAGCGAGGTCTCCGTGAGGCCGACGCCCCCGGTGCCGCGTAGCTTCCTGAACCATTCGGTGCCGAACGTGGTGGCGAGGTCCTCCGGAGACATCTGCAGAAACGGTCCGAAGTCGCCGATCTGTGTTTCGTGGGCTTCCATCGCTGCCCGTTTGGCGTCCATCACGCTCGACACGTCGACCACCGTCGTGATCTCGGTCTCCGGCAGGCCGAAGGTTTCCATGTCCGGCGGTGACGCTTCTTCACCCCAGTGCGGATTGGCCTCCATCAGGCTCCGCATGTGATCGCGGTTGGTGGTGGTCTCGTACACGAAGCGAGTCTCGGCGATCTCGGTGGCGCGCTTGCCGACGACGTGAACCTGGATGTGGTCCGGGTGACCGTAGCCACCGTTCGGGTCGTAGATGGTGACGACGTCGGCCTGCTCCTCGAGCAGTACCTCGGCCAATCGCTGTGCCGCAGAGTCGACGTCGACGTTGCAGAATGCGTCCGGGTTCGCGTTCTCTGCAGTGCCGGCCATACCGGAATCGGCATAGTGCAGCCGCACGATGCGGGCGACACCGAGAGCGGCCGCCGAACGATCCAGCTCGATGCGCCTGCGCTCGGCCAACGTCTCGCCTTCGGCGAGGATGCCGTCGGGGTATTCGCCGAGGGCACCGTCGGTGGCGGTGACCAGGACGACGCGATGGCCGGCGTCGGCGGCGAGGCGCATCACCCCGCCGGTTCCGAACACCTCGTCGTCGGGATGTGCATGGAAGCAAACCAGGACACTCATGTCCTGAATGCTTGCACGTCGAAGCGGGTGCAGCCCAGTCGGCCGAGAAATACGATCAGGACGTGACCACACGGCGGTTGGCCCGGATCGGTTCCTTCTGGCAGGACTCGCGAGCGGATCGGTACTGCCGAGCGCTCCATCCCGTGGGCCTGTTGTTCGCCGTGGTGTTCTTCGCGCTGTCGATGACGCCGTCCCTGTTACCCCGTGTCTGGTACCTACAGGCGGTGGCCACCGGTATCAGCGTCGCGATCGGATACGGCGTCGGCTGCCTGATCGCGTGGGTGGTTCGGCTCTGCGGGGTGTCGCCGGACTGGTCCGAGCAGTGGCGTCGACGCGGGTGGTGGGCGTTGGCCGTTGCTGCGGCGGTGGCGATTCCACTGTTCCTGATCCTGGGATCGTGGTGGCAGCAGATCGTCCGCAAGCTCGTCGGTGTGGAGGACCCAGGGAGGCCGCTGTACATCGCGGTGCTGGTGGTCTCCCTGGTGGTGGCCGTGGCTGTGCTGGCGTTGGGTCGTCTGCTGCGGCGGGCATCCCATGCGTTGACGCGGTGGGGCAAGCAGTACGTGCCGAAGCCGGTCGCAAGGATCGCCAGCGTGATCGTCGTGGCCCTGCTGGTGGTGTTCGCCGTCAACGGCGCGCTCGTTCGCGGCATCGTGGCGGTTGCGGAGAGTTCGGCCTCGACTGCAGACCGCGGCAACCACGAGGGCGTCGAGAAGCCCACGGCGGCCGAACTCTCGGGTTCGGACGCCTCGAACGAGGAGTGGGAATCCCTGGGGCAGGAGGGTCGACGCTTCGTCGTGTCCGGGGTATCGCCGGACGAGATCAGTGAGTTCACCGGAAGGCCTGCGGTGCAACCGATCCGTGTCTATGCGGGCGTGGAGTCCGCGGACACCGTCGAAGGCGTCGCCGAGCGAGTGGTGGCAGAACTCGAACGCACCGGCGCATTCTCCCGCGCCGTACTGGGCGTCGCGACAACGACCGGGCGCGGATGGGTGAACGAAAACGTGGCTCGCCCTTTGGAATACCTCTACGACGGCAATTCGGCGATCGCCTCGATGCAGTACTCGTTTCTGCCGAGCCCGATGGCATTTCTGGCCGACCGGCAGACTCCGCAGGACGCCGGACGAGCCCTCTTCGAGGCGGTGTACGAGGTGTGGAGCAAACTCCCCGAGGACTCGCGACCGAAGCTGGTGCT
>NZ_NOYD01000025.1 GCF_002258315.1 Rhodococcus sp. 06-462-5 | reverse complement strand
GCACTGCGACTACTCGAACGCAAACAAGTTACCCTCCCACCCAAGAAACACGGAAACATCCCACTATGAGCGCAGAAGCGAATCATGACGCAGCGAGCGCAGAAGCGAATCACGACGCAGCGAGCGCAGAAGAGGTGGTCTCCACGACTCCCGCTGCCGTTCGAGTGGTGAAGGGCAATCCGAGCGACGAGGAACTCGCCGCGCTGGTGGCGGTTCTGACGGCTGCGCAGAGCGGATCGGAGTCGACGGGTGATTCTCGTCCCCGTGAGCTGTGGGGTTCGCCGGTGTTGCTGCACCGCGGGTTCGCGGCTCAGTCGGCGTATTCGTACGCCGCGTCGGGACGCCACACGCGGTGACGGTCCGGTCCTCCGACGCGGCGTCGGGCCCTGTTCGTCTGGTCCTGGCGTCGGCGTCGCCGGCGCGCCTGTCGGTGCTGCGCGGAGCCGGGGTCGAGCCGATCGTTCGGGTGTCGGGAGTCGACGAGGATGCGTTGACCGCAGCGCTCGGGCCGTCGGTGTCTTCGGAAACCGTGGTCACGGAACTGGCCCGAGCCAAGGCTGCGGCGGTGGCCGAGACGTTCGCGGATTCGACCGACGATCTGGTGATCGTCGGCTGCGATTCGATGTTGGCGATCGGCGGGGAGCTGCACGGAAAGCCACACTCGGTCGAGGTGGCGCGCGAGAGATGGCAGTCCATGGCGGGCAACAGCGGCGAATTGCTGACCGGCCACGCTGTGCTCCGAGTGACCGACGGCGTGGTCGTGGCGCAGGCTGCAGCGCACAGCACGACCGTCGTGCATTTCGCGACGCCGTCCTCGGTGGATCTCGAGGCCTACCTCGACTCCGGTGAACCGCTGTCGGTGGCGGGGGCGTTCACGCTGGACGGTCTCGGCGGCTGGTTCGTCGACCGCATCGAGGGCGATCCGTCGTCGGTCATCGGCATAGGCCTACCGCTGGTGCGCACCCTGCTCACTCGTGTGGGTACGTCGCTTGCCGTCCTGTGGGACAGCACACCGTCCTGATCCTTCCGGACCCGCCGGCCGTTGGGCCGCCGGAGCCGATTCCTACCGTCAGGGCAGCAGGTCGATCAGTTCGCGAGCCCACTCCTCGGCCATGGTCTTCGGCCGGATGTTCGACGAGCTGTCGTGCCGAGCATGGGTGCCGACCTGCTTGCCGCCGAGTTCGGTGAGCTTCTCGGCCATGATCTCGCCGCCGCGGTTGAACGTGTCCTCGTAGACCCGGTCGCCCAGTCCGAACACCGCGAACTGCAGTCCGGCGAGGTCCGGCGCGTCCTCGACGAGTGCTTCGTAGAAGGGTTCTGCACCGGTGGGGAGCTCTCCGTCTCCGTAGGTGGAGCAGATGACCACGTGGAAGTCGTCGGTGTCGATATCGGACACCTCGTACTCGAGCATGTCGCGCACCTCGGCGTCATGATCGCTGAGGACGTCCGCAATCTTGTCGGCGACCTCCTCGGCCGTACCGGTCTCGGACCCGAACAACACGACCACTGCCATGGATCGCTCCCCTTTCTCACACCTGCTCGAACACTCGAACAGTCGGAAAGCATAGCCTCACCGGCGATCCGGTCGAAAATCCGTCCTCGCCCGCACTTGTGACTTGTCTCGAGGTCACCAGAATTCGGGCGTCAGACCCCATCGATCGAACTCCGCCTCCACCAGCCCCCGCAGGTGTTCCTTGCTGGGAAAGCTGTCCGGATCGAGCCCGGTGACGCACAGGGTCGCGCGTTCTCCCGATTCGTTCCACCAGGCACTGACGCCACCGCCGGTGCGGCGCAGCAAGGCCACGTCGGTGTTCTGCGTGATCGACCTCATCGCTACCGCGGTGGCGTCGACACCACCGATGGTGCGCAGTGCGACACCTCTGGCACCGAGATTCGAGCACAGGCACAGCGGTGCCGAGCCCGACGCCGCGAGTTTGGCCACGATCGCGTCGGGCAGCAACTGCATCAGCGGTTTGAGGAGCTCGAACGTGGTCGTGACCGTGCGATCGGCCTGGGTTCTGAATGCCTGCTTGCTCGATGCTCGAATCACCCCGAGATCGTCGAGGTACGCCGCTCCCGGGTCGACATGGATCGAGACACCGGACGTCGCGTTGGCACGTCGATCTCCTGCAGTCCTGGTACTGACCGGGAGGGCGACGCGTACCCGGTCCTCCGTGGAGACTCGGCCGCTCCCGGTCAGGATGCCGAGCACCACCGCGACGAGCAGACTGTTGGAACTGCCGCCTTTGCTCGCTGCGGCAGCGGACCAGTCCGCGGACAGGCAATCGACGACGACGGTGCTCGGCGTCCACGCACCCTCCGCCGGTGCGACGATCACGCGCGGACGATCCGCACCGGAGCCGTCCGGCATTCCCGCGCTCGGGTCGGCTGACGCCGTGGACCGTGCCCGTATTGCCTCCACCGCGGTTCGGCCGAGCGCTCGTGCCGCACCCGATAGCGCAGCACCGACGCGGCCGACGCCATCGGACAGATCGGCTCGGGAGATCGCCATCGCGGACTCGGAACCGTGATCGAGCCCGATGCGCACGAAATCGTCGGGAACGGCGTGTCCGGCCAAAGCGGCCGCGGCCGCCGAGGTGAGGGCACCGCCGTCGCCGACGACGTGCGAGCCGACCAACGACACGACCGTGCCGCCGTCGTCCACCGAGGTTGCCGACAATCGCCACGCCGGTCCCCCGATCGGGTCCAACGTCACTGCAGCCTCGTCCTCGATCCACCTGTCGACAGCCGCGCGGGCGATCGGTGATCCGATGACCACGGGATCGGCGGATCGACGCGCTGCGGTCCAGCTGTCGCGGGCTCCGGGCACCCGGGCCCGCCGAACGGATCGATCGATGGGGCCTGCGGCGAGCATTCGCCACATCGATCGGAGCGCGTCCGGCGCGACGGCGCGGTCGAACCGCCAGACGATCTGGTTCACCACGGGTACCCCGAGAACACATTCCATGCGGAGGAACAGGTCGTCGTCGTACGTCAGTCTTTCCACTACGCGAGACTATCGCTGCGCGAGTGCGGACGCAGGTGGGCCGCAATTGTGTTTCCCGCCATATGTTTTCCGAACCGGACGGCGGCGGGCGGGACTGATAGGTTGAGGACGTTTTCCACGCCGACGCGACTGCGAGTGACCCTATGAAGTTCGTGATGCCCTTCAACGGCAGTCGCGGTGACGTGACGCCCGGTCTTGCACTCGGCGTCGAACTCGCCGATCGCGGACACGACGTGCTGTTCGGCGCACCACCGAATCTGATGGACTTCGCGCGCGCGAAAACGGCTGAGTCCGAACGAGTCAGCGTGGTCTCGTTCGGGCCGGACACCCAGCGGCTGTTGGAATCGGAGTTGATCAGGGTGCGCATCAAGTCGCGCAACCCGCGGACCAGGATGGCGGCGCTCGCGGAACTGGCCAATCACGGCTGGGACCGGATGACAGCCGAACTCGAGTCGATGGCACAGGGTTGCCACGCGATCGTCACCGGCTCGCTGGGGCAGGAGATGGCGTTCAACATGGCGGAATCCGCGGGCAATGCCTTTGTAGCACTGCACTATTGCCCGCTTCGGCGTAACGGCGTCGTGCCCGTGACCCCGGGAGCGGCGTTGCCGGGCTACGTCAACCGATCGATGTGGGCGCTGGCGGAATCGATGCGCTGGAAGTCCATGAAGGCTCGCGAGAACGCGCAGAGAGTGTCCCTGGGCCTGGCACCGACGCGGCATTCGTTGCCCGTTAGATCCGAACGCTACGGCGGAGTGGAGATTCAGGCCTACGAGTCGGCGCTGTTTCCCGGGCTCGCCGAACAGTGGGGCCCGCAGCGGCCGTTCGTCGGATTCCTGGGGCTGAGCAGCGGGCGCATCGATGTCGATCCCGCACTGGAGCAATGGCTGCAGGCAGGCTCCGCGCCGGTGTACTTCGGATTCGGCAGCATGCCCGTGCCCGATCCAACGGCGCTGTTGCGCATGATCGAGAACGTGACCGGACGGCTGGGCGTTCGTGCTCTCGTCTGTGCCGGCTGGAGCGACCTCGCCGGTGCCGATCCTGCTGCGGCCCAATCGAACTCGAACATCATGATCGTCGATTCGGTCGATCATGCGAGCATTCTCCCGCGATGCCTGGCTGCGGTCCATCACGGTGGCGCGGGTACGACGGCTGCGACGGCGCGGGCCGGTCTTCCGACACTCGTCTGCTGGTTCAGCGCCGATCAGCCGTTCTGGGGAGCCGCGCTGCGCCGGATCGGAGCCGGGACCTGCACGAAATTCTCCACATTGACCGAACCCGTTCTGCAGCAGGGAATTTCCGACATCACCACCGACCGAGCCAGGCAGGCGGCACGCCGACTCGCCGACACCGTCGCCCCGACCGCAACCGCGGTGGCCGCAGCTGCCGACATCACCGAGGCGGCAGCGCAGAACCGCTGACGCACTCACCAGAAACGCGCAGTCAGTTCCCAGCGCCCCAGAGCCTCCGCCACGTGATCACGCAGTGCCTGATCGTCGACGAATCGATCGGGATCCATGGCGTGGACGGTCACGGTGACGCTCGCATCCGTCTCGCACACCCAGGCCGTCAGGCCACCGTCCAACGATCGCGCGAATGCGGCGTCGGCACCTGCGAAGGTCGCTCTGCCCGATACCGCGCGAGCTCGAACGCCGGCCACCGTGGTGAAGACCTCGGGCAGAACCCCCAGGTTCGACGCCAGGCCTTCCGCGCCGTCACGCGGTTGCGGAACACGCGCGACAACGGCGTCGGGCAGCATCTGCACGAGGGCCTGCGACATGCCTGCCGGTGGCAGACCGGCAGCCTGCCTCGCGGCGAAGGCGGTGAACGCCGCCTTGCTGATCTTCCGAATCGTCGACAGATCACGGTCGGCCGCATCGGTCACGGGGACCTCGATCTTGACGATCTTGGTGGCATTGGAGCGGGTGTCGTCGACGGTGCGATCACTGACCGGCAGTGACCACTGCACCGAGTCTCCGATCGAGGCTCGCCCGGCCTGCCAGGAGGCTGCCGTGAGGACCGCGATGAACAGGGAGTTCGACGTGCCGCCCCATCTCTGGGCGGTTGCTTTCCAGGCACCTGCGTCCACCTCTGCAACCACGTGAGGCGATACCCAGTCTGCGTCCACCGCTCCGACGGTCGGCTGCGAGCGAGTCGGCTGCGAGCGCGGGACAGCAGCGTCCTGACCGGATCGGGCGGGAATCGGAAGTGCGGATGCAGCGGTGTTCACCACCCAGCCGGCGACGGACCGCACCTGCTCGACCGCGTCTCGTAGATCCGAGCCGATTGCTGCGATGCCGTCCGTGGTGGGAACCGACCTGGGTTGCCAGGACGGGGAGTTGGCAGCACCGAACGCGGCGATCAGGGCGCCGCCATCGGCGACCATGTGCGAGGCGACCAACGACAGCACCGCCCCTCCGTTCGCCAAGGGTGCCGCTGCCAGTCGCCACCCGAGACCGGTCTCGGGATCGATGTCCCGATCGAGGCGGTCGTCGGCCCACGCCGACACTTCGGTCGGTTCGATGACGTGTGGGTGAAAATCCAGTGAATGGGAGACGTTCGAGGCCACCCATCGATCGCGGGCACCAGGCACCGTAGACGCGACCACCCGGCGCGCGAGCAGACCGTCGGACAGGTTGCCCCGTAGTTTTTCCAGATCTGCCCGCTGAACGGATTCGTCGAACCACCACAGGAACTGGTTGTAGACGGGATATCCGATGCCGTGATGCATTCGCAAGAATAGGTGATCGGCAAATCCAATTCGAGTCACGCGCCGAACCTACTACATCCGAGAAACGGCGGCAGTGGTGTCAATTCGCCACCACCAATGCATTCACATTCGGCAATAGATACACGGAAAAGGGGTCTCGATTGTGTTCCACACCATGTTCGGGCCATTCAGTGGCGTACGTCGTGCGATGACCTACGATTCGGTCGGCATCACACCCCGACTGTGAACTGTCATCATCTTGACCAGCAAAATCAGTGACCAGATCGTAAGATGCGACAATCGGACACATCGTCGACTCCTGATCGGGGACCGGCGGGTCAAGACGTTCGACAGTGAGAAGTATTACTTTTTCGCGTCGCGAAATAATTTCGCTTTCGCCCTATCGTGTGTGCTGAACACACTTCGGGTCGACGGCAATGACGTTGTTCTTTCAATGCGGAAAGCAGCAATCCAACAGCAATCCGATAAACGACCGGTCCGCTGCACGAGCACCGCCGACAGGTTTACACGATCGACTCGACCGTAATCGAACGTGCAATACCGAACCAACGCCGCACACCGCCGACCGAGCCCGGAACGGAAGAGGACTCCCATGGAATACACCGAACTCGCCGACTACCCTCTCCCCGCCGGTCGCCTGACCGAATGGGTCCCCCGCGTCGACGACGACCGTTGGGCACCGGACCCCCGTGGGCTGTCGTTCACGCACCAGGACCATTGCGAGCGCAGCGCGCCGGGCTCGTGGATCGGCACGGTGTTCGAGATCCACCGCCGCTACGACGTCGAGGCAGTGCGCGCGACCATCGCCGCGTACATGGGTCGTCACGAGGCGTTTCGCACCAAGGTTCGGCGCGACGAAGAATCCGGTTCCTGGCTGCGCTACACCGCACCGACAGATGCGGTGCAGGTGACCGATCGGGCACACACCGAACCCCGGACCGAGACTCAGGTGTTCAGCCATCTGCACTCCTGGTTCGGCGAAACCGTGTCTCCGACGGCATGGCCGCACTTCGTCCTCGCCACCATCGAACCGGACGACGCCTCCCGCGCTCTCTCGAACGGGCCAGGAGAGTCGTTCCTGCTCGCGTTCGCCGCCGACCATTCGGTGATGGACGCCTACAGCCAGATCTACGCCATCAACGAGATCGACCGGCTCTACGCACACGCCCTCGAAGGCGTCGACCCGGAGTTGCCCGAAGTCGGCAGCTACGTCGACTTCAGCCAGGCCGAGAGGACTCTCGGCGAGACGCTGACCGGTGACCACAGCGCCGTGCGCACCTGGCAGGACTTCCTGGCCGTCGAGGACGGACGCTTTCCCGCGTTTCCCCTTCCGGTGTCGGTCGACCGGTCGTCCACCGGCCCGGCCGCGCAGAGCAGTATCTCGTCCTGGCTGCTGACCGCCGACAAGTCCGATGCCTTCAACGCCGCATGCCGCGCCGCCGGATACAACATGCAGGCCGGGATACTCGCTGCCCTGGCGCTGACGAACGTTCGCCTGTCCGGCCGCACGACGTTGCGCACCGTGATGCCGATGCACACCAGAGACGAACAGAAGTGGGCCGCAGCGGTCGGCTGGTACGTCGGAATCCTGCCCATGGAGATCGAACTCGACAACGCTCGCACGTTCGGGGAGGCGATCGAGGCCGCGGCAACTGCAGGCGCGGCCAACAAGGGGTTGGCACGGATGCCGTACTCGAAGATCGCCCAGATCCTCGAGTCGACGGAGATTCCGCGATTCGTGGTGTCCTACATCGACCTGCGGTTCCTCCCGGACGCCGAGCAGTGGCAGGGCCGCAAGGGTCGGGCTCTGCGGAGCAACTGCCACGCCGACGACGAGGTCTACTTCTGGGTCAACCGGACGCTCCAAGGGCTCAACATCTCCGCACGATTCCCCAGCTCGGATGTCGCGTCCACCAACGTCCACCGATTCATCACCGAGTTCGTCGCGGTGTTGACGGCAGTGATCGACTCCGACCGTGGTACCGATACGGTGCTCACGTCGGCCTCTCGGTCGGTGACAGTCGCCGCAGAGTGAGCCATCGAATCGGCCCGCGGCCCTTATCGAGGAGGATGAAGCGACGATGATCATCACCGCTATGGGCAGGTGGAATCCCGCTCCCGGCCGGCTGCTCGAATGGCACCCCACCTCGGCTGCTCGGGCGAGCGCCGAAGCGGCACCTGTCCATCCGACTCCGCCCTCGTTTCTCCAGGAGGACCATCTCAAGGCCGCGTGGGCGGCCCGCGAACGCGGCGATGTTCACACCGCGTACACAGGGGTGGCAACCGAGATCGACGGTGACGTGGACACGGACGCGATGAGCCGAGCACTGGCCGCCTACGTGCTGCGGCACGAGGGTCTTCGATGCTGGTTCGAGGTCGAGGGAAACGACGTCGTTCGGCATCTCGCCTCACCCGAGGTCGCGGAGTTCGAGGTGTCCGACGCCGGAGAAGTGACGGACGACGACGAATTCCAACGCTACGTACGTGGGCGCTTCTCGGCCGAGGCGACCGCGGACGCCTGGCCCGGATTCGTCGTCGGCGTGGTGGCCAGGCCCGGCAGCTTCACCTTGTACTACGGCGCAGATCACGCATTCACCGACGGCGGCTCGCAGGCGTTGGTCATCAGCGAGTTGGCCGATCTGTACGCGCTCGAGACCGGCGCGGACGCACCGATCCCGGCGGAGGCAGGTAGCCATCTGGTCTACGCCGCCGACGAGCGGGCGCGGGCTGCGACGTTCGGGGCCGATTCTCCCGAAATCGCCGCTTGGCGAGACATTTTCACCCGGCACGACGGCCGAATGCCTCGGTTCCCACTCGACCTCGGACTCGCGCCGGGCGAGAAGGCTCCCGTTCGCATCGTCGAACGCCACCTCTTGGGCAAAGAACCGACGGCTGCATTCGACGCCGCATGCAAGGCCGCCGGGGCCCGGATGAGCAGCGGCATATTCGCTGCCGTCGGGATCACCGACTTCGAATTGGCCGGAACCACCGACTACTTCGGGATCACCGTGCTCAGTACCCGGCACCACGGTGACTACGGACAATCCCAGGGGTGGTTCGTCAATTTCGCTCCGGTCGCGTTCGAGGTCACAGGAAACGACAGGTTCTCCGACGTCGCCGCTCTGGCCCACCGAGGCTTCGAACAGGCCAAGCAGATCGCGGAGGCCCCGGTGCACGCCGTACTGGGCGCACTGGCCGCCGACGGCACTCTCGGCAGCGAGTTGGCAGTGAGTCCGAACATGCTCTCGTACATCGACTTTCGCTGGTTCCCCGGCGTCGGTCGAGACGCGGACACGCGCGCCGAGCACTTCACCGGCGAGGGTTCGACGTCGAATGCGTCGATGTGGATCAATCGAGACGGTGAGCATCTGTATCTGGTGGCCCAGACCCCCGATACCGATGTTGCCGCAGCAGCGGTGAAGCGGTACCACGATCATCTGGCGCACGTGCTGGAAACCATTGCACGCGAAGGCGATTACCGCCTGACGCTCGACGATCTCGTTCAGGAGCCGGCCGGTGCGGGTCACCTCGATCACTGAGTACACCCCACGCGTGGGCACGGTCGTCGAATTCACCGCCGACGTCACCGGTCAACCGCAGCCGTCACCGGTTCCACCGTCGTTCAATCAACGGTTTCACCTCGGTGATCTGGACGACGCCGAGCGCGTCTGGATAGCCGGAGCATTCGAAGTGCAGGGAAGCCTCGATACCCGGGCGCTCGCGTGGGCCTTCGAGCACCTGATCGACCGCCACGACACCCTGCGCAGTTCGTTCGTTCGTGTGCCGGCCGGAATCGAGCGGACGATCTACGAACCCGGTTCGGTGCAGATGAGGCAATCCACTCGAACCACCTTCTCGTCGGCGTCGACCCTCCGGAATCATCTCCGGAACGCGCTCGAACTGCATTGCGATGCACGACGATTCCCGTCGTACACCTGTTTCGGAATCGACCGGCCGGACACCTCGACGATACTGTGCGCTTTCGACCACTCCAACGTCGATGCCATGTCGATCGCCGTCGTGGTCGACGAGTGGCAGGGTTGCTTCGATGCGGCAGTACTCGACGAACCCGCCGACCGGAGGCAGGTCTGTCTCCGGGTTCGACGGGCAGCGGCGGTAGGCGTCGTACAGGGTGTGGATCTCGTCGACCACGACGGCGATCGACATGGCATCGACGTTGGAGTGGTCGAAAGCGCACAGTATCGTCGAGGTGTCCGGCCGGTCGATTCCGAAACAGGT
>NZ_NOYD01000007.1 GCF_002258315.1 Rhodococcus sp. 06-462-5 | reverse complement strand
TTTCGCGACGACGACGCGGCCCCCGCACACCAGTGGCAGCAGGATCTCGTTGATCGAGATGTCGAATGCCAACGGTGCCTTGAACAGTGCCGCGTCGTCGTCGCGAAAGACGGCGGCGAGCGGGACCCGTTCTACCTCCTCGACACCATCGCCCGCGAACGCGTGACGTTCGTCTACCTGGTGTCGTCGATGCTCGAGTCACTGCTGCACCTCGACACCGACAACGCCCTGTCCGGGTTGCGGCACGTCTGGTGCGGCGGAGAGGTGCTCACCCCTGACCTGTTCTCCCGCTTTCGGAATCGGCTGGACACGACCCTCTACCACGGGTACGGGCCGGCCGAGGCGACCATCGGTGTCTCCCATGTGATCTACCACGACGCGGACGACCGAATCGCCACGTCCATCGGTCGGCCGAACCCCAACACTCAACTCTACGTTCTCGATTCACGACTTCGCCCGGTCCCGATCGGATGCGGCGGCGAACTCTACGCGGCAGGGTCGCTGCTCGGACGCGGATACCGCAACGCACCCGCGCTGACCGCGGCCCGGTTCGTGGGCAACCCGTTCGCAGCCGACGGGTCGGCGATGTACCGAACCGGCGATCTCGCGCGGTGGCGTTCGGACGGCTCACTCGACTTCCTCGGTCGAGCCGACAACCAGGTCAAGATTCGCGGCATGCGGCTCGAATTGGAAGACATCGAATCGGCACTCTCCGACCACCCCTCCGTGCGCTACGCCGCGGTCACCGTCCTGCACCGAGACTCGGGAGACGTGCTGAGTGCGTACGCGATCCCCACGGATCGCGAAGGCGTCGATCGCGACCAGCTGCAGACGGTCCTGACATCGTGGTTGCAGAGCAAGCTCCCCGAGTACATGGTCCCCACGTACATGACCATCCTCGACGACGTCCCCGTCACCGCGAACGGCAAACTCGACCGCAGAGCGCTCCCGGAACCGACAGCGACCCCCGCGGGTCGCGACGCTCCTCGCACCGAGATCGAGACGCGTCTGTGCCGGGTCTTCGCGTCGGTGCTGTCCGTGCCGACCATCGGTGTGTCCGACGACTTCTTCTCTCTCGGCGGTCATTCGCTGTCGGCCCTACGCCTGGCGGTTGCACTGCATGCCGAATTCGGTGTCCGCGTCGGTCTGCCCGTGTTGTTCGACCATCGAACGGTCGCCGCACTCGGCGCAGCAATCGATTTCAGTGCAGGCGCTCACGTCGGCAGGCCAGGTGACCACTCGGATGCCGACGGGGCACCCGTGTCGTTCGGGCAGGAACAACTACTGTTCCTGGAAAGCCTGTCCGGTCCGTCCACGGCGTATCTGCTCACGCTCGATCTCGAACCGGACGAGCCTCTCGATCCCGTCGCCCTGCGCCACGCCGGCCTGGATCTCGTTGCGCGACACCCTATTCTGCGTACGGTGTATCCGGCGAGTTCGGGTGACTGGACCCAACACGTTCTGTCGGTCGAGGAGGCAGCCTACAAGTTCCGCGTCGAATCGACAGTCACGGCGCCGACGCCCATCGATCTGCAGTCCGAGTTGCCGATCCGGCTGTCGAGCGACGCCACCCGATTACGAATCACACTGCACCACATCGCGTGCGATCAGGAGTCGGTGAAAATTCTGGTCGACGAGCTCGCCGCGGCGTACGGCCGCAGTCTCGGCAATGCCGCAGACCCACTGCCGCCGACCGCACACACCGCCGCGACGTACGCACAGTTCGCGCGATGGCAGCGCGAGACCGCAACCGATCGGTCCGACCTCGACTTCTGGATCGGCAGGCTCGGCCACGTGCCGCCGGTCACTGCGCTCCCGCGCGACTTCGAGCGCAGGGCCGACGCCGGCGGCACCGGTGAACTGGTAACCGTCCCGTTGTCCGAGGAACTGTCGGACGCCATCGATCGATCCACGAGCGAAAGTGCGGTCACCCCACTCGTTCTTTTGCACACTGCCGTCGCACTGGTGTTGCGAGCCAGCGGAGCCGGCGACATCGTCCCGATCGGCACCGCGGTCGACAGTCGCAGCGATGCGCAGTTGGCAGGCACGGTCGGCTTTTTCGTCAATACGGTCGTCCTCTCGGCGTCGGTCGACGACACGCTGACGTTCACCGAGTTGGTCGACCGAGTGCGCTCGAGCAATCTGGAAGCGTACGACCACCGCGACGTGCCGTTCGAGGCAGTTGTCGCGACCCTCGATCCGCCGCGGACGCCGGGTGTCAACCCGTTGTTCCAGGTCATGATCGCGGACGTCGACGATCGCCCGATCCGTCCGAACTTCGGACACGTCGCCACCCGTTCGGCATTCGGGGGCGGATCACTGGCGGCGAAGTTCGACCTCACGTTCGGAATCGGGTTCACAGCCGACGGCCGACGCTCGCTCACCCTCGTGTACGACCGCGCCCTCTTCACCGAGACGACCGCTCGGACGCTGCTCTCCGGTGTCCACGCCGTCCTGGTGCAGGGAACTCGTCATCCGCGGCTGGTGGTGGCCGAGATCGCAGTGCCGACCACCCCAGGATCGTCCGGCACTGCCCAGCTCGCACCGGCGCAACTGAGGATGCTCGATGCCGGAATCTCGGACGACGCCTGCGTCGAATGGACCGTGCCGGGCGGGTCCCCGGCCATCGCCTACCGTCTGCTGGCTGAATTCGATGCTCTGCGAATGACCCTCGTTCGCGACGGCGACGGTGGGCGGCACATCGCGATCGCCTCGGTGGACGATGCCATCGCACGCCCGCTCGATGGGACCATCGACGTCGGCTCGAGACCGGTCACCGCAACCGAATCCGAGTCCGGCACCGTACTACGCGCCCATCCGTTGTTCGTCGATGCCGAGTCGTGGCCACCCGTCGCGGTGGACTCGACTCTCGACTTCGCGGACTACCTGCGCGAGTTGGATTCTCGTGCGACGGATCTCGGGATCGTCGAGCATGCCGAAGCCTGGCTGGACTTCGGCGACGACGTGCTGGCAACCACCGTCACCGAGTTCGCGGCCGGAGAACCTGGAACGGCCGATGCAGACGTGTGGGACACCGCGGATGCGCTCGACACTGCAGACACGTTCGACAGCGGCCGCACCCGCGCTGCCGCTCTGATCACTTTGGCCCGCACTCTGACCGATCTCGGTGCCGGCGACGCGTGGCTGGTCGAGATCGACGAACCCGATCGGGACGGGCACGCTCGGACGATCGGGCATCTGCGCAGGAGATATCCGTTCCACCTGAGCTCCGCGGACGCCCGGCGAAGTATCGACGAATTCCTGAACGCACACAGGGACGATCCGGACCCGTCGACCTACGACGTGGCTGCACACACGAGTGAACACACGGTCGGTGTGTTCGCGGACATGCCGCGCGCAACCGTAGTTCTCGTGATCGGCCGAGCGAAGCAGTTCACGGAGATGCGCAGCTCGGTGCCCACGTTCGCGTTGACGACGGGCTCGTCCATTCGAGTTCATGTGACGGCCGCAGACCGGGTGCCCGGTGGCCTGCCGGTGGCGGATGCCGCTCGAACCTGGGCCCGACACTTGCGGACCGCACTTGCGGATGCGCGGCGCAACGAGGATTCGGCGGACCTTGCTCCCCTGCTGTCGGGCGTGGATTCGGCTCGGCTGCGGCGGAGTTTCGGAACGGTACGGCACGTGTGGCCGCTCTCGCCCCTCCAGACCGGCCTGCTGTTCCACCTGCTCGCCGGCAGCGAGGGCGAGGCCGACGTCTATGTCTCGCAAACCGTGGTCGAGCTGTCCGGGCACATCGATCGAGACCGCCTCGCCGCGGCAGCGAGGGCATCGCTCGACAAATTCCCCAACGTGGCAGTGGGTTTCACCGAGATCGGTGATCGCGCGGTACAGGTGGTTCCGGAGACGTTCGATGTTCCGTGGACGTACCGCAGCGGCAGCGACGTCGACCGGTTCGCCCGCGAGCAGGCGTCGATCCCGTTCGACGCCTCGAACCCGCCGCTTCTTCGCTTCGGCCTGCTGTCCGACGGACCCACCCATCATCATCTCGTCTTCACGGCGGAGCACATTCTGCTCGACGGGTGGTCGATCTGGCGCTTTTTGATGTCCGTCCTCGACAGCTACACCGACGATGAGGCCGAACGCAGCAGGTCCACAGCATCTTTCGGCACCTACCTGGCGTGGCTCTCTCGGCAGGACCTCCCGGCGGCCGAGCTCGAATGGCAGCGCTATCTCGCAGGAATCGACGAGCCGACCCTCGTCGCTCCGCGCAGCCGATCGCTCGGTGCGACGTCGTCGGCGAGCTCTCGAGATCTACGCGTCACCCTGGATCCCGTGGTGTCCCAGGGTCTGCTCGAGGTTGCTGCCACCACGGGCGTCACCCTCTCGACGGTGTTCGAGGCGGCATGGGGAATGACACTGCGTCGCATTCTGGGCACCGACGACGTGCTCTTCGGGTCGGTGGTGTCGGGACGCCCACCCGAGATCGACGGAATCGACACCACGATCGGGTTGCTGTTCAACACCCTTCCCACGCGATTCACCCCGAACCCGTCGCATACGGTGACCGAGATGCTGCAGAAAGTCCAGCAGGACAAACTGCTTCATCTGATGCATCCCTACGTCACCCTGTCGGCGCTGCTGCAGATGTCGGGACACCGCGCGCTGTTCGACACCCTGTTCGTCTTCCAGAACACCCCGGTGATATCACCGGAAACACCGTTCGGTCCGCCGGAAAGCCGGGTGCGTGTCGAGAACGTCACGCTTCGCGACGCGACGCACTACCCGCTGTCGATAGTCGTCAACCCGGACGCCGGACCCACCTCGGCCCCGACCGCGGGGCTGCGAGTGATGTTCCAGGAGGACGTCGTCGACGAAGCGACGGTCCGCGAGTGGATCGACACCTTCACCCGGACGCTCGACGCGATCACGAAGAACGTCGACGGCCTCGTCGCACGCTGCGATCCGCTGTCCGACGCGCAACGCGACCTGCTGGTGCACCGTTTCAACGACACGGCGCGTGCCGTCCCGGAGTTGTCCGTCTACGACCTGCTGCTGCGTCAGGCCGAAAAATCGGCATCGTTTCCCGCTGTCCGGGCAGGCGACGCCGTTCTGACCTACGCAGAACTGGTCGAGCGAGCGAACCGAACTGCCCGTGTTCTGCTCTCGCTCGGAGCAGGGCCGGATCGTCGGGTCGCGTTGTTGCTCCCCAGATCCGAGGACATGGTGGTCGCGTTGTTCGCAGTGTTCGCTGCGCACAGCGCGTACGTACCGATCGACCCCGAGCACCCGCAGGACCGCATCTCTCACATGCTCGCAGTATCGGAACCCGCTGTGATCCTGACGGATTCGTCTCTCGTCGACCGGCTTCCCGAGCACCTTCGGACTGCGCCGAGCACGGTGCTGCTGGATCTGTCGCGTGACGCGATCGACGACGCATCCGGCGCGGCCGTGACCGACGACGATCGCGGCGCACACACCGATCTCGACCAACTCGCGTACGTCATCTTCACGTCCGGTTCCACCGGACGGCCCAAGGGCGTGGCCGTGCCGTACCGAGGTCTGACGAACATGTTCTACAACCACGAGGCCGCCATCTTCGAGCCGGTTCTCTTCCGTCAGGGCGGACGACGGATCAGGATTGCGCACACCACGTCGTTCTCGTTCGACGCCTCCTGGGAGCAGCTGCTGTGGCTGCTCGCGGGCCACGAGGTGCACGTGATCGACGAGGATCTGCGACGCGACCCGGAACGACTGCTCGAGTACTACGACGAGCACCGGATCGATGCGTTCGACGTGACGCCCACGTACGGAGAGCATCTCGTTGATCAAGGACTGCTCGACCGCGAGCGGTGCCAGGATTCGGCATCCGGGTCGGTCGATTCCGGAGCGACGGGCGTGGTGTTCGTCTCGCTCGGCGGGGAGGCCGTCGGAGACGGGCTGTGGGATGCGTTGCGCTCCGCCCCCGGTGTGGACGGCTACAACCTCTACGGGCCGACCGAATACACGATCAACGCACTCGGTGCCGATGTCGCCGACACCGCGCGGCCGAGCCTCGGGCGACCGATCGCGAACACCGCGGCGTACGTACTCGATTCCACTCTGTCACCGGCACCCATCGGTGCGGTCGGCGAATTGTATTTGGCCGGAGCGGGATTGGCACGGGGATACTTCGCGATGCCGTCCATGACCTCGGACCGTTTCGTCGCCTGCCCGTTCGGTGCACCGGGCGCACGGATGTACCGGACCGGTGACCTGACGAGGCGTCGCCCCGACGGCACACTCGACTACCTCGGACGAGCCGACGATCAGGTCAAGATCCGCGGCTATCGCATCGAGCCCGCCGAGATCGCGAACGTCTTGACCGCGCAGGATGGTGTCGCTCGCGCCGCGGTCGTCACCGTGACGGGATCGGCCGGAGATCGAGCACTGGCCGCGTACCTCGTCCCCGAGAAGGGTGCCGCGATCGACGTTGCGATCGTCAAAGCCGCTCTGCGTCAGCAACTTCCCGCCTACATGGTTCCGTCCGCCATCACGGTGGTCGACGACGTACCACTGACCGTCAACGGCAAGTTGGATACCCGCGCACTGCCTGCACCGGAATGGGATACCTCGGCTGCGGACTCGGCCGATGCGGAGAACGCACTCGAACAAGCGATCGCCGACATCTTCGTCGAAATTCTCGGAACCACGCGGGTGGGCCGCGACGACGACTTCTTCGCACTCGGCGGGCATTCGCTGCTCGTCGTCCGCCTGACGCGTCGACTCGAGTCCGTGCTCGGCCGATCCGTCGGAGTTCGAGACGTCTACGCCCGGCCGACCCCTGCTGCCCTTGCCGAAATCGCCGCGTCGGCAGCGGAATCCGGAACGATGCTCGACCCGGTGTTGCGTCTACGCGACGCCGGGCCGAACACCGTGTTCTGTTTCCAGCCCGCAGGCGGACTGGCGTGGTCCTACATGGGCCTGGTGCGTTTCCTGCCCGCCTCCACTTCGGTAGTGGCCCTGCAGGATCCGTACCTGTCCGATGGTGAGATCGAACTCGACACGTTCGACGCCCTGGTCGACGACCAGTACCGCCGAATGCGCGAGGTGTCGCCCGCCGGCCCCTACCACCTGCTCGGGTGGTCGTTCGGCGGCCAGATCGCCCACGAGGTGGCCGCACGACTCCGCGCAGCGGGAGAGACCGTCGCGTCGCTCGTGCTGCTGGATTCGTTCATCGTTCCGTCCGACGCACCGGCGCAGGAGCAGTTGGAGTCCCAGCGCGAGGACATCGCGGCCTACGTACGCAGCGACTCGCTCCTCGGTGCGCTCGACGACACCACCAGAGAGCGACTCGTGTCGGCTCACGTACGCCACCTCCGGTTGACGGCCTCGGCAGACCCCGCACCGTTCGACGGCGACGCCCTCCTCGTCTCCGCCACCGAAGGGCTCGATCCCGACTTCGGTGCGCAACGAGAGACGTTGTGGCGGGAGCGAATCCGCGGTGAACTTCGGGTGGATGCCTACGATCTGCCGCACCTCGCACTCGGGCAGGCACGCGGATGGAATGCCATCGGCCCTGCCGTCGCCCAGTACATCCTCGAGAGGAGTAGATGACCCCCTTCGACACGTTCCACCATCCACTATCGACTACGAAAGCAGACACATGATCGACTCCCGAGCCCACACTTCCAGCAGATTCGGATCCCGCGCCATCACCGGAGGCATCGCGGTTCTCGTGCTCGCCGCTGCGGCTGCGTGCAGCAGCGGCACCACCGACACCGACGACGCCGGCACCCAGGTCGTCGACCTGAACGCGAACCCGGCCGCCTGCAGCGAGAACGACCGCGTCGACACAGTCGATCGAGAAGCAGGACCGTTCACGTACACCGACGGCCGCGGGCGGACCATCTCGCTCGATTCGCAACCGACCAGAATCATCGCCGACGAGGAATCGGCCGCAGCGCTGATGTCGTACGGAATCAAGCCCGTCGCCATCTGGTCGACGACGCCGATGAGCACCAGCCCCATTCTGAGCTGCTCCGACCTGTCCGGCATCGAATCGGTCGGCGAGAGCTGGGGCACATTCGATTTCGAGAAGGCGGCAAGCCTCGACCCGGATCTCGTCATCGGCGAGTTCAACCCGAGGTTCGGGCAATTCGGCAAGCTGACCACCACGGCCGATTCGTCCAAGGCCGACACCATCGATCAGCTCGCTCCCACCCTGGGAGTCACCTTGGACACGACATCGACGGCAAAGACCATCGAGAACTACGCGGGGCTCGCGTCCTCACTCGGAGTCGACCTCGACACCCCGCAACTGGCAGACATCAAAGCCGACTACGACGCCGCCGTCGCGAACTTCGAGAAGGTTGCCTCCGAACGCCAGGACCTCACCGGCGTAGGTGTCTGGCCACTCGACGTCGCGTACGTACTCGATCCGTCGGCGGACCCCGACTTCAGCGACTACCAGCGCTGGGGACTGAAGATGTACACACCCGACGGTACCGACGACGGGTACTGGAAGAAGGTGTCCTGGGAGAACGTGTCGACCGTCGACGCCGATGTGGCCTTCGTCTATCACGACGTCGCCAACGCCGCCGACGTGAAGCTCGCCGACATTCCCAGCCGCTACCCCGGCTTCGACACCATTTCCGCCGTCGACAACCAACAGATGGTGCTGTGGGATTACGGCGCCAACAAGAGCTACAGCCGCTACACCAACACCATCAACGTCTACGCCGACGCACTGTCCAAGGCGAAGAAGGTCACGGCCGAATAGTTCGTTCCGACCACCTTCACGGGACCACCGGCGCGCATCCGCCGGTGGTCCCGTGATGGCCCTCGCTCTCTACAGGGCAGCCGCGATCTCGGCGGCCTGCCGATCGAGTTCGGATCGCTGCGGCGACGACGGGCGGGCCCGCAGCCCGAAGCCGTCGCCGATCATCCGAGGGATGACGTGCAGGTGCACGTGGAAGATTTCCTGACCGGCCACCGTGCCGTCGGCGAGAAAGAAGTTGACGCCCGCGACACGCGGATTGCTCGCTCGCACAGCGGCAGCCACCTTCTGCCCCACCACGAACAGGTGCGCCCCGATCTCGGGTGGCAACTCCGCAAGGGTTCGGAACTGCTGCTTGGGCACCACCAACACATGTCCGCTGGTCAGCGGCCTGATGTCCATGAACGCAAGTGCAGTCTCGTCCTCGTGGACGCGCGACGCCTCGGCCGTCCCGGCAATGATCTCGGCGAAAATCGTGTAGGGGTTCACAGCCACCGAGCGTAGGCGCTCGGCGCTCTGAGGCTGCGGGGCCCGGACCCGGAGACTACTGTTTGCCGATGAGCATCGGCGGGGTTCTCTTCGACATCGACGGCGTCCTTGTCACGTCGTGGCAGGCGGTGCCAGGGGCAGCGGACACTCTGAAGTACCTGGACAGCAAGGACATTGCGCGCGCGTTCCTGACCAATACGACGTCGAAGACGCGTGAGCAGATCGCTACGGCACTGCGCGAGGTGGGGCTGGACGTGCATTCGGACGAAATCGTCACGGCCGCGTCGCTCACCGCCGATCATCTCCGCGAGAACTATCCGGATGCGCGAGTGGTCATGATCAACAACGGTGAGATCGCGGGCGACATGCCGGGAATCGAATTCGTCGACGAGACGTCCGAGGATCCCGATGTCGTGGTCGTCGGCGGTGCAGGCCCGGAGTTCACCCACGAGCGCCTCAGCCGCGTCTACGACTGGCTGTGCCGGGGCATACCCGTCGTCGCGATGCATCGATCGCTGATGTGGAGCACCGGCGCCGGACTGCGCATCGACACCGGCATGTACCTCGCCGGGATGGAACAAGCGTCGGGACATACGGCGAAGGCCATCGGAAAGCCCGCGCCGCTGGGATTCCGGACGGCATCCGAGCGGATGGGCGTCGACCCGGACGATGTCGTGATGGTCGGGGACGACCTGGACAACGACGTCCTCGCCGCCCAGGTCGTCGGGATGACGGGCGTGCTGGTTCGCACCGGTAAGTTCCGTCAGGACGTGCTCGATCGACGCATCACGGACGAGTTCGCGATGGAACCCGACCACGTGATCGACTCGGTCGCCGACCTGCCCGACGTCCTCTCCTGACTACAGAATCGGCGACGGCGTGTACGACGCCCCGGCCGGGAACTTCGCGATCAGCCGCTCCACTGCCGAGACGACGGCAGCGACCTGGGCGTCGGCCGCCCCGATGAAGGCCGTCTTGTCGGCCAGGGCCGCGTCGAGGGCAGCGCGATCGAGGGGCAGGCGATCGTCGGCGGCCAGGCGGTCGAGCAGGTCCGGTTCGAGGCCTTGCTCACGCATGGCCAGCGCGACGGCGACGGCGTGTTCCTTGATCGCCTCGTGTGCGGTTTCGCGTCCGACGCCCGCGCGCACCGCAGCCATCAGCACCTTGGTCGTCGCGAGGAACGGTAGGTAGCGGTCGAGTTCCTTCGCGATGACGGCCGGGTACGCGCCGAATTCGTCGAGCACCGTCAGGAACGTCTCGATGAGACCGTCGATGGCGAAGAAGGCGTCGGGCAGCGCCACGCGGCGCACGACGGAACAGAAGACGTCGCCCTCGTTCCACTGTGCTCCGGCGAGCTCGGCGGCCATCGAGCCGTAGCCGCGCAGCACCACCTGCAGGCCGTTGACGCGTTCGCACGAGCGGGTGTTCATCTTGTGCGGCATCGCCGACGAGCCCACCTGGCCCGCCTGGAAGCCCTCGGTGACGAGCTCGTGGCCCGCCATCAGGCGGACGGTGTGCGCGAACGAGGACGGTCCGGCACCGATCTGGACCAGCGCGGAGACGACCTCGTGGTCGAGCGATCGGGGGTACACCTGGCCGACGCTGGTGAGCGTGTGCCGGAAACCGAGGTGATCGGCGACGATGCGCTCGAGCGCGACGAGCTTGGCGGAGTCGCCGCCGAACAGGTCGAGCATGTCCTGCGAGGTACCCATCGGGCCCTTGATTCCTCGCAACGGGTAGCGCGCGATCAGTTCCTGCACCCTCGACAGCGCCAACAGCAGCTCGTCTGCGGCAGACGCGAACCGCTTACCCAGCGTGGTGGCCTGAGCTGCGACGTTGTGACTGCGGCCGGCCATCACCAGCGAGGAGTACTCGGCTGCCCGCTCGGCCAACCGCTTCGCGACGGCGACGCCGTGCGCGTGGACGTGTTCGAGTGAACGCAGAATCTGCAGCTGCTCGACGTTCTCGGTGAGGTCGCGACTGGTGAGCCCCTTGTGGATGTGCTCGTGGCCGGCGAGGGCGTTGAACTCCTCGATGCGGGCCTTGACGTCGTGGCGGGTGACGCGCTCACGCTCGGCGATCGACGCGAGGTCCACCTGGTCGACGACGGCTTCGTAATCGGCAATCGCAGCGTTGGGGACGTCGACTCCGAGGGAGGACTGCGCACGCAGCACGGCGATCCACAGTTGGCGTTCGAGGGCGATCTTGTGCTCCGGAGACCACAGCTCCACCAGTTCGGGACTCGCGTAGCGGGTGGCCAGGACATTCGGGATGCTCACGAGCGTCCAGCTTACGTGGCGCAGTTGTCGGTCTCGGATCAGGTCGGACTCGAATTCGACCGTCGGACCGGGCATCGAGACTATCGCCGTAGCGCGGAATAACCGCAGCGCATTCCGATGTTGCAGCCGCCGTGAGCCGAACAGTGAAGGTCGACATCTGGTCCGATATCGCATGCCCGTGGTGCTTCGTCGGCAAGCGCCGTTTCGAGGCAGGCGCTGCGGAGTTCACCGCCGGGGGCGGAACGCTCGAGGTGGAGTTCCACTCGTTCGAGCTGGCACCCGACACACCGGTCGACTTCGACGGCAGCGAGGTCGATTTTCTCGTCTCCCACAAAGGCATGCCGGCCGACCAGGTCACCCAGATGTTGGGGCAGATGACCGAGCTGGCCGCAGGCGAGGGGCTCGCGTACGACTTCGACGCCCTGCAGCACACCAACACCGTCAAGGCGCACGAACTCCTGCACTTCGCCAAGTCGAAGGGCAAGCAGGTCGAAATGAAAGAACGCCTTCTGGCCGCCTACTTCGAGGAGGGCCGCCACGTCGGCCGCACCGATGACCTCGCCGACCTGGCCGCGGAGATCGGCCTCGACCGTGACGAGGTGGTCGAGGCGCTGACGTCCGAGGAATTCCTGCCGGCAGTGCGCGCGGACAAGGAGCAGGCCATCGCCTACGGGATCAACGGTGTGCCGTTCTTCGTGATCGACGGACGGCTCGGTGTCTCGGGCGCGCAGGCCCCGTCGGTGTTCGCCGACGTCCTGGCGAAGGCCGCGGCAGGCTCATGAGCGGTCCTCTGGAGATCGTCGGCGACGACCACGGCCCTGTCTGCACGGACGGCGTGTGCGAGGTGCCACCGATCCACGACGCAGATACCGACTAGACCGGGCTGGGGCCGAACATCTCGGCCGAGCTAGGTCAATCGGCCGACATCTGTTCCGCAGGAGCGACGATGTCGATGACGGCGAGCAGCATGCTTCGGGCCATGTGGCGGGGGTCGGGGTCCACTTCGCTGAGCGCTCCGACGACGGCTCCGTCCACCACCGCCACGAGTCGTCGAAGCTGCTCTTCCTGCACGGTTCGACCCGATCTGCGCAGGACGTCGGTGAGCAGGTCGTCGATCTGGGCGCGCAGCCGCAGCTGCACCTCTCGCAGCTCGGGATGGCGTGCCGAGGCGATGAAGCGTTCGTATCTCGCGATCAGCTGCTCGTGACCGTCCTGTGGTCCGATCAGCAGGTCGACGATGAGATCGACCGTCGACTCCATTTCGTTCGAGCACTTGCCCTCGTCCTCGATGCGGCCGCGCATCACGTCGATCTCGCGGGTGCCGACGACGTCGACCGCCGCGGCCACCAGGTCACCGAGGGACTCGAAATAGTAGGTGGTCGACGCAAGCGGGAGCCCGGCTCGTGCGGCCACGGAACGGTGCCGCACCGCGTCGAATCCGCCTTCGACGAGAAGGTCCGCAGCCGCCGACGCCAGTGCCTGCCGGCGGCGCACCCCCTTCGGAGTCGCACCCGACACCTTGTGCTGCGACTCGGTCGGACCTGCGGACATTCAAGTCATCGTGCCAGCTCGAGGCCGTTCGTCGGACTGCTTTCGAGCTATGGAATTGTCAGTGGTCGTGGCACATCGAACGATCGACCTTCGCTCCGACACCATCACCCGACCCGATTCGGTCATGCGAAAAGCCATGGCCGACGCCGAAGTGGGCGACGACGTCCTCGATCACGATCCGACGATGGCGGCACTGGAAGAAGCCGTGGCAGGTCTGCTCGGATTCGAGTCGGCCCTGTGGGTTCCGTCGGGTTCGATGGGCAACATCATCGCGCTGATGCTGCATCTGCAGCGCGGCGATCGCTTCCTGGCACCCGAGCACGCCCATGTGCTGGGATCCGAGCTCGGCACCGCGGCATGGTTGGCGGGCGGGATGCCCGACGCCCTCCCCCACGACGCCGGGCCCGGCCGTCCCCTCGCGTCGACCGTTCGCGCGAAAGCCGGTGGCGGCGGACCGTACTTCGCGCTGCGGACGACGCTGCTGTCGCTCGAGAACACCCACAACTTCGCAGGCGGCACCGTGTTCGGGCCGGACGAGTGGTCGGATCTCGTTGCCGTCGGGCGTGACTGCGGACTGAAGGTGCACCTGGACGGCGCGCGACTGTGGAATGCCGCTGTCGCCCTCGATGTTCCGATCGCGTCGCTCGCTGCCGGTGCAGACACGGTGCAGGTATGCCTGAGCAAGGGCCTCGGCGCGCCGGTCGGTTCGATGTTGGTCTCGGATTCCGCGCGTATCCACGAGGCTCGACGTGTCCGAAAGATGTTGGGCGGCGGCGTTCGTCAGGGTGGCGTCCTGGCTGCCGCCGGGCTCGTGGCGTTGGATCGGATCGGCGATCTGGCCGCCGATCACGCCAACGCGTCGACCCTCGCTTCCGGACTGCGCGAGCGAGGCTGGGAGGTAACCGAGCCGGAGACGAACATCGTGCTCGCAACGGTTCCCGACCCGGCGTCGACGGTCGCGGAGCTGGCCGAGCTGGGTATCGCCGCGGTGACAGTCGCGGGCAAGGTGCGCTTCGTGACCCACCGCGACGTCGACGCCGCCGACATCTCCGAGGCGCTGGAGCGGCTGCGCCGCACGTGAGCGGCACTTCGTAGCCTGCTACGAGGCAGGAGTGGAGCCTGCGGAACGACCCCAAGGCACCTCGTTCACGACCCGAAGGCGCTCCAACGCCTCCTCGACGTCGGCGGTGGTGCCGGCGAACGAGAAGCGCACGGTGTGGTTTCCGCGCACGGTGTCGAAATCGACCCCCGGTGCCAATGCGACCCCGGTCTCGGAAAGCACTCGCGCACACCAGTTCCGCGAATCGCTCGTCAGGTGCGCGATGTCGGCGTACACGTAGAAGGCACCATCGGCCGGTGCGAGGTCGGTGATACCCATGGCCGGCAGACCGTCGAGCAGAATTCGGCGGTTGACGGCGTAGCGCTCGACATGTGAATCCAGCTCGACGCGGGACTCCTCGGTGAACGCCGCGATGGCGGCGACCTGGGAGATCGCCGGTGGGCAGACCGTCATGTTCGACGCCAATCGTTCGACGGCTCTGCGCAATCGCGTCGGCAGCAGCATCCATCCCAGCCGCCAGCCGGTCATCGAGAAGTACTTCGACACCGATCCGATGGCGACGGATTCCGTGGAGGTCTCCCAGGCGCTCGACGTACGCGCGTCCCCGTAGGCGATACCGTGATAGATCTCGTCCGAGATCAGCAGAGTTCCGTGCTCGTCACACCAACGCGCGATCGCGGCCAGCTCGTCGGGGTCGATGATCGTGCCGGTGGGATTGGCGGGGCTCGCGATGATGAGTCCGGCGGGCGGCTCGGGCAGTTCCTCGAGCATGGCGACGGTCGGTTGGAACCGCGTGTTCTCCAAACAGTCGAGTTCGACGACGCGGCAGCCCAACGCCGCCAACGTGTTTCGATACGCCGGATAGCCAGGGCGGGCCATGACGACGGTGTCTCCCGCGTCGAACGCAGCAAGGAACAGCAACGTGAACGCGCCCGACGACCCGGTGGTGATCACCACGTCGTCGGCGTCGACGGTGATGCCGTACCGCGCGCTGTGGTACTCGGCGATCGCGCGACGCAGCGGCAGAATGCCCAGTGTCTCGGTGTACCCGAGCAGGTGCGCATCGAGGGCCTCGCGAGTGGCGCGCAATACCGGCGCGGGCGCTCGGGTGGAGGGCTGACCTGCAGCAAGTGAGAGCACGTCGCCGTGAGTGCGCGCCCGCTCGGCTGCCGCGGCGAACACATCCATCACATGGAACGGCTCGACCATCGATCGCTGCGATTCACTGTGCATTGTTTCGACCCTACTGATCCCTACCGGCTCGGCGCAGGTGCACTGAGTGTCCACTATTTCGACGCAGGCACGGGATCCCGTCCGAGAGCCCAAATTGTGGACACTCACGTCAGTGCCTTCCGGCGACGCCGCACGGTGTCGATGATTTGCCGCACCACATAGTCCAGGTCGGTCAGCACCATCGCCGCCGAGTAGCGCAGCACCAGCCAGCCGTCGAGTTGCAGCGCATTCTGGCGCACCCGGTCGTTGGTGAACACACCCGGTGCACTGTGGAATTCACGTCCATCGATTTCGACGATCACCCGTGCTCGTCGATCCATCAGATCGGCGTAGTACGGCCCCACCTCCGCGTTGATCTCGAGAAAGTAGCCCGCCGCCGTCAGCGCCCGGGCCACGATGCGTTCCGGTTCGGACAGAGTCCGCGGGCAGCACAGTCGCAGCTGCCTTCTCACTTCGGTGATGCCGGCCATCCCCGCCGACTTCTCGCATTGCACTGCAACTCCGCGCCAGCTCACCGCGCGACTCAGTGCAGAGTCGAAGAACTTCTCCAGATCGGGTCGGGTCAGCGAGACGGCGACATCGACGATGGACTGCTCGATGGTCACCACCGGCAGACCGTCTGCGAAGCTCGACTCGGTGAGACTTCGCCGGTGCGCCCGCAGCCACTTCGGGCCGCGTGCTCGGGTGTCACGAGGCACGGTGATCTCCACCTGCTCGGGTTCGCGGTCGAGCAGGTTCCACCACCACGCCGCACTGAGATGGCTGAGCACGGCATGCGGTTGCCAGAGCGTCGCGGCAACACAACGGTCGCGATACGTCGGTTCGCCGGTGCAATAGATGCTCGGCAGTAACCGAGTCAGTGTTCCGACTCCTGTCCGGTATGCGATGGCGCCCTCGCTGACGCCGGTGTCCAGTAGCTGCTGCCTCGTGTAAACCCCCATGAGTGACAGCCTGGCGTCGAATAGCTGCCCGTGGGCTCGTGATTCGAGAAATGTGGATAACGCAGCTACCTGTGGACAACTGACGTGAGTGTCCACTTTTTCGGCCGGCACACGGGATCGCGTGTGCTAGGCGAAATAGTGGACACTCAGCGCACCTACAGCGCGATTCGACCCTCCACCGCAGCCAGGCCGATGTCGGTTCGGAAGTGACTGCCCGGCAATCGGATTCCCGCGATACGGGAGTAGGCGTCGTCTCGGGCTGCGGTGAGGTCGAATCCGGTGCCGACCACGCTCAGCACGCGTCCGCCCGCGGAGACGACCGCGCCGTCCTTGACTGCGGTTCCTGCATGCAGGACGCCTTCCCCGTCGGAGCCGAGGATCTCGTCACCGGTGCGCGGGCGACCGGGGTAGTTCTCGGCGGCGATGACGACGGTGACGGCCGCGCCGTCCTTCCAGCGCAACGGCGCAAGTGAGGCGAGCGTGCCGGTCGCCGTCGCGTTCAGCACCTCACCGAGAGGTGACTCGAGCAGCGCCAGCACCGCCTGGGTCTCGGGATCACCGAAGCGGCAGTTGAATTCGACGACCGCCGGGCCGTCGACACCCATCGCCAGACCGGCGTACAGCAGACCGGAGAACGGTACGCCGCGCTGCACCATCTCGGCGGCAACGGGTTTCACCACATCACGGACGATCTCGTCGACGGCACCCTCGGGCAACCACGGCAGCGGGGTGTACGCGCCCATGCCGCCGGTGTTGGGTCCGGTGTCTCCGTCGCCGACGCGTTTGTGGTCCTGCGCGGGCAGCAGCGGAACCACGGTCTCGCCGTCGACGAGGCAGAACAGGGACACCTCGGGTCCGTCGAGGAACGATTCGAGCAGCACCGGGTGGCCGTTCTCGAGGAGTTCGGCGGCGTGATCGCGCGCAATCAGGCGGTCGGTGGTGACGACGACACCCTTGCCTGCGGCCAGGCCGTCGTCCTTGACCACCCAGTTGGGGCCGAAACGGTCGAGGGCTGCGTCGAGCAGGGCGGGCGAGTCGACGATTTCGCTGTGCGCGGTGCGGACACCCGCTGCTGCCATCACGTCCTTGGCGAAGGCCTTGGATCCTTCGATGCGAGCGGCGTCTGCGGACGGACCGAATGCGGCGATGCCTGCCTCGCGGAGAGCGTCGGCCACACCGAGTACCAGCGGAACCTCCGGTCCGATGACGACCAGATCGGCGTCGAGTTTCTTCGCCAGCGCGGTCACCGCCTCACCGGAGGCGACATCGACCACGTGCTGCTCGGCGAGCTTCGCGGTGCCTGCGTTGCCGGGAGCCACGAACAGCTTCTCGACCGACGGATCGGCCTTCAACGCAAGTAGAAGGGCGTGCTCACGAGCACCGGAACCAATGACTAGTACGCGCACAGTGCATCAGACTATCTGCTCGACGCGAAAGCGCCCCGCACCTGTCATGGTGCGGGGCTCTTTCGTGGTGGTTCGGTGTTACTGCGTGAGGTCGTAGAACGTCACGTTGTCGACCGTGGTCGCGGTGAAGTTCTCGGTGACCCAGGCGGAGATCTCCGCCGAGGTACCCGACTCCATTCCCGGCATCCCTCCGCCGCCGATGAAGTAGTGGATCTGTCCTTCGGCGACGTACTGCTGGAATTCGGCGAGAGTCGGCGACGGGTCGGTGCCGTTGAACCCGCCGACGGGCATGACGGGCTCCTCGGTGGCCAATTGATAGCCGGCCGCCGTGTTGGCTCCGATGGCCGCTGCCACCCAGGTGTAGGAGTCGGCGTCCTGCTCGAGCATCTCGGTGATCGCATCGGTCGGCTTACTGCCTTCGAGAAGACCGCCCATTGCGCCGCCCATGCCGCCCATCTCGGCGCCGCCCAGCATCTGGCCGGGAGTGCCTGCCTGACCCGTGAATCCGGCCGGCGGCTGCATCCCGGCCGGTAGCTGGACGCCGGCCGGCAACTGCATTCCGCCCGGCATACCGCCTTGGCCTCGTCGACCCTCGCCCATACCGCCGAACCCGCGCATGCCGGTGTTGGGCCCGGCCGAGACGATGGATCCGTTGTGTGGAGTGCTGACCGTGTCGACGGCGTATGCCGTCGGGCCGGCCAGTCCGGCGAACATCACCGCCAGGATCGACGCCGCAGCCAGCCTGCCGCGGGTCAGCGCGGGGACGAGCAGCGCGACGACCGCGAGAATTCCGACGACGAGAATCGCCCACTTCAACCACGGTACGAAACTCTCACTGCGGCGCAGCAACACCCACGCCATCGCCACGGTCGACGCCACCGCGACGGCCATCGCGATGCGTACCCAGTACGTGTCGCGTCGACGCCACAGCATCACGCTGCCGATGCCGATCAGTGCGGCAACCGCGGGTGCGAGCGCAACGGTGTAGTACGCGTGGAAGATGCCTGCCATGAAGCTGAAGGTCAGGCCCGTCACGAGCAGCCACGATCCCCAGACGATCAGTGACGCTCGCTCGCCGTCGGTTCGAGGTGACCTGCCGCGCAACACGAGTCCGACCACGAACAGGATCAACGCGGCCGGGATGAGCCAGGCGATCTGGCCGCCCTGGGAGGCGTCGAACATGCGGAAGATGCCGGTCTCTCCCCAGATTCCACCGGGCATCCCGCCCGCCATGCCCCCGGCCATGTCGCCGCCCATACCGCCGCGGCCGGGGGTGACACTCCCGGTTTCGTCACCGCTGAGCCGGCCGAATCCGTTGTAGCCGAGCGTAAGTTCGAGGATCGAATTGTTCTGCGAACCGCCGACCCAGGGCCGCGACGATGCCGGCCAGAATTCCACGATCAGAATCCACCATCCGGCCGAGACGATCATCGCGCCGAGTGCACCGAACAACTGCATCAGCCGGGTGAGAAACTTCGGCGGTCCGGCGATCAGGTAGGTCAACGCCAGCGGCGGTACGACGAGCATCACCTGGAGCTGCTTGGTGAGGAAGCCGAACCCGACGAACATGCCGGTGATCAGCAGCCACTTGGTCTTTCCGGTCTCGACGCCTCGTAGCAGGGCCCACACCGATGCGATCATCAGCAGCACGAGCAGCGCGTCGGGATTGTTGAACCGGAACATCAGTGCGGCAACCGGAGTGACGGCAAGCACCAGGCCTGCGAGCAGACCGGCCGCTCCGCCGAAGCGACGCTTGACGGTGGCGCGCAACAGGGCCACCGAGGCGACTCCGAGGAGCGCTTGCGGCACCAGCATCGCCCAGGTGTTCAGGCCGAAGATGCGTACCGACAACGACATGAGCCACAGCGACATCGGGGGCTTGTCGACGGTGATCGAGTTGGCGGCGTCGGAGGATCCGAAGAAGAAGGCCTTCCACGACACCGAACCTGCCTGTACCGCAGCGGAATAGAAGGAGTTGGCCCACCCCGAGGCACCGAGGCCCCAGATGTAGGCGACGCCGGTGCCGACCAACAGTGCGATCAGCCCGATCCACTCCCACCGTGGGGAGGTCGCAGGCGTGGACGGCGCGTCCGCGGAGGGGCGTTCGATCGTCGTCGTCACAGATCCGTCTCCGAGCTCGCGGACTTCGCGCCTGCGTCCGCAGAGCTACGGAAGACCCACCGCAGTGCAACGAAACGGCACACGGTGGCAACGAGATTGGCGACGATGAGGACGGCGAGTTCGACGTGCCGGGACACGTCGGGTGCCCAGGCGTGCAGCACGGCGAGTGATCCACTGGTGACGAGCAGGGCGAAACCGAAGATCGCCAGTCCCTGCAGTTGGTGCTTGCCTGCACCGTCCGATCCACGGACGCCGAAGGTGAAAGCGCGGTTGGCCGCAGTGTTGAGGACCGCGGTGATCAGTAGTCCGAAGAAGTTCGCGGCCTGCGCGCCGATCAACGAGTGCAGCACGAGATACAGCAACGCGTACGCGACGGTGCTGGCGACGCCGATGATGCCGAATCGCACCATCTGGCTGATCATTCCGTGCGGTACACCGGGCACGAGCGGCTCCCGTCCCAGGCTTCGACGCAGTTCGGCGACCGGCAGTACGCCGGTGGCCAGGGCGCGGCCGACGCGCCAGCATCCCTGCAGGTCCTTGACGGCGGTGTCGACGATGTTGACGCTGCTGTTCGGGTCGTCGACCCAGTCGACGGGCACCTCGTGGATACGCAGGCCGACTTTCTCTGCGATGACGAGCAATTCGGTGTCGAAGAACCATCCGGTGTCCTCGACGAGCGGCAACAGCTGTCGGGCGACGTCGGTGCGCATGGCCTTGAAACCGCACTGCGCATCCGAGAAGCGCGCTCGCAGCGACGTGCGCAGAATGAGATTGTAACTGCGCGAGATGAATTCACGTTTCGCACCGCGGACCACCCGGGACGATCGGTTGAGTCGTGATCCGATGGCGAGGTCCGAGTGACCGGACATCAGCGGCGCGATCAGCGGCATCAGAGCGTTGAGGTCGGTCGACAGATCGACGTCCATGTAGGCCACGACATCGGCGTCCGATGCGAGCCAGACGGCTTTGAGTGCCCGTCCGCGGCCCTTCTCGTCCAGGTGATGAACCTGAACTCCCTCGATCTCGTCGGCGAGCCGATGTGCCACCGCGAGGGTGCCGTCGGTACTGGCGTTGTCGGCGATGGTGATTCGCGACCGGAACGGGATCCGATCCTCCAGGTGCTCGTGTAGACGACGAATGCACTGTTCGAGATCCGCCTCTTCGTTGTATACCGGGATGACCACCTCGAGAGTGGCCGTGGCGTTCGAGCCGGGCCGCTGGCCTGCTCGTGCGAGGGAATTCGTTGTCATGTGGACCAGAATCGGCCCCTGAGCTGGACCCACCCTGCGACGAACCTGGCAATCACCTGGGAGACCTGCGCATAGGGCATCCTGTTCCCATGGCTTCCATTTTCAGCAAGATCATCGCCGGCGAAATCCCGGGACGTTTCGTCTGGCAGGACGACGACGTGGTCGCGTTTCTGACGATCGCGCCGGTCACGCAGGGGCACACACTGGTGGTTCCGCGTGAGGAGATCGACCAGTGGCAGGACGTCGACGGTGCCGTGTTCGCCAAGATCACTGCCGTCGCCCAGATCATCGGCCAGGCAGCCCGGACCGCGTTCGACGCACCCCGCGCCGGTCTGTTGATCGCCGGGCTCGAGGTGCCGCACCTGCATCTGCACGTGTTTCCGGCGTACGACATGGGCAACTTCGACATCTCGGGTGCCGATCCGAATCCGTCGGCGGAGTCGCAGGACGAGGCGGCGACCAAGCTGCGGGCGGCGTTGCGAGAACTCGGGCACGAGGCTCACGTCCCGAGCTGACGCCTCTGCAGCGAGAGCCTCAGCGCAGGGGCGTCAACAGTCGTCGACGCCTTCGCAGGTGCATCGACACCTCGTCGGATCGGGTGTCGGGGTCGTAGCCCGGGCCGATGTCGGTGTCGATGTCGTGCGGCCCCGGCGCAATGCCGCATTCGGGGCACATCCCCAGTGGTCCGAGGTCGGTTCCGCAGGGCGCGTGCAGGAATCGTCGACGCTTCCCTGCGGGTTTGCCGGTCTGTTCCTCGCCCCAGTAGCTCAGGGCGAAGACGGCGGGCCACAGTCGTTCGAGGGCGGCCGTCGGAACGTAGTCGTCGCGTCCGCCCTCGACGGCACGGGCTCGTCGTTCGAGCAGTCCGGCGTCGACCAACGCGCCGAGTCGTTGCGCGAGAACTGCCTTGGAGATGTCGAGGTGGACCTGGAAGTCACCGAAGCGTCGGACGCCGAAGAAGCAGTCGCGCACGATGAGCATGGTCCATCGCTCGCCGACGAGCTCGAGGGCACGGGCCAGGGAGCAGTCCTGGCGGGCGTAGTCGATTCCGAGTGCCATGACGCGATAGTACAGTCTGTTGACCGAACCAAGTTGGGCGTTTACAGTTCGATCACCAGACCAAAAGGACGACGATGACCGACACTGCACCCTCGCCCGCCGGCACCACGAACAGCACCCGAGCGCTCACCATCGCTGCGCTCGGCACTCTGCTGACCCTGATGGCGTTCACCGCACCACTGGCGACCATCAACAGCACCGCGGCAGATCTGATGTCCGACGCCGCAGGACGCACCTGGATTCTCAGCTCGATGAGCATCGGCCTCGCTGCCGCCCTGCTGACCACCGGCACCGTCGCCGACGACTTCGGCCGCCGACGCACGTTCGCGCTCGGTGCGGCGGTACTCGCCGTCGGCGCGATCGTCTGCGCGGTCTCCCCCAACACTCTGATCTTCGTGCTGGCCCGCGTTGTGCAGGGTCTCGGCGGCGCGGCCGTCGTCGCGTCGAGCCTGGGCATCATCGCGCACACTCACCCGGCCGGTCCGGTGCGCGCGAAGGCGAGCGGGGTGTGGGGCGCGAGCGTGGGTGCCGGCATTGCTCTCGGTCCGCTGCTCGCCGCCGTACTGGATCGCTGGGCGAGTTGGCGTGAGGCCTACTTCGTTCTCGCGGTCGCCACGGTGGCATTGGCCGTCGCCGCGCATGTGCTCGTCGAAGAATCCAGGTCCGACGCCCCGCGTGGCCTCGATCCGGTCGGCGCGCTGCTGCTGGCCACGGGCATTGCCGCGTTGCTGGCCGCGCTGGTCGAGGGCAGGCAGGGTTGGATCGCCGTGACTCCGATCGTTCTCTTCGTGCTCGCGGCCCTGTTGCTGGCCACTTTTGTGGTCTTCGAATTGCGCGGTGCCACTGCGATGCTCGATCTGAATCTCTTCCGGCACCCACCGTTTCTGGCCGCTACGGTCGCCGCGCTGGCCACCGGCGGCGGCATCATCGCGCTGATGTCGTACATGCCCGGATTTCTCGGAACCGTACTGGGAATCGATGCGCTCGGTGCCGCCCTGCTGCTGTTCGGGTGGTCGGCCACGTCCGTGGTCACCGCCTTGCTCGCCCGCAGGCTGCCCGCGTCACTGACCGGCCGAACGCAACTTGCAGTCGGTCTGACGGGCGTTGCGATCGGCATGCTGATGCTCACGGGGTTGTCCGAGAACGCATCCTGGGCGCGACTGCTGCCAGGACTGCTCGTGGCAGGCGTCGCCAGCGGGGTACTCAACGCCGCTCTCGGACGCGAGGCCGTGGCCAGCGTGCCCGCCGGACGCGGCGGCATGGGTAGTGGAGCCAACAACACCGCGCGCTACGTCGGTTCCGCCATCGGGGTCACCGTCGTTGCGGTGGTGGCTGTCCCATCGGGCGAGCATTCCGCGGCGGCGCTGACGACGGGCTGGAACACGGCAGCCTTGGTGACTGCTGCGATATCGGTGCTCGGGGCCGTGGTCGTGGCGGCCTCACGCTCCCGGCGGTAGCGAGTACTCCTGCTCCGGCCTTCCGGTCGACCCGTAGCGCAGCTGCATGCGCAGTCGCCCTTTGGACACCAGGGTGGCCAGATAGCGCTGCGCCGTCGCACGTGAAATGCCTATGGCGGCAGCGACTTCACCCGCGGACATCGGCTCGGCCGTCGTGCGGACCGCGTCGAGCACCAGATCACGGGTGACGGACTGCGAGGACGGCAACGGTGCCGCAGCGCGCGGACGCAACGCGTCGAGTCCGCTGTCGATGTCGGCCTGGCTCAGCTCGTCCGAACGGTCAAGAGCGCCGCGGTACGTCAGGTATCCGGTGAGGCGATCGACCAGCGCCGAGCGCGGAAACGGTTTGATCAGGTACGTCCAGGCACCGGCGGTCATTGCCGCGCGGACCGTCTGCTGATCCGCCGCAGCGGAGAGCACCACGGCGTCGCACTCGAGTTCGCGTACCAGGTCGATTCCGGATCCGTCGGGCAGATAGACGTCGACCAGCGCCAGATCGAACGACTGCGTCGACGCCAATTCCCGTGCCTGGGCGATACTCGTCGCCACCGCGGCCACCTCGTAGTTGTCCAGCGAATTCACCAGTACCGCATGCAGATCCGCGACCCGGAAATCGTCGTCCACCACCAGTACCCTCATTGCGACACCTCGTCGGTCAGTAGTGCATCAGGGATCGACGCGATGAACACAGCGCCTCCTCGTTCGTTCTCTTCGGTGATCTGCCCACCGACATCGGCCAGTGTCACGTCGCCGCCGCGGGTACGCGCGATCTGCCGACTCAGCGCCAATCCCACCCCTCGGCCGCCCGGCGAGTCCGCCGTCGACTTGGTCGAGACTCCCTCCACGAACACCTGATCGACTTCCAGGTCCACCCCGTCGCCGGAATCGACGACCACGATGTGCAGGGTCGAACCGTCCTGCACCAGTTCCACTTCCACCTCGGCCGGCCTCCTGACTCCCAGCCTGGCCGCATCGACCGCATTGTCGACGAGATTGCCCAGCACCGTCGTCACGTCGACGGGAACGGCCACCTCTCCCCCGACCCAGGTGTTCTCGCCCAACACCATTCGGACCCCACTCTCGCGGGCGTGCGCGGCTTTCGCGGTCAGGAACGACCGCAGATAGGCGTCGGACACGGCATCGATACCCTCGACGGTTTCCGATCTCGGCCCCACTCCGAGTATGTCGTCGATGTACTGCGACGCACGATCGGGGTGGCCCTCGTGCAGCAGTCCGCTGACCAGATGCATTCGGTTCGCGAACTCGTGGCGTTGGGCGCGCAGCACGGCAGACATCGATTGCACGGCGTCGAGCTGACGCGTCAGTGTCTCCACGTCCGTTCGGTCGCGCACGGTCAGCACCGTACCCAGATCGCGATTGTCACGCAGCACTTTTCGGGCGGCTGCGACGACCACGACCTCGTTCACCGCCGCGAGTACGGGTTCGGCCGTCGGAGATTCGATGACCTCGAGCAGCCTCGGAGTCAGACCGATGTCCTCGATCCGCATCCCGGGCTTACCGTCGATCGAGAGCAACGTGCGCGCCTCGTCGTTGACGACCGTGACGACGCCGTCCGGGTCGATGGCGACCACCCCCTCGCCGATGCCGTGCAGCACCGCCTCCTGTTCACGCACCAGTTCGGCGAGCTCCTCCGGCTCCAGCCCCAGCGTCAGCCGTTTCCACCTGCGTGCCAACAGGGTCGAGCCGGCCAGCCCGAGCAACAGCACTGCACCGGTCACCAACCCGCCGTTGACCAGATCCTTCACCAGCTCGGTACGCACGGCCGTGGTCGATATGCCCACGCTCACTTCGCCGACCACCATGTCGGTCGAACCGAGCGCCAGCACAGGCACTTTCGCGCGTACGGAGTCGCCGAGCGTGCCGCGCTCCTGTTCGACCACCTCGTTGCCCGCCAATGCACCCGAAGGATCGGTACTCACCCGCCGGCCCAGCACCGTCGGATCGGGGTGCGCCAACCGCAGACCCCGATCGTCGGTGATGACGACGAACAGGGCGTCGGTGCGAGTGCGGGCGCCCTCGGCCGCGCGCTGCAACGCCCCACCCGCCAGCACTCCCGCGGGCGCGGCGTCGGTACCGGCGGTGTCGACTGCCGAGAACTGCTCGACCAGAGAGCGCACCTCCGGGTCCGACGCCACCGTCCGGGCAACCGCGAGCGCACGCTCGCCGTACTCCTCGCTCGCCTGCCTGCCACTGCTGATCGCGAACACCCCGAACGCCACTGCCAGGGCCACCGCCACCAGCGCTGCCTGCAACAACAGCACCTGGGTCCTCAATCGCACTCACCCAGGCTATGCGCCGGGCGGGCTCGAGCACAATGCGCAAAAGGCTCTTTACGTTGCTTGCGCGGGTAGTGCGCACAACAGCGACCATGTGATGCCGGTTACGTAACTTCAGTCACACACGCAGTCCAACCGGACCCACCTCACACATTCGAGAAGGAGTGCACGATGTTGGTGATACTCGGCTTCCTCATGGTAGCCGCCTTCATGTTCTTGATCCTGACCAAGAGAGCCACGCCCGTCGTCGCACTCACCCTCGTACCCGTCATCTTCGGTCTGCTGGCCGGCGCGGGGCTCGGCATCGGTGACATGATCACCGACGGCATCAAGTCGCTGGCCCCCACCGCGGCCCTGCTGTTCTTCGCCATCATCTTCTTCGGCATCATGATCGACGTCGGACTGTTCGACCCACTGGTGCGCGGCATTCTGCGCCTGGTGCGCAACGATCCGATGAAACTCGTTGTCGGAACTGCCATTCTGGCCATGGTCGTCTCGCTCGACGGTGACGGCTCCACCACGTTCATCATCGTCACGTCAGCGCTGCTGCCGCTCTACCTCAAACTCGGTGTCAGCCCGGTCATTCTGACGGTCGTCGCCGGTCTCGCCAACGGCACGATGATCAGGCCGACGATCATCGAGGGAACCATCGGAACGAAGACGTCGGACGGGGAGATTCCGAGAGCGGATGCGGCGCGAACCGTCGGGCCGCCCCACGGAATGATGTTCATCGTGCCGTTGGCGAGACCGGCGACGACCGTCAGAATGACCGGGCTGACACCGAGTTTGAGGTAGAGCGGCAGCAGCGCTGACGTGACGATGATGA
>NZ_NOYD01000039.1 GCF_002258315.1 Rhodococcus sp. 06-462-5 | reverse complement strand
TGACAAATGCGCGCGCATTTGTCAGACGCGTTCGGTTTGGCTACCGATTCGGGGTCTATTTCGCGCGCACTTGGCCAATGCGCGCGCGTTTGCGGCAGAACCCAATCCGGCCGCTGAACCCGGCCCGGCGACACCCCACCCACACCCGCGCACAAAAAAGCTCCCCACCTGCGTGAACAGGTGGGGAGCTTTGGCGGTGGCGGAGGGATTTGAACCCTCGGACGGGGATTACCCGTCACACGCTTTCGAGGCGTGCTCCTTAGGCCGCTCGGACACGCCACCGCAGAAGACTGTACCGGAATGACGGCCTGAGGCTAAATCGCCTGCTCAGCGCGTGAATCCATTGGTCATTCCGCAGGCTCCACTCCGGCGACTAGTTGCCCGTGAGCTTGTCCTTGATGTTCGAGGCTGCGTCCTTGACCTTCTCGACGCCGTCCTTGACTGCTGCCGAGGTCTGGTCGCCCTTGCCTTCTGCTTCGAGGTCTTTGTCTCCGGTGGCCGAACCAGCGGCTTCCTTTGCCTTGCCGCCGAGGTCTTCGGTCTTGTTCGAGATCTTGTCGCCGATTCCCATAGTGCTCTCCTTCGCAGAGGTTGGAGCGCGTCGTCGCACCCCTGCTCTCCACACTCCTGAAAACCGACCGACCCGGCCACCTCACCCCTCACCTCGAGACGGGATCGTTATCTCTGGCGAGCGAAGAACCTGGTCAACACTTCGGCGCATTCGGCTTCCAACACCCCGCCGCGCACCTGCGGCCTATGGGTGAGTCGACGGTCTCGCACCACGTCCCACAGCGACCCGACGGCTCCGGTCTTGGGTTCCCACGCCCCGAACACCACAGCTCCGACGCGAGCGAGCACCAGCGCCCCGGCGCACATCGTGCAGGGTTCCAAGGTCACGGCCAGCGTGCAGCCTTCGAGTCGCCAGCCGTCACCGTGGACCGCCGCTGCTCGACGCAGTGCGATCACTTCCGCGTGTCCGGTGGGGTCGCCCGACGCCTCCCGCGCATTGCAGGCCCGGGCGATCTCTCGGCCGGAGGCGTCGAACACGACGGCTCCGACGGGCACATCGGCATCCGATGCCTCGGCCGAGGCCGACAGCGCTGCGCGGATCATGTCCGCGTCGGACACCGGCATCGGTTACCGCCGCAGCTTGTTCACCGCTGCGGCGAACTCGTCCTCGAAGCCCAGGCGTTCGGCGATGGACTGCAGCTGTTCGTCGGGGTAGTCGTCGGTCTCGGCGACGATGATGCCGAGGACGGCCTCGGGTAGTCCCAGGTCGGCGAGCAGAGCGAGGTCGCCTTCTTCGTAGGGCTCGATGTCGTCGAGTTCGTCGGGGTCGACGTCGGGGATCTCGATGTTGAGCGCGTCGAGAACGTCCGCGGCGATTTCGTAGTCCACTGCGGCGACCGCGTCGGACAGCAGGAGTCGGGTGCCGTTCGGTGCGGGACGCAGGATGACGAAGAATTCCTCGTCCACGTCGAGCATTCCGAACACCGCTCCCGAGCTGCGCAGCTCACGCAATTCGGTCTCTGCCGCCGACAGACTGGTCAGTGCGTCGTCGGACAGCGGCGTGACAGTCCACTTGCCTTCCTCTCGGACAACTGCAACGCCGAATCCCTCGAGGTCGTCGTATTCCGGTGCGGATGCGCGGTTGTTGTTCGCGCGCTGTGCGGCCATGCGCGCAACGGTAGTCCGGTAGGGGCCGGTATTCGAAGTCCACCTCCTGTCGACGTCACCCACCTGTGCCAATCTGATCGGGTGACTTCTTCTTCCGTGTGCGTTCTGGGTCTCGGACTGATCGGTGGGTCGATCCTGCGCGCGGCACAGGACGCGGGCCGTCGGGTATGGGGATGGAACCGATCGGCCGACGCGATCGCCGGTGCTGCAGCCGACGGCTACGACGTCGGTACCGACCTGGCAGCCGCGCTGAGCAGGGCCGCAGCGGACGACGCGTTGATCGTGATCGCCGTTCCGATGCCGGCCGTCGACTCCGTTCTTGCGGCCGTCGTCGAGCATGCGCCCGCGGCTCCGATCACCGATGTCGTCAGTGTGAAGGCCGAGGTCGCCGCCGCCGTGGCCGCTCGCGGCTTGCAGGCCCGCTACGTGGGTGGACATCCCATGGCGGGCACCAACCAATCGGGCTGGTCGGCCACCGATCCGACGCTGTTCGCCGACGCGGTGTGGGTGGTGGCCACCGATCCGGGAGTCGACGCGGACGTGTGGGTTCGGGTGGCCCAGCTGGCCCTCGACTGCGGTTCGGTGGTGGTGCCGGCCGAGAGCGTCGAGCACGATCGCGCCGTCGCCAGAATCTCTCACCTACCGCATCTGCTGGCCGAAGCGCTGGCGATCGTGGGCGCGGCAGGCGGACCGCTGGCGTTGGGCCTGGCTGCGGGCTCGTTCCGGGACGGGACGCGGGTGGCGTCCTCGTCTCCGAATCTCGTCCGAGCGATGACCGAGGGCAACGCCGCCGCTCTGCGAACCGCGCTGGACCAGGCACTGGAAGCACTCACAGCCGCGCGCAAAGAACTGGACGAAGGTTCGACGAAAACGCTGGTCGACGCCGGAAACGCAGCGCGCCTGCAGTACGAGCAGCATCAACGCTTCGAGATCACCGACGTCACCCCGGGCGAACCGGGGTGGCGGGAGAAGCTGCAGGACGCGGGTCGACGTGGTGGCGTCGTGCGTCAGATCCGCTCGGCCAGCCCCGGGTAGTCGAGAACGAAGCCGTCGGCGTCGACCGTGACGGACGACGTGGAGACCGGCGAGATGACGTGGATTCCCTCGGAACCACTGCTGTAGGTCAGCGTGGCTTCCTGGATGCTGAGGTCGAGCAGGTTCACGTACACCGTGGGCACCTCGAGGTCCTGGACCTGGGTGTGCAGACCGAATCGACGGATCGGCAGAGTGTTGAAGAACGGGCTGAGCACCATGTCGACGTCGAGCGCGCCGCTGTAGGTCGAGCGCTGATGACTGGTGCTGTTCTCCACCATCCAGTAGCCCTCGTCATCACGGCTGACCGAGGCCTGCCGGTCACCGGACGCCAGCGACGTGCGCACCGAGAGCCGCTTGGTGACGCCGTATTCGTCGGTCACCAGGTCGTAGGACGCGCTGAAAGCGGGGTGATCGCTGCACGCGGCACCGATGATGCGTCCGGCAGCCTTGATGCGGTTGCCCGAGAGCTGGACACGCACGGACTCCATACGGGGAACGTCGTGCGCTCGCCACGTCAGGATCGAGGGCCAGGTTTTCGCGTCTGTGGAGCCGGTCGCGGGTATGGAGACATGCTCTGCACCCGATGCTTGAGTGATCACTCACCTACGGTATGCGACGGGGCCCCCAGAAGATCAAGCGGACGTGCCTTTTCTCGCAGTTCATTAAGGTTGTGCCCGTGACGACAGAGAACACCGGCGGCGGGCAGTTCGATTTCGCGCACTCCGAACAGGCTGCGAAGAGTCGACAGGACAAGGCGAAGGCCCTGGCGCGCTACGTGTGGGATCGCGGCATCACCGGCGCCGAGCTGCTCGACCTCACCGACGCCGTTCGCCGCAAACTCGCCCGCGCCGCCGACCTGCACCCGCCGAGCACGATGGAGACGTGGACCATCGTGGCCGAGTTGCTCGACCGTAAATCTGCGTGGGCGGCCGAACACCCGGGCCACGACGGTGCGACGCCCCAGCACGTGGACGAGAAGATCATGTGGGTCAAGCCGCCGATAACTCCCTGGACGTGATCACCCGGTCACGAGGCCGATCTCACTGGCGATAGATCTCGACGTGGGCACCGGTGACCACACCGAGGGTCGATGTCGGCTGGTCCCAGCTCGACCCGCAATTACCCGACGCCTGACCTGTCGGTACGAAGGATCGGCTCGACGAGGTGTAGGGCCCCACCGCAAGGAAGGGCACGGTGGCGGTGACATGAAAGCCCCAACATTCGGTGATGAGTACGTACTCCCGACCCGGAGGAGCACCGGTGTCGTGACACGCTGCAGACGCGCCGAAGGCATCGCGGGAGATGGAGCAATCCTGAGTGTCCGCATGGGACACGCCTGCGCCGATGATTGCAGAAAAGGCCAGACCTGAGACGACGACGGTGGCAACTCGTGTTGCCGCTACAAATGTTCTTCTCATACAGGTCATTTCGCCGGAGACCGACTACGCGTTACGAAAATCAGACCAGCGAGTCTTCCCACGCCTCGTGCAGGTGCGCGAAGCGTCCCTCCCCCGCGATGAGGTCCGCGGGGGTTCCGTCTTCGACGATGTTTCCGTCGGCCATGACGAGTACCCGGTCCGCGATGGCCACCGTCGAGAGTCGGTGCGCGATGATCAGCGCCGTTCGTCCCTGCAGGATGGTCTCGAGTGCGCGCTGCACGAGCCGCTCACTCGGGATGTCCAGGCTCGATGTCGCCTCGTCCAGCACGATCACCGACGGCGCGGCGAGGAACACCCGCGCGAAAGCCACCAATTGCCTTTGGCCCGAGGACAATCGGCCTCCGCGCTTGCGCACGTCGGTGTCGATTCCCTGCGGGAGCGACCCGATGAACTCCGTCAGTCCGACGGCGTCCGCGGCTGCCCGCACCTCCGCATCGGTCGCGGTGGGGCGTCCGAGCCTGATGTTGTCCGCTACCGAACCGGAGAACAGGAACGACTCCTGAGTCACCATCACGACGTTGCGACGCAGGTCCTCGTCGCTGATCTCCCGCATGTCGACGCCGTCGAGTCGGACGGCTCCGGCCGTCGGATCGTAGAAGCGCGCCAACAGCTTTGCCAGTGTCGACTTGCCCGCTCCGGTGGCTCCGACCATCGCGACCACCTGTCCGGCGGGTACGTGCAACGAGAATTCCGGCAGCACGACGCGCTCGGGGCCGTAGGAGAAGTGCACATCGTCGAACGTGATGTCGCCCTTGGCCGTTCCGATCTCCACCGGGTTCTTCGGTGCCGTCACCGACGGTTCTTCTTCGAGTACCCCGGAGATCTTCTCCAGGGCGGCAGCGGCGGACTGGTAGGCGTTGAAGACCATCGCCAGCTCGTCGAGAGGTCCGTAGAACCGGCGCAGATACAACACGTAGGCGGCAAGCACACCGATGTCCATGTGGCCGTTGATCACTCGCCAGCTACCAAACACCAGGATGATCGCGAGCGTGACGTTGCCGATCCAGCGCACGATGCCGGTGTAGCTCGCCATCCCGCGCAGCGCTGCGGTGGTGGCGTCGCGGTATTCCGAATCCTCGGTGCTCAGAATCGCGTCGTTGCGGCCCTCGCGCCGGAACACCTGTACCGCACGGATACCGCCCATGGATTCGACGAAATGAACCACGACGCGGGCGATCGCCACCCGTGTTCGACGGTATCCCTGGCGTTGTCGACGCTGCGACCACCGGGTGACGAGGACCAGCGGAACGAATCCGGCCAGCACGATCATCGCCATCGGAACGTCGAGGTACACCAGGATGACCGCGATCGACACCATCGACAGGATGGCCGTCAGAGCATCGTTGAGCGCGCTTTCGAGCAGCGTCTGCAGGGATTCGACATCGCTGGTCAGACGCGAGATCAACCGTCCCGAGGTGTACTTCTCGTGGAACGACAGGCTCAGCTTCTGGGCATGGTCGAACACCCGACCGCGCAGGTCGTACAGGATGTTCTGACTCAGCCGACCGGAGACGGTGAGAAAGGCGTAGGTGGTGATCATCCCGAGCAGACCGAAGCCGGTGTAGCCGCCGATCGCCCACATCAACGGAGCCCAATCACCCTGCGCTGCAGCGCCGACACCGTTGTCCAGCGCGTAGGCGATGAACAGCGGACCGGCAACGTAGGTGATGTTGTCGACCAGAATGATCAGGAAAGACAGCAGGGCCTGCTTCTTGTACGGCCGCACCAACGAGGCGAGCAACCGGCGAGAACGCCCGGCCAGCACCAGGTTTCCGGTTGCGTCGACCTCCGATTCCTCGCCGCCGACGCCGCGCCAATCCGCAGCTGCGGTTTGCTCAGCCATGAATCGACCCCATCACCTCGCGGTACCGCGGCGACGACGCCAGCAGTCCCTCGTGTGTTCCCTGCTCCACAATTCTTCCGTTCTCGAGATACAGCACGCGGTCGGCCAACGCAGCGGTCGACGGTCGGTGCGCCACCAGCAGTGTCGTCGAGTGCGCCAACACGCGCCGCAATTCCTTCTGCACTTTGGCTTCGGTGTCCACGTCGAGCGCAGACAGTGGGTCGTCGAGCACCAGCACCCGCGGTTTGCCCAGCACCGCCCGCGCCAGCGCGAGCCGCTGCCGCTGCCCACCGGACAGGCTCATGCCCTGCTCACCGATGCGAGTGGCCAGGCCCCACGGCAACTGCTCGACGAAATCCGTTGCGTGCGCGATCTCCAACGCCTCGGCGATCTCGGCATCGGACGCGCCGGGCGAACCGAGCGCGATGTTCTCGCGCGCACTCGCCGAGAACAACACCGGATCCTCGAACGCCACGGTGACGATCGAGCGCAGATCGGACAACCGCATCGAGGCCACATCTATGCCGTCGATGGTGATGGAACCCTCGGTGGCATCGAACAGACGGGGAAGGAGGTTGGTCAGCGCAGTCTTTCCGCTACCGGTGTTGCCGACCAGCGCGACTGTCTCCCCCGGCTCGATGACGAAGCTGACGTCCTCGAGCAGCGGCGACGACGCGTCGGGAAAGGTGAATCCGACGCGATCGAATTGCACTCGGCCACGGATTCTTTCGGGCAATTCGACGGGATTGTCCGGATCGGTCACAGTTTCGGGAGTATCCATGATCTCCCAGTACCTGTCGGCTGCCGTGCGGGCGTTGTTCAGCTCGGCCAATAGATACCCGAAGGATTCGATCGGCCATAGCAGGAACGTGACGATGGCGATGGCCGCGACGAGCGTGCCGACCGTCATGGTGCCCTGCACGATCGAGTACGTACCCACGGTCAGGATCGCACCGATGGTGATCGGCTGCAGTCCGACGATCACCGCCCAGATGATCGCCAGGTAGCGCACCTTCTTCAGTTCGGTACCCCGCAATGTGCGAGCCTGACGCAGAAACTGCTTGCCCAAGTGCGCACTTCGGCCGAACGCCTTGAGGACGCGGATGCCCTGGATGGATTCCTCGACCGTCGTCGTGACGTCGCCTGCCTGATCCTGAGCGTCACGGGCCACGACGCGATACAGCGTCTCGAACTTGGTGCAGGCGATCACCAGCGGTACCGACGTCGCCAGCATGATCAGCCCCAATTGCCATGACTGCACCAGCAATACGCCGATACCGGCGACCAGTGTCACGGCGTTGATGATGATGAACGGGCCGATGAAGGCCATGAAACGCCGCAGCGAACCGAGGTCTGCGATGGCACGCGAGAGCAGCTGACCCGATTCCCAGCTCTCGTGAGCCGAGACCGACAGTCGCTGCAACTTGTCGAATACCGTTGCACGCGCTGAAATTTCGAACTGGCTCGACGGGCGGGAGACCAGGTAGCGGCGAACCCAGATGCCGAGTGCATCGATGGTGCCGAGCAACAGGACGAATGCCGCGGGCCACCAGACGGCAGAGAAATTGCGATCGGTGATGGGGCCGTCGATGACGCGTTGCATCACCAGCGGAATCACCAGACCGGTCATGGTGGCGATCAGCGAGACCACGATCGAGGCGATGTAGAACCACTTGTACGGCAGCAGAAACGGCGCGAAACGGCGCAGTGAGCTGGGCGGCTTCGCGGTGTCCGGGTATGGCTGATCGAGGGTTCGGGTTTCGGGATCGAGCACACCCGTAGACACAGTTCTTCTCCTTATTGCTGTGCTCGAATGATTTCATTGCACAGGCTCAGTTTCCAACCGATTTTTCGGCCCTCGCATTCCAGTGTGAAACCTCGAGCGTGGTCGAGGTCAAGCGAACCGACTCGAGTAACGTAGGGCCGTCGGGCAAGGGAAGGGCACACGTGAGCGCACGGTCGATGGTCGGGTTGTTCGCGGGGATCGGCGGGCTCGAGCTGGGGTTGGCCGACGCAGGGTGGTCGACGCAGTTGCTGTGCGAGATCGATCCCGGAGCCGGGGCCGTCCTGCGAGCGCGCATGCCCGAGGTACCCCTGCACACCGACGTCACCACTCTTCGAAGCCTGCCCGCCGACACCGAACTCGTCGCGGCCGGCTTCCCATGTCAGGACCTCTCTCAGGCCGGACGCACCGCGGGCATCACCGGTGCCAGATCGGGCCTGGTCGACGAGGTGTTTCGGCTGGTCTCGCGTCGACGCGGTCCGCGATGGCTGCTGATGGAGAACGTGCCGTTCATGCTGCAGCTCGGCCGTGGGGCGGCCATGCGCCACATCACCGACGCGCTGGAGGACTTCGGTTACATGTGGGCCTACCGCGTCGTCGACGCCCGGGCGTTCGGGTTGCCGCAGCGTCGACAGCGCGTGGTGATGCTGGCCTCGCGTACCGACGATCCGCGAGAAGTGCTGTTCTCGCAGGATGCAGGCCCGCTGCCCGACGGCGATCCCACCACGCAGCCGTGCGGCTTCTACTGGACCGAGGGCATCCGCGGCCTGGGCTGGGCGGTCAATGCGGTCCCGACGCTCAAGGGTGGATCCTCGCTGGGCATAGCCAGTCCCCCGGCGGTTCGGCTGCCGTCCGGGGAGATCGTCACTCCCGGCATCATCGGTGCCGAACGTCTGCAGGGATTCGATCCGGAGTGGACGCTGCCCGCCGTCCAGCAGCCCGGCGTCCGCAGCGGACATCGCTGGAAGCTCGTCGGCAATGCCGTCAGTGTTCGGATGGCGTCATGGGCGGCGAGTGCCCTCGACGACCCAAAGCCGTACGACGCCTCGAACGATCTGGCTCTGCTACCTGGGCAGGCCTGGCCGACAGCAGCATGGGGACGCGATCGGACGACATTCAAGGTGACGGTATCGACGATGCCTGTGCACGAGCCCTACGAAGACCTGATCGATTTCCTGGACGACGCGAAGCTGCTCTCCGCAAGAGCCACGGCCGGGTTCCTCAAGCGCGCCAGAGCGGGCAACCTCCGCTTCGTCGACGGCTTTCTCGACGACCTCGACGCCCATCTCGAGCGCATGGGCGGGTACGCCGAGCGGGTTCCGGTGTGAGCGCAGACCGACCCGCCACCGACGCCAAGACCAGTGCGAGACTGAGCAAGCAGAAGCGTCGCGACACCAAACCCGAGGTGGCGCTGCGGCAGGCGCTGCACCGTCGTGGTCTGCGCTATTTCGTCGATCGCGCTCCGCTGAAGGGCATGAGGCGTCGAGCAGATCTGGTCTTCCCCAAACGCAAAGTCGCGGTCTACGTCGACGGTTGCTTCTGGCACAGCTGCCCGGTGCACGCGACCAAGCCCCGCAACAACGCGCAGTGGTGGGCCGACAAACTGGCCGCGAACGTAGCCCGCGATCGCGACACCGACGACAAACTCCTCGCGGAGGGCTGGCGCGTGGTGCGCATCTGGGAACACGAGGACCCCGCCGTAGCGGCCGACCGCGTGGTCGATGAACTCACTGCTGAATAGTCCACTCCCGCCTGAAACCATCTCGGGCCCCCGCGCGTCCAACCCCATGATCGGTTGATTCGAGTTCGGGGGAAACGGTGCGTAGAAATTGGTTGCTCGCGGCGGTGGCGCTGGCGATGTCGGTATCGACGAGCGGATGCGCGGTGGTCTTGCTCGGCAGTGCCTCCCCCGCACGCAGTGCGCCGCAGAACAGGTACGGATTCGAGATGTCCGAGGCAGACCGGTATTTGGCCGAGTCGGCAGAGTTCGTGCGCAGCCTCGATCCCTGCGGCTTTCTCACCGAGGATGACCTCGCGGCCATGGGCACAGTGGTGCAACTGCGCCCCGACGGCGAATTGAGCACATGCTCGGCCAGTCTGAATCCTGGACGATCGAGCGCCACCGACTCCGTCTCCATCGATCTCAACGGATATCACCCGACGTCCGACGACCCGGACTACGAGCACATGACGATCGGCGGCGAACAGGTGTATCTCGACGACGCCTCGAAAGGGTCGTGCCGCATCAGCTTCCCGCTCCGCGACGAGTTCGACGGAGCCTCCTCCGAGGCCATGGACGGTTTACTCACCGAATCCGGTCGTAGCTTTGCCACGATCGACGTCGATCGCGCCGACGCGGACGCGTGTGCAGCGGCGACAACCCTCACCGAGACCGCACTGAGCCTGTTGGCCGACCCACCCCTGCGCATCGATTCGAAGTACGACCTTCCGCTGGCCACGAAGGATCCGTGCGCCGTCCTCGAACACCTGCCCGCAACCTGGACGGTCGACCGGTGGAACCCCTCCTCGGATCCGTACCACTGTCACTTCATGGTGTCCTCGGCAACGTTCGAGGACAACCTCGCGATGCTCGACGTCACGCTCACCTACGTCGACTCGGATCTGCGTTCGACCGACAGCGAGCCCGTCCAGCAGGGCGGCTACACCGTCGAGACGCGCGCCGCTGATTCGTCGTGCTTCGCAGACATCGTGTTGGGCAACCCCGTGCTCGGCATGCCCGAGAACGACGACTCTGCCGCGCGCTATGCCCGCACGGTTCCCACACTGTCCGTCCTGACCGACGACTGCGAGTCCGCGGTCGCACTGGCGGTGGCAACTGCCGATGTACTCACTGGCTAGCCTTGATCGGTGCGTTCGAGAACTGAAGGCGTGGATATTCGCCGCGTCGTAGTGGCGATCTGCTTGATCCTCGCCGGCCTGCTGTACTCGGCATGGGTGGCCGAATTCTTTCTCGATACCGGCCTCGACCCGACCACATCGTTCCTCAGCGAACTCGACGCCCGCGATCAGCCGTACCGCGAATTCTTCTCCACCGCAGACGTCGTCACGGGTTCGTTGATGATTCTCGCGGCGATTCTGGGCTTCCTGGCAACCCCGCGTCGACGGCTCGTCGTCACCGGCTGGGTGGCGTCGGGCATCTTCGGTATCGCGACCATCGCCGACGCGAAACTCCCCCTCGAGTGTGTGGCGGCCGACGATCCGAGCTGTCCGATCGAGCCGAGCGGATTGTTCCCGCAACTCCATCACCTGCATGCGCTGACCAGCACCATCGCGGTGTTCGCGATCTTCACCGTCATGATCGCGTTCACAGTGGCTGCGTTTCGCTACCGGCTCTACCCGCTGCTGCGCACGCTGGGCCTGGCCGTCCTGATCGTGACGACACTGGCCACCGCGTGGCTGCTGATCGCCGACAATCTGCCGGGTGAGTACGGTCTGGGCATCGCGCAACGGATACAAGTGGGCGGCATGTCGGCGTATCTGGTGGTGCTGGGGTGTGCCCTTAGACTCGGCGCATGTCTTTCACCGCGACCGAACTGAACGGATCCAAGGTCGAGCAGTATCAGCAGCTCACCGAGCAGGCCCGTGGCCTGGTGTTCGAGGAATCGAACCTCGTCGCCAACGCCGCCAATCTTTCTGCGCTGGTGTATCACGCTCTGCCCGAGGTCAATTGGGTCGGCTTCTATCTGTTCGACGGGACCGAACTGGTGGTCGGGCCGTTTCAGGGTCAGCCCGCCTGCGTGCGCATCGCCCTGAGCCAAGGCGTCTGCGGAGCAGCAGCGACCACCCGTGAGACGCAGCGCGTCGCCGACGTGCACGCCTTCCCCGGTCACATCGCGTGCGATGCCAACACTCGCTCCGAGGTCGTCGTACCGCTGTACCAGGGCGAGACCTTGATCGGTGTGTTCGATCTGGACAGCCCTGTTCCCGATCGCTTCGACGCCGACGATCAGGCCGGCCTCGAAGCGATCGCTGAGGTCTTTCTCAGTTCGCTGAGCTAGCAGCTGCCTCGAAGAACCAAGCCATGACCAGCGCACCGGGGTCGACGACGCCTCGCGCGGCCTCGCCGACGTAGCTGGCGCGGCCGCGGTTGGCGGTGATGTCCTTCGTCGATTCGGCTCCGGTTTTCGCGGCGTCGGCGGCCTGCTGCAGGGTGCCGCCGTCTTTCTCGAGTGCATCGACAGCGGGGGCGATGGCGTCGACCATCGTCTTGTCGCCCACCCGCGCGCCACCGAGTTCGGTGATGCTGTCCAGCCCTGCCCTCGCCGCCTTTCCGATAGCCGCGAGATCGGGCTCGGATTCCAGCATCGCCCGGTAGAACTGGCGGAACCAGATGCCGAACAGCGCACCGGAGGTACCACCCGCGTGGCCCAGGTAGGCCTCGCTCACTGCCTCGAATACCGTTGCTGCCGAATAGTTTTCCTTGACGGCGTCCAGATCGAGCTGCTCGAGGGCGGCTACCATGTTGGTTCCGAAGTCGCCGTCGCCTGCCTTGCGGTCCAGCTCGGTCAGGGCCGGCTCTTCGTCGAGTACCCGCTGCGCCCATGTCCCGATCCACGTCGACGCGAACGCCGACACCTCTCCGGAGTCCGAGGGCTCGAACGAGGGCCCGAAGCCGCCGCGTTCGGCCACCGGCTTCACCCCGCGACTGTGGGCGTTGGGCCAGCCGGGTGCGTCGGTGGGTGCGTCCCAGAGTTCGAGCAGTTCGTCGTCGGCGCGCACGAGGGTGATCGAGGCTCCGCCCATGTTGAGCGCGGTGACGAAGCTGCCGACGAGCGAGCGGGAGATCTCGATCCCTTTGCCGTGCAGGTACTCCGAGAGTTCACCGAACAGCAGGTGCAGCTCCAGCGGATGCGTTGCTCCGAGCCCGTTGACCACCGCGATCACCGATTCGCCCGAGTTCAACCCGAGCGAGTCCACGATGGGATCGGTCAGTTTCGCGACGATCTCCTGAGCGGGTAGGAGGGGCACACGGTCGGTGCCGCGTTCTCCGTGGATGCCGATGCCGAGTTCGATTTCCTCCGAGGGGAGATCGAACGAGGGAGCATCTGCGCCCGGAAGCGTCGGTGGATTCATTGCGACGGCCATGCTGCGTGCGTTCTCCGCGATTCGACGCCCAAGCGCGACCACCGCCTGCAGGCTGTCTCCGCGTTCTGCCGCTGCGCCGCAGATCTTTTCGACGACGATGGTCGCTGCGGTGCCGCGGCGGCCCGGGCCGTCCTCGCTCTCACTGGCCACGTCGTCGTCGACGAGAACGACGTCGGCGACAATGCCGTCCTCCTGCAACAACTCTCGGGCGATCTTGAAGTTCATCACGTCGCCGGTGTAGTTCTTCACGATGTGCACCACGCCGCCGCCGGAGTCCACGGCCTTGGACGCCTCGTGTACCTGGAGGGCATTGGGTGAGGTGAACACCAGGCCCGGGCACGCGCCGGTGAGCATGCCGCGGCCGATGAAGCCTGCATGCAGCGGCTCATGGCCCGATCCCCCACCGGACAGCAGCGCAACCTGGCCGTCGGAGATGCGATAGCGACGCGTCAGGTAGCCGGGGTCGGCATGCCAGGCGACGTCGTCGGTGGCGGCGACGAAGCCGCGGAGGGCGTCGGCGACGAATGTTCGAGGGGAATTGGAGAACATGCCTCCACCCTAACCACCAGCGCCTGAGTCCCGTCGTCGGTTCTGCGGGACCGATACAGTCGGGGGATGAGTACCGAGACCTGGACGCTCGACGCATCCGACGGCGGGCAGTTGGCTGTTCGTACGGATGTCGCAGGAAGGGCATCCAAGATGGGGCATCGCCTCACGATCGCGATGACCTCCTGGGCTGCGACAGTCGAGTGGGCCGGGGACGCACCCACCGCTGTCACCCTGACCGCCGAGGTGAGTTCACTCGACGTGGTCCACGGCGAGGGTGGACTGACACCGTTGATCGGACCGGAGAAGATCGTCGCGAAAGCCAACGCGCTCAAGAGTTTCGACGCCGACCGATATCCAACGATTCGTTTCCACTCGACCGAGATCACCACCGTCGACTCCGGATTTCAGCTGGCGGGCACGGCCGAGATACACGGCGTGTCGAGGGAGATCAACGTGGATGTCGACGTCACCGACCTCGGCGATCGGTGGCATATCGAATCCGAAACCACTGTGCGTCAGTCGGATTACAAGATCACCCCGTATTCGCAGATGTTCGGAGCCATGAAGGTGGTGGACGAGGTCACCGTGACGTTCGATGCCGAGTGTCGCAAGCCCTGAGCCTTTCCAATTCACCTGCAATGGTGGACACTACGGCGGTGAGTCGAAACAGATGGATGGTCGGATCCTGCGCATCGGCCCTGATGCTGGCCGTAGCCCTGACTGCGGGCTGCAGCAGTCCAGCGACCACGTCCCCCGATGGACCTCCCGGGGTGAACGTCAACGGCGTCGGAGAAGTCCAGGGCGCACCGGATACGTTGACAACCCAGATCGGCGTTCAGGCCACGGCCGAGGACGTCACCGCCGCGATCGAACAGGCGAATGCTGCGGTCACCGAAGTGACGGACGCGGTCATCGCGGCCGGCGTCGCTCGTGAGGACATCCAGACTCAACAGGTCTCGATCGATCCGCAGTACTCCGGCGCACTGCCGGGCGGTACCTCGGCCATCTCCGGATACCAGGCCACCAACACCTTGCAGGTGACGGTTCGCGACCTGTCGAAGGCGTCCGCGGTCCTGGGCGACGCCACATCGGCCGGCGGCAACGCGACCCGCATCTCCGGGGTCTCGTTCAAGATCGACGACGATTCCGAGCTGATCTCCGATGCCCGGTCCAGGGCGTTCGCCGATGCCCGCGATCGCGCCGAGCAGTACGCGTCGCTCGCAGGCGGCGAACTCGGTGACGTTCTGTCGATCACCGAGTCGATCACCGGCCAGGAGCAGCCGAGGACCCTTGGCGAGTCCGCCAGTTCATTCGACACAGCGGTGCCCATCGAACCCGGTCAGCAGACGGTCAGTGTGTCAGTGTCGGTGAAGTGGGCGTTGAACTAGAACCCGGCGGGCGGTGGCAGGCGATAGTTCACCGGGGTGGCCGAGAAGTCCAGTGGGTTGCGGACGCCGTCGGCCACTGAACCCGGAACTTGTACGCGCGGTTCGAGCCCGAGCGATTCCGCGAACGCGAAGGCCTCCTCGAGGGAATTGACCGGTCCAGCAGGAACGTTGCGGTGCATCAGTTCTCGATACCACTCGTCCGCGGTGCGTGCACTCAACGCAGAGGTCAGAACGTCGACCAGCTCGTCTCGATGTTCCACGCGAGCAGAGTTGGACGAGAAGCGCTCGTCCGCGGCCAGTGCAGGGAATCCGAGAACCTCGACCAGGGCCGCGAATTGCCGGTCGTTGCCCACGGCCAATGCCAACGGTCGATCGGCGGTCTCGAACACCTCGTACGGCACGAGCGAGGGGTGCTTGTTACCCATCGGGACGGGCACGACGCCGGCCCCGAGATAGGCCGACGACTGGTTGCTCATTGCGGACAGCACCGACGCCATCAGTGAGGTGTGTATCTGCTGGCCTGCACCTGTGTTCGATCGATGATGCAGTGCCGCAAGAATTCCGCTGAGCGCATGGAGTCCGGTGACGATGTCGACCATCGCGACACCCACCTTGGTGGGCGTGGCGGCGTCCGGGCCGGTGACGCTCATCAGCCCTCCGACCGCCTGAACCACCAGGTCGTATCCCGGCAGCACTGCTCCCCCGCCGGTTCCGAAACCGGTGATCGAGCAGTAGATCAAACCGGGATTGCGCTGCGAGAGCGTCGAATAGCCCAATCCGAGTCGGTCCATCGCACCGGCGCGAAAGTTCTCGATCACGATGTCCGCGCCGGCGACGATCTCGCGTGCCTCGGCTACGCCGGTCTCGGACTGCAGGTCGATGAACCTCGACGTCTTGTTGCGGTTGACCGAGTTGAAATAGGTTGCCGTACCGGCAGAGTCGTACGGAGGACCCCATGATCGGGTGTCGTCTCCGATTCCGGGTCGCTCGATCTTGATCACCTCGGCACCCATGTCGCCGAGCATCATCGTCGCGTACGGGCCGGCGAGTACACGAGAGAAATCCGCGACCACGAGTCCTGCGAGTGGTCCGGTGGCAGCTGTCATCGGTCCACTGTATTGCGCGGCACCCCGCAGCTCAGTTCAGGTCGGGAACGAAGGCTCCCAGCACGGCGACCATCGTCTCCACGATGAGCTCGATGGGTGGCCGGGGCGGGGCGGTACGGGACCAATCGGAGACGATCTCGGTGAGAGCTCCGAGGAATGCTGTTGCAGCCAAACGATATCCACCTGGGGGAACGAAATCGGAACCGACTTCCGAGCGCAGAGTGTTCTCGAAGAATTCCACCCACTGTGCACGGCGGCGCGTCCGGTGCTGTTCGACGGCATCGCTGACACCCAGCATCTCCAGATACGAAATCCGCGCTCGCCGTGGGTCACCTCCGATCGATCCGACCAAGGCCGTCATCGCGGCGACGACCAGCGCGCGTCGATCTCGGTCGACTTGGCCGTCGAGTGCGGCGACGACTGCAGCCAGCGCGTCGTCTTGGATCAGGTCGTAGACATCCACGAGCAGCGCCTCACGGTTGGCGAACTCACTGTAGAACTGACTGCGCGCCAAACCGGCCGCGGTGCAGATATGGGCGACCGAGGTGGCTGCGTATCCGCGCACCCCGATGACCTCGATTCCGGCCTGTAGAAACCGTGCGCGTCGATCGGCTTTGCGCGCGGCGGACGATTGTCCGGCGTAGATGCGGCCCTGATCGTCGGCGACAGTCACCGGCGGAGTCTACCGCCGGTGACTCGTTCACGGCCCTGACGCCGATCGGCCCGTCACGCCCCGATCGGCTTGCCGAACAGTCCGGCGATTATCTCGCCGACGGCATCGACGAAGAGCGGGTGTGCACGCGTGTCCAGTGCCATCGAGCCGACATCGTTCGTTCGGCAACCCGGTTCCACAGGAACCCCGGCAAACCGGTCGCGCATCCACAACACCGCGCTCGGAAAGGCAATCAGCTCCAGAGTGATGTGCTCGCTGAAATGGTCACGGGTGTAGGTGACATCGGCGCCGGGACGGCTGCAGTACGAATCGACCATCGCGTTGACCGGCCCGATCGGCACCAGCCAATCCGGGTTCGAGTGGTAGACGTAGAGCGGCATGTTGGGGGTGGTGCCACCGAGTCGCATCGCGGACAGCGCCTTCTTCACCACGGGTTGTTGAATCGGGTCGCCGTCGGTATGCAGGAAACCCTTCAGGTTGACGAACGGCAGCAGCGCCGACGAGTAGCCGACACAGAGATTGTCCTTGGCCGCGAACAAAGTCCGGCCGAGCGGATCGATGTGCTGGTCGATGAAATCGGCCAACTCGGGATCTTCGCGACTGGCACCGATGATGCCGGCAGCGACGATGCCGGAGCCGAGGGCGTTGTTCGCGTTGTCGACCAGAGCCCCGAGTTCAGCCGGGGTTCCGCCCTCGGTGACGCCGACGATATCGAGCTCGGGCGCGTAGCTTCCGGCCAGCTCGGCTGCATGACCGGTGGCTATCGCGCCACCGGAGTAGCCGCTCATCCCCACCTTGGTGGCCTCCCCGGACAACTGCATCGGCGCGAAGTTCTCGGCCGCTCGGATGCCGTCGAGGGTGATCCGACCGGCGACCGGCCCCGCGGCGAACGAGTTGTTCGGACCTTGATGGTCGGGTACCGATACCGCCCAGCCCTGAGCCAACGCTGCCTGCACCTCGAGGAATTGAGCACCCGACGTCACTGCGCCCGTGACCGGCCAGGGAATCGCCCCCGCTCGCATCGCATACGAGGGCGCGCAGTAGGCGGCGAGAGAATCCTCGGCCAATTGGATGGATATCAGCGGGCGCGGTGCCGCGGGCACGCCACGGGGCTTGATGACCGTGGTCACCGCAGCTATCGGCTCGTCGCGTCCATTGTTGGACCGAAACGACAGCTGCCAGGCGTCGACCTGGGTGGGGATGACGTTGAGAGTGGCCAGTTCGACTTCCCGTGCAGCGATGATCTGGCCTGGCTCGGCCGCGGCCACCACGTCTGCGGGCGGAAGGTAGAAGTCGGTGTCGAACTCCGGAATCTTCGGCCACGTGAACGGTGCAAGAGGCGGCTGAATTTCCACCTCGGGCGAATCAGGTGCAGCAGCAGCGGGCGTCGTCATAGCGCCGAAAGCCGCTGCGGCGGTCATCACGCTGATCGCTGTACGTAGCGTCCAAGATCGGGCAGAAGACACGGGTGTACTCCTTCGCGCCGGAGGACGGGATCCATAGGAGGCGCGCCCGGCGACGTTCGTACAGCGCATCCGACCATCTTGGACACCGATGTCCGAGATGGTGCTGAGAACTGTAGAGCGAAGTGGCGTGGATAACAATCCCCGGCTCGAAAAGAATTCAGAAGTGAACCGATTCCAACTCCAACCGGTCGTGCCTGACCCTCCTACGACATCACGCGACCGCGAAGGACCTCTTCGCCAAACCGAATTGAAAGCCGGTGATGGCAGTGGTCACTGGTGCTTCCGGGTTCTCCGCGGCACCGAGGGTGACGAACAGCGGCGTGAAATGTTCGACGGTGGGGTGGGCGTACGGCATCCCCGGCGCAGCACTACGGAAGTCCGCCAGAGTTGCGACGTCACCGCGCGACAACGCGTCGGCCGCCCAGAGGTCGAAGTCCTCGGACCAGGTCGGCACAGTGTTGGTGGCGAAATTCTCCCGGGACAGGAACGGCAGACCGTGCGTCATGAACCCGGAACCGATCACCAAGACTCCCTCGGCGCGAAGTTCCTTCAACGCAGCGCCGATCGCCATCAGCCGGTCCGGGGCATGCGTCGGCAGGCTCAACTGCAGAACGGGAACATCGGCGTAGGGGTACATGACCTTCAGCGGAACCCAAGCTCCGTGGTCGAGGCCGCGGGAGTTGTGCTGATGCAGGTTCTCCGACGACGGAATGGCCGCGGCAACGCGTGCGGCCAGCGCCTCGGCGTCGGGCGTCCGATATTCCATCGAGTAGTAACGCTGAGCGAATCCACCGAAGTCGTAGACCAGCGGGGTTGCGGCACCCGAGGCGGACAGACTCAGCGGTGCCTCTTCCCAATGCGCGCTGACGATGAGGATCGCTTTCGGCTTGGGCATCGACTGCGACCAGGTGAACAGCTGGTCCATCCAGAGAGCGTCGTCGAAGACCGGGGGTGCGCCGTGGCTGATGTAGAGGGCGGGCATCGGTCCGTCGTTCGGGGTCCACAGTTTCTGCGACCGGCTCGCGGGCGCGGCATCGGCGAGAAATGCGTCGAACGCTGCGCCCGCGACCGGCGGGTTGATCACAGATGGCATGACGGGTCCTTCGAAGTGCTTAGGTTGAACCTTCAACTTAGCACTCGAAACCCCGATCGGCTACTCCACGACGACCCGGCCACCACCGGGCAGGTTGGGAGTGTCCGTTGTGATCGCAAGGTCGACGCGACCCGCTCCGGTGTCGAGAGTGATCGGCTCGGTCGATGGCCCACCCGCCGAACCGGCTCGGCCGTTGTCGATGTTCGTCCACACCACGGTCACGGGAACCGTGACCCCGGAAGCCGCGGACGAGCCCATGTCACCCGCGCCCGAAATCTTGCTCGAGGTCGTCACGGTGACTTTCCCTGCCTCGGCACCCGCCGTCGCCGTGGCCTCGACCGGCCCCGAACCGAAGCTGATGCCGTGTTGGAAGAACAAGAATGCCTGTACGGGCCGCAGCTCCGTGGTGGTCGCGGCCGATGCGGTGCCCGCCGACCCGAGCGTCAGGGCTCCCACGACCAACGGTGCCGCCACGAGGCGAGTGACTACTTTTCTCGAAAACACGATGCTCCCCATTTCGTCGAATTCGTTCGGCGTCCGAGAACATCGTGCAACAGACCGAGTGGTATGTAAACCCATCGGGTTCTAAACTCGGCGGTATGCCCGACGCCGTCTATCGCGCTCCCATGCCGGGCGGCGTCGAGCGTGCCCTCACCCTCGGACTCTGCGGAATGTCGGCCGACGACGAACGCTCGCTACGACGCGTCGAGCGCTTCGAACAGGTGCCGGACGGCTCGTGGATCTGGACGCGTACCGAGCGCGGCGAGTACTTTCTCGGCCGACTTTCCGGCCCACTACGTGAAGATCAGAGCGCCGATGCGGTGGCGTCGAACATGATCTTCGTGCGTGACTGCGAATGGACCGACGAGCCCGTTCCCGAACATCGGGTACCGGCCGCGACACTGCACACCTTCGCCCGTGGCGGGCGCAACTTTCAGCAGACACACGACCCGCAGGTCGCCGCGGAGTCGGCTAGCGCATGGCGAGCGCGAGGTCGCTGACCTGGGGATCGACCTGCACGACGGCGTAGCCCTGAATCTGGAACTTGTTCTCGCCCTCTGGCGGTCCGAGCACGGCGCGGACGATCAGCGTTGCGGCGGCAGCGACGAGTGCGATCACGATGACCACTGCAGCGACGATCAGCAGGGTCCGTGGGCCACCGAACAGGTTCTTCGAGCTCATGCGTCCATCATGACTCCTGCGGGACGAGGCACGTATCGCGCCCAGCGAAATGATAAAGGTGTTGATCAGATGGTTTCGTGGTTACAGTGAATCCGTGACCGACTCACCCGAGCCCGATTTCTGGTCGTTCATCGAGACCGCCAACAGCACGTTGGCCCGGAAGTACGGATTCGAGCATCAGCTGGCCACCGAGGTTCTACTGACGCTCAACCGGGCGTCGAACATCGTCACGTACGACCTGGAGTCGACGGTTCATCGCCCGCGAGGCTGGTCATGGTCGTCGTTCCGGCTGATGTTCGTCACATGGCTGGCGGGTCCGATCGAGCCGAAGCGGGCCGCCGAATTGACCGGTATGAGTCGCGCGACCGTATCGAACCTGTCCAAATCCCTGATCGCGGGCGGTTTGCTCGTCAGCACCCCCGACGAGTCCGACGGGCGTTCGGTTCGCCTCGCCCTCACCGATCGTGGTCACGCAGAGATGGTCGAGACGTTCGCCGAGCAGAACGAGCGGGAGAACGCGTGGGCCAGCGCGCTCACCGAGCCCGAGCAGCGGATTCTGGTGATGTTGTTGACCAAGCTGATCACCAATCGAAGCCAGTTCGACGTCCGAGGACGGAACTGAGGGTTGCGTAGATCACGTCAAACTAGTTAATGTATTTACTACATCCGGTGAACTCGACCCAGGAGCGACGACGTGGCCTATTACCGGCAGCTCGGATCGGTGCCGCCGAAGCGGCACACCCAGCATCGAACTCCAGAGGGCAACCTCTACTTCGAGGAACTGATGGGCGAAGAGGGCTTCTCCTCGGACTCGTCTCTCCTCTATCACCGCCACATTCCCTCGGCCATCGTCGATGCCACGGTCTGGGAGCTTCCCGATCAATCGACGACGCCGAACCATCCGCTGAAGCCGCGACACCTGACGTTGCACGAGCTGTTCCCGGACTCCGTCGTCGCCGACACCGACGTCGTCACCGGCCGGCGACTCGTCCTCGGTAACGCCGACGTCAGACTGTCCTATGTCGTCGCGTCGAAAACCTCACCGCTGTATCGCAATTCGATCGGTGACGAGATGGTGTATATCGAATCCGGTTTTGCTGCAGTGGAAACAGTATTCGGAACCCTCCAGGCACAGCAGGGTGACTACGTACTCATTCCGCGCTCGACGACGCACCGTTGGATTCCCGACGGCACCCTTCGCGCATACGCCATCGAGGCCAACAGTCACATCGCGCCACCGAAGCGCTTCCTGTCGAAGTTCGGCCAGCTGCTCGAGAACGCGCCCTACTGCGAGCGCGATCTGCACGGCCCCTCCGAGCCCCTGCTCGCGGAGGGAACCGACGTGGAAGTGCTTGTCAAACATCGTGGTTCGACGGGCATCGTCGGAACGCGCTACGTCTACCCGCAGCATCCGTTCGACGTGGTGGGGTGGGACGGGTGCCTGTACCCGTACACGTTCAACATCTCCGACTACGAGCCGATCACCGGCCGGGTGCATCAACCACCACCGGCGCACCAGGCGTTCGAGGGGGCCAACTTCGTGATCTGCAATTTCGTTCCGCGGAAGGTCGACTACCACCCGCTGGCGATTCCGGTGCCGTACTACCACTCCAACGTCGACTCGGACGAGATCATGTTCTACGTCGGCGGCGACTACGAAGCCCGTAGGGGCTCGGGGATCAGGCAGGGATCGATCTCGGTGCATCCGGGCGGTCACGCTCACGGACCGCAACCCGGTGCGTACGAACGCAGCATCGGTGCCGAGTTCTTCGACGAACTGGCCGTCATGGTCGATACGTTCCGCCCGCTCGAACTCGGCGAAGGTGCGCTTGCGTGCGAGGACACCGGCTATGCCTGGACGTGGGCCGGCCGGGGACCGAACCGATGATCCCGAAGTTCTTTCATCGTCTGTGCGACGACTCCGCTGTCTTCCCTCCCGGCAATGCGCCGCTCGATGTTGCTGTGGCACAACACCTCGAGTACCGGGCCAGCGCCTTCGCCGACCTGGTGGGACCGCTGGTCGTTCCCATGGACCGGGTGACCGAACTCGACCTGGGTACCCGGATGGAGGTGGCGTTGACCGCACCTGCCGGACCCGGCAGTGTCGAGGCCGGCCTACGCGCCGCCGACCGCACGGCCGGGGTGACCGTCGTGGCCATCGAAGTGGCAGTCCCCGACGGCACCGACATCGATGCCCTGCGCACCATCACTCAGGACATCGACATCTACGTCGAGATTCCCCGAGATGCCCGACGAGACGCCATCTTCGATGCTGTCGACGAGTTCGGGTATCGCGCCAAATTCAGAACCGGCGGCGTCACGGCCGGCCTGTACCCGGACGAGCAGGAGCTCGCCGCGTCCATCTACGAGGCCGCGCAGCGTGAGGTCCACTTCAAAGCCACCGCGGGCTTGCACCATGCGGCCCGTAACACCGACCCCGACAACGGGTTCGAGCAACACGGCTTCCTCAACGTGATCCTCGCGGCGCAGGCCGCCCACAGCGGCGCGCGAGTCGGCGAGCTCGAGAAGATACTGGCGATCCGGGATGCAGACGTCCTCGCCGGGCTCGTCGCCGGGATCGAGGGCCAACGCGCATTCGCCTCCTTCGGTACCTGCAGCGTCCGCGAACCCCTCGACGATCTCGTCGCCCTCGGCCTCGTGCCACCCCCGTGAGCCCCACCCCCCGTACATCAGGAGCGCCGTCCATGACGCACATCGACATCCCCGCCGATTCCCAGTTCGGAATCGACAACCTCCCCTATGGCATCTTCAGCACTCCCGGTACGGACGCACGTGTGGGAGTTCGCTACGGCGACACTGTGATCGATCTTTCCGTCGCTGTGGACGATCCCGATTTCGTCTCGCCCAGCCTCAATGCGTTCATGTCCCGTGGACGCACCCGGTGGGTGGAGGTGCGTACGTCCGTCACCGACATGCTCATCAGTGGCACCACCCCCACGGAAGCAATCGTGTCCGTTTCCGATGTCACGATGCACCTGCCGTTCGAGGTGGCCGACTACGTGGACTTCTACGCCTCCGAGCACCACGCGTCCAACCTGGGTCGACTCTTTCGCCCCGATGCCGAACCGCTGCTACCGAATTGGAAGCACCTGCCCGTTGCGTATCACGGTCGGGCCGGCACCGTTTTCGTCTCCGGTACCGACGTCAGGAGGCCGTGCGGTCAACGCAGGGCACCCGACGAGGCGTCGCCCACGTTCGGTCCGAGTCGGCGACTGGACATCGAGGCCGAGATGGGCTTCGTCGTCGGCGTTCCGTCCGACGGGCCCATACCGCCGGATCGGTTCTCCGAGCACGTGTTCGGTGCCGTCGTCGTCAACGACTGGTCGGCTCGCGACATCCAGGCCTGGGAGTACGTGCCGCTGGGGCCGAATCTCGGCAAGAGTTTCGCGACGTCCATCTCACCGTGGGTGGTTCCCCTGCTCGCGCTCGAACACGCGCGAACCTCGACGCCGGTTCAGGACCCGGAGCCGCTCGAGTACCTCCGCGAATCTCGTTCGTGGGCTTTGGACATCGACCTGACGGTCTCGTGGAACGGCCACGTCGTGTCCCACCCGCCCTACAGTGCGATGTACTGGTCGCCGGCGCAGATGCTGGCGCACGAGACCGTCAACGGCGCAACCAGCCGAACCGGTGACCTGTTCGCCTCGGGAACCATCTCCGGACCGGAGAAGAATCAACGCGGCGCCTTCATCGAATTGACCTGGGGTGGTAAGGAGCCGGTGTCACTCGGCGCGGAGAGTCGAACCTTCCTCGAGGACGGCGACGAGGTTGTCATTGCCGCCACCGCCCCGGGGCCGAACGGCTCGCGCATCGGCTTCGGTGACGTCCGGGGCCGCGTCGCGCCGGCCTGAACGACTGCTACCACTCGGATCGCACGAGCAGAGATTTCTCGATCTCCAGTGCAGCGTCGCGCACGGCCTGCCCCCACAGCAGGCCGGCCGACGTCGCCACCCTCTCGATCGGACCCGCGACACAGACGGCGGCGACGATGCGCTCGTCTCGGCGGACCGGTGCGCTCACCGAGGTCAGCCCCGGGGTTCGCTCCGACGCCGATTCCCACCACCCGCGGGTCCGACGCTCGGCGTCGGCGTCGAGGTCGCCTGCCAACACGTGACCGGCTGACCCCGCTCCGAGCGGAAGTAGCGCCCCCACGGGCAAGGACGCCCGGAGTTCGTGCTCTGAATCCTCCGACACCAGGCACAACCGATGCGATCCCCGTAGTACCCACAACTGCGCGGATTCTCCGGTCTCCTGCCGCAGACGCCTGAGAATCGGCACGGCGAGTCCGCCGAGAGTGGACGTACCGAAGCGATCACCGGGATGAACAAGACCGTCGTTGTCCCGGCGCAGCATCGAGTACCGCACCATCTCGCCGACCAGCCGATAGACCGTCGATGCAGACAGACCCAGCATCTTGGCGAGGTCGCCGGTGGTCCGCGGACACGCCTCGACGGCGTTGAGAATCGCCGCGGCCCGAGCCAGAACCCCGGTGGTGGTGTCGGCGCTACCGTCCGTCACTGCTGTCGACCTCCGTTTTCGATTCCCGCACCGCACCGGCGGCCTGGCCGACACTGACTACGCAGCATAGGTGTCGGACCGATCCGCGACGCGGTCAGCAGCGCCGAGCACCACGGTGGACTCCGGCCAAGGTGCGGTAGGTGAGCGCGTTGGCCGTACAGTGCTCGACCTCCTCGTCGGTCAATTCCCGCCGAACTTTGGCGGGGACACCCGCCACCAACGATCTGGGCGGAATACGAACGCCTTCGGTCACCAGCGCGCCCGCAGCAACGAGGCAGTTCTCTCCCACCACTGCGCCGTTCATGATGACGGCAGCCATGCCGACCAATGTTCCGTCGCCGACGGTGCAACCATGCAAGACGGCATTGTGTCCCACACTCACGTTCGCCCCGATCGTGAGCGGATAGCCCGGATCCACATGTGCGACAACACCATCCTGAATATTGGACCCACCGCCGATCGTGATCTCCTCGGAGTCGGCGCGGAGAACGGCCCGATACCAGACGCTGCTGTCCGGCCCCAGATTCACTCGTCCGACGAGCGCCGCAGTGGGGGCGACCCACGCGGACGCGTCGACGTTCGGAGATCCGCATTCGAGCGCGAGCAGCATCGACCCTGAGCTCGTGTCGGTCATGACTTCCTGTTTCCTTCCATCGGTACAGCTGTTTCGGGAATCCACGTCACAGTGCTTGTCATTAGTGATCCAGCACACTATGGTCATTCCTACCAGAAGATAATGTGTTTATCAAATAATGATAATCAACGTCTTCACTCGGACCTACCACCCAAATGCAGGGAGTGACCACCGGTGTCCACCACTACCGAGAACGGCCCATTGCACGGAATCCGTGTGATCGAGCTGGGCAATTTCATCGCCGCACCGTTCGCCAGTCGCCTTTTCGCCGACTTCGGTGCCGAAGTCATCAAGATCGAACGCCCCGGCGTCGGCGACGAACTCCGCGGCTGGCGTCGAAGCCGCGGAGACACCTCCATGATGTTTCGGACCATTGCCCGCAACAAACATTCTGTGACCCTCGACCTTCGAACCGACGACGGCCGCGATCTGGCGCTGCACCTGGTCGAAAGCGCCGATGTCGTCGTCGAGAACTTTCGACCCGGCACGCTAGAGCGGTGGGGTCTCGGGCCCGATCGTCTGCAGGCGGTCAATCCCGACGTCGTCCTGGTGCGAATCTCGGGCTACGGTCAAACCGGCCCGCATCGCGATCGCGCGGGATTCGGGGGTGTCGCAGAGGCTTTCGGCGGACTTCGCCACGTCACCGGGCACGCAGATCGCGACCCGGTACGCCCGGCCGCACCCATCGGAGACGTCCTGGCCGGACTCCACGGAGCTGTCGGTGCTCTGGTGATGCTGCTCGCTCGAGAACGCAGCGGAGTTCATTCTCGGCCCAAGGTCGCCGACGTCGCACTCTACGAGGCAGTGTTCATGGCCATGGAGTCACTGGTCCCGGACTTCGACGCATACGGCACCGTCCGCCAGCGCACAGCAGGCAATCTTCCCGGCGTGGTTCCCAGCGGGATCTATCCATCCCAGGACGGCAGCGTCATGATCGCCGGTAACTCGAGCAGCGTGTTCGGACGGCTCATGACCGCAGTCGGCCGAGCAGACCTGGCCGCGGATCCCGACTTGGCCGACGGCGACAGGAGATTTCAGCGCGAGGCCGAGCTCGACGAAGCGATCTCGTCGTGGACATCGGCGCGCCCCACATCGGTGGTCGTCGACGAACTCGGTGCTGCAGGCGTTCCCGTCGGAGAAGTATTCGACGCAGGCCAGATCGCCGAGGACGAGCACTTCGTCGCCCGCGGCATGGTGCAGCCTCTGAAAGTCTCGGTGGAACAGGGCAGCACCGAGGAAGTGCGCTTTCCCGGAGTGGTTCCGCGCTTCGGCGACACCGCCACGGCCGTCAAGTGGGCGGGCCCGGATCTGGGCGAGCACACCGACGATGTCCTCGGCCGCACACTCGGTCTCACCGAGGAGCAGCTCGACGATCTCCGCGCCAGGAAGGTGATCTGAGATGCCGCGCGTACACATCACCGACGTCTATCTCCGTGACGGTTTGCAGGACGAGAAGTGCATCGCCCCCACCGCGGACAAGCTTGCCGTACTCGACGCCACCCTCGCGTCGGGCATCACGTCCCTCGAGATCGCGTCGTTCGTCTCTGCCACCCGAGTTCCGCAGATGGCCGATGCCGAGGAGGTCGTGAAACGCGCACCCCGCCGAGGCGGAACCCGTTACAGTGCATTGACTTTGAACAGTCGTGGCGTGCACCGGGCTGCGGAGACGGACATCGACGTGATCCAGATCGTCACGTCCGCCAGCGAGGGCCACAGCCGCGCCAACGCCGGCCGCTCGCCCGACGACGCCTTGCGCGACCTGAGTTCTGCGGTCGCACTGCACCCAGACCGCACGTTCATCGGCGGAGTCAGCACCGCATTCGTGTGCCCGTTCGACGGCGTCATCACGTCCGAGCGCCTCGTCGAGGTGTGTGAACGGATGGCCGACACCGGTCAATACCTGATCGGTGGTGGCGATCCCCAGGGTATCGGCCAGACCGAGGCTCGAAACACCGGTGTCGGCCATCCGTTCACACACCTCGA
>NZ_NOYD01000040.1 GCF_002258315.1 Rhodococcus sp. 06-462-5 | reverse complement strand
GGTTGGGGTGGCCTGCGAACGCGGAGCGGCCCGAACTGTCCTGCCCGGTGAGTTTGCGGCGCATGATGGTCCCCACTGCCTCGAAATGATCCGACCGACCTTTCCACGATGGCGACGCAACCTGCGAGTATCAAGCGATAGGGGTCAGCGTCACATGTGATGCTCACTGTGACGAGATTTTCGGGTGGAGGTCTGCGATGGTTGTCGGTCGGATCATTTCGAGGCAGTGGGGACCATCATGCGCCGCAAACTCACCGGGCAGGACAGTTCGGGCCGCTCCGCGTTCGCAGGCCACCCCAACCCGTTGCTCCGCGACTGTGACGTTCGCCAGGCTCGCATCAAGCACTGGGTGACCGCACTGCTGATCCTCATGGTTCCGGTGTCGCTGTGGATCGGTGCTGCCGCCCACACCGATCAACAACAGCGACTCGAGGACCAGAAGACCTCGATTCACCAGGTCACCGCGACCACCACCGCCGCAGCCGAATCCGCACCCGTCGCATCGACCGAATTCGGCGCGTCCGGCGCAGCGGCGACCGCCGTCGACTCGCGGTGGGTCTACCGAGGCGTCGAGCACACCGGACGCGTCAGCGTGGACACCGGATCACCCGTCGGTACCACCACGCAGATCTGGGTCGACGACAGTGGAAACCCGAGTATGCGACCACTGACCTCGTCGGACGTCGTGGCCGCGTCGATCTTCAACACCATCGGTAGCTGGGTGCTCGTGGCATCGATTCTCATCGGCTTCCATCACCTGATGCGCTTTCGCTACGACGGTCATCGGGACGCCGAGTGGGACCGCGACATCGCGGCTCTCCTGCGCCAGTACTGATTTTTCGCCGTCGGGCCCTTCCGGGCACGTGGTGCATTTCCTATAGATAGTTAGCGTATGTAATAATAATCCGGTGAGTCACTCCGACGCAGACATCAGGGACCTCCTGTCGCAACTGGTCACCAGCTCGTCACGTTTCGTCCGGTTGGCCGCACGGTTCGGCAGCGACGAATGGCCCCGAGCGTGGATGCGAGCGCTGTCGTTGCTCGAGGAATATCAGCCCCTGCGCATCAGCACGTTCGCCGAGCTGGACCGCTGTTCCCAACCGTCGGCGACGGCCTTGCTCGCCAAGCTGAGCAAGAGCGGCCTCGTCACCCGAACCGCCGATCCCGACGATTCCCGTGCCGTCCTCATCGAGATGACCGACGACGGCCACCGATGGCTCGCCGCGAGTCGACGCCACATCGTCGACGGACTGGTGCCGTACCTGTCCGACCGCGACCCGGAACAGATCCAGAAACTGACCGACGGACTGAGCGAGCTGCGCAGCATCCTCGAGCCCGTCGATCGCGGAATGAGAGGAACTTCTTCGTGACAACCAGCACTTCACCCGAAAGCCTGCTGAAGCAACCGCGAGCGGTGTGGGCCGTCGCGTTCGCCAGCGTCATCGCCTTCATGGGTATCGGCCTCGTCGATCCCATCCTCAAGCCCATCGGCGAACAACTCGATGCGTCGCCGTCGCAGGTGTCGCTGCTGTTCACCAGCTACATGCTCGTCACCGGTGTCGCGATGCTGATCACCGGAGTGGTGTCCAGCCGCTTCGGACCCAAGCGCACCCTGCTGGTGGGACTGGCGATCATCGTCGTGTTCGCCGCTCTGGCAGGCACGTCCGGATCGGTCGGCGAGATCATCGGTTTCCGCGCAGGCTGGGGACTGGGCAATGCCCTGTTCATCGCGACGGCGCTCTCGACCATCGTCGGTGCCGCATCAGGAGGTGTCGCTCGCGCGATCATCCTCTACGAGGCCGCACTGGGTATCGGTATCGCCACCGGCCCCCTCGTCGGCGGAGTTCTCGGCGGATTCAGCTGGCGGGGACCGTTCTTCGGGGTTGCCGCACTGATGGCCGTCGCGTTCATCCTGCTCGTCGTCATGCTTCCGGACACCCCGAAGCCCGCGCACACCACCTCGATACTCGATCCGTTCCGCGCGCTTCGTCACCGCGGCCTGCTCACCGTCGGCATCACCGCACTGCTCTACAACTACGGCTTCTTCACCCTCCTCGCGTATACGCCCTTCCCGCTGGACATGGGCACGTACTCGATCGGTTTCATCTTCTTCGGCTGGGGTCTGTGCCTGGCGGTGGCGTCGGTGTTCATCGCGCCGAAACTGCAGCGGGCCTTCGGAACGCTGAACATGATGATGCTCGCGCTGTTGCTGTTCGCCCTGGATCTGGCCGTCATGGCGATGTTCACCGAGAACAAGGCCGTCCTCATCGTGGGAACCGTCCTGGCCGGGTTGTTCCTCGGCGTCAACAACACCCTGATCACCGAGACCGTGATGATCTCGGCACCGGTCGAGCGCTCGACGGCGTCGGCGGCCTACAGCTTCGTCCGCTTCACCGGCGGGGCCGCGGCTCCCTACCTGGCCGGAAAACTGGGCGAGTCGAACATGCACGTCCCGTTCTGGGTGGGTGCCGCCTGCACCGCCCTCGCCGTCGTGGTCCTGGCGACCGGCCGGAAGGTGCTCGCCCACGTCGACGACCACGAACCTGCACCTCACAGCATCGACGAGGCCCGGGCCGTGACGGTCGGCGACTGAAATACCTTCACCTGAACAGGTTTTCGCGGCGGTCGAGATCTTCGGATCTCGACCGCCGTTCGCTTTCGCGATTCTCACTCGTAACATGAGTCCCATCAGTAACACTTTCATAACCAATTCTCAGGTAAAGGCTTGAACGGTTCCCGAGACCGGCCGGTTGGTTTACGGTCACGTCAACACGGTTGTTCGTGTGACTCACCAACTACACCCGTTCCGCGTGGGAGGGCGGGTGCGCGCAGCACTCTGCTGCCACTGACCGAAGGGCCACAATCTCCATGTCGCAGAAGTCGATCGCCAGGTCCAAGAAGGCGCGCCTCGCCGCTGCCGGGGCCGCCATGGCACTGTCCCTCTCCATCGCCGCACCGGGAATTGCCAGTGCGCAGGACCCGACCACACCGGACAGCTCCGTCGTCGAGGAGCCCGCCACGGAAGGCGGCACCGAATCGGGAGCTCCCACCGCCGAGGAGGGCGCAACGGTCGAAGGATCCGCCACCGTCGACGGGGAACTCCAATCACCCGCTGTGACCTCCGAGGATGCGGCTGCCGCCGCGGCCGAGGCTGCGGCGGCCGTCGCTGCGGTCCCGGCCCCCGAAGCACCGTCGAGCATCCGCCCCCTGCCCCAGATCGTCCCCGGCATCGTCATGAACGACGACGGAACCGCGACGGTCAACCTCGACATCATCCCGCAGCTGTCCGACGCCGAGAAGAAGGCAATCGCCGACGCCGAAGCGGCCAGCAAGCTCGCCGCCGAAGCATCTGCCGCCGCTCAGGTGCGCCTGGACACAGCCAAGGCCGCCGACAGTGCCGCGAGTAGCGACGCCACCAAAGCGGAGGTTGCCGCGGCCGAGGCCGACGTCAAGGCAAAGGCAGCCGTCACGGCCGCCGCATCGGCCAAGGTCCAGAGCGAGGCCGCGAGTGCGGCAGTCACCGCCGCCAAGAACACCGCAGCCGAGCTGCAGACCGCGGCAGATGACGCCACGGCCGCCGCCGACAGTGCAGCAACACTCGCTACAGAGGCAGAAGCAAAGGCCAAGGAGCTCGAAGCCGCAGCCGTCTCGGGCGACCCAGAAGCCACCGCCGCCGCCGCGGAAGCGCGCGCAGACGCCAACGCGAAAGCGGAACTTGCCGCCACCGCCAAGGTCGAGGCCGACGCGTCGAACAAGGCCCTCGCAGATTCCGTTACCGCCGTTCAGGATTCGTTCAAGAACTTCAACCTCGCCAAGGTGACCGCTGCAGTTCGCGCTGCTGCTGCCACCGCCGCGAAATCGCTGGCGCTGAACGTCGAAGCTCAGACCGCAGCGGCAGTGGCCGCGATGGCCGAGCAGAACGCCCTGAACCTCGAAGCTGCAGCCGAGGCCGCAGCAGGTGAGGAAACCGAATCCGAGAAGGCCGCAGCCGACGCCCGAACCGCAGCCGATGCGGCCAAGGCCGACGCCGAGGCCAAGGCAGAGGCGGCAACCGCGGCGCAGGCTGCACTCGACGCCGCCCCGTCGGATGCAGACATCGCAGACCTCGAGCAGGCCGCAGCCGACGCCGCACAGGCAGTCGTGGACGCCGACGCCGCCGTTGCGGCAGCCGACGCAGATCTGGCGACCAAGACCGAGGCAGCCGCCACAGCCAAGACGAACGCCGCCGCAGCAGCCGCCACGCTGAAGACCGCACAGGACGAAGCGGCAGCCGCGAAGGCCAACTCCGACGAGAAGGCCAAGGCCGAGGCCGATCTGAAGGCCGCAGCAGCCGAACTGGCCGCCAGCGGACCGAAGTTCGAGTGGACGATCAACCTCGGAAATGTTGTCCGCGAGGATGTTCCGGTCACCGAGGTCGACGAGAACACCGTCGTCGTCGACAAGACCGGAGTCTCCCTGGTCGGTGTCAGGAACGAGGACGGATCGTTCACCGTCGCGGACTACTTCACCACCGACGAGAACGGTGTCGTCAGCGTTGCCGGCGATCTGCCGCCGGTCGATCTCGCTCTCGGCGATTCCTCCGACGAGGCGTCGGGCGGGTCGGACAGCTCGTCCAACACCCCGGTGATCCTGGCCGGAGTCGGCGTGGTCGTGGTCGCGGCAGCAGGTGGAGCGTTCTACCTGCGTCGCCGCAGCTCCACCGATGCCACCTCGTAACACCCGCTGGCTGTGGACGGCGATCCTGACCTTCGTTCTACTCGTATCAGGTTGTGCGAGTGACGAAGTCGGGTTCGCCGCACCCGATCGCTCGCCGGTGCAGTCACAGATCTCGGTGGCTGCACCGGCGAGCGACGTCGCTCCCGCTCAGCCGGAATACATCGAACTCCGATCCTCGGACGGCACGACCTACCTGAGCAGCCCCATCCATCCCGACCCGCTCTACCGCGGCGGCGACAGTGGCCAGGTGCTGAACCCGGTCGACGAACTGCCCGCGTGGTGGGCCGAGAGCGGTATGCCGGGAACATCCACCGAGCAAACGGTAGTGGTTGCGGGACACAATTATTCGAAGCGTGATGCCCCGTTCAAGGCGTTGCGTGTGGTGGCACCGGGCGACACCGTCGTGTTGCGTACAGCGAGCGGCACCCTGCAGTACGCGGTCGAATCGGTCGGCCCACTACCGAAGGGCTCCCTGCTGGCGGACAACGAACTCCGACGCTCGGTGCCGGGACGATTGATCCTCGCCAACTGCGACGTCCAGGGCGGCGAACCCACCGACGACAACTTCGTCGTCGTAGCGCAACTGGTTCGCTGACAAGCTCTTTCGGGACCGGGTTACAGGCCGAGGTCCGCCAGTCCGAGGAGAGATCGATATTCGAGCCCCTCGGCGGCGATGACCTCGTCCGCCCCGGTCGCCCGATCGACCACTGTGGCCACTCCGACGACCGTCGCTCCCGCGTCACGCAGAGCCTGCACGGCAGTGAGCGGAGAATTTCCGGTGGTCGTCGTATCCTCCACCACCAGAACACGTTTGCCGACGATGTCCGGACCCTCGATCTGACGCTGCATGCCGTGCGCCTTCGCGGCCTTGCGCACCACGAACGCGTCGATCGGACGCCCCTGCGCATGCATGATCGACATCGCCACCGGATCTGCACCCATCGTCAGACCGCCGACCGACACGAAATCCCAGTCGGCAACCAGATCACGCATCAACGAACCGATCAGCGCACCCGCCCGGTGATGCAGTGTCGCGCGACGCAGATCCACGTAGTAGTCGGCTTCCTTGCCCGACGACAACGTGACCTTCCCATGCACGACGGCAAGCTCTTTCACCAGATCGGCCAGTTCCTGCCGGTCCGAATTCGCGGCACTGTCGGCCATGTTCGGGTTCCTCTCGTCGCACCACGGATCTTCGATAGGTCGGTACGAACTTACCCACCGAACCGCGCATGCGCTCCCGCCGGCACCGCCGATCGTTCTGCTACTAGGCAGCGATCTCGGCCGACTGCTGCTCGTCGAGCAGTTCCTTGGTCTCCACGAACGGTTCCGGTGCGGTCAACGAGCGAGACCTGGCGACGAGCGAGGACGGGAACGTGCCGATCGCCTGCGACAACCGGTACGCGTTGTCGTTGTACACCCGCACCGCGCCCGCGATACGACGCTCGGTGACGTTCAGTTCTCCGGCCGGGCCTTGAAACGACCAATTGCCCAAAGCGTTCCGACGCGCGTCGGCGTCGGCGAGCACGGCATGGAACGCGGCGGACAGCGCATTCTCGGCAGCGGCCTGCGCCTGCAGACCCAGGCTGCGATCGCGTACGGCCTTGGACCACGAACGCGCACCGCCGAGCTGACGCAGCAGATCACCGGACAGCCCGGTGGCCTCGGCGGCGGCGAGGAACGGGCCCAACTGCTCGTGACGCCGATCGAGCTCGACATCGACCAGCCGCAGACTCTGCTCCGTCTGATCGCTGTACCGACCGAGTCGACGCACTGCGATCACCACGTAACCGACCGCGACAATCAGGGCCAGGACTGCCACGACAACAACCGAAGAAACCGTCACAGGGTACGAATTTAGCCGCGTAAGCGCGTCTGCGCCCGTAAACACGCCCGAAGTTTCGTCAGGGCTGATTGCGTCGGCGTTCGGAGTCGAACGGAATCGGACGCGACGCGGGCGGACGCGGCACCGGACGCGACGGATTCGCCCTGCTTGCGGCCTGCGGACCGGCCGCATCGGGCCTCGGCGGACGCGGCCTACGTCCCGGCTCCTGCGGACGCGGCTCGTGAGTACGGGGTTCCTGAGTACGGGGTTCCTGGGTACGGGGTTCCTGGCTACGGGGTTCAGCTACCCGAGGAGGCCGAACCCGCGGCTCGGGCGTCTTGGGCGCAGGGGTTCTCGGCTCGGCAACACGCGACTCCGGGCTTCGTACCGCCTGGATACGGGGTTCCGCCGCGCGGGGCTGGGGATTCTGAGGCACGCGCGCTTGCTGAGTGTGCGCCTCCTGCACCAGCGGCCTACCCGGATCGCTTCGGTCACGGCCGGGGTCACCGGGACGAGCGCCGTAGACCGCGCTTCCGCGAACCGGGGGCAGCACGTGCAGCATGCCCGACAGTCGTGCGACCGCGTCGATCGCGGCATCCCAATCGCGACCGACACTGCTGAGCGGCAGAGACCCGAGCGTCCAGTCCTTCTCGCTCCACAGCAGCTGCAGATTTGCCGGGATGGACTCGGTGAACGCTGCCATCCGCTGGTCGCAGACACGCCGAGCGATATCGACGTCGGTGGCGAACACCACGCGCGGGCCGATGGAGCCGAGCAGCTCCATGTCCTCGTCGCGCGGCGGTGGCGTCGAGCGGGGCCGAAGGTCGATGTCGACGTCGGAACCGACCGAGCGTTGCACGGCCACGATCGTGCCCGTCTCCTCGACGTCGAAGAGAACGAACTCCTCACCGCGCCGAACGCCGGTCACCACTCCGAGAGCCACGTCGAACTCCGGCTTGGACAGGGCAGCGCGAGAGAACCGAGTGACCAGTTCTCGATCGTGCGGTCGATACTCGTACCCCTGAGCCTTGGCCCACATCTGCCGCACACGTCCGGACTGATCTCGCTTGGACCTGTCGATGTAGAGCAGCGCCACTGCACCCATCAGTGCAATTGCCGCAAGGCCGAACCACATTGCCGTCATCGCGAACCACCTTAATCGACATCGACACCTTCTCCGCCCACCACCGCCGACTGCTGTGAACGGTCCCCAAGACCGCTCGCGTCGCCTAACCGCCGAGACTGGGCGTCTCGATGACGACGTTCGCGCGAATCGTTCCGTCCTCGACGGCCTCGCCCTGCACCACGACGAAAGCACCGACGGTCAGCGACGCCAGATCGCTACCGGACAACGAGATTATCTGGGTCTGGGGTGTGGTCTGCACCGTCACCGGAGCGCCGTCGAGACCGTCGAGCGTCAGAGTCGAGCCGTCGTTGGCGGTGATCGTTCCCACCGACGAACCGAGCTGTCCGAGAATCTCGGGGATTCCCCCCGGGATCAGCTCGGGGGTGGTGGCAGTGCCCGATTCGGTGGGCTGCGGCGTGGTCGTGGGCGCACTGGAGGTGGGCGGCCGGATCGAGGTCGACGTCGACGGGCCGGTGGCAGTGGTGTCGGGCTCGTCCGATCCCCCGCTCAGGAAGGAAATTCCGAACACCACGACGATGGCGAGGACGACGAGTCCGATGAGCGCCAGAACCCACGGGCGGGGCCCCTTGCTGCCGGAATCGGCGCCGTTCGGTCCTTCGGCGGGAGGCGGAGCGCCGTATTCCGGCGGTTGTCCGAATTGCTGAGTGTGGCCGAATTGCTGAGTGTTGCCGTACTGCGGTGGCTGGCCGTACTGCTGGGGTTGCCCGTACTGAGCAGTGTCGTACCCCGGGGCCTGGCCGTAACCCGGGGTCTGGCCGTACTGCTGGGTCTGGCCGTAGGCCTGATTCGCCGCCGCCTGCTGCTCGGGGTCGTACGGCGGAAATGCCTGCGTGGGCTGATACCCCGGCGGATACGCCTGCGGATCCGGATTCTGATATCCCGGGTTCTGATACGCCTGCGTCGGATATGCCTCGGTGGGGTGCGCGCCGTCGGGGTACTGCTGGGCTCCGGGGTACTGCTGGGCCCCGGGGTACTGCTGGGCTCCGGGGTGCTGCCCACCGGAGTCCTGGGTCGGCTCGGATGACTGCGCCTGGCGTGCCGCGTCCTGATCGCGTTCTCGAGGTGACCGCGGGTCGTCCGGATTCGTCATTCCACGAGCGTACCTACCCGGTACACCCCGGTCGAAGGCACAAAACAGGCCCGCACGAGCAGCGCTCGTGCGGGCCTGTTCCGGACAACACCGCGGCTAGCCCAGGATCAGGTGATCGCCGTCCGGGCTGACGTTGACCGACACCACGTCGCCGTCGTGGACGTCGCCGGCGAGCAGTAGCTTCGCCAGTTGATCTCCGATGGCCTGCTGGATCAGCCGACGCAACGGCCGCGCGCCGTAGAGCGGGTCGTAGCCGCGCGCGGCTAGCCACATCTTGGCCGGCGACGACACCTCCAGCGTCAGGCGACGAGCCGCCAGACGCTTGGCGAGGAAGCCGAGCTGGATGTCGACGATCGACTCGAGCTGATCCTCCGACAACGCGTCGAACACCACCACGTCGTCGAGTCGGTTGACGAACTCGGGCTTGAACGAACGCCGCACCGCGTCCATCACCTGCTCCTTGGTACCGCCGGCACCGAGGTTGGAGGTGAGGATCAGGATCGTGTTGCGGAAGTCGACGGTCCGGCCCTGGCCGTCGGTCAGTCGGCCTTCGTCGAGCACTGCGAGCAGGATGTCGAACACGTCGGGGTGCGCCTTCTCGACCTCGTCGAAGAGCACCACCGTGTACGGACGCCTGCGCACCGCCTCGGTCAGCTGACCACCGGCCTCGTACCCGACGTAGCCCGGAGGTGCACCGACGAGCCGAGCGACGGCATGCTTCTCGCTGTACTCGCTCATGTCGATGCGCACCATCGCGCGTTCGTCGTCGAACAGGAACTCCGCCAACGCCTTCGCCAGCTCGGTCTTGCCGACGCCGGTGGGGCCGAGGAAGAGGAACGATCCCGTCGGACGGTTGGGATCGGCCACCCCGGCGCGCGAGCGTCGGACGGCGTCGGACACAGCTTGTACTGCGTCTTTCTGCCCGACGACTCGTTTGCCGAGTTCGTCTTCCATGCGGAGCAGCTTGGCGGTCTCGCCCTCGAGCATCCGGCCCGCCGGGATTCCGGTCCAGGCCGCGACGACATCGGCGACGTCGTCCGGTCCCACTTCTTCCTTGAGCATCACGTCACCCTGGGCCGGCGAGTCCTCGGTCTTGGCTTCGAGCTCCTTCTCGAGGGTCGGGATGCGTCCGTAGCGCAACTCGGCGGCCTTGCCCAGATCGCCGTCGCGTTCGGCGCGATCGGATTCGCCGCGCAGGTTCTCGAGCTCCTCCTTCAGGACCCGCACCGAGTCGATGGCGTTCTTCTCGTTCTGCCAGCGGGTGCTGAGCCCGGCGAGCTTCTCCTGCAGATCGGCGAGCTCCTGGCGCAGCTTGTCGAGCCGAGCCTTCGACGCGTCGTCGGTCTCCTTCGCCAGGGCCATCTCCTCGATTTCGAGGCGACGGACGGCGCGTTCGACCTCGTCGATCTCGACGGGGCGCGAGTCGATCTCCATCCGCAGCCGCGACGCGGCCTCGTCGACGAGGTCGATGGCCTTGTCCGGGAGGAACCGGGCGGTGATGTACCGATCACTGAGTGTTGCCGCAGCGACCAGGGCGGAGTCCGTGATCCGGACGCCGTGGTGCACCTCGTAGCGTTCCTTGAGTCCGCGCAGGATGCCGACGGTGTCCTCGACCGACGGCTCACCGACGTAGACCTGCTGGAAGCGTCGTTCGAGGGCGGCGTCCTTCTCGATGTACTTGCGGTACTCCTCGAGGGTCGTCGCACCGACGAGGCGCAGTTCGCCGCGAGCCAGCATCGGCTTGATCATGTTGCCCGCGTCCATCGCGGATTCGCCGGTCGCGCCTGCACCGACGATGGTGTGCAGCTCGTCGATGAACGTGATCACCTGCCCGGCGGAGTTCTTGATGTCGTCGAGCACGGCCTTGAGCCGCTCCTCGAATTCACCGCGGAACTTCGCGCCCGCGACCATCGAACCGAGGTCGAGGGAGACCACGGTCTTGCCGCGCAGGCTCTCCGGAACATCTCCCGCGATGACGCGCTGCGCGAGCCCTTCGACGATGGCCGTCTTGCCGACGCCCGGTTCGCCGATCAGCACCGGGTTGTTCTTGGTGCGTCGCGAGAGAACCTGGACGACGCGCCTGATCTCGGTGTCGCGGCCGATGACGGGATCGAGCTTGCCTTCTCGGGCCAGCGCGGTCAGATCGGTGCTGTACTTCTCCAGCGCTTGATAGGTGTTCTCGGGATCTGCGCTGGTGACCCGAGCGCTGCCACGGACGGCCTGGAAGGCGTCGCGCAGCTCGTTGGGTCCGGCTCCGTGGCCGGTCAACAGCTTGGCGACATCGTCGCTTCCGGTCGCCAGCCCCACCATGAGGTGCTCGGTGGAGACGAACTCGTCGTCGAGTTCGGTGGCCAGGTGCTGTGCGGCGGTGATCGCGGCGAGGGTTTCACGGCCGAGTTGCGGAGTGGTGGTCGAACCGGATGCCGAGGGCAGGCGGTCGACCAGGTTCTGCGCTTCTCGACGCACCGTTGCGGGGTCGACGCCGACGGCCTTCAGCAAGGGTGTGGCGATGCCGTCGGTCTGATCGAGCAACGCCACCAACAAATGTGCCGGACGGATATCCGGGTTTCCGGCCGCGGATGCGGCCTGCAGAGCAGCAGAAAGCGCTGCCTGCGACTTCGTGGTGGGAGTGAAACTGTCCACCGGTCACCTTCTTTCCAGAGTGGATTGCAAAGCCTGTCGATGACTACAACCATAGACAAGTTGAGTCTGTTCCGCTCAACCTTGTTTTTCTCCACATTCGGCGACATGCGGGATATCCTCGATCGGTCTACTTTGGTGACGGTCGACGGCGGCGATGTCATCAGCAGTGATTCGGTGGGGTGGAGGTGGATCGATGCTCGACGCACGCACGATCTCCCTGGTCCGCACCGGCTTCAAGTCCGTCGTGGCCGCCCAGGACGGACCGGCGCGGCTGTCCCGGTCCTTCTACGGCCACCTCTTCGCCGAGCACCCCGACTTCCGCGCCCTGTTCCCCGCATCGATGGATGCGTTGCGAGAACACTTCGTCATGGCACTCGGCTACGTCTTCGAGCATCTCGACGACCCGGACCGCGTCGAGCCGTTCCTCGAGCAACTCGGCCGGGACCACCGCAAGCACGGAATCTCCGGGGCACATTTTCGCGCGGGGAGCTCGGCCCTGATCAGCGCGTTCCGTACTTTCGCCGGGAACGAGGTGTGGACCGACGAGGTCGAGACGGCTTGGAACGACGCACTCACCGTCGTCGGCGATGCGATGGCCGTCGCCGCCGACAACGACGAACTGCCGCCGTTCTGGAGTGCCACCGTCGTCGAACATCATCGGCCTCTCGACGACCTCGCGGTCGTGCGGCTCAAGACCGACGGCGAAATCCCGTACTTCCCCGGGCAGTACGTCAGTGTGCAGATTCCGCAGCGGCCCAAGCTGTGGCGGTATCTGTCCCCGGCCATCCCCAGCAATCCGTACGGGGAGATCGAGTTCCATGTTCGACGCGTATCCGGTGGTTGGGTGTCGCCGGCGATGGTCACCGAGACGGCGGTCGGTGACCGCTGGTCCATCAGCCCGCCGCTGGGCGGGATGCATGTCGATCGCGCGATCGGCGAGGACGTGCTGATGATCGCAGGAGGCACCGGCCTGGCTCCGCTGCGCGCGCAGGTCATGGAGATGGCGCAGCGCAGCAACAATCCGCGGGTGCATCTGTTCGTCAGCGGGACGTATCCGTGCGATCTCTACGATCTGGACACTCTGTGGCAGCTGTCGCTGTCGAATCCGTGGCTGACCGTGGTTCCGGTGACCGAGGAGCTCGAGAATCCGTGGTGGTACTCGGGTGCACCTCGCGAACTACCGTGGGGAATGCACCATCGTCTGCACGGCGCGGTGGGCAAGGTGGTGACCCAGTTCGGCTCGTGGGCCGATCGGCAGATCCAGATCTGCGGGTCGCCGTCGATGGTACGGACGACGATCTACGCCCTCCGCAAGGTCGGCACGCCGATGGAGCACATTCAGCACGATCCGTTCTGAGTCACGTTGCGCCGCAAGGACATCAGCTCGACAGAGATTTCGGCGGCAGATCCTCGACGATTCCGCCCGCCACCAAGCGGGGAGTCCAGGTCTCGGTGATCAGTCGCCCGTCTCCGGTGATGATCGCATCGGGGTCGGGATCGATGAGAATGGGATATCCGGTGTCCGCGGTGGCCAGGACGTTCTGCACCAGGAGGCCGTTCTCGATGGTGTAGTGCACGTGAACCGGATGCAGGTCGGAGTCGAAAGCCCATGGGCGGCCGATGAATATCACCGCATCGCCGAGATCGTCGAGTACCGACACCGAGCCGTCGTGCTCGAGCCGTAGGCTCCACCGGGGCGGCATGGACGTGGCGAACTCGAATCGGCGAGGCGCTCGCGCGTCGAGCAGGTGAATCATCAACAGCGCGCCGTCCCGGGGATCTCGTTGCGGGACAATCACTTCGAACGATCCACATTCGTAGAACCTGGACCCGAACGGCCCTGGGATGCCTGCGCCGAGATCGTCGGCGATGGCGAGTTCGAGCCGTACGAACCCGGAGCCGTCGTCGGCCCGGAGCGTGATTCCCTCGGACGGGTGCGGCATGGGCGACTCGTCCCGCGGCGCATAGGACAGCACTGCACGCAGCAGTGGCTCGACCACCTCCGCGTCACCGTCTCGTGAATCGAACGTTCGCCGTCGACGACCGGTCATGTCCACCCCCTTCGCCTGGCAAGACAGTCTGCCACCGAGCCTCGAATCACGTGTCCGATTCTGCGGAAAAGCATTCGTTCGATCCAGTGTCCAGGGCACCCGGTTGCGCGGACTCGACACCGCACGTCACCCGCCGCATGAAACCGATCAGTACGATTTTCGGATGAGTTTCTGCAGGTCAGCCGTGGTTCGACGGAATCGCAGCAGCGGTTACTATGAGCCGGTTCGGTCCGCGGCGGACCGATCTGCCCGGGTGGGCAGCGGCTGTATCAGGAAGGCACACACATCCCCGATGTCCGCTGATTTCGCCGCACGTCTGAACCATCTGTTCTCCACGATCCACCCGCCCGGACGCAAGCCACACACCAATGCCGAGGTCGCCGATGCTCTCGCTCTGCGCGGGCATCAGATCTCCAAGCCGTACATCTCGCAGTTGCGGTCGGGGCAGCGCGCCAATCCGTCTGCGGACACAGTGGCGGCACTGGCCGCGTTCTTCAAGGTCAAGTCCGACTACTTCTTCGACGACATCTATGCGGCCAAGGTCGATCACGACCTCGAACTGCTCACCCAACTGCAGGGATACGGCCTACGTCGCCTGTCCGCCAGGGCTTTCGACTTGTCCGAGGAATCCCAGAACCTGCTCAGCTCGATGGCCGAGAAGCTGCGCGTGAGCGAAGGACTTCCAGCGGTGCCACCCGACAGCACCCTCTAGGAAAGAGCTCAGGACCCGGCCTTTGCCGCAATTCGCGCCTGCACTTCGGGACGCCTCAGCGGTGGCACCGTCGGCGGGGGCTGACGCCGCTCCGGGAGCGCATCGAGGAGCCGGTGCGTCGTTGCCGTGACCTCGGCGACGGCCAGCTCGAATGCGTCGCGGGTGGCGTCGGACGTCTTCTGCACGCCACTGATCTTGCGGACGTACTGACGCGCGGCCGCTTCGATCTCCTCGTCGGTGGCGTGGGGTTCCAACCCTCGCAGGGTGGTGATGTTTCGGCACATGCGTCGACGATAACCCCGCAGGTCACACCTCGAGAAGACCTGCCACGGCACGTAGACACACCGCACGAACCTGTTCTCGGCTCAGAGTTCTGCGCTCCACCCAGTCCAGGCACACCGCGCGCACGAAGGCCACCCACCCGCGCAGTGCAGTACGGACCATTTCGTCGTCGCGAAATCGTTCGGGCAGAGCAGCCAGGATCCGCTCCTGCTGGATCTCGAACTCGCGGCTGAGGATGTCGTCGATCCGTCGGTCTCCCAGCAGGGACCCGCGGTTGACGGCGCGGACGCCGTGCGCATGCTCGTCGGTGTAGGAGATGTAGGCATCGAGACCGGCGGCGATCTGCTCGAGGACCGGAAGGGAGGTGTCCGGTGCGGTGAGGTCGAGGTTTCGCTCGGATTCGGTGCGCACGACCTCGACGAAGAACTCCCGCTTGGACGGGAAGTAGTGGTACATCAACCCGCGGGAGACGCCCGCGAGATCGGCGACCTCCTCGATCCACACGTCCTCGTAGGGCCGCTCGGCGAACAGCGCCGAGCCGATCTCGAGTAGCTGCGCACGCCGTTGCGTCGGCGTCATCCGCTTACGGGGTGTGGTCATGGGCCTCGAACTTTACTTGACACGAGTTCAACAGTGAGTACGGTCACTATTGGACACCGGTTCAACAGGGTCGGTCTCGAGACGACGGAGTGGCGATGTCGACAGAGTTCGCGGTACGAAACGGCGCTCTACCGCATCCCCCGTACCGAATTCCCGTGCTCGGCGACCTCGTCGGCGTCGACCCGCGCACCCCGGTTCAGGATTCGACCGCCATGGCAGGCCGCCTCGGCCCGATGTTCGAGCGGAACGTCCTCGGCCGGCGCTTCGTCTTCGCCTCCGGTGCCGACGTGGTGGGCGAGTTGTGCGATGAGAAGCGCTTCGAGAAGTTTCTGCCTCCCGGCGTCGAGAATCTGCGCGACATCGGGGCCGACGGGCTGTTCACCGCCTATAACCACGAGCCGAACTGGCAACGCGCCCACGATCTTCTACGTCCGGCGTTCACCGCCGGCGCCATGCGCGGCTACCACGAGATCATGGTCGACGTCGCCGACGATCTGGTTCGGCACTGGGAAGACCGCGCACGCACCGGCGCAACGACCGACGTGTCCTCGGACATGACGAAACTGACGCTCGAGACCATCGGTCGCACCGGATTCAGTTACAGCTTCGGCTCGTTCGAGCGAACCGAGCCGCATCCGTTCGTCTCCGCCATGGTCGGCGCACTGACGTACAACCAGCGGCGTGCGTTGCTGAAGATCCCAGCAATCGCCAAGCCCCTGTTCGCCCGATCCGACCGAAGATACGCACACAACAAGCAGTACCTGGCCGACGTCCTTGCAGACGTCGTCCGGACCAGGCACCGGTCCACCGAAGACTTCCACGACCTGCTGCAGATCATGATGGACGCGGCACGCGAGGTCGACAATCCGAATGCATTGAGCGAAGCCAACATCGGCTACCAGATCCTGACGTTCCTGATCGCCGGACACGAGACCACCTCCGCTGCACTGTCGTTCGCGCTGTACTACCTGGCGACACATCCGGAGGTCTTCGAGCGGGCCCGCGCCGAGGTCGACGAGGTGTGGGGTGCGGGAAAGCCGGAGTTCGGGCAGGTCCCCAAGCTGAGGTACGTCCGCCGAGTCCTCGACGAATCGTTGCGCCTGTGGCCGACGGTTCCCGCGTTCGGCCGAGGGGCACGGGCCGAGACCACCGTCGGTGACGGCTACCGAATGGAGGCCGGGGACTGGGCGATCGTGCTGGTGACGGCCCTGCATCGCGATCCGGTGTGGGGCGATCGTCCCGGCGAGTTCGACCCGGACAACTTCCTACCCGACCGGATCAGGGCCAGACCGGCTCATGTCTACAAGCCCTTCGGCACCGGTGAACGCGCCTGCATCGGCAGGCAATTCGCCATTCACGAGGCGGTCCTGGTACTCGGAACGATTCTTCAGCGTTTCGATTTGCGAGCCGACCCGTCGTACGAATTACGGGTCGTGGAGCGACTGACCATGATGCCCACCGGCTTCCGGGTGCATCCGACAACACGACGGTAGTCAGTCCGGCAACAGCGGAACCGAGATTCCCGGATCGCGGCCGAGAAGCACCCCACGAGTGAGCGATGTCGATCCGAACTTCTTGTGCACCCCGTCGAGCGCACGGTCGAGAGCCGATGCCTCCGGGGGCTTGCGCACCTGCGGTGCGTCGAACTGCAACTCGAGCTGTTCGGCTCCACCCTTGTCGATACTCGAGACGGTGACACCGACGAGGGTGATGCCCTTGTCGGCGATCAGCGGTGCGGCATCGCGGAGCAGTTCGAGTGCGGCGTCCAGGATGTCTCGGGTGTCGGCGGTGTCGCGATCGAGCGTGTGCGAGCGGGTGGCGCGAGTGAAGTCGGCAAACCGCAAGCGCAACATGACCGTTCGTCCGGTTCGCTCTGCTGCGCGCATACGGTGCGTGACGCGATCGACGAGCCCGATCAACGAGGCCTCCACCTCGGCCGCGTCGTGTCTGCCGCGTCCGAGTGCTCGCTGCGCGCCGATGGAACTGCGCGACTTCCCGGGTTGGACGCGTCGCGGATCTCGGCCCATGGCCAGCGCGTAGAGGTGGGCACCCGCCCCTTTACCGAGGACCGAGGCCAACGACCGCTCACCGTAGGCTGCGATGTCGCCGACGGTCCTGATGTCGAGGACGTGCAGCTTCTCTGCGGTCACTTTGCCTACGCCCCAAAGCCTTTCGATGTTCAGCGGATGCAGGAACTCGAGTTCGCCACCGGGCGGCACGAGCAGCAGTCCGTCGGGCTTGGCGAAGGCGCTGGCCACCTTCGCCAGAAACTTGGTGGTGGCGATCCCGACGGTGATGGGCAACCCCACCTGTTCGGCGACCTCCCGCCGCAGACGCTGTCCGATCTCCGTCGCAGTGCCCGCAATCTTCTGCAATCCGCCGACGTCGAGAAACGCCTCGTCGATGGAGATGCCCTCCACCAGCGGGGTGGTGTCGTGGAAGACGTCGAACACGTCCTTGCTCGCCCGCGAGTAGGCCTCCATGCGCGGCGGCACAACGATCGCCTGCGGGCATACGGCGCGGGCCTGCCCGCCACTCATCGCCGTGCGTACCCCGAAGGCCTTGGCCTCGTAGCTGGCTGCGAGCACCACTCCCCCGCCGACGATCACCGGCTTGCCGCGCAACCGAGGGTCGTCACGCTGCTCCACCGAGGCATAGAAGGAGTCCAGATCGGCGTGCATGATGCTCGCCGGATTCCGAGTGTTCGACTCCACGAAACTATGCTCGCACGTGCTACCGACACTCCTCCATGCACAACCCGAGCAATCAGGGTGGACGAAGTGACCCAGATCACCGAGTGTGACATTGTTGAAGCCGTCGGATCGGCGTGAACGGCTGGAGAAAATCGTGACGGCCTGGTGGCGGTGGTACGCAGCGCTCGGCGCAGTCGGCTGCGTCGTCTACTTCCTCGTCCCCACGATCGTCTGGGCCCAGACGGTCTTCGTACTCGTCGGAGCCTCCGCCGTCGCTGCCACCGTGATCGGTACCAGGATGCATCGCCCGGCCAACCGCAGAGCCTGGCTGGCCATCGCCACCGGAACCGCACTGTGGGTACTCGGCGACATCGTCTTCGAGTGGATCCACGTCACTCGCGGCAGCGTGCCGTATCCATCACTCGCCGATGCGCTGTACCTCGTCGGCTATCCGGTCTACGGTTTCGGCCTGTTTCTGCTCGCCCGCCACAAGTGGCGGGCCAGTGAGCGTGGACATGTCGCCAACAGTGCCATCATCATGGTCGCCTTCGGACTGCTCACCTGGGTCTTCGCCGTTCAGCCGACGCTCGGCGCGGAAGGGATCTCCGGATTGGGCGGACTCGTCGAAGTCGCGTACCCCGCGATGGACATCTTCCTGCTCGGACTGCTGGCCCACTTCGTCGGATCACGGCAATGGCGAGCCCTGTCCTACCGACTGCTCACCGGTGCCGTGCTGCTGCTCGTCGTCACCGACACCGTCAACAACTTCGCGATCATGCCCGAGTCCTCGTCCCAGCGGTCGCTGTTCGACGTCGGATGGACCATGTCCTACGTCCTCATCGGAGTCGCCGCCCTGCACCCGTCCATGCGTCGCATCACCAACCCGAACATCGAATCCGACGCCCATCTGATGGCGTCGTTCACCACCCCCACGGTCGTCGTGCTCACCGCGGCCACCTTGACGGCACCGATCGTGATGTTCATCGAGGTCGTTCGCGACGAACCGATTCAGCAGTGGGGCTGGGCAGTCCTGCTCTGCGCCGGAGCGTTGGTGATCCTGGTGATGTTTCGCATCACCGATCTGTTGCGATTGCTGCACACCCAAACGGTGCAGTTGCGTGCAGTTGCCGACACCGATCACCTCACCGGCCTGGCCAACCTGCGCGCCCTGGAACATCAGGTCTGGGGCAATGCCGGTGGATCGACGTTGCTCACAATCGATATCGATCGATTCAAGGAGATCAACGACACGTTCGGACGCGGCCTGGGCGACCGGGTTCTCGTGGTGGTCGCCGACCGACTGCGAAGCATCGTCGACGATTCGATTCTGTTGGCACGCTTGGCCGGTGACGAGTTCGCGCTGTGCGGAGCGACGGAATCGATGGACCCGGCCGCGCTGGCCGAGGACATTCAACAGCAATTCGCCACGCCTTTCGAGGTGGAGAACATGACGCTGCTGATCGAAGCGAGCGTCGGCGTCGCGTCCAATTCTCCGGCTACCGAGGGCGACGACGAGACGACGCCGGATCGACTCGTGCAGCGTGCCGACCTCGCCGTCCAGACAGCGAAAGCCGCACAGTCGCGAGTCGCGTACTACGACCGATCGATGGACCGGGACAAGAGCGAGCAACTCATCATGCTCGGCGAGCTCACCACAGCACTCGAATCGGACCAACTGCGACTGCACTACCAGCCCCAGGTCGACCTCACGACAATGACCGTCGTCGGCGTGGAAGCGCTGCTGCGGTGGCATCATCCGAACGGCACCGTCCTGTCCCCCAGCGCATTCCTGCCCACCGCCGAACGCACCGGACTGATCCGGCCACTGACGAGCTACGTCCTCACCCATGCCCTCGCCCAACGCAAGCAGTGGAAGGCCGATGGGCTCGACCTGAGCATCGCTGTCAACATCTCGACCCGAAATCTGTTCGACGACACCTTGATCGAGCAGGTGTGCACGGCGCTGACCGAATTCGACTGCCCTCCGGGGCGGTTGACGGTAGAGGTGACCGAGACCTCGGCGATGACCGACCCTGTCGGCGCGACCGAGAAGCTGTCGATTCTGCACGCGATGGGTGTGCAGGTCGCCATCGACGACTACGGCACGGGCTACAGCTCGCTCGCCTACATCGAACGGTTGCCGGTACAGGAGTTGAAGATCGATCGCGCGTTCATCGGCGGCATGGCCGACAATCCCGCGCACGCCGCCATCGTGCGCTCGACCGTCGAACTCGCCCGTACGCTGGGATTGTCGGTGACGGCAGAGGGCGTCGAGGACGAGGTGACGATGACGGCGTTGCGTGAACTACGGTGCGGTCGGGCGCAGGGTTTCCACCTCGGCCGGCCCACCTCGGCAGATCGACTGCCCGCCCTCGTCGCCGAGCTCGACGAACGTCTGAAAATTGCTACAGGAGAACGGATATCATGACCGAGGCAGCCCTGTCGGTGTACGCGGCCATTCGATCTCGCCGCGACGTCCGCGCCGAGTTCGACGGAACCGTCGTCGACGACGAGACTCTGCGCCGAATTCTCGGAGCGGCGCATCAGGCCCCGAGCGTCGGCAACACCCAGCCCTGGGACTTCGTGGTCGTCCGCAAGCCCGACACTCTGAGCGCATTCGCCGCCCACGTGGCCGGTTGCCGACAGGACTTCGCGGACAAGCTCGATGCCGAACGCCGAAAGACGTTCGACCCCATCCGTATCGAGGGAATCGAGACGAGCGGAACCGGTGTGGTGGTCACGTACGATCCGAACCGTGGAGGACGGCACGTCCTCGGCCGCGACACCGTCGACGACACCGGACTGTTCTCCGCCGTACTGGCCATCGAAAACCTCTGGCTCGCAGCGATAGCCGAGAACGTCGGCGTCGGCTGGGTCTCGTTCTACGACGAGGCGTACCTCACCGAGCTGCTCGACATCCCCGCACCGGTTCGCCCCATCGCCTGGCTGTGCGTCGGCCCGGTCGAATCATTTCAGGAGGTACCCGATTTGGAACGCCTCGGTTGGCGCACCCGCCGCCCGCTGGACGATGCCCTGCACTTCGAGCAGTACCGCCGATGATGCGGGCGCGCATGGTGACGGTTGCGGCCGCGTTCCTGTTGCTGGCCGGCTGCTCTTCTGCCGAGTCCCCCACCGAACCCGCAACTCCAGCAACGACTCCGGCGGCCGAGCCCGCACAGGCTCCGGACTCGGCCGACCCGATCGGTACCGTCGTTCCACTTCCTGGCGCTCCCGAGGGCGTCGTGGTTGGGACGTCCGGCATCGCCGCTGCCGGGGTACGTGAGCCCGACGGCGTGGTGCTGTTCGACGCGGCCACGGGTGCCGTGCGGCAGATGGTCGCGACGACGGGTGCACCGCGCCATCTCTCGCTCGCAGGTCCCGACGGCCCGGTGTTGGTTCCGCTCGAAGGCAGCGACGAGCTGCTCGAGATCTCACTCGACGACGGCGCAATCTTGTCGACCGCCACCGGGGTCGGCCGTCAACCACACGATGCCGTGCAGACCTCCGACGGCACCATCGTGGCCACCAACGAGATGGGCGGCGGCGTGATCTTCCTGCGGGACGGGGCGGTGGTGTCGGAACTACCGCCCGGGCCCGTCCAACCCGGTGGGGTCGCGGCTCTCGGCACGTTCGCTGCCGTCGCGGACGTCCAGGGCAACGGCGTGTGGGTCTACGACGGTGCGACGCAGCAGGAGGTGGCGCAGGCTCCGATCGGCGTCAAACTCACGCACGCGGTGACGGTGAACGAGACGACTGCCGGTTTCGCCGACACCGACGGCGGCACGGTCCTTCTCGCATCGGTCGACGCGGCCGGGGGCATTCGTCAGATCGCGTCGATCGATGCGCCCGGCAACCCGTACGGGCTCGCCGTGGATCCCGAACGCCGCCTGCTGTTCGTGACGCTGACAGCGTCGAACCTACTGCGAGTGGTCGACGTGTCCGATCCCGCTTCTCCTCGCATTATGGGCGACGTTCCGACGGTGACGCAGGCCAATTCCGTCGCCGTCGATCCGCGCACCGGAGACGTGCTGGTGACCGGCAGCGACCCCGGTGCGGCGAGTTCGATTCAGATCATCACCCGCGCAGAGCTGCCCAGCAGTTAGGCCGTCACCAGCCGTAGGAGCCGGGGATTCCCTTGAACGGCCCGACGACGTCGTCGGTGATCCAGCCCTCGTAGAACCCGCCTTCCTGGGGCCGAACCGCTTCGCCGTCGATCTCGCATTCGACGCGGCTAGGCGAGAAGGCGAGGTAGCCGGCGATGTCGGTGAACCGTGGCGTCGGGTTCTCGTAACTCCACGCCGCGGCCGGTGCCACAGCGTCGCCTCCGTGCACGTCCCAATACGTGGCAGCACCCTTCCACTCGCAATGCGTCGAGCGGGCGTCCGAGGGCGTCAGCGCACCCGGAACAACATCCGCCGGGGAGATGTACCAGGTCGGTGGATGGCTCGTCTCGAGCACTCGGTACGCGGCGGTGGTGCGGGCGATCACCTCGCCGCCGAGCCGAACGACGAGGGAACGGTTCGAGGACTCCAGCTTTGGTGGACGTGGGTAATCCCAGACCGATTCCTGGCCCGGCTTCGGCTTTTCGGGAACGACGGATCTCGGCAGATGTGAACTCATCCTTCGATGGTGCCACCGGGTGTCACGGCGCGTCGACGGGATAGAGATCGTCCACCCGTTCCTCGTCGAGAATCCAGCGATCCACCTCGTCGAGAGGTTCGATCGTGCGCACCGCCGGTTCGGGCATGGGTTGCTCGATACGGACCGGCTGAATGTGCTCCGGCTTGATGCGCTCCGGCTCGGTGTGGACCGGCTCGACGCGCTTCATCGGCGCGGGTGCCGGCGTCTCGGAGGTGGGGAGTTCGGGCGCAGGTGTCACGGGTTCGGATCGCGGGACCGTGATCGCAGGCTCCTCGACGGCAAGTTCTTCTTCGGCGACGCCGGTGGTCTTCGGCAGTTCCGCCGGTACCCGAACGAGGATGCCGAGTCCGTGGGTTGCGGCCAACAAGCTCACCGGGGCGACGGTGGCAATGGCCGCCGACAGGGCTGGATGCAGTGTGCCGGCGTCGGAGATGAAGGCGTGCATGGCATTTGCGCCGATACTCACCAGAGCTGCCGTGATCAACACGCCCCAGAAGAAGCGTCGGCCACTGCGTTGATCCTCGAATTGAGCCAGTGCGATGACGGAGATCGTGGCCTGCAGAATGGTGCCGTCGACGATCACCGGCCACAGCCAGGACAGTGAGCGCGGAACGCCTGCCATCGTGGCGAGATCCCAGAGTGCGGCGAAGCTGAGCACGAACGACGCAATTCCGATGACGGTGGTGATGACGACCGCACTGACGAGCGTCGCACGCAGGACCTTGTTCATGGGTCGTCATGAAACACGAAGCCACCGACAAGTTCGGTCGAGCTTGCGACGGTCAGGGCTCGAAGGCGTCGGACCGGTCTTCGCAAACGCGCGCGCGTTCGCCAGCGGCGCGCGGAATCGCCATGTGCACGTTGACAATTACGAACGCGTTCGGCACATGCTCGCGCATTTACCACCGCACCCATATGCCTCGGCGGGATCAGGCGGTTCGGATGGCTCCACGGTAGAAGTCGGCGCGATCGTGTGCCGACATTCCGCCCCACACGCCGTAGGGCTCGTTGGCCTCGAGTGCGTGCTGACGGCATTGTTCGAGTACCGGGCAGCGGCCGCAGACCTGCTTCGCGGACTTCTCGCGCGAGGTGCGAGCGCGACCTCGTTCACCTTCGGGATGGAAGAACACGGACGAGTCCAGTCCGCGACACAGTCCGTCGAGTTGCCAGTCCCATACGTCTGCGTTGGGGACGGGAAGTTGGACCGGCCTGGCGGGTGCGCCTCGCACCATGAGCTGTCTCCTCACTGAAAAGTGAACAAGCTCACTATCTCGCATTCGTCGTACTTTTACAAGTTCTTTTGGTTATTCGTAGTACTTAAAAGCAAGCGTGCTTGCTTGAATTTTTCGATCAGTGACTCTCCGACATCCCTGCTCGCTTCTCGAGTTCGAGCAGGATGCGCTCGGCGATCTTGGTCGGGGGCGGGCCGATGTCGACGACGATGGAGTTCTCGTCGTCGCCCAGCGGCTCGAGGGTCGAGATCTGCGTGTCGAGCAGCGAGGACGGCATGAAGTGATCCATCCGTGCATTGAGGCGACCGCTGATCCGATCCTTCGTTCCGGCCAGATGCACGAAGATCACCTCCGCCCCCTCCCTCGACCCAGCAGCCAGCACGTCTCGGTACGTCCGCTTGAGCGCCGAGCACGTCACGATCCCGGATCGGCCCGTGGTGGTGTGGTCGGTGATCCATTCCGCGATCACGTCGAGCCACGGCCACCTGTCCTCGTCGGTCAGCGGCTGCCCCGACGCCATCTTGGCCACGTTGGCGTCCGGGTGCAGGTCGTCGCCCTCCTGGAGGTCCCATTTCAGCGCCCCGGCGAGGATGCCCGCCACCGTGGACTTGCCCGATCCGGACACTCCCATCACCACGAGAACCGGATGATGCGCTCTGCCTGTCGTCTGCGATGCCATCCCTCGATACTGCTCCATCGCGCCCGCCTGGATCGGACAGACGCGAGAAACCGGGCAACCCGTGGGACGATCGACCGGACATGAGCGAGACCAACGACTTCCGCCAACTGCACGATTCGGTGCTCGACGAGCTCGGGCGCGACATCGTCAGCGGCGCGATTCCGAGCGGGACCCGAATCTCGGCAGACGACGTCGCCGTGCGGTTCACCGTGTCGCGGACGGTCGTGCGGGAGGTCGTGCGCGTTCTCGAGTCGCTGGGGTTGCTCACGGTGCGTCGTCGTGTCGGAATCACCGTGCAGGGCTCGCAGAACTGGAACTCGCTCGACCCGGTGGTGATCCGCTGGCAGCTGGCCGGGCCTGCCCGTGCCGAACAGTTGCTACTGCTCAGCGAATTACGTTCGGGCATCGAGCCTTTGGCAGCCAAGCTGGCAGCTCACCGAGCGACGCCCGAGCAATGCGGGGCGTTGACGGCCGCCGTCATCGGAATGTCGTCGACGTCGAGAGCAGCCGACTCCGACGCCTACCTCGAACACGACTGCAACTTTCATCGCACGTTGCTCGCGGCGTCGGGCAATCCGATGTTGCGATCGATGTCCGACATCGTGGTCGAGGTGCTCGCCGGACGTACCCGCCATGCCCTGATGTCGAGGCAGGCCGACCCGGAGGCAATTCGTCTGCACGGGGTGGTCGCCTCGTCGATCCAATCCGGTGACGCCGAGTCCGCGCAGCGAGCCATGTTGGCCATCGTCACCAAGTCTGCAGCATCGATGTCGGCGGCCTCGGGTGTGACGCCGTCGCCCGGTCTGGTGCCCGACCAGCAGTGATACACCGGGTGCACAAAGCCAGGTACGCCGAGGCGGGGTTCATCGCCTAGATTCGACGGGTGACTGCTCTCGAATTGCCGCTCGAACTTCGCCGCGCACTCGTTGGAGTAGCTCGGACTCCGCGTCTGCTCGTCGCGTCCGATTACGACGGCACCATGGCGCCGATCGTCTCCGACCCGCAGAAGGCCTTCCCGCACCCCGAGTCGGTCAGCGCCATGCGCGGGCTCGCTTCCTTGGCCGGAACCAACGCTGCCGTCATTTCCGGACGTGCCCTCCGCGATCTCGCGATTCTCTCCCGCCTGCCGTCCGAGGTGCAGCTGGTGGGCAGCCACGGCAGCGAGTTCGACGCCGGGTTCGTCAACGCCATCGACGACGACGCCAAGAAGCTCCTCACCGTCATCACCGGCGAGCTACAGGCCATCGCCGACGCCCATCCCGGCGTGAGCATCGAGACCAAGCCGGCCAGCGTGGCGCTGCACGTCCGCAACGCCGAGACCGCCGCCGGTGACGAAGCGCTCGCAGCCGTGCGATCCGGCGCAGCTGCGCGGGACGGGGTTCAGGTCACCGAGGGCAAGTCCGTCATCGAGCTGGCTGTCATCGTCACCGACAAGGGCGTCGCACTCGATATCCTCCGCCACCAGGAAGCCGCCACTGCCGCAGTGTTTTTCGGCGACGACGTCACCGACGAGAAGGCGTTCGGACACCTGCACGGGCCGGACATCGGCGTCAAGATCGGGCCGGGAGACACCCTCGCGGAGTTCCGCATCGACAGCACCGAGCAGGTCGCGCTCGCCCTGGCATTTCTGCTGGAAGAGCGGCGGCAGTGGCTGTCGGGAGCCGACGCCCCGCGGATCGAGCGACTGACGATGTTGGCCAGCCCCAACGCCGTTGCGCTGCTGACCCCCGACGCCGACGTCACCTGGCTGTGTCACCCCGAACCCGACTCCGCAGCAGTGTTCGCGCACCTGCTCGGCGGCGATCAGGCCGGCCACTTCAGCGTCGGACCCACCCGCGCGTCGCTCCCGCTGAGTCAGCAGTACGTGGACGGCACGATGACAGTGCAGACCAAGTGGGCGAGCTTGCAGGTCACCGATTACCTGCCGCACGACATCGGCCAGGGCCAGACCGCGCTGACGCGAGTCATCACCGGCAAGGCCACCGCGGTGGTCACGTTCGCGCCGCGTCCGGAATTCGGAAAGGCGTGGGCCTCACTCGAACCCGATGTCGACGGTCTGCGCGTTCTCGGTACGGCAGATCCGATGGTGCTGCGCAGTCCCGGCGTCACCTGGAACATCGTCTCCGATGGATCTCAACAGACGGCACACGCCGAGGTCGATCCGTCCAACGGACCGATCGTTCTCGAATTACGTTTGGGCACAGACGATCTGAGTGAACACCCGTGGGACGAGGTGGAGCGTCGCCGCGCGTCGGAGGTGTACTGGAAGGACTGGGCCGACGGCCTGGATCTGCCGCCGCTCAAGCGCGATCTGATGAAGCGATCGGCACTGACCCTGCGCGGCCTGGTGCACGCCGAGTCCGGCTCGATCATGGCGGCCGCAACCACCTCACTACCCGAAGATATTGGTGGAGTGCGTAACTGGGACTACCGCTACTGCTGGCTGCGCGACGCCGCACTCACCGCAGCCGCGCTGGTCGACGTCGGATCGATGGCGGAGGCCGAGAACTACCTTTCCTGGATCCACGGTGTGCTCGAGTCGGTCTCCGGTCCGGAGCGTCTGCACCCGCTCTACACGATCTGGGGTCTCGGCCTCCCACCCGAGGCTGTCATCGACGAGCTGCCGGGCTACGCCGGTTCGCGTCCGGTGCGCGTGGGAAATGCTGCCAACCAACAGGTTCAGCTGGACGTGTTCGGCCCCATCGTCGAACTGGTGTCCGCTCTCGCCCATGCCCGCAAGGCCGCAGGATCGGACCACGGCCTCTCCGACGACGATTGGGAACTCGTCCGTGCCATGGTCGAAGCCGTCGAGCGTCGCTGGTTCGAACCCGACCATGGCATCTGGGAGATCCGCGACAACCCCCGTCACCACGTCTATTCCAAGGTGATGGGCTGGATCACCGTCGATCGCGCCATCCGACTCGCCGAAACGTTCGGTCGGACAACAGAACCCGGCTGGGCACCTCTACGCGAGACCATCCGCGAGGAAGTACTCGCCAACGGCTGGAACGAGGAAGTACAGTCCTTCACCGCCGCGTACGACGGCACCGACCTCGACGCCGCGACGCTGTTCATCGGACTGTCCGGACTGATCGACCCGGCCGACCCACGCTTCGCGGCCACCGTCACCGCCACCGAAGCCGAACTGCGCAGCGGGTCGACCGTGTACCGATACCGCCACGACGACGGACTCCCCGGCGGCGAAGGTGGCTTCCACCTCTGCGCCGCCTGGCTCGTCGAGGCATATCTCCTGGTCGGACAACGCGCCGAAGCCGAAGCACTGTTCGCCCAACTCGTCAGCGCCGCAGGCCCGACCGGACTGCTCAGTGAGGAATACGACCCCATCGCCGAACGATCACTCGGCAACCATCCGCAGGCCTACAGTCACCTGGGTCTGCTGCGCTGCGCGAGGTTGCTCAGCGCCTAGGGCTCACCCCACCCCCGCTCCGCGTCAATGGACCATTGCACGGCTCAGACGTATGCGATGTGCCATTCACGCAGCAGACCCCGGTGGGTGAATGGACCATTGCACGGGTCAGACGTATG
>NZ_NOYD01000004.1 GCF_002258315.1 Rhodococcus sp. 06-462-5 | reverse complement strand
AGGGATCTGACACAGCTCGAGCTTCTGCAAGAGCTGGTGCCCACTGCCGAGGACAATGTGAACCGTCACATCTCGATGGCGCGGGAGTGGCACCCTCACGACTACGTTCCGTGGGACGAAGGCCGCAACTTCGCCGCTCTCGGCGGCCAGGACTACGACCCGGAGCAGTCCAAGCTCTCCGACGTCGCACAGGCCGCGATGATCACCAACCTGCTCACCGAGGACAACCTGCCGTCCTACCACCGTGAGATCGCCGAGAACTTCTCCCGGGACGGTGCGTGGGGAACCTGGGTCGGCCGGTGGACCGCCGAGGAGAACCGGCACGGCATCGTCATGCGCGACTACCTCGTCGTCACCCGCGGCGTCGATCCCGTCGCCCTCGAAGAAGCCCGCATGATCCACATGACCAACGGCTACGTCTCGCCCGCCGGTTCGCAGGTCGGTCTGCTGCACTCGGTCGCCTACGTGACCTTCCAGGAACTCGCCACCCGCGTCTCGCACCGCAACACCGGCAAGGTCTGCGACGATCCGATCGCCGACCGCATGCT
>NZ_NOYD01000041.1 GCF_002258315.1 Rhodococcus sp. 06-462-5 | reverse complement strand
ATCCGCAGGCCTACAGTCACCTGGGTCTGCTGCGCTGCGCGAGGTTGCTCAGCGCCTAGGGCTCACCCCACCCCCGCTCCGCGTCAATGGACCATTGCATACGTCTGACCCGTGCAATGGTCCATTCACCCACCGGGGTCTGCTGCGTGAATGGCACATCGCATACGTCTGAGCCGTGCAATGGTCCATTGACGCGAACAGGGGGCGGGCTGAAGGCGGGCGAGCGGCGGCGGCGGGCGACGGCAGCTCAGGCGATAGCGGGCGGCTGTTTCGGCGGCGGTCCTGCGGTTCGGCCGCGGAAGAGTTCGGTCGGCAGGGTTTCGGCGGCGACGATGCCCGAGTGCGAGGACGAGAGCACCAGTTTGCCCGCGCGACGGCCTTTTTCTTCGGCGTCCTGGCGCACGGTGGTGAGGTTCTCGCGGATGGCGTCGGAGATGCCGTCGAATCCGGTGACCGAAAGTTGGCTCGGCACATCGATTCCGGAGACTCGGGCGAAGTTCAGTGCGCCGAGGGCGATGACGTCGGTGGTGCACAGCAGGGCGGTGGTCTCACGGTTGGCCTGGAGCGCTTGGGCGGCCGCGGAGTGCCCGGAGCGAACGGTGTGGTCGAAGCGTTCGACGACAGTGAGGGTGTCGGGGTCGAGTCCGGCGTCGATCATGGCGGCTTGGACTCCGGCGATACGTTCGCGCTGCACGTGAAAGTGACTGTCCGCCAACCGTCCCGGGGGTACGACGCCATCGCGGCGGTCGCGTCCGAGTCGCATGCACAGGACGGCGAGGTGCTCGTGCCCTTGCGAGATCAGATGTGCAGCAAGCATTTTCATGGCACCGCGGTCGTCGATCGCGACAAGGGCGGCTTCTGGGATGTTGCGAGGCTGATCGCAGACGACGATCGGGAGGTGGCGTTCGCGAACGGCAGCGAGGTAGGGGTCGTCGTCGGCGACGGAGTAGACGACGAATCCGTCGACTCCTGCTTGTTGCACGACGGCCGCGGCCTGCACGTCGTCGCGCTCGGCACCGGCGGGAATGAGCAGTAGACCTTGCCCTGCGGCCTCGCAGGATTCGGCGAGTCCGGCGAGGAAGCTCATGGCGGCGGGGTCACGGAAGGAGTAGCTGAGAGCTTCGGTGAGGAGCAGTCCGATGGCGCCGGCCTTGCGGGTGCGCAGCGACCGCGCCACGGGGTCGGGGCCTGCGTATCCGCGGCGCTTGGCGGCCTGGAGGACACGTTCGCGCAGCTCGGGAGAGAGCTGATCGGGTCGGTTGTAGGCGTTCGAGACGGTGGTGCGCGATACCTTCAGCTCGGCTGCGATCGACGCCAACGTCGCTTGACGTCGCGGTTCGCTTGACCTGGCCATAACCGGGACGTTAGTCCCACAACGCACCGTAGAGAAAGTCGAGGTCTCGATCGTCCGATTCGATGGACCGCCCCGCCGCGCGCTAGAGTACAACGGTAACGGTTTCCATTAGCGTCAAGTTCTGCTCAACAGGAGTACATCGATGTCGTCCATTCCTCGCGCGTCCCGGGCCAAGACCACGGCCATGCTCGGCCTGACCTGCGCGGCAGCCCTGGCCCTGAGCGCATGCAGCTCCGGCGAACCCACGAGCACCGAATCTGCCCCGGCCACCCCCGTCGACGGACCGATCACGATCGTCGCGTCTACCAACGTGTGGGGAAGCGTCGCCGAGGCAGTGGCAGGCGACCTGGCCACAGTGACCTCGCTCATCTCCGATCCCTCTGCTGACCCGCACTCGTACGAGGCGAGCCCGGCCGACGCCGCTGCCGTCGCCGAGGCGTCGCTCGTGGTCTACAACGGGGGCGGCTACGACCAGTTCATCGAGGACATCCTCGGCTCCGAGGGCAAGGACGTGCCGTCGGTCGACGCCTACACCCTGCTCGACGACAGCCACGATCACGACTCCGAGTCCACCTCCGGCGAAGCGACGCCGGAAGCCGAGGCAACGGACGATCACGGCCATTCGCACGGCGAGGTCAACGAACACGTCTGGTACAACGCCGAGGTCGCCGCGCACACCGCCGAGGAGATCGCCGACAAGCTCGGTCAGCTCGATCCCGACAACGCCGCGCAGTACACCGCCAACGCCGAGACCTTCCACGAGCAGGTCCACGGCATCACCGACGTGACAGCGAAGATCGCCGCCGATCACCCCGACGCACCGGTGGCGCAGACCGAGCCGATCGCGCACTACCTCATCGAGGAATCCGAACTCGACGATCGCACCCCCGAGGACTTCAAGGACTCCATCGAAGAGGGCAACGACCCGTCTCCGGCATCGATCGCCGCGACGCGTGATCTGTTCACCTCGAAGTCCGTCCGCGCATTGATCTACAACATCCAGACCGAAGATGCAGTCACACAGGACATTCGCTCCACCAGCGAGGCCGCGGGCATCCCCGTCGTCGAGGTCACCGAGACCCTGCCCGCCGGGATGACGTACATCGAGTGGCAGACCAAGGCAGCGACGGATCTGCAGGCCGCCCTCGCAACCGCCCCTTGAGCCGATCCGACTCCTGATCTCGGACCGGCTGATGGAAAGCTGTAGTACATGCCTGCTGTAGAACTGCGCGATGCCGGACTGGCGTTCGGCGAGCGCACGCTGTGGCAGAACCTGGACCTGACGGTCGAGAAGGGCGAGTTCGTTGCCGTTCTCGGCCCCAACGGGTCGGGCAAGACGTCTCTGCTCAAGGTGTTGCTCGGCCAGAATCACCTCACGTCCGGCACGGCCGCGATCGACGGCAATCCCGTCCGTCGCGGCCAGTCGGGCGTCGGCTACGTCCCCCAGCAACGCAACATCGACGACGATCTCCCCCTGCGCGGACGCGATCTCGTCGGCCTCGGCTGGGACGGCCACAAATGGGGCATGGGCCTGCGCGGCATGCGGCAGCGCAAGGAGACGGTGCAGCGCGCGATCGATCAGGTCGACGCCAACTCCTTCGCGGGTGCTCCCGTCGGCTCGATGTCCGGCGGTGAGCAGCAGCGACTGCGCATCGCCCAGGCACTCGTCGGCGATCCGTCGGTTCTTCTGTGCGACGAGCCCCTGCTCAGCCTCGATCTCGCCAACCAGTCTCTGGTCTCGAGCCTCATCGATCGCCGACGACGGGAGCACGACACAGCGGTGCTGTTCGTGACCCACGAGATCAACCCGATCCTGCCGCTCGTCGACCGCATCGTCTACATCGTCGACGGCCGGTTCCGTATCGGAACGCCCGAGGACGTCATGACCACCGAGGTGCTCTCCGAGCTCTACGGCACCGAGGTCGAGGTGCTGAAGGTTCGCGGCCGGCTCATCGTCGTCGGCACCGGCGACTCGATCGACGCGCTCGGCTCGGCAGGCGCCCACCACCCACCCGTGCCGCACGACAGAGAAGACAAGGCATGAACGAGAAGGTTCTCGACGCATTCTCGAAGATGCTCGACTTCGACACCACCGCAAATCTCCTGACCTACGACTTCGTCCAGCAGGCCCTGCTCGCCGCCGCGATCCTCGGATTGCTCGCAGGCGCCCTCGGCCCGCTGATCGTCAGCCGCCAATGGGCCTTCGCCGTGCACGGATCGAGCGAGCTCTCGCTCACCGGTGCCTCCGCCGCACTGCTCGTGGGCATCACCGTCGGCCTCGGAGCCATCGTCGGATCCGTGGTCGCCGCAGTGATGTTCGCTCTGCTCGGCAGCAAGGCCCGCGACCGAGACTCCGTCATCGGCGTCATCATGTCCTTCGGCCTCGGCCTGTCGGTGCTGTTCATCTGGCTCTACCCCGGCCGAACCGGCACCAGCTTCTCGCTGCTCATCGGCCAGATCGTCGGCGTCGGGCAGAGCGGGATCCAGCTACTACTGGTGTGCGCCGTATTGGTGCTGATCGTGCTCACCGTGGTCTACCGTCCGCTGCTGTTCGCCAGCACCGACCCCGAGGTGGCGCTGGCCCGCGGCGTTCCAGTCCGCGCACTCTCGGTGGTGTTCGCCGTTCTCGTCGGCGTCGCGTGTGCGCTGGGTGTGCAGATCGTCGGCGCACTGCTGGTCCTCTCGCTGCTCATCACCCCGGCCGCGGCCGCTGCGCGGGTGACCGCGAGCCCGCTCAAGGCGACGCTGCTGTCCATCCTGTTCGCCGAGATCGCGGCCGTCGGAGGCATCCTGCTCTCCCTCGCTCCCGGCCTTCCGGTCTCGACGTTCGTCACCACCATCTCCTTCGTCATCTACCTCGTGTGCCGCGCGATCGGCGGAACCCGCAAGGCCAATTCCGGACGACTCGTCGCCGCCTAGGATGTCGAAGGTGTCGATCGATCTGAACGCCGATCTCGGCGAAAGCTACGGCGCATGGACCCTCGGCGACGACGACGCCATGCTCGCCGTGGTCTCGAGCGCCAACGTTGCATGCGGCTTCCACGCCGGCGATCCGACCACTCTGCTGCGCACGTGCCGCTCGGCCGCGACAGCGGCGGTACGAATCGGAGCGCAGGTGGGCTATCACGACCTCGCCGGATTCGGCCGGCGCTTTCTCGACGTCTCCCCCGCCGACCTCACCGCCGACGTGATCTATCAGATGGGCGCACTCGACGGCCTCGCTCGAGTGTCCGGTTCGGCCGTCGCCTACGTCAAACCGCACGGCGCGCTGTACAACGCGATCGTGCACCACCGCGAGCAGGCCAAGGCCGTGGTCGACGCCGTCCTCGCCTACGACGCGACGTTGCCGGTGCTCGGCCTGCCCGGCTCGATTTTCCTCCAGGAGGCCGAACGAGCCGGACTCCGCACTGTCGCAGAGGCTTTCGCCGACCGCGCCTACACCCCGCACGGGACGCTGGTGTCTCGCTCGGAGCCCGGTGCCGTACTGTCCGATCCCGACGCCGTCGCCCAGCGCGTGCTGACCATGATCACCGACGGCACCACCCTGGCGGTCGACGGCACCACGATCGGTGTACAGGCCGAGTCGATCTGCCTGCACGGCGACTCCCCCGGCGCGGTCGCGATGGCAACAGCCGTGTCGGAACTGCTGCGCGGCAACGGTATCGACGTCGCAGCCTTCGTCTGATGCGCACTGTCCCGGCGGGCGAGAATGCAGTACTCGTCGAGTTCGACGAGCTGGACGAGACGATGGCATACTACCGCTCTCTGACGGCCGACCCACTCGCTGCCGTCGTCGATCTGGTACCTGCCGCACGCACGGTCCTGGTGACGTTCGATGGGCCGAAGCAGCCGGTTCTGGACTGGATCGCGGCCACCGAACCCGCAGTCACGACAGACCACGATCGATCCGATACCGTGACGATCCCGGTGGTCTACGACGGCGACGACCTCGACGACGTAGCTCGACTCACCGGCCTGTCCACCACGGAAGTCGTTGCGGCACATCTCGATCAGACGTGGACCGTCGCGTTCGGCGGCTTCGCACCAGGATTCGGCTATCTCGTCGGTACCGACGAGAGGCTGCACGTTCCGCGGCGCACGTCGCCGCGCACCAGCGTTCCAGCCGGTTCGGTGGGGCTGGCGGGTGAGTTCTCGGGCATCTATCCGCGCGCCTCCCCCGGCGGGTGGCAACTGATCGGACGAACAGACGCTCGATTGTGGGATCTCGACCGCGATCCACCCGCGCTGCTGCGGCCCGGCACCACCGTCCGATTCGAGCAGGCATGAGAGCCCTCTCCGTTCTGCAGACGGGACCGCTGTGTACCGTCCAGGATCGCGGTCGGCCAGGACATTCGTCGATCGGCGTCGGACGCTCGGGTGCCGCGGACCGGCTCTCGCACGATGCCGCGAACCGATTGGTGGGCAACATTTCCGACGCCGCCACGCTGGAAGTGACCTTCGGTGGCCTGAAGCTACGCGCCGAGTACGACGCACTCGTGGCCGTCGCCGGGGCGCAGGTGATCTGCCGTGTGGACGGCACGGAGCAAGGACTGTATTCGACGCTCGTGGTCCGAGCCGGGCAGGAACTGGAACTGGCAACGCCGACATGCGGTCTGCGCAGTTACCTCGCCGTACGAGGCGGGATCGACGTGCCGGTCGTTCTGGGCAGTCGCTCGACGGACACGATGTCGGGCATCGGCCCGGCCCCTCTCTCCGCCGGTGATGTTCTGAACGTCGGCAACGGCAGTGCCGAATGGCCGGCTGCAGATTTCCTGCCGCCGCCATCGCCCCAAGAGACATTGCACGTGAAGTTCGGGCCGCGTGATGACTGGTTCACCGAGCAAGCCTTGTCGACTCTGGTGCAGCAGCCGTGGACGGTCACACCGGACACCGATCGCGTCGGGATCAGGCTCGACGGTGCCGAACCCTTGCGCCGCAGGAGAGACGACGAATTGGCCAGCGAAGGAATGGTTCTCGGGTCGCTACAGGTTCCGCCGTCGGGCAAGCCTGTGCTGTTTCTCGCCGACCATCCCGTGACAGGCGGTTATCCGGTGATCGCCGTCGTCACCGCAGCGGACGTGTCCTTCGCCGCACAGTTGACCCCCGGCACTCGGGTGCGGTTTCGGACTGTGGGCTGATTCCAAGCAGGGGCCGTAGCAGACCCGATCATCGCTTTAGAATAAAACCCATGTCTTCACTGCCCTCGAAAATTGCAAACTACCCAGCCATCTCGTAATCGGAACTGCAGTTCATCACCGCATTCAGAAGCTTTCGCTTGCTATAGCGTGTCGACCACCTTGGGCCCGCTTGAAGTTATCGGTCATACATGTTCCGGTTCACCGATGATTCAAAATCGATCGGCGGCATATCTGTACGTAGTGACGCCGTGAACGGTTCATCGAGCACCCGAAGTACTTGCATTAAAGTCCACTTCAATTCCACAGCAACACGATAGGAACCAAACCCTAGCGGTTGCGTGAAGTCGGTACGAATTATTGAATCGGCAATTATGATGTCGATCTGGTCGTGAATCTTGCGCACTAGCTCGTCTGCCTTTTTTGAATCCGGCCCGAGCGGGTGTTCTTCGCGGTCCATTTCCCGCAGAGAGATTTTCAGGGAAGAGCATTCGGATATAGCAGCTTTCTTTATTTCACCTGCCGCACCAGCTTGCCGCAACCAAGCGGAGGATCGCTCATAATACACAACTGCGCGCTGCAGAATTTTCGCGCGAACCGGCGATGGGTTTGCCAGGTTTTCGCCAAGATACTTATCTAAACCTTCAATAATTGTCTGTGCGGTGCCAATACGAACCAATGCTCGCGCGAGAAGCAACTCTCCTACACCGCGGAACCGCGCAAGCTGCAGCAATTGAGTAGGTGTCGGGACTTCGATTCGATCTCCAAGGAGCCCCGCTTGATTCAGGAGCGTTCTAATTTCGTGATTCTCAGTCCTCCTTGAAGGAAGCAGCTTTTCCGCCTTTTCTGCGCATTGCTGCAATATTTGAAAATACTCGGGGTAGGATACCGAATAAGAGGCGACACGGGCTACGGCGGCAAGTAGGGCATCGGTCTTCAACTCTTTTCTATGTGCGGCACCGCCGCTACCGTGAACTAGCGTATTCAGTTCGGTGAATAACTTGTCAACCGCCGCAACCTCAAGTGCGCGATTGCGAAGCAAAGCGTCGACTGCGTTGCAGTGATATCGAGCAAAGATCAAATCGACGGCAGTCCGCACCCGCTTAGTCAACTTGAGCTCAGCTCTGCGAAGTCTCACCAGCTCATAGAGTTCCGACTGCTCACGTTCCGGATCGCGGGACCGCAGCCTTCTGGCATCCGCCGCGGACTCGAAGATGTGAACGCAGTCTTTCAAGATCAGGTCTGTCGGGTTCGCATCCCGAGCAGATACGCGGTCAAGGATCGATTCTGCCATGTCGATGATCTCGTTGGCAGAACCGAGGGCCTTCTGGCTGGCTGTACGTTCATCCTTGTGTTCGGCGGTGCCAAAAGCCGAAGCTCCGGGAATCTTCATGGCTGCAAAATGCTTCCCAACTACAAACCTAGCGGCTGCCACCGCAAGTCCGAGCTCCTTTGCATCAACGGCTTTCAGTAACTCTGCCTGCGTCCAGGACAAGAACTGGTCTTGGCGGTAAGAAGGGTGCGCAACTCGAGAGGCTGCAGCACCACGAGCTTCGCGATTTTTTCTGTAGGCCTCGGCATATGCAACCACCATCAGCGGCGGATCGGCGTCCGGCAAGTTTTCACTTAGATGCTCATGAACCGCATGACACAAACCACCCCACGGGTCACCGTAAGTTCGTTGACGCGAGAAGTATTTCTTCAGCGTCGTCTGACTCACTACCTCGCCTGGGACCCTCGCGAGTGGTCGTGGGACTACGTTGTCCGAGTCAGCCATCATCCAGTTCGCGAGTCGAGCGACATGCTTTCGCCGCTCGCCCTTCGCCCGGTCACTCAGGCCATCCAGTTCCCCAACAAATGTACTCTTCATCGCCGCCCCCACGAACTTACTGAACCCGGTCGGGTCGCGATAAACATACATAACGCGACCCGATCGGTACGCGGAGGGCAACCGAAACGTCCCCGATCGGTCGCCGGGAGTCGACTTGCGTGCTACTCAACCCGTTCTGTTGCAACGTATTTCGACGGAACACATACTCGACTCAGGTGTCGACGTGACACTTGCCTCGTCCGAGTCCGTAGGAGATCGCAATGACAAGATCAATCGCTTCTCTCCGACTACGCCGCTTTGTCTCTTCCATGCTTGTCCTTGCGTGTATTTCGACGGCAACAGCATGCAAGGAGGAAGAGGCCGACATAGTTGTCGACGCGGCATGTTCGCTAACTGGGGTCGTGATCCGGATCATTTCAGTGGCAACCAAGGTGACGCCGGCCGCACCTGCCTCAATCGGCCTCGATGTCCTGGCGATCGGCACGACCGCAGGATGCATGTACCTGTTCGAGCAGATCAAGGAAGACACCGCACCGACAACAAGTACGAACTTCCTCATGCATCCACCCGCGTACGTGCCAGCGAGCTTCCAGCTACCCATCAACTCGAAGGTCTGCTCGAACCAGCCCGGCGCATACGCAACGGCTGTAACCGGTGCCGAACTCGGTCGCGACGAAAACTACGGAAGTGCTCCAAGGACGAGTTGCGAATTCGCGAATGCGGTCCGAGACGCATATCTGGACGCTGGAGGAGCTCCATTAGAAGTGGATGGTCAGCCTCGCCAGATGACGATCTCAGCCATAAGCCCGGTGACGAAACGACCTTACGACATGTACTGCAGCGGCTACTACCCCGTCGAGTGCCGAGGTGGCGAGCAAGCGTTGGTCTACCTCACGTGACACTCCGATATGGACACAAAGCCGCGCCTCAGATAGCGAAGAGGCCCGACTCAGGTCAATCTGGTACGACCAGGAGTTGGCCCGGAACGCAGATACGTTTCCGGGCCCGCTGTTTGTGCCTACCCGCGACGCTGGCGCGCGATGTCGGCCAGCACGACGCCTGCGGCGACGGATGCGTTGAGTGATTCCACCGGCCCTGCCATCGGGATCGACAGGATGTGATCGCAGGTCTCACTGACCAGACGCGACAGGCCCTTCCCCTCGGAACCGACGACGATGACGACCGGGCCCTTACCGTCGAACGTGTCGAGATCGGTGTCGCCGCCGGCATCGAGACCGACGACGGTGACGCCCTTGGACTGCCAATCCTTGAGCGTACGAGTCAGATTCACTGCTCGCGCGATGGGCAGGCGAGCTGCGGCACCGGCACTGGTTCGCCATGCCACTGCCGACACGCTCGCGCTGCGCCGCTGCGGGATCACGACGCCGTGGCCACCGAACGCAGCCACCGATCGCACGACGGCACCGAGGTTGCGCGGGTCGGTGATGTTGTCGAGCGCCACGAGCAGCGCGGGTTCCTGGTGTGTGCGCGCGTTCGAGATCAGATCGTCGGGGTGCGCGTAGCGGTACGGCGGCACCTGCAGGGCCAGGCCCTGGTGCAGTCCGTTGGCGCTGAGCTTGTCCAGATCCGAACGGGGAACTTCGAGGATGGAGATCCGCGCATCGCCTGCGCGCTGCACGGCTTCCTTGAGTCGATCGTCGCTGTCGGTACCGACGGCAACCCACAGCGCGGTGGCGGGCACGCCTGCGCGCAGGCACTCGACCACCGGGTTGCGACCGAGTACCACCTCGGGACCGTCCTCGGCCTTGCGTCCTGCCGGTCGTCCACCCGCGCGGCCACCGGTGCTGCCGCCGCGATTCTGCGCGGACTTCTCGGCGAGCTTGGCCCGACGCGCTGCGGGATGCTTGGTGCGCTCGGAGGCGGGAGGCGTCGCGCCACGGCCCTCGAGGCCCTTGCGACGCTTGCCTCCGGAACCGGCGACCTGCCCCTTCTTGGTGCCGTCCTTGCGGATCGCGCCGCGCCTACTCGAATTGCCTGCCATCACAAACCTGCTTCGTCGGTCTTGCTCGTACCCAGCGACCATTCGGGCCCGTTGGGTGTATCTGTCACGTCGACTCCGGCCTTCGCAAGTCGATCGCGTATGTCGTCTGCGGCGGCCCAGTCCTTGGTCGCCTTCGCCGTTGCTCGACGCTCCAGCTCCGCCTCGACCAACACACCGAGCGCGCCGAGAGCGGCTGCGTCGGAACCACTGTCTCTGCTCCAATGCGGATCGAGCGGGTCGACACCGAGGATGTCGAGCATCGCCCGCACGCTGCCTGCGTACTCCACCGCTGCCGGTAGGTCACCGGACTCGAGCGCGGTGTTGCCGAGTGTGACAGTGGCGTGAATCTCGGCCAACGCCTTGGGAACTCCGAGGTCGTCGTCGAGGGCGCCGGCGAACCCGGCGGTCCACTTGCCCATCGGTACCTCACCGGCACGTTCGACGGCTCGTCGGACGAACCCTTCGATGCCCCGATACGTCACGGCTGCAGTTTCGAGAGCGGTGTCGGAGTACTCGAGCATCGACCGATAGTGCGCACCACCGAGGTAGAACCGAAGCTCTTGCGGCCGAACCTTTTTGAGCACGTTCGGTACCGAGAGAACGTTGCCGAGAGACTTCGACATCTTCTCCCCGCCCATCGTCACCCACCCGTTGTGCAGCCAGTACTGCGAGAAGCCGTCACCGGCCGCCATGGACTGCGCCCGCTCGTTCTCGTGATGCGGGAACACCAGATCGAGGCCGCCGCAATGGATGTCGAACTCCGAGCCGAGGTAGTTCTCGGCCATCGCCGAGCATTCGAGGTGCCAGCCCGGACGGCCCGGGCCCCACGGCGTCGGCCACGACGGCTCGCCGGGCTTGGCACCCTTCCACAGCGTGAAGTCGCGGGGATCACGCTTGCCCTCGGCGACGCTCTCGCCCTGGTGCACGTCGTCGAGCTTGTGCCCGGAGAGTGCGCCGTAGCTCGGGAAGCTCTGCACGTCGAAGTAGACGTCACCGCACGAATCGGCGTAGGCGTGGCCGCGCTCGATCAGGCGCTCGATCATCTGCACCATCTGGGTGATGTGCCCGGTCGCGCGCGGCTCCGCCGACGGCGGCAGCACCCCGAGCCGGTCGTAGGCCCAGGTGAACGAACGCTCGTAGGTGGCGGCCCACTCCCACCACGGACGGCCCGCGTCACGCGCCTTGTTCAGAATCTTGTCGTCGATATCGGTGACGTTGCGCACGAAGGCGACGTCGTAGTCGTGCGCCAGCAGCCAGCGACGCAGAACGTCGAACGCAACGCCGCTGCGCACGTGGCCGATATGCGGTTCACCCTGCACCGTCGCCCCACACAGGTACACCGATACATGGCCAGGGACCAAGGGGGTGAATTCCCGCAGGGCCCTCGTCTCGGTGTCGTGTAGGTGAAGGGTCACGACCAGCAATGCTACCGGTGGTTTTACCTCGTCATGACAAGTGCGGTCGCGATGGCCGCGATTCCTTCACCCCGACCTGTCAGCCCCAGCCCGTCGGTGGTGGTCGCGGACACCGATACCGGCGCACCGAGCACCCGCGAAAGAACTTCCTGAGCCTCGACGCGGCGAGGTCCGATCTTGGGCCGATTGCCGATGATCTGCACCGCCGCGTTGCCGATCGCGAAACCGTCCGCGTCGAGCAGCCGCTTGACCTCGGTCAACATGGCGGCGCCACTGACACCGTCCCATTCCGGACGACCGGTCCCGAACACCGATCCGAGATCGCCCAGTCCCGCCGCGGACAGCAGCGCATCGCACAGGGCGTGCGAGGCGACGTCGCCGTCGGAATGCCCGTCGAGTCCGTCCGCGCCCTCGAAGAGCAAACCGGCCAGCCAACAGGGCCGACCGGGGGCGATGGGATGCACGTCGGTACCGATGCCGACTCTCATGACTCGCCTCTCGTCAGGGCCTCGGCCAGTAGCAGGTCGTGTGGAGTGGTGATCTTGAACGCGAGGGCATCGCCGACGATGGAGTGCACCGTCTCGCCGATGCGCTCGACGAGGCCCGCGTCGTCGGTGGAGATATCGGATGTTGCGTCGTACGCGCGACGCAGAACGTCGGCGTCGAAGCCCTGCGGGGTCTGCACCGAGCGCAGACTCGCGCGGTCCGGGGTACCGACCACTGCGCCCATGATGTCGACTTCCTTGATGGTGTCGACGACGGGCAGAACCGGGATGACGGCGGAGCGTCCCGCTCGCACCTGGGCCACGACGCGGGCGATCAGCGTCGGTGGGGTGAGGGCGCGGGCTGCATCGTGGACGAGCACGACGGCTGCGTCGCCGACGGCGGCCAGACCGGCACGCACCGAATCGGTGCGCTCGAGCCCTCCGGCCACGACGGTCACGTCGTCGCCGACATGACGGCGGGCCGCGTCGAGCAACTCGGCCGGCACGATGACGACGATGCGATCGACGGCACCCGAGGCCCGGAGACCGTCGACGGACCGTGTCAGAAGAGAATCGGTACCCAGACAGACGAATGCCTTCGGCTCGTCGTGTCCGAGCCGAAGGCCTTTGCCTGCTGCTGGTACCAGGGCGACCACGTCGCCGGAAGTACCGTTCACTCTAGGAAGCTGTAGCGAGAACTTCGTCGAGCATGGTGTCGGCCTTGGCCTGATCCGTTCCCTCGGCGAGTGCGAGCTCGCCGACCAGAATCTGCCGTGCCTTGGCGAGCATGCGCTTCTCGCCTGCCGACAGGCCGCGATCCTGCTCACGTCGCCAGAGATCGCGGACGACCTCGGCAACCTTGTTCACGTCACCGGAAGCAAGCTTCTCCAGGTTGGCCTTGTACCGGCGCGACCAGTTGGTGGGCTCTTCGGTGTGCGGTGCACGGAGCACCTGAAAGACTTTGTCGAGACCTTCTTGCCCGACGACGTCGCGAACGCCTACGTATTCTGCGTTGTCCGCGGGAACTCGAACGGTGAGGTCGCCTTGCGCGACCTTGAGAACCAGATACTCTCTCGGTTCACCCTTGATGGTGCGTGTCTCTATCGCTTCGATCAGCGCCGCTCCGTGATGGGGGTAAACGACGGTGTCTCCGACCTTGAAAATCATGTGACAAGTGCCCCTTTCGATTTACCCAGAATACCACGGCTCATATCAACGGTGCAGGTCAGGGGCATAGTGGTGCCGAATCAGGGGTTGACACAGACGGATCGACGTGTATCCGGGGCCACATTTTCACGTGGGTCGCGCCGCGGTCCCCACACTCGACAGGCACCCTCACCTGGTGTCATCGGGCCGCTGACAGACCCCACGAGCGGCCGGTGGACGAGAACTACTACTCTGCCTAGTGGACGAGATGGACCGAGCCGGCCCGGCACCACATGGAGGACGACCGAAGTGACTGCAATCGACGCTGCGACACCGCTTGGCCGCCATCGCAGGACGGCCGCTGCCCTCGCTCTTCTCGCCGGTGGCGCATTCGCCCTCACCGCGTGCGGCGCAGGTCAGATCTCCCAGACGGCCACTCAGGTCGCCGCGGTCAACGGCAACTCCGTCGACGTCGGAGACATCCAGCTGCGCAACGTGCACGTGGTGTACCCCGATACGCAGGAGTACAGCATCGAGCCCGGCGGCACCGTCGAGCTCGGTTTCACGGCCATCAACTCCAACCCGAGTGTGGCCGACGAGCTGACCGGCATCTCCTCCCCCGAGGCTCAGGTCACCATCGTCGACGAGGCGGAATCGGGCAGCAACGAGATTGCTCCGCTGACCGCGCTCGGCGCAGGTTCGCCCGCGGACGTTCAGCTCGACGATCCGCTGCTGCCGATCCAGCTGATCAAGGTCGAGATGGCCGACATCTCCGAGAACGTTCGCCCGGGCCTGACGCTGCCGGTCACGTTCGAGTTCGCCAACGCAGGCGAGGTCGTCGTCAACGTTCCGGTCGACGCCGGTCACGAGCTCGAGCGCTCCGAAGAGGCAGTGTCCGAGCACAGCGGCGGACACTGACCACTCCGGTCGAGGGCACCGATTCTGTCGGCGCCGATCGTTAGGCTCGCGGCGTGGTCAAACTGAAGTCGAGCTACCGCTGCTCTGCGTGCCGTCACTCGGTCTCGAAGTGGGTCGGTCGCTGTCCCGAATGCGGTGACTGGGGCTCGATGGACGAGGTCCAGGCCACTGCCGCTCCGCTCGCGACGCGCGCAGGTGCATCGGCCCTTCGTTCGGGCGGCGGGGCCATGATTCCCACCACGCCCGCTGCTGCTCTGACGACCATCAGCAGTGCTACCTCGCAGGCCAACACCACCGGAATCGACGAGTTCGATCGCGTTCTGGGTGGCGGCCTCGTCCCCGGTTCGGTCGTGCTCCTCGCCGGCGAGCCCGGAGTCGGCAAGTCGACCCTGTTGCTCGAGGTGGTGCATCGGTGGGCCCGCTCGGTACCCGATCGCCGCGCGCTCTACGTCACGGGCGAGGAATCGGCGGGTCAGGTGAGGTTGCGGGCCGATCGCACCGGCGCGGTACACGAGCGCGTCTTCCTCGCCGCCGAGTCCGACCTCGCCACCGTCTTCGGCCACGTCGAGCAGGTCAAGCCGAGCCTGCTGATCGTCGATTCCGTGCAGACGATGCTCGCCGCAGACGTCGACGGCGTCATCGGCGGCGTCACCCAGGTTCGCGCCATCACGAGCGCGCTGACCACGCTGGCCAAGACGACCGGAGTTGCGGTGCTGCTCGTCGGGCACGTCACCAAAGAGGGTGCGGTGGCCGGTCCGCGGTCGCTCGAGCATCTCGTCGACGTGGTACTCAACTTCGAGGGCGACAAACACTCCACCCTGCGGATGATTCGCGGCGTCAAGAACCGGTTCGGCGCATCCGACGAGGTCGGCTGCTTCGAGCTGCGCGAAACCGGGATCGTCGGCATCAGTGATCCGTCCGGGCTGTTCCTGCATCATCGGGGCGACGCCGTGCCCGGCACTGCCGTCACCGTCACGATGGACGGCAAACGGCCGCTGCTGGCCGAGCTGCAAGCACTGATCGTGGACACCGCGATGCCGTCGCCCCGGCGCGCGGTCAGCGGGCTCGACCACGCCCGCGTGGCGATGATCCTGGCCGTGCTGGAACGCCGCTGCGGGGTCAAGGTGTCCAAGGCCGAGGTCTACGCGGCGACGGTCGGTGGAATGCGTACCAGCGAACCGTCTGCCGATCTCGCGCTGGCCGCGGCCGTGGCGTCTGCGGTCCGCGATCAACCACTTCCGCCGGGCATGGTGATTCTGGGCGAGGTGGGTCTGGCAGGCGAGGTGCGCCGCGTCGCCGGATTGGGTCGCCGCCTCGCCGAAGCCGCCCGACTGGGATTCAACTACGCCATCGTCCCCGAGGACGCCGGCCCCATACCGGACGGCATCAAGGTCAAGACCGTCACCAACGTCGGCGAGGCGTTGACCTACACGCGTATGCGACCCGTATGACACCGGGCAGTATTCTTTGCCTGACTGCCCGTATGTAGCAGCGCAGTATTCTTTGTCGGGCTGCCGCATGTAGCAGCGCAGTACTCTTTGTTCGCACAGTATCCGCAGCCTGAGTCCAAGCCGCTGCCATGACACGAGGGGGTTGGCCATGGAGGGCACCACGCCGTCCCCAGCGTTGCGCGAGACCATCGCCCGGCTCGCACCGGGAACCGCCCTGCGCGACGGTCTCGAGCGAATTCTGCGCGGCCGCACCGGCGGCCTGATCGTCCTCGGATACGACGACGAGGTCGAGGCCATCTGCGACGGCGGGTTCGAGCTCGATGTCGAGTTCGCGCCGACCAGACTTCGCGAGTTGTCGAAAATGGATGGCGCAGTGGTGCTTTCGACCGACGGCAAGCGAATCGTCCGCGCCAATGTGCAGCTCGTGCCCGACCACAAGATCCCCACTGTCGAATCCGGCACCCGGCACCGCGCCGCCGAGCGAACCGCCATGCAAACCGGCTATCCCGTCGTCTCGGTGAGCCAATCGATGAGCATCGTCAGCGTCTACATCGGTGGCGTCAGGCACGTCGTGGAAGGCTCGGCCACCATCCTCTCGCGCGCCAATCAGGCCGTCGCGACCCTCGAGCGCTACAAGGCCAGGCTAGACGACAACACCCGTCAACTCTCTGTCGTCGAGATCGAGGACTTCGTGACCCTGCGCGACGCCCTGACCGTCGCGCAGCGTCTCGAGATGGTGCGGCGAGTGTCGGTGGAGATCGAGCAGAACGTTCTCGAACTCGGCACCGACGGCAGGCAGCTGGCGCTCCAGCTCGAAGAGTTGTTGGGCGACAACGACGTCGATCGTCAACTGATCGTCCGTGACTACCTGGCCGGCAACGAACCGTCGAACACCACCGGAGTCGAGAAGGCGCTCGCCGCACTGGACAAGCTGACCGACGTCGATCTTCTGGATCTGACGACGCTGGCCCGAGCTTTCGGATATCCCGCGACCATCGAGGCCCTCGACACCCCGATGAGCCCCCGCGGGTACCGGGTACTCACCAGAGTTCCGAGGTTGCAGTTCAGCCAGATTCACCGACTCGTCGGCGCTTTCGGCACCCTGCAGGGGCTGCTCGCGGCCACCGCAGCCGACCTGCAGTCCGTCGACGGCATCGGTGGACTGTGGGCCCGTCACATCCGCGAAGGCCTTTCCAGACTCGCCGAGGCCTCGATCTCGGGTCCGTACGACTAGGACGCCTTCTTCTTCGTCCCCGGCAGGAAGCCTGCGTCGATCACGGCCTTCACGTACGGCCGCGCACCGGTGATCAGTTGCTCGGCGTCCGGAACGTTCTTCCACACGGCCGACGCCATGATGTCGGTGCGATCCTCGATGTGCTGATCGAGCGCGACGCCGTCATCGGTCAACGTCTCGCCCTCGGCGGAGACGGTGAGCAGTCCGCGGCCGGCGAGTCGTTCTGCGGCAGAACCCCATTCGCTCTCGGACCATTCCCGGGTGAGCTGCGTGATTCGCTTGCCGAGCGCCCGACGGCCGGGCTGCGGGTTCGGCCGGTCGGCCTCGTGGAAGACGGCCGCTTCCGTTGGGTCGAGTTCTGCGTCGATCAGCGCGGCGAGGTGGCCGTCGCCGCGCCATTCGCGTAGGACGGTGATCGAGTGCCAGAGCGCGAGATGCGGTACCTCGGGTCGAGCGGCGGAGTGCCACGCGGCGGCGAGCGGCCGGCCCGCGAACGAGGCGGTGTCGCCGATATCGCCCAGACGCCCCGCCAACTCGGTGAGCGCGGGGTCGTCCGCGAGGGAGCCGAGAGCCGTGCCGAGAACGGAGTCGAGCAGGGCCCACCGACGCTCGGACACCGCGTCCAGTCCGACGGCCACTGCGGCGGGCCACGCACGCTCGATCAGTGCCGGATTGAAGTTGTAGAACGCAGCAGCGACGACACTCGGCGCGCACGGACCCATCGGGGCCGCCCTGGCTCCGACGTACCAGGCGTGCCCGTCGAGGCCGGTGTCCTCGTACGCCGATCCCAGTTCGGGATTGAAGTACGCAGTGACGTGGAAGGGTTCGAGCGTCTTGTAGGCGGCGCGAGCGAGAGCTGTCGAGGTGGTCATGAGGTTCGACCGTACTCAGCCGGTGATGTTGAACGGCTCCGGCGCGCTCTTGAGCTCGCCGAGCTGGGCGATTGCCTGGTAGGCACCGACACCGACCGGGATGCGCTCTTCGCCGCATCCGGGAACCGAGTTGGTACCCGACCACTTGACGGTGAAGCCGGCCTGTTCGCCGGGCTTGAAGGTGCGCAGATCCGATGCGGCGTTGGGGAAGCAGTCGATGTTGGACCAGATGCGCTGATTGTCGAGGGTGTAGACGAGCGCCTGCTGCAACCCGGCACCGACGTCGCGCTGACATTCGGTGGAGCCGATGTTGGTGATGACCACGGTGAACACGGGCTCTTCGCCCAGACGGTAGGTGGCCTGCTCCGGCGTGACCTTGATCGCGAGCGATTGATCCGGGCACTGATTGGCGATCACGGGAGCAGGCGCGCCGCTGGTGGTCGCAGCTGCGCCACCGCCGGCAGCGGAGTCGGTGGCTCCACCCGCGCCGCCGGAACCACCGGAACCGCCACCGGAGCCACCCGCACCGGCGGAATCGGCGTCGGAGGCAGAAGAGCTGGGCGAGGGCAGAGCCGAGGATGTCGCCGGAGCCGCAACGACGCCGGCGGGAGCGGCCGCGGTGTCGTCGGAACCGCCACTGAGCGAGGCGATGAACCACACGATCAATCCGAGGACGACAACGGCCGCACCGATGGCGAGCGCACGGCGTCGCCAGTAGATTTCGGGAGGCAAAGGCCCGGTCGGTTCCAACACGAATCAACCGTATGCGGCCGAAGCCACGCTATCCCTGAGCCCACGCGGCGTGTCGCGTCAACGAACTCACCGCGATGGCATCCGAGCCGGATCAGGCAGGCATTTCGCCGATGTCGCCGATGACCTCACGCAACTGCGCGTGGCCCTTCGACAGTTGGTAGGTGAGGCCGACGATCGCCAGTTCCCCGGCTTCGACCTTCTCGGCGACGATCCGCGAGCGCTGCATCAGCAGATTGCCGGTCTCCTCGACGTGGCGCGCCTCGAACTCGTCGACGGCCTGGTAGCCGTCGCGGCGGGCCGAGAGCACCGACGGGGTGACGCGTTCGACGACGTCGCGGATGTAGCCACCGGGTACGTCACCACTTTCGAGGGCGTCGACGGTCGCCTTGACTGCACCGCAGTGATCGTGGCCGAGCACCACGATCAGCGGGGCCGCGAGGACGGCGACGCCGTACTCGATGGAGCCCAGAACCGCGGAATCGACCACGTGACCGGCGGTACGCACGACGAACATGTCGCCGAGGCCCTGGTCGAAGATGATCTCGGCAGCAACTCGCGAGTCGGCGCAACCGAAGAGGATGGCACTGGGGTGCTGAGCACTCTCGAGGCGGGCACGATCCTCGATGCCCTGCGACGGGTGCAGGACCTCTCCGGAGACAAAACGTTGGTTGCCTTCCTTGAGGGACTTCCAGGCAGCGATCGGATTCGAAGCAGGCATGTGTTTCATTGTGCACGTGGATCGAGTTACCGGCGAGTCGGGTTGACTACTGTTGGGACCGATCACAGACACGACGAGAAGGGCGACCACTTGCCGATCGATGCCGACGCACTGCTCGGGTGGTTCGCCACCGACGGACGCGATCTGCCGTGGCGGCGGCCCGGCGTCAGCGCGTGGCAGATCCTGATGAGCGAGATCATGCTGCAGCAGACGCCGGTGGTGCGGGTCGCTCCAATCTGGGAGCAGTGGGTGGAGCGCTGGCCGGTGCCGTCGGCGATGGCCGCGTCCTCGCAGGCCGAGGTGCTCCGAGCCTGGGGCAAGTTGGGCTATCCGCGTCGAGCACTGCGGTTGCACGAGTGCTCGCGGGTCCTCGCCGAGGAGTACGGCGACGAGGTACCCAGCGACGTCGAGACACTGTTGGGTCTGCCGGGCATCGGCGCATACACCGCGCGCGCAGTGGCGTGTTTCGCCTACGGTCAGCGAGTTCCGGTGGTCGACACCAATGTTCGACGCGTCGTCGCGCGTGCGTTGCACGGTAACGCCGAACCTGGAAATCCATCCACGACAAGGGATCTCGCCGACGTCGAACAGTTGCTCCCCGAGAGCGTCCCGCGCGCCGCCCGCTACTCGGCGGCGTTGATGGAATTGGGCGCACTGATCTGTACCGCCAAGAATCCGGCATGCCTGCTGTGCCCGCTGCCGGAGTGCGCCTGGATCGAGGCAGGCAGGCCCGCGCACACCGGCCCGGCCAAGAAGGTCCAGAAGTTCGCGGGCACGGATCGTCAGGTTCGCGGCAAGCTCATGTCGGTGTTGCGCGAGAGCACAGGACCGGTCGAGCGCGCCCAACTCGACATCGTCTGGCCCACCGACCCGACGCAACGCGACCGAGCTCTCGATTCACTGCTGACCGACGGATTGATCGAACAGACCGAGTCGGGATTGTTCGCCCTTGCGGGTGAGGGTTCGGACGGCTAGGACGCCAGGAATTCGACCAGCGCAGCGTTGACTGCTTCTGGGCGTTCGAGGTAGCCGAAGTGACCGGTGTCGGCGATCTCGACGTAGCGCGCACCGGGTATGGCGTCGGCGACGTCGCGGCACTGCTGCACCGGGATCATGCGATCGTCGGCGAATCCGATGACGAGCGACTTGGCCGCGATCCTCCGGTACGCCGCCAATCGATCGCCCCCGCTACGCATTTCGAGTCCGATCTGCGCGCGCATACCCGCAGTCTTTCTGCCACCGGAGTATTCGAGGATTGCCAGCCAATCACCGATCGCCGAGTCGTCGGCGAGAGTTTTCGGCGAAAAGTTCTGCATCGCAGTCATCGCCGCGCGGTACGACGCGGGGAGTTCGACCCCGGCGTCGTGAAGATCCTTCTCACCCTTCGACATCTGCGCACGAAAAGTGGTGGTCTTGCCGAAGGTGGCCATCATCACTGCATGCGACACCAGATCCGGGCGGGCCAACGCCAATTCCTGAGTCACGCGGGCTCCCATCGAGGTGCCCACGACCCGTGCCGGCCCGCCACCGAGGTGTTCGATGAGGGCAGCGGTGTCGGCGACCAGGTCGTCGAGCGTCATTCCGCTCGCACACTCGGAAGACGGTGCGATACCGCGATTGTCGAACGTGACGACCCGGTACCCCTGCTTTACCAGCACCGGAACCTGATGGGTTCGCCAGACCCGTCCCGGGCTACCGGTGCCCATCACCAACACCACGAGCGGACCGTCGCCGGTGACGTCGTAGTTGAGGTCGATTCCGTTGAGCTTCGCGAGAGGCATTCGGATCATCCTAGTGCGCGCAGGAACTCCTCGACCGCCGTGCGATACCGCTCGGGAGCCTCGTCGTGAATCAGATGCGCCGCCTTGTCGATCCGCACGTAGGACGATCCGGGCTTGCCCGAGTGCATCCGCTGCATCTGACCGGCCGGGGTGATGGTGTGTTCGCCTTCGATCAGCAACACCGGCGCGTCGACGGCATCCCACTCGTCCCAGAAGTGCCGAGTCCCCCACTCCTGCGAGATCGCTTCGAAGAAATCCACCTCACCGTGCAGGCGCCAGCCGTCGTCGCTTCGCACGAAGGAATCCAGAAAGTATTGTCCCGCAACATCTCCGAAGAACGCCAGCACCGCTTCGGCGTCGGGAAAGGGTTGCGGCCACGCCCGCATCATCGCTGCCCAGTCATCGGCGGTCCGTCCCCTGAAGTCCGGGGAGATGTCCTCGACCACCATGGCGGTGACCAGGTCGGGTTCCTCGGCGGCCGCACACCAACCGTGCAGTGCGCCCATCGAATGACCGATCAGCACACTGGGACCCAACGCCTCGAGATGGCCGAGCAGGTCGGCCACGAAGAACTCGGTCGTGATCTCGGTAGGCGCAGGGCGACGGTGCCCGGGCGCATCGTAGGTGTGCACGTGCCCGAATTCTCGTAGCCACGGAACCTGCCGCCGCCAGGTGGCGGCGCTGCCCATCAGCCCGTGCAACAGCAGAATCGAACGGCCGGATCCACCCTCGTCGTAGAGCATCACCGTCGAGCATATCGGCGGAGTAACCTCGCGGGCATGGCCATTGTGAAGATCAATGCGATCGACGTACCCGAGGGCGCAGGCCCCGAACTCGAGAAGCGCTTCGCCGCGCGCGCCGGGTCGGTCGACGGCTCCCCGGGCTTCCTCGGGTTCCAACTGCTGCGGCCGGTCAAGGGCGAGTCGCGCTACTTCGTCGTCACCCAGTGGGAGGACGAGGAGTCGTTCCAGGCGTGGTCAGCGGGACCGTCGCGGGAGGCTCACGCCGGAGCCGGCTCCGCGAAGCCGGTCTCGTCCGGGGCAGCACTGCTCGAATTCGAGGTCGTACTGGACGTGCCTGCCACGTCCTGAGGGCGCACGCGTCCGCTCAGATGCGTTCGCGGGCGAGCTCCCACTCGAGTTTCGTCGGCATCTCCGAATCCAGTTTCGCCACAGCATCGGCCAGGAACTCGGCGGGCATCGGCCTACCGAGGAAGTAGCCCTGGGCACCGTCGCAGCCCAACTCTCGGAGCGCATCCAACGTGCCCGCGTCCTCGACTCCCTCTGCCACCACCCGCACCCCGAGGCTTCGAGCCAGGTCGATGGTCGAGCGCACGATCGATGCGTCGGTGTCGTCGGTGTTCATCTTCGACACGAACGAGCGGTCGATCTTGAGAGTCTGCACCGGCAGGGTCTGCAGGTAGGCCAACGAGCTGTAGCCGGTGCCGTAGTCGTCGATCGCGATGGTGGCGCCGAGGCTACGCAGGGACGTCAACGCGTTCACCGAGCGCACCGGGTCGGTCATCGCCGTCGTCTCGGTGACCTCGAATTCCAAGGCGTGTGCGGGAACCGAGTATTTCGCCAGCGCGGCCACGACCTGTTCGGTGAGTGTCTCGTCCAGTAGGTTTCTCACCGAAAGATTCACCGAGACACACAGATTGATGCCACGTCGACGCAGTTCGTTGCACTGCGCCAAGGCCTCGTCCAGCACGAGAGCGGTGATGGCGGGCAACATGCCGGTGCGCTCGGCGTCGGGCAGGAACATCGACGGTCCGATCAAACCCTCACGTGGGTGCTGCCACCGCAACAACGCCTCGACGCGATCCACACTGCCGGATTCCAGATCCAGGCAAGGCTGAAAGAACACTCGAAGCTGGTGGTCACGAATGGCTTTGTCGAGTTCCCCCAGCAACCGCATCTGATCGTGGCGGTCGCGATCCATGTCGGGTTCGTAGCGGCCGACGCGGGTGTGGCCTGCCTTCGCTGCCGTCAACGCCACATGGGCGCGCTGAAGCATCGCCTCGCCGTCGACCGGGCTCGTCTCCGTCGGCTCGATGTCGTTCCGGGTCGCCCCCGGCTCCTCGATCGCCGCGATTCCGACGGTCGCATCGAGCGCCACGTTGATGTCGTGCACGAACATCGTTCTACTGACTGCGAATTGGAGCCGCTCGGCGGTGTCCGATACGTCGATCTGGGCGGGGCGCCTGCGCATGGCGACGACGAACTGATCCCCGCCGAGCCGTCCCACGAGGTCGTCGGATCGCACCGATGCGACGAGGCGATGACCGATCTCGCGCAGCACACTGTCGCCCACGCTGTATCCGAAGGTCTCGTTGATCTGAGCAAAGCGATCGATGTCCACCACGAGCGTGAAAACGTCCGAATCACCTCGGGTGGCGAGCATCGTGTCCAACCGCTCTCGAAGCAGGCGTCGACTGGCCAGTCCGGTGACCGCGTCCGTCCGAGCCACGTCCTCGAGCACGGCGGCCTGCCGCCGCAAGGTATTGAGGAAGCACGCCATTCGGCACCCGACGAGCGCGATGACCAGTGCCGAGGACCCCACGATCACCCAACCCCACTGCTGAACGGGAATTCCGCGGGCCAACTGAACGGCCATCACGAGGGGTGTCACGGCGACCGCTATCGAGAGTCCGAGAAATCTCGTGCGCCCGAATGCGAACGGGCTGGACCGGTCGACCCGCGACACCGCCCGATCCGGGATGTGCAGGGCGATCACCCCGAAACACACGTACGCCGCCAACCACAGCATGTTCAGAAGAGTCGAACGGTAGAGCTCGGAACTGTTGACCGTGGCATAGGACGCGAAGTCGGCGGACACCAGGAACACGACGCCCACCGCGGCCGCCAGGAACGGCACCGTTGTCGACCGGGTCAGCAGGTACAGACTGCCGACGAGCGTGAGCAGAAATGCGTCGATGGTGAGGTAGATCGTGGCCGGCCACAGTTCCATCGCCGACGGAAACGACAACGCCGAATTGTCGGAGATGACGAACACCCACGTGGCGAGGCCGATACCGACTGCAACCACCAGACATTCGAGCAGTTCCTCCAGCCCGAACACGAGCCCGTTCTCGTCGGCGGCTCGGGCGAAGCCGACGGCGATCACCAGATAGCCGAACAGGTAGAAGATGTCGGACGAGGAGAACGTCGATACCTGCCCTCCTCCGACCTGCACCATTGCTATCAGCGCGTCGCCGATGCCCCAGGAGCCGACGCCGACGGCCATGTACTTCCACGTCCGCTTGTCCGGCCCGGGTTCCCGAAAGTAGCGGTAGACGAACGCGGCGATTGTGGCCAGAAGCACGATTGAGTACAACGCACCCTGGGGTATTCCGGCCGGGGCGAGCGGGTACACCACTACCGCGATCACACCGAGGCCCAGGAAGCGCGTCCACAACATGGTGGGGCTGATCCTTCCTAGGCCGGTCGGTGCATACCCCGGACGTACGCAACAGCCGATCGAACCCGACGTGTGACCACGATTCGTTACCGAATCACCCTGCAGATGGGTCGAGTAACGAACTATTTCAAACCTGACGATCGTTCGCCAGTCTCACATCGGGCGATTTGTCCGTTCAGCTTTCGAGAGCCGCGTCCAATGTGATGTCGACGCCAGTGAGAGCCTTGCTGACGGGACAGGTTTCTTTTGCCGCCTGCGCTGCTTTCGCGAAGCCGTCTGCGTCCAGACCCTCGACCTCGCCCCGCACGGTGAGTTTGATACCGGTCAACTTGAAGCCCGGTTCGTCGGGACCCAGCGAGACATCGGCGGTGACCTCCAGGCTCTGCGGGGTGCCGCCCGCCTCCGCGATCAGCGCCGACAACTGCATCGCGTAGCAACTCGAATGAGCCGCGGCGATCAATTCCTCGGGACTGGTGGTGCCGTCGGCATTCTCGGCGGCGCGCTTGGGAAACGACACATCGAAAGTCGCCGCGCCGGAACTGGACAGCTCGACCTGGCCAGAACCTTGTTCCAGCGTTCCGTTCCAAGCTGTGCGTGAAGTACGAGTTGGCATCGAACCGAATCCTTTCGTAGTCGACCCTCTATGGGCCTGTTTCTCAGGCTAACGTCAGCGGGGTGACCGGGCTACCGAGTGCGAGGATGTCGACACGACGGGTGCGACAATCGCGAAACGTCTCGCGCGCGGCAACGATCGCGGCAACCGCGATCCTGTCGATCGTCGGATTCTCGACGCCGATGGCCGTCGCACGCCCCTTGACGGACTTCTACGACGCGCCGGTACCGGCGGTCGACACCGCGACGCTCGGCGAGGTGGTCCGGAGCCTGCCCGTCAACTCGCCCAAAGGGTTCGGACTCGGATTCGACATCGAACGGATTCTCTATCGGTCCACCGACACACACGATCGCCCCATGGTCGTGTCCGGATACACCATGACCCCCACGGCTCCATGGACCGGACCCGGACCCCGGCCGGTGATCGCGTACGCGCCCGGCACTTCAGGTATGGCGGACCGCTGCGCCGGATCGGCAGTCCTCGGGACCGTCGGCTCGTCCCCGGCCATCCTGCCGCTGCTGCTGGCCGGATATCGCGTCGTCGCAACCGATTACCAGGGACTGGGCACACCCGGCGGGCACACGTACCTGAATCGAGTCGCCTCGGGCCGAGCTCTGCTCGACGCCGCCAGAACCGCAGACGTCGAACCGACCACCCCGGTGGTGCTGTTCGGCTACTCCGAAGGCGGTTTCGCGTCCGCATCCGCCGCCGAACTCGCCGCCACCTACGCACCGGAGCTGAACATCCGAGGAGCGTATGTCGGTGCGCCACCGGCAGATCCGACGCTCAACATCGACACACTCGACAACACCGGACTCGGCAGCGCCGTGCTCTTCGCGGTCGACGGGATGATCAACGCCTACCCGGACCGGGCCGCGGGGATCCGCGACCTCTTCGACTCCGACGGGACAGCCGCGCTCGACGCCGCACAGAACTGGTGCACCACCGACCCTGCGGCCTCCGAGATCGTGCGAACGACCGAGCTGACCCGCGACGGCCGACCACTCACCGAGCAACTGAGCAACCCGGTTCTGGCCGAGATCACCGCCGTCAACACGGTCGGCCGCATCGCCCCGGCCATGCCGGTGTATCTGTCGCACGCAGTCGAGGACGACACCGTACCCATCGAGCAGAGCCGCACCCTGCTGCGGCGCTGGCGGGATCTGGGCGCAGACATCACCTACCGCGAATACGCACTCCCGGCCATCCCGGTCGAGGGCGCGAACCACCTACCCGGAGCCCTGGCGGCCTACGACGACGTGATGCCCTGGATCGCCGGCCTTATCTACGGAAGCTGATCTCAGGTGTGAAATCAGGGTGTTCACCGAGGCGTCGACCGCGATGAGGTTGATTCACTCCATCCATGCGCATCGCCCACGCCCTGCTGACCGTCGTAGCAGTCCTGACCGCAGGGTCCCCCACCTCACCGGACCCCGACGTGGCGTCGGACATCGCAGTTGTCGCCGAAGAACTCGGACTGCCGGGGGTCGCGTTCCGTGTCGTCTCCGAGCACGAGGTGTTGGAGAACGTCGAGTACGGGCTGGACGGAGACGGTGCGCCGATCGACGAGGCAACGCCGTTCGTGTGGGGTTCGGTCTCGAAGTCGGTGACGGCGGCGGCGGTGTACTCGCTCGCCGAACGTCGAGCACCGATGCTGGATGAACCCGTGAATTCGATTCTCCCGGAGAGCAATTCGATCGTTCCGGGTGACGTCACGATCGACGACCTGATCCACCACACCAGCGGTCTCCCCCACGACGTGACCGAACTGGACGTGTGGGGGCGTACGGAGCGAGCACTCGACGTTGTCCCCACCCTGGACGTCGGAGTCGCCGACCGCGGCACCTTCCGCTACTCGAGCCTGAACTACCTGCTGCTGCAGGCGATCGTCGAGAAGGTCACCGCCGAACCCTTCGCCGACGTCGTCGCCCGTGAGACCGGAGTGCACACCGCAGGCACCGTCGCACCCGGCCACGTACCGTTCTTCACCTTCCCCCGAAGCATCGACACCGGAATCGACTCCGCTGGAATGGGTTACGGCTACCTGAGTGGATCCATCGACGAACTCTCACGCTACGCATCCAGGCAACTGACCGCTCCGTCGTCGAACAGTCCCGATACGGTGCCGACGGGTTCGGGCGCGGCGTACGGATACGGGTGGTACGTCGAAACGCTGCCCGACGGTACCGAGATGCGCTGGCATTCCGGTGCAGTCCCAGGCTATTTCACTCACGTCGCACTCGTTCCGGAACGACACCTGGCAGTGGTGTTCGCGACCAACAGATACGGCGAACTCGAGGCCGATGCTCTGGCCTCTGCTGCCCGCTCCCTCGTGCTCACTCGACTCGGTTTGGACGAGCCTCGTGCCGCAGGGTTCGGTCTCTACGAAGCAGCGCTGATCGCGTCGTCTGCACTCGCCGTGTTGTTGGCGATCTGCGCGACGAAAACCTTGCTCGGCTTCGGAACTGCCCCGGGACGATGGGCACCCGCGCGTGCGCTGGCTGCCCTTGCGGCCGGATCATTGCTGTACTTCGGGCTGCCTGCGCTCGCCGGTGCGCCGATGCCGACCCTGGCCCGCTGGGCTCCTGACATCGCGCTGCTGTTCTGGATCCTGCTCGCCGAACTTGCCCTCATCGCCGTTGCCCTCGGTGCTCGGGCCCTGCGTCAATGGACCACTGCACTCTTCAGACGTATGTAGTGGTCCATTCACGCAGGTATCCGTCGGGCGTGAATGGACCGTTGCAACGGTCAGACGTGTGC
>NZ_NOYD01000042.1 GCF_002258315.1 Rhodococcus sp. 06-462-5 | reverse complement strand
AATCACTAGCAGAAAAACTCAACTAGCATTTCAAACAACACCCGACAACAACCACCACAAGCGGATGGCTGATACATCGAATGCATTCACCAAAACAAACAATTTCGGCACTGACATTCATCGACACACTGTTGAGTTCTCAAAGAACACGCACACACTCTCACCCCACGAACACACAGTCCGTCGGCCTCAAGGGCAACTGTTCCAGCCTATCCCAGCTTGGTCTCGGACACAAGGCCCGACTCTTGGGGGATAAAACCTGCCAGGCCACACGTCCAACCTCGTATCCCAGTCCGTGAAGACCAGGTCGGTGTCCGTCGCTCTGACTCGACAAAAGTTACGCCACCGACAACACCAACGCAAATCGGCAGGTCGACCGTCACTCTCGCGGCATTCGCGCAGCTCGGCCCCGTAGCGTCACGCAGTCGTGCCCGATATCTGCTGCAACCAGCGCATGTGATGCCAGCCACAGGCTGAACTGCCACTGCTGCAACAGTGTTCACGCCCGCATCGCGTTCCGGCACATGTGATCTACATGGTCCGGTACCGGGAAGTCCTCCGCGAGGTCCACAGCAGGTTCGGCGTCGCCGAGCGCCTCCCACACCGGGACGACACCGGCCCATACATCGCCCTGCTGAACGTCGATGTCGTCGTCGACGGGTCCGCCGGTCCGCGATTTCACCGACGCCTCGTACATCGGAAGCGCCAGTACCGCGGTGGCAGCGACCTCCTTCCGCGTGTGCGAACGCAGATACGCGCTCCTTCCGGGGACCACCTGATCGACTATCGCGTCCAAGGCGCGAATCCGCTCGTCGGCGTCCTCCACTCTGCGAGGCCGTCCGACCAGAACGGCACTTCGGTAGTTCATCGAGTGATGGAATGCGGATCGAGCCAGGACGAGTCCGTCGACGACGGTCATGGTGACGCAGATGTCCTGCCCAGGAGCGTCGAGCATGCTGCGTGACGCTACGGAGCCGTGCAGGTACAGCGTGCCTTCCCTGTCGGGACCGGCGGGATCCACGCCGAACACCGTCGGTACGACCCGAGGCACTCCTGCCACGATCACGCCGATATGGCAGATGCGCGCCGAGCGCAGGACGTCGAGCAACATCGACCGTTCGAGGCCGGCACGATTCCTACCTCGCATCACTACGGTTCGCTCTGTTGGGGAAAGGGGCACGTCGTCGACTGTCATGGTTTCCAGGATTCGCCATGAGTGGCCTGCCGTCATGGTCCAATGAGGTCGGATTTGTACAGGCCACTTTGACCCGAATGCCGAAGGAGACCGACACTCCATGCTCCCGAGCTCTATATCGATCACCATCGATCGCGCCGATGCTCGGACGCTGCCCGTCCAATTGGCCGATCGCATCCGATCCGCAATCGACGACGGAAAGCTGCAACCCGATTCTCGATTACCCAGTACCCGAGCACTTTCCATGGATCTGGGCATTGCACGTGCAGTCGTGGAGAAGGCCTACGAACAACTAGTCGCAGAAGGATGGCTCGATGCCCGGCGCGGTTCGGGCAACTACGTCCGACGGATTCCCCGTGCAGGTCGATCGGTTACGACGGCTTCGAGCGCACGCACCACACCACGAACACCCCCGCGGATATCGCTGCGCCCCGGAATCCCGTGGACCCCACCCTCGGCATCCGACGCCTGGAAGCGCGCCTGGCGCGATGTCGGCGGCACACCACCTCCCGGCGACTATCCCGAATCCGCCGGCACTCTCGAACTGAGGACTCGCGTCGCCGAACTACTCCGACGCGCGCGCGGACTGCACACCACTCCAGCGTCGATCGTGATCACGACGGGCAGCATTCACGGTCTCGATCTCGCCCTGGGTGCGCTTTCGGTTCCCGAATCCGTCGATCACGTTCTGGCACTGGAAAATCCAGGCTACCGGTCCGCCGCCGCGCTCGCGACGCACCGCGGGTGGTCGCTACACGACGTTCCCGTCGACCGCGATGGTCTGATCGTCGAAAAGCTCGACTCGGCTCCCCCGCGGACACCAGCCGTATACGTCACGCCGTCGCATCAGTATCCGACCGGCGCATTCATGCCCATCGGCCGTCGACGGGCACTGGCGGACTGGGCCCGCGGCAACGAATCGATGATCATCGAGGACGACTACGACTCCGAATTCCGTTATGGCGCAGCACCTTTACCCACAATGGCCCAACTTGCACCCGACCGAACCGTCTACCTCGGCACCGTCTCCAAGACCATGGGTGCCGGGATACGTCTCGGCTGGTTGGTGGCACCCCAGCCGATGATCGACCGCATCTCCGCAACACGCCGCGCGATCGGCGACCATCCATCGGTTCCCGTCCAGCAGGCAATGACGTCCATGCTGCGCGACGGTGAATGGGACAGAACCGTCCGAACGGCGCGGCGGCTCTATCGCACCCGCGACCGCGTGGTCGCAGCAGCGCTGGCCAGGTTCGGCGAGCTCCGTGGAGTAGGAGCCGGGCTGCATACGGTGTTGATCCTCGATACCGCCGCAGCCCGCGACGTCGCTACCTCGTGCGCCGCGAGTGGCGTGGACGTACCGACACTCGAGCATTCGACCCGCTCGCACACAGCCCAGGGTGGAATCGTCGTCGGGTACGGATCGGTCTCCGACGACGAATTGGACTATGCGATAAGCATATTGGTCGAGGCGCTGGAAGCTGCGCTCCTCAGCTGACCCGCTCGATGCTGCCACCGAGTGCACTCAGGTTCTCGACGAATCTCGGATAACCGCGATCGATGTGGAACACGTCGTGCACCTCCGTCGTGCCGTCGGCCACCAACCCCGCGAGAACCAAGCCTGCCCCGGCCCGGATATCGGAGGACCACACCGGCGCACTGGACAGCTGCGGCACACCTCGAACCACCGCGTGGTGGCCATCGGTACGCGCGTCGGCCCCGAGCCTGATCATCTCCTCGACGAACCGAAACCGAGCCTCGAAGACGTTTTCGGTGATCATCGACGTACCGTCGGCGACCGTCGCAAGTCCGATGGCCATCGGCTGCAGGTCGGTCGGGAACCCCGGATACGGAAGCGTCGCGAAATTGACCGCCCGTGGACGCTCGTGCTGAACGACCCGGAAACCGTCGGGCTCGCTGGTGACCTCGGCTCCAGCAGATCTCAACTTGTCCAACACCAACGACAGGTGCTTGGGATTCACACCGCGGACTCGCACATCCCCACGAGTCATGGCAGCGGCGATCCCCCACGTCGCGGCGACGATGCGATCGCCGATCACCCGATGGGTCGTCGGCTTCAGCGCGCTCACACCACGAATGGTCAAGGTCGATGTGCCGGCACCGCGGACGTCGGCGCCCATCTCGTTGAGCATGTTGCACACGTCGACGATGTCCGGCTCACGCGCGGCGTTGTCGATCACCGTCTCCCCGGTGGCGAGGACGGCGGCCATCAGGATGTTCTCGGTGGCACCAACCGACGGAAACGCCAGTCTGATGTTCGCGCCGCGCAATTCGTCTGCTTCTGCGACCACACACCCGTGTTGAATCTCGCTGCGCGCCCCGAGCAATTGGAGACCGGACTGGTGCATGTCGAGGGGCCGCGACCCGATCGCGTCACCACCCGGCAGTGCCACCACAGCTCTCTTGCACCGCGCAACCAGCGGTCCCAGCACGCACACCGAAGCTCGGAACTGGCGAACTGCCGCGAAATCGGCGTGATACTTCGGCATGGCCGGAGTGGTGATGTGAACGACCGATCCCTCCAACTCGACCTCGCAGCCGAGCCCACGCAACACCTCCGCCATCAGCGGCACGTCCAGGATGTCGGGGCAATTGGTGATCGTGCTGGTGCCCTCTGCCAGCAGCGCTGCCGCCATCAATTTGAGGACGCTGTTCTTCGCACCACCGACCGCCACCTCACCGACGAGGCGATTACCACCGTTGACCAAAAAGCGTTCACTCACGTCGACAGCGTAGCCAGCGGGAGCCGCCGACACCCGCGCGGTACCGTAGCGCGCATGGCCGTCCACCTCACCCGCATCTATACGAGAACCGGCGACGACGGGACCACCGGGCTGAGCGATTTCTCCAGGGTGTCCAAGAACGACGAACGACTGATCGCCTACGCGGACTGCGACGAGACCAACGCGAGTCTGGGTGTGGTTCTCGCACTGGGTAACCCGTCCGAAACCGTGCATTCGGTGATTCGCACCATCCAGAGCGATCTTTTCGACGCGGGGGCCGATCTGTCGACTCCGGTGGTCGAGAATCCGCAGTACCCGCCTCTGCGTATCGATCAGAGCTACGTCGACCGCCTCGAGGGCTGGTGCGACCAGTTCAACGAGGATCTCCCCGCTCTGACGTCGTTCATTCTGCCGGGCGGAACGCCACTGGGAGCGTTGCTACACGTGTCGCGAACGGTGGCTCGTCGCGCGGAGCGGTCGGCGTGGGCTGCTGTGCACGCGAGCCCGGAGACAACGAGTGCGTTGCCGGCGAAATACCTCAACCGACTCTCGGATCTACTGTTCATCCTCAGCCGGTACGCCAACCCCGAAGGCGACGTCCAGTGGGTTCCCGGATCGAGCCGCACCTCGGGCGATCCGACTACCGACGAGAGCTGATCAGGCTGCCGGTCGGCGGCGACGCGAGCGGCCTGAAGGCCGAGACTCGACCCAGGACAGGAAAGCAGTCAACGCACTTCTGTCCAGGGCGATCTCGAAATACTTGTCATCGTCGGACAGCTCCAACACGGCGATGTCGGGTGTCATGATGTCGAACTCGGTGTCCCGTGGGGCTCGTCGATCCCCCACGTGAATGTCCTGCCTACCCAACCGATGGTCGGGACCGGGCCGAAGACTCGAGAGCTTGAAGAAAACCAGCGTGTTGTCGCCGTATCGAATGATGCCGTGACGCCAACCGGCACCACCGTCCGACGGCAACACTCGCATGATCGCCGCGGTTCCCCCGCGCCGAAGAACCATCAGACGATACGCAAAAGCCGCGACGAGCCCTGCGAGCAGCACAACCAGAATGATCAGAACAATCAATCCGTAGTGCATCGCAGGTCTCGTCGCGGCTTCTCGTGAACCTAGGACCGCTCGACAGCGCGGATACGACCCTTGGCCACAGCGATGGCCTCGACGTCGTCGCCGTTCTCTGCCACTACAGCCCGTGCCGCCTCGACATCGATGTCGTCGGCGAAATCGGCCGATTCTGCCAGCACGGTGACCGTCTTGCCCGTCACCGACAGGAATCCACCGTGGACGGCTGCGATGAGCTTCTCGCCGTCCGTGGTCGTGATCGACACCGTGCCACCCTCGATCAGCTGCCCGAGGACAGGCTCGTGGCCCAGCATGATGCCGATCTCACCTTCGGTGGTCTGAGCGCTGACGATGGTCGCGGTACCGGACCACAGCTTTTGCTCCACAGCGACCAGGGAGACCTCCATGCCGCTCTTCTCGGAAGAAGTCACGTCGGTCTACTTTCCGGCCATCTTCTTCGCGGCTGCCTCGACATCGTCGAGACCGCCACAGCTGTTGAAGGCCTGTTCGGGAAGGTGGTCGTACTCACCCTTGGTGACCTTGTCGAATGCCTCGATGGTGTCGGAGAGCGACACGACCGAACCGGCCTCGCCGGTGAACTTCTCGGCAACGATGAAGTTCTGGCCGAGGAACTTCTGGAGGCGGCGTGCGCGACCGACCAGAACCTTGTCCTCTTCCTGAAGCTCGTCCATACCGAGGATGGCGATGATGTCCTGCAGCTCCTTGTACTTCTGCAGAATCCGCTTGACCTCGTTGGCGACGCGGAAGTGCTCCGCACCGACGATGCCGGGCTCGAGGATGCGCGAGGTGGAGCTCAGCGGGTCCACAGCGGGGTAGATACCCATCTGCGAGATCGGACGCGAGAGCTCGGTCGTCGCATCGAGGTGCGCGAACGTCGTGGCCGGGGCCGGGTCGGTGTAATCGTCGGCGGGAACATAGATCGCCTGCAGCGAGGTGATCGAGCGTCCACGGGTCGAGGTGATGCGCTCCTGGAGCTCACCCATCTCGTCCGCCAGCGTGGGCTGGTAACCGACGGCCGACGGCATACGACCGAGAAGGGTCGACACCTCCGAACCTGCCTGCGTGAAGCGGAAGATGTTGTCGATGAACAGAAGAACGTCCTGTCCCTGCACATCGCGGAAGTACTCCGCCATGGTCAGTGCCGACAACGCCACGCGCATACGCGTGCCGGGCGGCTCGTCCATCTGGCCGAAGACGAGGGCGGTGTCCTGAAGGACGCCCATCTCTTCCATCTCCAGGTGAAGGTCGGTGCCCTCACGGGTGCGCTCGCCGACTCCTGCGAACACCGAAGTGCCCGAGAACTCGCGTGCGATACGCGTGATCATTTCCTGGATCAGAACGGTCTTGCCGACACCGGCACCACCGAACAATCCGATCTTTCCGCCCTTGACGTACGGGGTCAGAAGGTCGATGACCTTGATGCCGGTCTCGAGGATCTCGGTCTTGCCCTCGAGCTGATCGAAGGCTGGTGGCTTCCGGTGGATGCCCCACTGCTCGCCGTCGCGGCCGAGTCCGGGGGTGTCCAGGCAGTCACCGAGGGCGTTGAACACGTGGCCCTTGACGACGTCACCGACGGGAACCGAGATCGGCTTGCCCGAGTCGACGACTGCAGTGCCGCGGACGAGTCCGTCGGTGGGCTGCATCGAGATGGTGCGAACCAAGTTGTCGCCGAGGTGCTGTGCGACCTCGAGCGTCAGGGTCTTGGCCACGGTCGGCAGAGTGATCTCTGCGTTGAGGGCGTTGAACAGTGCGGGAATCGAGCCGCGCGGGAACTCGACGTCCACAACGGGGCCGATGACCCGAACGACACGGCCGGACTGTGTGTCCGCTCCGCTCGCGTTCTCTTGGGCTACTGCTGCGGTCATTGCTTAGTCACTTCCTGCGCTGTCGGCCAACGCGTTGGCGCCACCGACGATTTCGCTGATTTCCTGGGTGATCTGGGCCTGCCGAGCCTGGTTGGCCTGACGGCTCAGGGTCTCGACCAATTCGTTCGCGTTGTCCGTCGCTGCCTTCATGGCGGTACGACGCGCCGCGGACTCCGACGCTGCTGCATCGAGCAACGACGCGTAGATCCTGGTGCTGATGTACTTGGGCAGCAGCGCCGAGAGCAGAGTTCCTGCTTCCGGCTCGAACTCGTACTGTGCCTGCACATCTGCGGTCGGCGAATCGCTCAACGCGTCTGCACCCATCTCGAATTCCTCGTCGGTGTACGAGATTTCGAGCGGTGCCATACGACGAACTTCGGGCTTCTGCGTGAGCATCGACACGAAGCGGGTGTAGACGATGTGCAACTCGTCCACGCCCTCGACGGTGCCTTCACCGTTGGGAGCGTCGACCTCGGTGCCCGAGCCGGCCATGAACAGCTCGACCAGGTGCTTGCTCGCCTTGGCCGCGTCGGCGTACCCGGGCTCCTGCGAGAAGCCCGTCCAGGCACCCTTCACGTCCCGCTCGCGGAATGTGTAGTAGCCCAGGCCTTTTGCGCCGAGGACGTAGATGACCGGATCCTTGCCCTCGGAGCGGAGCAGCTGGAACAGCTCCTCCGTCTCCTTGAGCACGTTGGAGTTGTAGCCACCGCACATACCGCGGTCGCTGGTCACGACCAGAACCGCGGCACGCTTGGGCTCGGGGCGCTCGTTGAGCAGCGGGTGATCGAGTGAGCTCGATGCACTCGCCAAAGCAGAGAGCACCTTGGTGATCTCTTCCGCATACGGCTTCGATGCAGCAACGCGGGCCTGGGCCTTGGTGATTCGCGATGTCGCGATCAACTCTTGTGCCTTGGTGATCTTCTTGGTCGAGTTGACCGACTTGATGCGGGAGCGAAGCTCGAGAATGCTTGCCATCTAGCTGTTCACGCTCCCTTCTGTGCTCGTCTTGTCACCTGTCATCGCCGGCCTACTTGCTGACTGTCTTGCGGGTGACGTTGACCTGCTCCTGGCTGACCTCATCGGCGTTCAGAGTGTCGGCCTCTGCCTCGTTGACGACGCGGTTGCCGTCCGAGTCGACGAATCCGGCCTTGAACTTCTCGGTCGCCTCGGTCAGTGCCTTCTGGTTGTCCTCGTCGAGAGCCTTGCCGCCGGCAATGCTGTCGTAGACGCCGCTGGCGTTGCGGTGCAGATCCTCGAGCAGCTCGGTCTCGAAGCGACGCACGTCGCCGACGGGCACCGAGTCGTACGTGCCCTGGCCTGCGAGCCAGATCGAGACGATCTGATCTTCGACGGCAACCGGAGCGTACTGATCCTGCTTGAGCAGCTCGACCAGACGTGCGCCGCGCTCGAGCTGCGCCTTGGAGGCCGCGTCGAGGTCGGATGCGAACGCCGAGAAGGCTTCCAGCTCGCGGAACTGAGCGAGCTCGAGGCGAAGAGATCCGGAGACCTTCTTCATGCCCTTTGTCTGCGCCGCGCCGCCGACTCGGGACACCGAGATGCCGACGTTGATCGCGGGACGGACGCCCTTGTTGAACAGGTCCGACTCCAGGAAGACCTGGCCGTCGGTGATCGAGATGACGTTGGTCGGGATGTACGCCGAGACGTCGTTGGCCTTGGTCTCGATGATCGGCAGAGCCGTCAACGATCCGCCACCGAGCTCGTCGGACAGCTTCGCCGAACGCTCCAGCAGACGGGAGTGCAAGTAGAAGACGTCACCGGGGTATGCCTCGCGGCCCGGCGGGCGACGCAGCAGCAGCGAGATGGCGCGGTACGCCTCGGCCTGCTTGGTCAGGTCGTCGAACACGATGAGGACGTGCTTGCCCTGGTACATCCAGTGCTGGCCGATGGCCGAGCCGGTGTACGGGGCGAGCCACTTGAAGCCGGCCGAATCGGACGCGGGAGCCGCGACGATGGTCGTGTATTCGAGTGCGCCCTGCTCTTCGAGAGCAGCCTTGACGCCTGCGATCGTGGAGCCCTTCTGGCCGATGGCGACGTAGATGCAGCGAACCTGCTTCTTCTCGTCACCGCTCTCCCAGTTGGCCTTCTGGTTCAGGATCGCGTCGATGCAGACCGCGGTCTTGCCGGTCTTGCGGTCGCCGATGATGAGCTGACGCTGGCCGCGGCCGATCGGAGTCATGGCGTCGATCGCCTTGATACCGGTCTGCAGCGGCTCCTCGACGGGCTGACGCTCGAGCACCGAGGCAGCCTGCAGTTCGAGGGCGCGGGTCTCGGAGGACTCGATGTCGCCGAGGCCGTCGATGGGCTTGCCCAGGGGGTCGACGACGCGGCCGAGGTAGCCGTCGCCCACGGGGACCGACAGCACGTCTCCGGTGCGCTTGACTTCCTGGCCTTCTTCGATGTGCTCGTAGTCACCGAGGATGACGGCACCGATTTCGGTGGCATCCAGGTTCAGCGCGACACCGAGGACTCCGCCGGGGAATTCCAGGAGTTCGTTGGACATCGCCGACGGCAATCCGGACACGTGAGCGATTCCGTCGCTCGTGTCCGTAACCGTGCCGACCTCCTCGCGGGAAGACTCCGGTGAGTAGCTCGCGGTGAAGTTATCGATCGCGCTACGGATCTCGTCGGAGGAGATCGTCAGCTCCGCCATAGTGTTTCCTGCTCTTCCTTCAAATGATCGCGGGGTGAAATGTCTCGAAAGTCGAGACGCTTCTTCTCGTTACTGTGTCCGTGTCGGACTATTTGAGCGTCTTTCGCAATGCAGCGAGGCGGCCTGCCCCGCTACCGTCGATGACCTCGTCGCCGATACGAACGACAAGTCCGCTGAGCAGTTCGGTATCGACCTCTACATGCACCGTGACCTGCTTGCCGTACGTGCGGGTCAAAGTTGCCGTCAGCTTCTCGAGCTGACTGTCGCTCAGTGGGGCTGCGCTGCGGACGTGTGCAACCGCGCGGTCGCGCTGTTCGGCGGCCAGATCGGCCAGTCCGTTCAGTACGTCGGCGGGAGCCGCCTTGCGCGGACGCGTCACAGCCTGAACTGCGAGCGCCTCGGTGACCGCGGTGACCTTGCCGTAGAGCAGGCGACCGAGCAGTTCGCGCTTGGCCTGCGAAGGCTTCGAGCGATCGGACAGGGCCTGCTCGAGCTGCGGGTTGGCTGCCACGATCCGTCCGAGCCGGAACAGTTCGTCCTCGACCGTGTCCAACTGATCCTGATCGGCAGCGGCGCGAAGCAGAGCTTCACGTCCCAGCTCGACCAGCGAGTTCAGCAGGTCGCGAGCGGTGGACCAGCTTTCGCCGGCAGCGGCCTTGACGATCGTCGCCGTTGCACTCGACACCTGGCCGGAGAAGACCTCTCCGGCCAGATCGCTTCGCCGAACGCCCTCGACCGACGAATCGGCCAGAGCGGTACGCAACGTGCGCTGCGCGTCGAGAGTCTCGACGACGGCGAACAACTCGGCACCGGTCTGAGCAGCGACGGCTGTTGCCTCGCCTGCCGACGCGGACCCCAGAGCTTCGTGGGCAACCGACCGCGTGCGAGCGAGTGCCTCACGAGAAGTTGCGTACATGGTTCGACTCACTTTCCGGATGCGGAGTCCGCGGTGACGGAATCCAACTCGTTGAGGAAGCGATCGATCGAACTGGAACGCTTCGCGTCGTCGGACAACTGCTCTCCGATGACCTTCTCAGCGAGTTCGACGGCCGTGCGTCCCAGATCTCCCCGAAGCTCGGTGACGATCTGCTGACGCTGAGCAACGAGCTGATTGTGACCTGCGGCCACGATCCGGTCGCTTTCTTCCTGCGCCTTTTCCTTCATCTCGGCGAGAATCGCCTGCCCCTGGGTGCGCGCTTCCTCACGGATCTGCGCGGCCTCGGAACGGGCGTCGGCCAGCTGAGCGTGGTACTGCTCGAGTGCAGCCTTGGCTTCCGCCTGTGCCTCTTCGGCCTTCTTGATTCCGCCTTCGATGAGCTCGGAACGCTCAGCGAGAACCTTGGTGAAGCGCGGCACCACGTACTTCCAGAAGAGGAAGCCGATTGCCGCGACACAGACGATCGACCAAACGATGTCGTAGGTTGCGGGCAGAAGAGGGTTGTACTCCTCCCCCTCCGCCGCCAGCAACGTAATCGCGTTTGTCATCGCGCTCTCAGAGAATGAAGCCGGCGACGAGGCCGATCAGGGCGAGGGACTCGGTGAATGCGATGCCGAGGAACATGGTGGTACGGAGCTGACCGGCCAGCTCGGGCTGACGAGCGGTCGCTTCCATGTTCTTGGCGACGACTAGGCCGAGGCCGATGCCACCACCGATCGCTGCGAGGCCGTAGCCGATGGCGCCGTATCCGCTTGCGGTGATTTCCTGCGCCTGGGCCAGAACTTCAAGGCTCATTGGGTTTTCCGTTCCCTTTCTTCGGTCCACATCCGGGTGTCGGAGGTGGCGGTGTAGCTGGTTCGGTCAGTTGGTCGGTCAGTGCGAGTCGGCGTGCAGCGACAGATCGATGTAGATCGCCGTGAGCAGCGCGAAAATGTAGGCCTGGAGGAAGATGACCAGCATCTCGAACATCGTGAACAGGAAGCCCATGATGAGCGAGGGTGCCGCGAAGATCTTCAGCCCGGCCGACGCCTCGAAGAGGAAGAACTGGGTCGCGCTGAAGAACAGCACGAGCATGATGTGGCCGGCCAGCATGTTGGCGAGCAGACGCACCGTCAACGTGAACGGGCGAAGGACGAAGTTCGAGACGAACTCGAGCGGGATCAGCAGCACGTGCATCGCCGGAGGAATGCCCGGGATGACGATGGTGCCCTTGACGAACTTCCCGACTCCGAACTTCTTGACACCTGCGTAGATGAACGCGACGTATGCAACCGCAGCGAGCACGATCGGTAGACCGATGCGGGCGTTCGACGAGATGTTCAGAAACGGAATGACGGCACTCGCGTTCACCGCGAACACAGTGAAGAAGATGGTCATGATGACGGGCAGGAACCGGCGACCCTGTTCTTTGCCGAGCACATCTTCTGCGACGTGGATCCGAACGAAATCGAGAGCGATCTCTCCGACGTTCTGAAGACCACGCGGAACGATCTTCGGGCTGCGGAGGGCAACCACCATGAAGATGATCAGAATCGCCGACATCAGGATGCGAATGAGCATCAGTCGGTCGAGCTCGAACGGGGTCCCCTCGAACAGCACCGCGGGAGGAAAGAAATCGGATAGTGACGGCGGACTGTATTCCGCAGCCAGGGTGGTGACGCTCAGCGGTCTCTCCCGTGTTCGGGCCGCAGCCGGGTAGCGACTGCGGTTCGATCGGACAATGACGATCTATCAAGTCGACGAAAATCGGCTCGCAATCGTCAGAGGCTGAGGCCCGGTCTTCATCGGCCAAGCGTCTGTCGGGTGTCGGCGACTCACGTCGACTCGGCAACTCTCAGGGCGGAACCTTACGTTGCCGAAGTCGATGACTCCGGGCCTACTGTAAGGAAGCTCACGCTGACTGCTACCTGCGGGGTCGAGTCCGGGGAAAAAGTCTCTTTCGTCCCGGTCTTGCCCACCGCTTGATGCAAACTTTATCAACAGAACTACGACGTTGTGTAGGCGGCCCTCAGCTTAACCGATTACGACAGGCTGTCGTACTACCGATCGTCGGTCTTGTCCTCGGCGGGAACGCTGTCCACGTAGGCGACCTTGGTCTTGACGACACCGAAGACCTCTGCCCCGAGCACGACCACGAGCGCACCGAGAATGGTCAGGCCAAGCGAGTAGCGGTTGTAGAAGTCGGCATCCTTGAGTGCGACCAGCACGATCAGGGCGATCACCATCTTCACCAACCAACCGCCCAACAACAGGGCTCCGACCGCCGAGGCCGGGAAACGAGTGGTCAGAGCAACCGACAACGCCGTCGTGATGACGAAGCCTCCGCCGATTGCCACACCGATGATCGATCCCCACAAGCCGGGCGTTCCGGCCGCGGCCACGGATATACCCACGCTCACCACGGTCAGCACCACCAGTCCGATGAGTCCGTATCGGACTGCGGCGCGAAGCGGCGCGAATTGGTCGGGCATGGACTGCGGAGTGAAGGTCACAGTTGTCGAGGGTACCCAGCACGCGACCGCGAACAGCCGACGGGATCAGCCGCCCCGCCGAGCGCCTCGCGCTATCGACCGCTGCGATCGGTCCACCCTCAACGTGGGCACAGCCGTGACGACCAGCGCGAACACCAGACCGGCTGCAACCAGGAGTACCACTATTCGGCGGTCCAACAGGGACGACCCCACCGCCCCGAAAGCGAGGACACCGACCCACAGGTAGATCACCAACACCACTCGACGGTGCGAGTGTCCGATCTGCAGCAGCCGATGGTGCAGGTGCATCTTGTCGGGGCTGAAGGGACTCCGCCCTGCTCGAGTACGGCGGATGACAGCCAGCAGCAGGTCGAGAATCGGGATGAGCATCACGGCCCCGACCAGCAGCAGCGGCGACAGCAGACCGAGCAGATCGCGTGGACCGTACGCCGTCAACGGGATCCGCCCCGAGGCACTGGTCGAGATCGTGGCCAGCGTCAGACCGATCAGCATCGATCCCGAATCTCCCATGAAGATGCGCGCGGGTTGGAAGTTGTGCGGCAGAAAACCCAGGCACGCGCCCGCCAGCGCCGCTGCGATCAGAGCCGGTGGGTAGACCCCGACGTCGCCGCCCTGCTCCTGCAGCAACCCCACCGAGAAGATGCAGATCGCCACCGAGGAGATGAGCCCGAGACCGGCCGCCAGCCCGTCGAGACCGTCGACGAAGTTCATCGCATTGACGATCACGACGGTGATCAGAACGGTCACCAGGCCGGCTTGCAGTTGGTCCAGCACGAGCGTGGTTCCAGGCTGTCCCTCTTCACCGCCCCACGGCTGATACAGCACGACCCAGCTCACACCCATGATGACGAGAACTCCGGCCGCCGTCACCTGGCCCACGAACTTGGTCAGGGCGTCGAGACCCCATCGGTCGTCGATGACGCCGACCAGCACGATCACGAAGCCGGCAACCAGTGCGGCGGGAATGTCGCGGTTGTAGGCGACGTCGAATCCGCGAGCCAGCGCAGGCAGCTGCGACGCGAAGAGCAGCGCAGCCAGCATGCCCACGTAGATGCCCACTCCCCCGAGCCTCGGGGTGGCCTGCACGTGGACGTCACGATCGCGGGGAATGGCAACGGCACCGAACTTGATCGCCGCCACTCTGACGCCACCGGTGGCGAAGAACGTGACTACGGCGGCCGTGAGAAAGACCAGCAGTAGCTCGCGAATGGGAACACCTGCGCCCAGATTCGACTGAGCCAGCATCTCGACGCTCATGCGGAACGGATAGGCATGTCAGGACGCCCCCGGGACCAGGCTTTCGGCGGTGACACCGAGAACCTCGGCAATCTTCTCGGTGGGAATGGCACCGACCCGCAGAATTCGTGCACGATCGCTCGTCAGATCCACGATGGTCGACGCCACCGCGTGCTCGGCCGGTCCCCCGTCGAGGTAGACAGCCGCCGAGCCGCCGAGTTGATCTCGCGCCTCCGTGACGGTGGTGGCGGGTGGACTGCCGGAGATGTTGGCACTGGACACCGCGAGTGGGCCGACCTCGCGCAACAGCTCGAGGGCAACCGGGTGCAGCGGCATCCGCAACATGACGGTGCCCTGGGCGTCACCCAGATCCCAGGCCAGGGACGGAGCCTGTTGCACGACGATGCTCAGCGCGCCGGGCCAGAAGGCACGAATCAGGTCTCGGGTGCGTGGCCGGACGCTCTGGACCAAGCCATCGATGGTGTTCCACGAACCGACGAGCACGGGGACCGGCATATCGCGTCCCCTGCCCTTGGCTCGCAGCAGATCCGTGACAGCGCTGCCGTCGAATGCATCGGCGGCGATCCCGTACAGGGTGTCGGTGGGCATCACGACGAGTCGGCCGGACTTGAGGGCACCGCGGGCAGCGGTCAATCCGGCAGCGCGCGCGTCGGCTTCACGGCAGTCGTAGACGGTACTCACGGCACCTATCCTTCCACCTCCGATAACGAAGTGATGTCAGGTGTCGCCCGCCTGCCGTTCCCGTCGTCAGGCCGGGGCCGGGTGTGCCCGTGCGGCGACGACGAACCGGGGCCTGCCTGCCAGATCCGGATGCGCGGTGACCTCGGTGAACACTCGTCGCCTGGACAGAAATGCCGCCACCTCGCTGCCGTTGGAGTCGTCGTGTTCGATAGCGACACCACCGCCGATCCGAAGCCAGCGGGCGATGTTGCCGATCATCGGTTCGATGACCGACAGTCCGTCCGCACCGCCGAACAGCGCCATGTGCGGATCGTGATCGATCACCTCGGGATCGAGGTCTGCCCCCTCCGGGATGTAGGGCGGGTTGGCGACGATCATGTCGACTGCACCGTCGAGTTCGGTCAGCAGATCTTTTGCAGTGACGTCGCCGTGGTGCAGTGTGATCGGAGTGTCGCCGTGGCCGCTGCGCAGATCGGCATTGCGCCGGGCCCACGCCAATGCCGACGGGTCGAGCTCGACCGCGTGGACGACGGCGTCGGGCCGAGCGTTGGCGATCGCGAGTGCCAATGCGCCCGAGCCCGTGCACAGATCGAGAATCACCGGCGGATGGTGGTCGACGTTTTCGAGGAACGCCAGAGCCCAGGCCAACAACAATTCGGTTTCCGGCCGGGGCACGAACACGCCCGGTCCTACTTCGACGTCGATGTTGCCCAGCGAGGTCGTTCCCGTGATGTATTGCAGCGGAATGCGTTTCGCGCGTTGCTCGACGGTGCGGAAGTACGCCTCGACAACCTCGGGTTCGACGAGAGGAACCAGACCGAGACGGCCTCGATCCACGCCGACGAGATGTGCGGCGAGCAGCTCAGCATCGACCCGTGGGCTCGGCACACCGGCAGCATCGAGCATCGACGTTGCTTCGAGGATGGCCAGACGTAACGGCTTTCGGCTCACCTGTACAGACTGCCACGCGGCACCGACAACCCGGTCACAGCCGCCCCAGCAACTCCGACTTCTTGGCGTAGAACTCGTCGTCGGTGAGGAAGCCCTTCGCGTGCAGCCCTGCGAGTGCCTCGATCGCAGCCGTGATGTCGGAGATGTCGACGCCCGACGGTGTGCCCTGAGACCCCTGGTTCGAAGACGGTTGCGGCGAGGACTGCTGCGGCGAGGAAGGTTGCACGTAGGCCTGCGGAGCGGATTGCGGCGCCGGCTGGTTCTGCGAGTTCGTTCCGCTCGACTGCTGATCGACGCGAGGCAGGCTACCGGCGGTGAACGTGCCGTACTGGCTGGTGAACTCGAGCGAGCCCGGTCCGCCGCCCTGCTGTTGCTGGACTCCGCCGATGGAGTGATCAAGAGTGTCGTACACGGCCAATTCGCCGCCGACCAACACGGCGAGGCGTCGCGATCCCGGGAACACTGCGTACTGCGAGCCGTTCTGACCACCGCTCGAGCTCGGCGCACCGAGATCCGACGGCCACCACGAGCCGCCGCCGAACGAGTTGCCACCGAACGAGCTGCTGCCGGTCTCCCGCGGCGGATACACCTGATGCTGCGAGAGCACCGCAGACAGATCGCGGCAGAGGCCGTCGACCCGGCTCTTGAGTCCGTGATCGAACATGTTGCCCACCATGGTCATTCCGCCGCGCATCCACTGCCCACTGCCGCCGAGCTCGGGAATGTTGAACTGCGCCATGGTGCCGCGGCCGTTGTTGACGGCGTCGAGCATCGTGCGGACGGCGTCCGTCGAGACGCCGTAGCGCGACGACAGCTCGGACACGGCGTTCTCGCCTGCGGGGGTCAGGGCCTGGTTCATCTCTGGTGTGCCTCTCGGGCGCTGTTGCGGGGTCGAACCTGGCCGCCAGGGTATCGCACCGATCGGCGAATCAGCCCGGCGAAATCTGTAAAGCTATGCGCCGCAACTACTCTGCTTGCATGCGAGCGTCGCGGTCCGCTTTGGCGAGCGCGTCGAGCAACGCATCCATCTCTCCGTCGAGCAGGGCGTCGAGGTTGTGCGCCTTGAAGCCGATGCGGTGATCGGTGATGCGATTCTCGGGATAGTTGTACGTCCTGATCCGCTCCGAGCGGTCGACGGTACGCACCTGGCTGGCTCGACCGGCCGAGGCCTCTTCGTTGGCCGCTTCCTCGGCGGCCGCCTGGAGGCGAGCGGCGAGAACCTGCATCGCGCGCGCCTTGTTCTGCAGCTGCGATCGCTCGTTCTGGCAGGTCACCACGATGCCGGTGGGCAGGTGAGTGAGCCGGACTGCGGAGTCGGTGGTGTTGACGCCCTGACCACCCTTGCCCGACGAGCGATACACGTCGATGCGCAAGTCGGACTCGTCGATCTGAACTTCTTCGACCTCGTCCGGTTCGGGGTACACCAGGATGCCGGCCGCGGAGGTGTGCACGCGCCCCTGCGATTCGGTCACCGGTACCCGCTGCACGCGGTGGACCCCACCCTCGAACTTCAACCGGGCCCAGACGCCGTCGAGCGGGTCCTTCGTCTTGATCGACAGGGTCGCGTCCTTGTATCCACCCAGGTCCGAGACATTCGCGTCGAGCACCTCGACGCGCCACCCGCGGCGTTCGGCGTAGCGCACGTACATCCGCGCGAGATCGGCCGCGAAGAGCGCCGATTCCTCGCCGCCCTCACCCGACTTGACCTCCATCACGATGTCGTCGCCGTCGTGCGGGTCGCGTGGTGCCAGCAGGTCGGTCAGAGTCTGCTCGAGGTGCAACACGGTCGCCTCGAGGTCGGGGATCTCGGCCGCGAACGACGAATCGTCGGCCGCCAGCTCACGAGCGGCTTCGAGGTCGTCCTGCGCGGAGGTCAGCTTGGTGTGTGCGGACATGATGGGGGCCAGTTCGGCGAATCTCTTACCTGCTCTGCGGGCCGCGGACGGATCGTTGTGCAGTGCCGGGTCGGCGAGTTGCTGCTCGAGTCCTGAGTGCTCGGCGAGGATGTCGTCGATGGCCGAAGGCTTGTCTGTTCTCGCCATTTGATGACTCACTCTCGAACGCCGGTGCAACTGAATGTGGACACAAAAAAGCCGACGCCCGTCCTGTGATGCACAGGACGGGCGTCGGCGAAACAGCTAGCTGTCTGCGTCGGCCTTCTTGCCGGCGCGCTTGCCGTAGCGAGCCTCGAAGCGGGCGACGCGGCCGCCGGTGTCGAGAATCTTCTGCTTGCCGGTGTAGAAGGGGTGGCACTGCGAGCAGACCTCGACGCTGATGCGCTCTTTGTCGGTGGTGCTTCGGGTCTCGAAAGTATTGCCGCAACCACAGACGACTGTCGTCAGTGTGTAGTCGGGGTGAATTCCTGCCTTCATGGTGTCCTTACCGTTCTCTCTAGTGGTCGCCGGGTCGTCTTCGCCGATCGAAGACGTGAACCGGAACCGGACTCGGCCGTTGATTATGCCAGAGCGTGCATCTGACCTGCTAATCGCCGGTACTTCTGTGCCGACAGATGCTTACAACGCGCGCACCTGTCGGCTTGTTCCCCGGACGCACTATCCGGCTGACAGCCGTCAGTCGTTCGACCCGCCCGGCGCAGTCTTGGAGACTTCCATCAGGAACTCGAGGTTGTTCTTGCTCTTCTTCAGACGGTCGACCAGCAGGTCGATGGCCTGATGCGAGTCGAGTCCGGACAACACGCGCCGCAGCTTGTGCACGACGGCAGCCTCGTCGGGAGCAAGAAGCAGCTCGTCGTGGCGGGTGCTCGACGGGTTGATGTCGACGGCCGGGAACACGCGGCGTTCGGCGATCTTGCGATCGAGTTTGAGCTCGGCGTTGCCGGTGCCCTTGAACTCCTCGAAGATCACGGTGTCGCCGGTGGATCCGGTTTCGACCATGGCCGTGGCGATGATCGTCAACGATCCACCGTGCTCGATGTTTCGAGCCGCACCGAGGAATCGCTTCGGCGGGTACAGCGCGGTCGAGTCGACACCACCGGACAGGATTCGACCCGATGCGGGCGAGCTGTTGTTGTACGCACGTCCCAGACGGGTGATCGAGTCGAGCAGAACCACCACGTCCTGGCCGGCCTCGACCAGACGCTTCGCCCGCTCGATCGCCAGCTCGGCCACGGCTGTGTGGTCGCCCGGCGGCCGGTCGAACGTCGACGCGATGACCTCGCCCTTGACGGAGCGCTGCATGTCCGTCACTTCCTCGGGACGCTCGTCGACGAGGATGACCATCAGGTAGCACTCGGGATTGTTGATCGCGATCGCGTTGGCGATGGCCTGCAGAACGCTCGTCTTACCTGCCTTGGGCGGGCTGACGATCAGTGCGCGCTGACCCTTGCCGATCGGCATCACCAGGTCGATGATGCGCGTGGTCAGGATGTTCTGCTGCGTCTCGAGGCGCAGCCGCTGATTGGGGTACAGCGGGGTGAGCTTGCCGAATTCCGGACGCTTGCGCGCGGCCTCGACCTCTCCCCCGTTGACGGTGTCCAGACGCACGAGCGGGTTGAACTTCTGCCGCTGGCCGGACTGCTCGCCTTCGCGTGCCACGCGAACCGCGCCGGTCACCGCGTCGCCGCGGCGAAGGCCGTTCTTGCGAACGAGATTCATCGACACGTAGACGTCGTTCGGTCCGGCGAGGTAGCCGGAGGTGCGGACGAACGCGTAGTTGTCGAGCACGTCGAGGATGCCGGCTACCGGCTGAAGAACATCGTCCTCGCGGATCTCGGTGTCGCGCTCGCGTCCGCCGCCGCCGTCGTTGCCCTCGCCGCGATCGCGTCCACGACGCCGCTCACGGAACCGGCGACCCCGACGACCCCGGCCTTCGCCGTCGTCGTCCTGGTTGTTGTCGCGGTTGTCGCGCGGACCGTTGTTGCGATCCTCGTTGCGGTTGTCGTTGCGACCGTCGCCCTGATTGCGGTTGCGACCGCCCTGATTGCGACCGCCGTCGCGGTTGGAGTTGTCCCGGTCGCCCTGATTGCGGTTTCCGTTGTCACGGTTGCCGTTCTCGCGGTTCGAGCCGTCGCCCTGATTGCGGTTTCCGGAGTCGCGGTTCGCGTTGTCGCGGTTGCCGTCGGGGTCACGCGGTTCGCGCTCCGACCCGTCCTGGCGGTTGCGTTCGCCGCGACTACGACGGGGGCGCTCGGCGGCGGTGTCGCCGGTCTCGTCCGGCTTCTCGGCCTGCGGCGCGGCTGCGGGCGAATCGGTCGCCGCGGGAGCGGATCCGGCCGAATCGTTGCTGTCGTCGAGCGGGAGCTGATCAGGGGCACCGGCGCGCCGACCTGCGGCACGGCGTCCGCGTGTACGACGACCCGTCTCGGGAGCCGCATCGGCAGAATCGCTCGATTGCGTCGCGGGTGCGTCCGAGGACGGAGCTTCGGGAGCCGACTGCGTCGGTGCCGCCTCGGCTGCAGGCCGATCGTCGACAGCAGGCGCGGATGCAGCGGCACGACGCGACCGGGGTGCGTCGGATTTCGGTGAGTCGGATTTGGGCGCGTCCGACTTGGCCGGTGCGCTGCCCGATTGACGCTCGGAAATCGCAGCGATCAGATCGCCCTTGCGCATACCGGAAACGCTCTTGATGCCGAGTTCACCAGCGAGGCTGCGCAGCTCGGTGAGAACCATTCCGGACAGGCCTGCACGTCGGCGTGACGTTTCGGGCGCAGAGATTAGTTCCGTATCGGTCACGGAGGTCCTTTCCTTCCCTCGCTCGCTCGATGCGCAGCCGAGGGTTCGTTCCGCAGTTCGGCGTTCTGCCGAGCTCGGATATTGCCGTTCATGTTCGACGCACTCCGTCGACGACACCATCGATCCGTGACCGCAGAGAACCACGGGGAGGATCGAGTCAGGAGCGTCACATCACTCGGACGTTTGAATCCCCCGAATACAGCGACCTGATTGCCCTGACGAAACCGGCGTCTGAAGCGCACGATGTACGGACAGGGTTCACCATAGCGCCGTTGTCCCCACTCGGCAAGAACCCTTCTGACGCGTTTGTCACGCGACGGTGACTCCGTCGGCCACCTCGAGGTCGAGAACTCGCCACCCCTCGGCCGATGCGGCCTCGCGCAGATCGGCAGGAAACTCCTCGGTGCACAGCGCCATGACCGTCGGGCCCGCGCCGGACACCACGGCTGCGATGGACCGCGCGCGCAAGGTGGCGATCCAGCGAGTGGTGTCGGGCAACGCCTGGGCGCGCTGGCCTTGATGCAGCAGGTCCTCCGTCGCGGACATCAACAGATCCGGACGCTCGGTCAGCGCCACCACTGCAAGTGCACTTCGGCTGACATTGAAGGCCGCGTCACGATGAGGCACCAACTCGGGCAACAATCCCCGGGTGTGTGACGTCGACGAGCGCTCCGACGGTACGAGCACGACGACCTTGATACTCGGATGAACCTCGAGTCGCACGGCTGCGTACTTCCGCGCCGTCACACTGGCATTGGGCGGTTCGCTCCACGACACGACCGCACCGCCGAGACAACTCGCCGACGCATTGTCGGGATGACCCTCGAATTCCGACGACAGCTGGACGAGCTGGCTCTCCGACAGCGCGAGCGACGGATCCACTTTCGCGGCGAGCGCATTGGCGGCGGCGAGGCCCCCGACCACAGCCGACGCCGAGGAACCGAGACCCCTCGAATGAGGAATCACGTTGCGGCAGTGGACATCAAGGCCGTCGGCCCACACTCCGGCTGCTTCGAGCCCCCGCTCGATGGCACGCACCACCAGATGCGTCGGCCCCCACGGCACGTCCGCCGAACCCTCACCGTCGACGTGAATCCGAAGTCCCGACGCGGTGGTCTTGACCTCGATCTCGTCGTACAGCCCCAAAGCGATTCCGAGACTGTCGAATCCGGGTCCGATATTGGCACTGGACGCCGGGACTCGCGCGGTGACCGTGAGCCCGATGGGGAGTGTCGTCGTCATGGCCGGAGATTCCGTCAACTCAGGCCAGCTCGAGCGCAGCCGCGACAGCGACGGGATCGACCGAGATCGGCTCTACGACAGGCATTCCCGACAGAGCTGTGTCGGGATCCTTGAGACCGTTTCCGGTGACCGTGCACACGACGGTCAGGCCCGGTTCGAGCCAGCCTTCCTTTCGAGCTGCGAGCAGCCCGGCGACACTGGCCGCGGAGGCGGGCTCGACGAACACACCCTCGGTCTTCGCGATCAATCGGTACGCCTCGAGGATCTCCTCGTCGGTCGCTGCGCGGAATGCTCCGTTCGATTCTTCCTTGGCGTTGACGGCACCGTTCCAGGATGCGGGCGAGCCGATCCGGATTGCGGTGGCGATCGTCTCCGGATCCTTCACCGGCGCACCGTGAACCAGAGGAGCGGCGCCCGCGGCCTGGACTCCGAGCATCCGCGGCTTGCGCGTGGTGAGACCGTCCCGGAAGTACTCCGAGTAGCCGCGCCAGTACGCGGTGATGTTGCCCGCGTTGCCGACCGGCAGAGCATGGATGTCCGGTGCGTCGCCGAGGGCGTCGCAGATCTCGAAGGCCGCGGTCTTCTGGCCTTCGATGCGGACGGGGTTCACGGAGTTGACCAGACCGATGGTCGGGAACTCGGCCGTGGTCTTGCGGGCCAGTTCGAGGCAATCGTCGAAGTTGCCCTGCACCTGAATGATCTTGGCTCCGTGCATGACTGCCTGAGCGAGCTTGCCCATGGCGATCTTGCCCTGCGGAACCAGTACGGCACAGCTCATTCCGGCCTTGGCCGCGTAGGCGGCCGCGGAGGCCGAAGTGTTGCCGGTCGAGGCGCAGAGAACGGCTTCCTGGCCTCGGGCGAGCGCGTCGGTGACGGCCATGGTCATCCCGCGGTCCTTGAACGAGCCGGTGGGGTTGAGCCCCTCGACCTTCAGATGCACTGTGCATCCGGTCAGTTCGGACAGGTGCCCGGCAGGCAACAACGGGGTGCCGCCCTCGCGCAGCGTGACGGTCTTCCAATCCGGGCCGATCGCCAGACGGGAGCGGTATGCCTCGATCAGACCGGGCCAGGGGGTGTGGACGCTCATACGGTGGTGCCTTCCAATCGGAGAACGCTGGCGACGTTGACGACGACGTCGAGCTGCTCGAGGGATGCAACGGTGTCGGACAGTGCGGAGTCGGCCGCGAGGTGCGTGACGACGACGAGCCTGGCTCCGTCACCCGAGCCCTGCTGACGCACCGTGGAGATGCTGACGTCGCGCTTGGAGAACTCGGCCGCCACCGTGGCGAGAACGCCCGGCTTGTCCGCGACCTGCATGCTGACGTAGTAGCGAGTGAGGATGTCACCCATAGGGGCCACCTTGAGCTTGGCGTACTTGGATTCGAGTGGGCCCCGTCCGCCGTAGAACTTGTTGCGAGCGGCCATCACCAGGTCGCCGAGTACTGCAGACGCGGTCGGCGCACCGCCGGCACCCTGGCCGTAGAACATCAGGCGGCCGGCGGCCTCGGCTTCGACGACCACGGCGTTGAACGCACCGTTCACCGATGCCAACGGGTGGTTCAGCGGAACGAGCGCGGGATAGACCCGAGCGGAGATTCGCTCCTTGCCCTTGGGCGTCACGATGCGCTCGCAGATGGCCAGCAGCTTGATGGTGCAGTCCAGGGACTTCGCGGTTTCGAGATCGTCGGAGGTGATCTTGCTGATTCCCTCGCGGTACACGTCACCGGCGGTGACCCGCGTGTGGAACGCGATGGACGCCAGGATGGCGGCCTTCGATGCAGCGTCGTAACCCTCGACGTCAGCGGTCGGGTCGGCCTCGGCGTAGCCCAGACGCCCTGCCTCGGCGAGGGTTTCGGCGTAGTCCGCTCCGGTCTCGTCCATGGCGGAGAGGATGAAGTTGGTGGTTCCGTTGACGATGCCGGCAACCTTGTTGACACGGTCACCCGCGAGGGACTGCATCAGCGGACGAACCACGGGAATGGCTCCGGCCACAGCGGCCTCGAAATACAGGTCGGCACGGGACTTCTCGGCCGCGTCGGCGAGCTCTCCGGTGTACTCGGCCAGCAGTGCCTTGTTGGCCGTGATGACGGACTTGCCCTTCTCCAGAGCAGACAGCACCAGCTTGCGGGGAATGTCGATGCCGCCGAGCACCTCGACGACGATGTCGACGTCGTCGCGGCCGACCAGTTCTGCCGGGTCGTCGGTGAGCAACTCGGCCGGTACTCCACGATCGCCGTCGACCCGACGCACAGCGATGCCCCGAATCTCCAGTGGCGCACCGATTCTCGCCTCGAAGTCCTCGGCGTTCTCGGTGAGGATTCGAACGACCTCGCTGCCGACGTTTCCGAGTCCGAGTACGGCGACGCCTATCGGCTTCGATGTCATGGCTGAACCTCCAAGCTGAGCAGATCTTCGATGGTTTCCCGCCGCAGGATCAGGCGCGAGTGCCCGTCCTTGACCGCGACCACAGCGGGTCGCGTCAGCAGGTTGTAGCGACTGGACATGGAGTAGCAGTAGGCCCCGGTGGCCGCTACCGCGAGCAGGTCACCCGGCCCGACGTCTGCCGGCATCCATGTGTTCTTGATGACGATGTCGCCGCTCTCGCAATGCTTTCCGACCACCCGAGCCACGACGGCCTCGGCATCGCTCGAGCGCGAGACCAATCGACAGTCGTATTCGGCCTGGTACAGCGAGGTGCGAATGTTGTCGCTCATGCCGCCGTCGACGCTGATGTAGCGCCTGCGCGTCGACTTGTCGACGGTGACATCCTTGATCGTGCCGACCTCGTAGAGCGTGACGGTGCCCGGTCCGGCGATGGCGCGGCCGGGCTCGACGGCGATCGTCGGAACAGGCAGTCCTACTGCGGCGGATTCCGTCTCCACGATGGCGGTCAACTTCGCCGCGAGCTGCTCGACCGGGGGCGGATCATCGGTCGGTACATACGAAATACCCATGCCGCCACCGAGATCCAGTGTCGAGATCTGTGCGGTCTTGTCGACGCCGAACTCCGAGACGATGTCTCGGAGCAGCCCGATGACCTTGTGCGCTGCCAGCTCGAAGCCGTCGACCTCGAATATCTGCGAACCGATGTGGCTGTGCAGTCCCACGAGGCGAAGGTTGTCGGCAGCGAACACGCGCCGGACGGCTTCGAGCGCCGAGCCGTCGGCGAGCGAGAAGCCGAACTTCTGATCCTCGTGCGCGGTGGCGATGAACTCGTGCGTATGCGCTTCGACACCGACGGTGATGCGAATCAGAACGTCCTGGACCACACCGGCTGCGCCGGCGACGCCGTCGAGACGGTCGATCTCGATGTTGGAGTCGAGAACCACATGTTCGACGCCTGCGCGCACGCCTGCCTCGAGCTCGGCGACCGATTTGTTGTTGCCGTGCATGGCAATTCGGTCGGCCGGGAATCCGGCAGCCAACGCGATGGCCAGCTCGCCTCCGGAGCAGATGTCGAGCGAGAGTCCTTCGTCGGCCACCCAACGTGCGATCTCTCCGCACAGGAAAGCCTTGGAGGCGTAGTGAACTCGTTCGGGTGCCCCGAACGCTGCCGCCATTTCACGGCAGCGCGAACGGAAGTCGTTTTCGTCGACGACGAACAACGGTGTGCCGTACTGCTCCGCGAGGTCGGTGACCGACACTCCGGCGAGACGGACGGTGCCGTCCCCACCACGCTCGGCGTTGCGGGGCCACACCTGCTCGGGCAGCGTCGTCATCTCGGACGCGTCGGCCGGTCGATGTGACGTCGACTGTTTGGCGGGAGTGTCGGCATGTTTCGGGCCTGCCGGATGTGCGCTCACATGCGCTCCGGTGCGCTGACCCCGAGCAGTTCGAGGCCGTTGGCCAGGACCTGCCGGGTCGCGTTCCCCAACGCCAGTCGTGCGGTGTTCACAGGTCCGGGCTCCTCGTCTCCTTGTGGAAGTACTCGACACGCACCGTAGAAACGGTGGTAGGCCCCCGCCAGCTCTTCGAGGTAGCGGGCGATCCGGTGTGGTTCGCGTAGTTCGGCGGCACTGGCCACCACTCGTGGATACTCGCCGATCGTCCTGATCAGCTCGCCTTCCTGCTCGTGGGTGAGCAGGCTCAGATCCGGCTGCTGCGCGCTGATTCCCAGTTCGGCGGCGTTGCGCGCGAGCGAGGCAAGGCGGGCGTGAGCGTACTGGACGTAGTAGACCGGGTTCTCGTTGCTCGCGCTCGCCCACAGCGCGAGGTCGATGTCGATGCTTGAGTCGACGGACGAACGGATCATCACGTACCGGGAGGCGTCGACGCCGATGGCTTCGACCAGGTCGTCGAGGGTGATGACGGTTCCGGCACGCTTGCTCATCTTCACGGCCACGCCGTCGCGGACGAGGTTGACCATCTGGCCGATGAGGACCTCGACCGTCTCGGGGTCGTCGCCGAATGCCGCCGCGGCCGCCTTGAGTCGTCCGATGTACCCGTGGTGGTCCGCTCCGAGCATGTAGATGCACAGATCGAAGCCGCGCTGCCGCTTGTTCTGGAAGTAGGCGATGTCGCCGGCGATGTAGGCGGCGTTGCCGTCGCTCTTGATGACGACACGATCCTTGTCGTCACCGAAGTCGGTGGACCGCAGCCACCAGGCCCCGTCCTCCTCGTAGAGACTCCCCGAGGTCTTGAGGTACTCGACCGACTTGTCGACGGCACCGGACTCGAACAGCGAGTTCTCGTGGAAGTAGACGTCGAAGTCGACACCGAACTCGTGCAGGTTCGCCTTGATCCGATCGAACATCAGCTCGGTGCCGATGGACCGGAACGCCTCTTCCTGCGCCTCGGTGTCCAGAGCGAGCGCGTCGGGTCGCTCGGCGAGCACGTGCGCGGCGATGTCGGCGATGTATTCGCCCGCGTAGCCGTTGTCGGGTGCAGGCTCACCCTTCGCGGCGGCGATGAGCGAGTGGGTGAAGCGCGCGATCTGAGCGCCGTGATCGTTGAAGAAGTACTCGCGGGTGACCTCTGCCCCGTGAGCGGTCAGGATGCGGCCGAGTGCATCGCCGACGGCTGCCCACCGGGTACCGCCGAGGTGTACCGGACCGGTGGGGTTGGCCGAGACGAACTCGAGATTGACCTTCTTGCCCGCCATCGAGGAACCGTTGCCGAATGCCGCGCCCGCCGCGAGTACGCGGGCAACGATCTCGCCCTGCGCTGCAGCGGCCAGTCTGATGTTCAGGAATCCGGGGCCTGCGACATCGGCCTCGGCGATGGCGGCGTCGGCGGCGAGAGCCTCGGCGAGCCAGCCGGCGAAGTCGCGGGGATTGGCTCCGGCCTTCTTCGCGACCTGGAGTGCCACGTTGGTCGCGTAGTCGCCGTGCTCGGGATTTCGGGGACGCTCGACGGTCAGCTTCGCAGGGAGGACGGATGCATCCAGGCCGCGGTCGGCAAGCACCTTCGCGGCGGTCGCGTGCAGCAGTTCGGCAAGATCGGCGGGAGTCACAGGTAGCTATCCTATTGGCTGGTGCGCGGCGTCCTCGCATCCACTGCCCGTCTGCCCGCGAGCAGCCTCGGCCGACGCGGTCCGCGCAGGCTCTGAGCACGCTCTCAGGCAGAGAACGTACAGTGAGGACGCTCTGCGCCGACGCTCATCCAATGATGCCGTCACCAGCAGATACGCAGCACCAGCGCGACCGACCACCACCTTTCCTCGACTGAGAGAGCAACTACAGCGATGCCAACGGGTCCCGACAAAGGCAGTCAGAACAAGTCGGCTGCGAAGGCAGACAAAGCCATCAATGCAGCCAACAAGAAGTCAGCTCGTAAGAAGAAGGGCGGAGTGCCCACTGCCACGGGCAGGCAGATTCCCTGGCTGACCGTTGCCGGTGTCGTCGTTGTCGTCGGTCTCGTTGCTGGCCTCGGGATCAATCTGTATCCGAAGTACCAGGACCGAGCCGAGGCGCAGAAATTCGCGCCCAGCGAGGCCAATCAGGATCCGTCGACCGGCATCGAGGGTGTGACCGTGCAGGAGTACCCCGCGGCTCTGCACGTCGGGCGCACGCAGCGGGTCGCCTACGACCAGTCGCCGCCGTTCGGTGGACCGCACGATGCCGTGTGGGCCACCTGCACGGGCATCGTCTATCCCGAGGCCATTCGTACCGAGAACGCGGTGCACTCGCTCGAACACGGTGCCGTCTGGGTCACCTACAACCCCGACGATCTGAACGCGGACCAGGTCCAGACCCTCGCCGATCGCGTCGACGGCGAAACGCAGATGATGATGTCGCCGTACCCCGGCCTCGACTCCCCGGTCTCGCTGCAGTCCTGGGGCCACCAGCTCAAGCTGGACAGCGTGGACGACGAACGCATCGGGCAGTTCATCTCTGCACTTCGACTCAATCGCTTCGCCTACCCGGAGGTCGGTGCCAGCTGCGCGTCGGTCCCGAACACCACCGGTGACGGCTTCGATCCCGACAACCCGCCGCTGTTCGATGCCTCCGCACCCGGCGCGGACGCAGTGCCGATGGACGGTGCCGGGATCACTCCCGACGCCAGCGAGACCGGTGGTACCGGCGGGATGCAGCTGCCGAGCGATCTCCAGATCCCCACGAACTGATGACCGAACCGACACCGACCGAGAATGCGGAAGCCACCACAACCGCAACCAAGCCGAGTCAGCGCACCGCGCTGGTGGCGCTCGCGCTGATCGCCGTCCTGGCAATCGGCTTCGCCGTGGGCTTTCTGGTGCAGAGTCCGTTGGGCGGCGACGACAGTGCACCCGCCGCGGACTCGGTCGATGTCGGCTTCGCTCAGGACATGACCGTGCACCACAACCAGGCCATCGAGATGGCCGCGGTGGCGCTGACCAACGCCTCCGATCAAGCCGTCAAGAACCTGGCGTTCGACATGCTCACCTCGCAGCAGAACCAGGTAGGACAGATGCAGGGCTGGCTGGCTCTGTGGGACCGAGCGCCGATCTCGACCGACGGGTACATGACCTGGATGGCCGAGGACGACTCGCACGGTCACTCGATGGGCGGGATGTCCATGGAGCCCGGATCCTCGGACCCCACCAGGGCCATGCCGGGCATGGCCAGTTCGGCCGAGCTCGCCGAGCTTCGCCAAGCCACCGGCTCGGACGTCGACGTGATGTTTCTCCAGCTCATGCTGCGCCACCACGAGGGTGGCCTGGCGATGATGGAGTACGCGCAGACTCACGCGCAGTCGCCTGCGGTGATCAATCTGGCGCAGTCCATGGTTGCCACCCAGACCAGCGAGTCGACGCTGATGAAGCAGATGCTCGCCGAGAAGGGTGCGCAGCCGCTGCCCGAGGGGTGATTTCGACTCCCGTCGGACATGCGCTAGTCTTTCGTACAGCCCAACAGGCACACCGGCTGATGCCGGTGCGCCCCCGTAGCTCAGGGGATAGAGCGTTCGCCTCCGGAGCGAAAGGCCGCAGGTTCGAATCCTGCCGGGGGCACACATCTTTCACGCACGTCACCGTCGCTCGGTGGCTGCTCGAACGAGACGGTGGACGTCGATGTCCGAGAATCTCCCCGGAGTCGAGACCGTCGTCGACGATCTGTATTCGCTCCCTCCCACCGATTTCGTCTCGCACCGCACCGCATACGTTTCCCGCTTCAAGAAGGCCGGCGACAAAGCCGGTGCCACCCGCATCGGTTCCCTCCGCAAGCCCACGGTCGTGGCGTGGTTGGTGAACACACTCGCTCGGCGAGACGAATCGGCTCTGGCTGAACTGTTCGATCTGGGCGAGCAACTCGAACGAGCCCAGCAGCGCGGCGACGGCCCCCGGCTGCGTGAATTGTCCACTGCTCGAAGCACTTCGATACGCGCCCTGACCGATCGTGCAGTCTCGCTGGGACGCGAGACCGGGACCACCGTCGGCGACAACGCTGCCCGCGAGATCTCCAACACCCTGAACGCAGCGATGGCCGATGCCGAGATACGCGACCGCGTGCGTGCCGGCCGAACCGTAGTGGCCGAAACGTACAGCGGCTTCGGACCTGCGCTGCTCTCCCTCGTTCCCGACCCGCCCGACGAGAATGACGGTGCCGAGTCCGACGAGTCCGACTCGCCGTCTTCGGAGATCGAGGACGACCGGCAGGAAGCGGACGAAGCCGAACGGAACCGGCTGCTCGCCGAACTCGAGTCGGCCGAATCCGATCTCGATGCCGCACGAACCGAAGCCGAGGACGCCCGGTCCGACACCGAACGAAAAGCGTCCGAATTACACAGTGCTGCAGCAGAAGTAGAGCGAATCGAGTTCCAGTTGGAGGCAGCCAGGGCCACCGCGCAGGCTGCGCGAGAAGCGAACGAGGCCAGTGTCCTACAGGCGGAGTCGACGGCGGAGGTACTCGAGGCGGCCCGCGCTCGCGTCGCCGAAGCCCAGTCCGCCCTCGAGGAACTGAGCTGACCTACCCTGACGGGGTGACCACACGCTGGCAGGCCGAGAACTCCGCAGACGATTCCGCACGCTACATCGAGCGTTTCGACCGCCTGGCCGAACGTGGCGTGGATCTGCACGGCGAGGCCCGCATGGTCGACGCGGTGGTCTCCCCCGCGTCGAGCATTCTCGATGCCGGATGCGGTACCGGCCGACTCGGTGTGGAGTTGGCCCGACGCGGACACCGGGTGACCGCAGTGGATCTCGATCCGGTTCTGGCCGAGGCAGCGCGCGCACATTCCGAACTCGACGTGCACGTCGCCGATCTGACGACGCTGGATCTCGGCCGGACCTTCGACGCGGCCGTGGCCGCGGGCAACGTACTGGTCTTCATGAAACCCGGAACCGAACGCGCAGCGCTCGAACGCATCTGGGCACACCTGACCGACGGCGGGGTGTTCGTGACCGGATTCGCTACCGATCGGGAGTACACCGTCGACATGCTCGACGCGGATCTGGCGGCGGCCGGCTTCGTCCTCGAACACAGATTCGCGACCTGGGATCTGCGGACCTGGCACGACGACGCGGACTGGGCCGTCACCGTGGCACGAAAGCCGACTCTGCTCGCCTGATGGGTAACGAATCGACCCTGTTCGATCACCGTGATTCGAATACCGAGGGTTGGTTCGGACGCCCGCGGGAAGACTGTGCGTCATGAAGGAACACATGGCGAAGCTGCGGGAATCGTTCTGGTTCATTCCCGCCGTCCTCGGAGTTGTCGCACTCGTGCTCGCGCAGGCTCTGGTGAGTCTCGATCGCTATCTGCTCGACACTCGTGTGGATCTGACGGGCTCGCTGCTCTATCACGTGGGTGCCAGTGGCAGCCGCGACATCCTCGGTGCCATCGGCGGGTCGATGCTCGGTGTGGCCGCGACGTCGTTCTCCATCACCATCTCGGTTCTCGCCACCGCCAGTTCCTCGTACGGCCCCCGCCTGGTGCGCAACTTCATGGCCGATCGCGGCAACCAGGTGGTGCTCGGAATCTTCGGTGCCAAGTTCCTGTACTCGCTGATGGTGCTGCGGTCGATTCGCTCGATCGAATCCGATGGGTCCGTCTTCGTTCCGGACATCGCCGTCAACGTTGCCGTTGCGCTCGCGGTGGTCGACGTGGGTGTGCTCGTCTACTTCATTCATCACATCGCGCAGTCGATCCAGGTGGCGACGCTGTCCGGCCGCGTCCGAGACGAACTGTCGGAGTCCGTCGACGCGCTGTACCCACCCGAGCAACCCGCCGATGCCGCGTCGGCGGAGGGCATCGTCAAGCCGCCCGTCTACACCACGGTGCTGGCCGAGGAGTCCGGGGTGATCATCGACATCGACGAGAACGGCTTGTTGGACATCGCTGCCGACACCGACACATTGATCGACATCCATCGAGTGCCCGGTGAACATGTCGTTGCCGGTGAGCCACTGGCCGATGTTCTGGCCGATCGCTCGGCCGATATCTCCGAAAATGCGTTCGCACGAGTTCGAGGGTCGTTCGACATCGGCACCAGTCGAACACCCCGGCACGACATCGCTTTCGCCGTCGAGCAGATGACCGAAATGGCGGTGCGCGCCTTGTCGACGGGGGTCAACGATCCGTACACGGCACGCAACGCCATCGACGATCTCACGGTCGGACTCGTCGCAGTCGTTCAGCGCCCCATGCCCGCTCGCGCTCGTTGCGGCTCCGACGGCACCGTGCGGGTGATCACCCGCCGCGTCGCCGTTCCGTCGCTGATCGACCATGCCCTCGATGCCGTGCGGATCTACGGCACCGGCAGCCCCATGGTGGTGCAGGCCGGCATTCGTCTCGCCGAGCGAGTCGGTCGCGCAGCACAGTCCTCCGAGAACGTCGACGCCGTCCTGACCCAACTGGAACTGCTGGACAGTGCGTTGGCATCGGGCGACGCCGACACCGCCCGCACAGCCGATGCCCGAGAGCAGATCTCGCGCGCGACAACCGCGATCACCGATCGGGTTCCCCTCGCAGTACCTCGCGTCGTGATTCGGTAGACGCTGGAACCGGGCACCGTGGGAGGATGGTCGGTATGCCAGCACCGTCTCCGCTTCCCCTCGATCCCATTGCAGAGGCACACCGCCAGTGGACCAAGCACGGCTGGTCCGAGGCCGCCGACGGTATGGCCGCGGTGACGTCGTTGATGCGGGCGCAGCAGATCATGCTGGCACGAGTCGAGGAAGCGTTGAAGCCGACGGGACTGACCTTTTCGCGCTACGAATTGCTGACGTTGTTGACCTTCACCAAGAACGGCGCTCTGCCGATGGCGAAGGCGAGTGCACGTCTGCAGGTGCATCCCACGAGCGTGACCAACGCTGTCGATCGCCTCGAGTCGGTGGGATACGTTCGACGCATCCCACATCCGAGCGATCGGCGCACCACGCTGGTCGAAATCACCGAACAGGGACGCACGTTGGCGGTCGAGGCCACCGAGCGCCTGAACTCGCTGGTGTTCGCACGCCCCGGGCTGGCGCGTGACAAGTTACTGGCGCTCGTTCGGATCCTGGCGGAACTGCGTTCGGATGCAGGGGATTTCGACAGTGATGACATAACCACATCGTTCTGAGTTCGATGGTGACTCGTCACAAGACAATGGCACACCCGTACCGTTCGTGGTCCAATTGCACTGGGAACAGGGCGGAGTCGATCTGCTGAAGGGCGGGGCGGGGTGCTGGTGTTGGGATATCGCACAACACGGTGACGCCGTGATTGGGTACCAGC
>NZ_NOYD01000022.1 GCF_002258315.1 Rhodococcus sp. 06-462-5 | reverse complement strand
CACCCCGTCCGCCCGCCCACCCCGTTCGCGTCAATGGACCATTGCACCGCCGAGACGTATGCGATGGTCCATTGACGCGGCAGGGGGGCGGGCGGGGCAGGGGTCGGCTAGATCAGCACCGCACCGTTCGATGCCGATCCGACCAGCTTGGAGTATTTGGCCAGTACTCCTCGGGTGTAGCGCGGCGGCAGTGGTGCCCAGCCCTGTGCGCGTGAGTCCAGTTCGGCTGCGTCGACGAGCAGGTCGAGGGTGCCCTTGCCGACGTCGAGTCGGATCTGGTCACCGTCGCGGACGAAGGCGATGGGGCCGCCGTCGACTGCCTCGGGGGCCACATGTCCGACGCAGAGGCCGGTGGTGCCGCCGGAGAATCGGCCGTCGGTGAGCAACAGGACGTCCTTACCGAGTCCGGCACCCTTGATGGCTCCGGTGATCGCGAGCATCTCGCGCATTCCGGGTCCGCCCTTGGGTCCCTCGTAGCGGATGACCACGACGTCGCCGGCCGCGATGGTGCCGTCTTCGAGGGCGTCCATGGCCGCGCGCTCGCGCTCGAAAACTCGTGCGGTGCCGACGAAGACGTCGGAGTCGAAGCCCGCGGACTTGACCACGGCCCCGCCGGGGGCGAGTGAGCCCTCGAGGATGGTGATGCCGCCGGTCGGGTGGATCGGCTTGTCGAGTGCGCGCAAAACCTTGCCGTCGGGGTCCGGGGGTGCGATGTGAGCGAGGTTCTGTGCCACGGTCTTTCCGGTGACGGTCATGCAGTCGCCGTGCATCAGGCCGGCGTCGAGCAGAGCCTTCATGACCACCGGAACTCCGCCGATCGCGTCGACGTCGGTCATGACGTGCTTGCCGAAGGGCTTGACGTCGGCCAGGTGCGGCACCTTTGCGCCGACTCGGGTGAAGTCGGCGAGGGTCAGGTCCACCTGGGCTTCGTGCGCGATGGCGAGCAGGTGCAGCACCGCGTTGGTCGAGCCGCCGAATGCCATGACGACGGCGATGGCGTTCTCGAAGGCTTCCTTGGTGAGGATGTCGCTGGTGCGGATGCCGCGTCGCAGCAGATCGACGACGGCCTCGCCGCTGGCGTGTGCGAATCCGTCGCGTCGGCGATCGGGAGCGGGGGGAGATGCGCTGCCGGGCAACGACATTCCCATCGCTTCGGCTGCACTGGCCATCGTGTTGGCGGTGTACATTCCGCCGCAGGCACCTTCTCCGGGGCAGATGGCGCGTTCGATGGTGTCGACGTCGGCGCGCGACATCAATCCGCGTGAACAGGCACCGACGGCCTCGAAGGCGTCGATGATCGTCACCTGGTGTTCGCTGCCGTCGGACAGGGTCGCGAAACCGGGCAATGTGGAGCCGGCGTAGAGGAATACGCTCGCCAGATCCAGACGTGCTGCGGCCATGAGCATTCCGGGCAGCGACTTGTCGCAACCGGCGAGCAGAACGGAACCGTCGAGACGTTCTGCGCTGATGACGGTTTCGACGCTGTCGGCGATCACCTCACGTGAGACCAACGAGAAGTGCATGCCCTCGTGACCCATCGAGATGCCGTCGGACACCGAAATGGTGCCGAATTCCAGCGGGTAGCCGCCTGCGGCGTGGACGCCCTTCTTGACGGCCTTCGCCAGACGTTCGAGCGAGAGGTTGCACGGGGTGATCTCGTTCCACGAGGACGCGACACCGATCTGGGACTTGCCCCAGTCTTCGTCGCCCATTCCGACGGCGCGGAGCATGCCGCGGGCGGCGGTCTTCTCCAGTCCATCGGTGACGTCGCGGCTGCGCGGCTTGACGTCGATGCCTTCGTGGGGATTCTGCGGGGTCGTCATGACACTCCTGAGCGGTCGGCGAAAATAGATCCTCGGTCGCGTCCCGGAGGTTCCGCTCCTGAGGTCGCATTCACCGTCAACCCTAAACCCGCGGGTTCGGCGCATCACGAACAGTGGTGGCCGAGGTGAGTCCTCGGCGGGATTTCTTCACCGCAAGTCCCCTCCACACAGTGACCAACGGCCCTGTCGTGCACTGCCAACGTGGGTCGACAGTGGTGGGCAGCCATCACCGTGCGGTGGGAGGTCGAGGAGAGACGATGAACGATCAGCCGGATTCTGCCGTGGTGGAGATGTTGGTGGAGCTTGCGTGCCGCGCTCCGTCGGTGCACAACAGTCAACCGTGGAGGTGGGTGTACTCCGAACACGGACTCGACCTGTTCACCGATCGGTCCCGACTGCTCGGGGCGATAGACCCGACCGAGCGGCAGATGGTGCTCAGCTGTGGGGCAGCGCTCGACCATCTGTGCACTGCAGCCGCTGCCTTTCGGTGGACGGCCGACGTCGAACCGATGCTGACGGCCGCTGCGCCGGACCATCTCGCGCGTATTCGATTGACCCACGACGCGCACCCTCGATCGCACGAGTTCGACCTGTTGGCTGCGATCAATCGCCGCCACTCGGATCGCCGGGCGTTCGGTCCGGTGCCGGACAACCGAATTCCCGCGCGCTACGTCGGTCGCGGCGACGGAACCGACGACATCCGAACGACGTTCCTGTCCGCCGAGGCCAAGGAGACGCTGGCCACGGCGTCGAGGCTGAGCGCTGGCGTACGAAAGTACGACGCGACGTATCAGGCCGAGATCCGGTGGTGGGCCGGGCACTCGTTCCGATCGGGAGGAATTCCGCCGGAGGCTCTCACCGATCGTGCGGAGTCCTCCAGGGTGCAGGTGGGCCGAGCCTTTCCCGAACCACGCCGAGTCGGCAGAACGGAAACACGAGAGCCGGCGGCGGACGAGTCCACGGTGGTGATTCTCGGTACCGCGTCCGATGAACGCCTCGACTGGTTGCAGTGCGGGCGGGCCATGTCCGCCTTCCTGCTGGCCGCAACCGCCGATGGTCTTGCGACCTGCCCTCTCACGCATATGACCGAGCAGTCGGGCAGTCGACGCCTGGTCGAGTCCTTGGCCGCCGGACAGGGTGTGCCGCAGGTGCTGATTCGGATCGGTGCACCGACGGTCGGCTCGCCTCTCGCCCCGACCCCGCGACGAGCGGTGTCCTCGGTGCTGTCGGTAGCTGCCCGCAGTACGGCACGGGGCTCGCGCCGAACCACGTCCCTGTGACCGGGTATCACGCGTCGGAAACCGGTGACCAAATGCTCTGTGGCGCGGCCGCTGTCGAGCTGTCCAATAGCAAGCGAGCATCCGAGAACGGATGACCGTCGACGGGCCCGACCGTGTGGTCCGTCCGGACCGAGGACAGGAGATGGCCATGGTTCTGGCACACCATCAGAAAATCGTCGTGGGCGTGGATGGTTCGCCGAGCAGCATCTGCGCTGCACACTGGGCGGCATCCCTCGCCGAGCGGTTGAAGGCACCGCTGCACATCGCCGGGGCGGTGCAGCATCCCGCGTTCTACCTGGGCGAGTCCGCATCGGTCGTTCCCCTCGACATCTGGGACGAACAGCGTCGGGCGGCAGAACGCATCGTCACCGACGTTGCTGCCGCAGTGCTGGCCCGGCATCCACACAGCGCCGTGACCACCTCCGTGGAGGAGATGCCGGCGTGCTCGATGATGGTCGAACTCTCTCGCACCGCGCGCATGCTCGTCGTCGGCAATTCCGGTTCCGGGCCCATCGTGTCGGCGCTGTTCGGGAGCACAGCACAGCGGACATCGACCACGGCGTGGTGCCCGGTGATCGTGTGGCGCGAGGGAATCGACGCCGTCGACGCACCGATCCTCGTCGGCATCGACGGCAGTGCGACGAGTGAAGCCGCGGTCGAGCAGGCCTTCGATCTGGCCTCGCGGTTCGACGTGACGATGATTGCGGCACACGCCTGGAGCTCGTTGTCTCAGGGTGCCGGCCTGTCTCTGCCAGGATCGCCCGACGACACCGAGATCGAGCGCGAACAGCAGCTGTTGCTGTCCGAGTGCCTCGCCGGGTGGAGCGAGAAGTACCCGGATGTCACCGTGGAACATGTCGTACAGCAGGGCAATCCGGCACACCTGCTGATAGAGCAGTCCAAGCGGGCCGGAATCGTGGTGGTCGGCAGCCACGGGCGAGGAATCGTCGCCAGTGCCCTGTTCGGATCGACCAGCAGCAACCTCACCCGGCATGCACACTGCCCGGTGATGATCTGCAGGGACCGATGACCAACCGGACGGTGCCGAATCGACTGCGCCGCAACGAAGAACGCCGGCGCATTCTCGACGCGAGCACCGCGGACCGGCTCGCACGCAGCGCGACGCGGGCTCGGTTGATCGGCCACGATCACTTCGGCCCCACCGTCGACGTCGTGCCCTGCATCTGGATCGGGAGTCGGGTGTACTTCTACGCCGAGGGGCGGTCGCAGTTGGGGCGTAGCATGCTCGACTCGTCGGTCGTGCTGGAGTTCGACGCCGAGAATCCGGACCGCGCAACAGTCTCCACCGTCGTTGTGCACGGAATCGCGCGTCCCGTCCTGGATGTGCGAAGAGATGTCCTCGAACAGGCTCTGCCGCGGCCGCATTCGGAGGAACCGCCGATGCACCGCCTGGTCGGAGTGGATCCGACGTCGGTCTCGGGCGTCGAACTGACATGCCCCGGCCGCACCACCCATCCGACACCGAACCATGCACCGCGGAGGACCAGGACGATGACCGACGACGAGGCAGCAGAGATGTCGGGGGCGGTGGTGCTCGGGTCTGAGTCGATCACGGTCGACATCCCGACGGACACGGGACCGAGAGTCTTCCCGGTGACCACGGCCGCGATCGGGGGCGCGGTCCATGCGGTGATGATCGCGGAGTACGGACCGATCGGTGGAGTCTCACCGGACGGGCACGTTCTCGCAACGGCCGTGCTCGACCGATGGCCGAATGCACGAGTGTTCGAGCGGCGCAGTACCGGTGACCGCGGTGCCGACCCGCGTGGCTACGAGTGCTTCTACGTCGAACTGGACTCGAGCGGCCGCCGATCCGATGCCGATCTCGAAGCGGTGTCCGCCCTCTTCCGCTGAGCGAACTTCGACGCCGAGACCTCCAGTTCGTGACCTTGTGCCCTGGTGCCCCCTCGTCCGCGGCGAAACACTCGAAGGACACACGATTCGGGAGAGTGGGTGGTTGCGGTGTTCGGCTACGGCTTCGCTCGCTGGTGGCGCCTGGCACCGTGGAGCACCAATCCTCTGATGCGGGGCCGTGATCGGACTGCGGCTCTCGCTTTCGCGTGCGCGATGGCGGTGATTCTGGGACTCGTCCCCTTCGCCGCGCTGCTCGGATCGCTCACCTACGCCGATCTCGATGCCGCGGCGGCCCGAACGAGCGCCACCACCCAGCAGATCGATGCCCTGGTGACGAGTGAACCCACGCTGCGATCGGAAGAGGGTGCCGTCTTCGACCACACCGAGTACTACGCGACCGTCGCCTGGGAATGGCCACCGGGACAGCGGCACAGCGACGAGGTTCGCCTTCCGGACGAAGCCGAACAGGGTGCCACAGTGTCGGTGCGAGTCGATACCGAGGGCAGGTGGGTTGCGGAGCCGTCGTCCGCGACGTCGAATGTACTGTTGGGAATCGCTGCAGCCGTTGGCTTCTGGGTGGCATGCACGGTCGTTGTCCTCACCTGTCTTCAGGCGACGCGGTACTTCGACCGGCGCGCCAGAATGCGCCAGTGGGACCGCGACTGGCTGAAGTTCGAGACCGAACGTGGTCGAACCAAGGGGGATTCGGCATGAGGGGCCTCGGCCACTTCGATGATGGACCGAGTGCTCTGACTGTGGGCGCGGTTGCAGATCTACGTTCGATTCGATTCGACTGCAAAGACAGTCGACCACGAGACGAGGAAGAATCATGAGCAATTCCACCGACCGCATGCTTCCCATCCTGGTGGGCATCGACGGCTCCAGTGAGGCCGATGCCGCGTCGCAGTGGGCGGCGACCTACGCGGCCAAGGTGCGCGCACCCCTGCGTTTGGTTCATGCAGTCCCCGCGGGGGATTGGTACGGATCGGCGGCATTCGTCGACGGCGGTGCGCTGGAGAGGGACCTGCGCACGATCGGACGCAAACATCTCGCCCGCGCTGCGGCCGCGATCCACGAGGCCGCACCCGAGGTGTCCGTCGATACCGTCACCGCCGATGGAACCATCGCCTCGTACGTCTCGGATGCAGGCGCGGAACTGGTCGTGCTGGGATCGAGAAAGTCGAGCGCACTGCGAGACCTCACTCTCGGCAGCAACACGCTTCGAGTCGTGACGCATGCGCAGTGCCCGGTGCTGCTCGTGCGCAACGCCGTCGACAGCGTCGACCCCGCTCGTCCGATCGTGGTGGGGGTCGACGGAAGTGAGCAGTCGGATCGGGCGCTCGGTGCCGCGCTCGAGATCGCCCACACCCTCGGAATGCCGGTCGTCGCGGTGAACTATTGGGGATTCGCCGCTCAGGCGGGTCTAGGAACCGGATTCGAGGACGTCGATTGGGCGAGTATTCGCGCACACGAGAAGCATTGGCTCGAAACGCATGTGGAGACCATGCACGAGAAGTATCCGGATGTTGCGCTGAGCACTGTGAGCGCGCAGTCGAGTCCGACGCGTGGTTTGCGGGCGCTGTCCGCGTCGGCGTCGATGCTCGTGGTGGGCAGCCGAGGCCGGGGTGCTGTCCTCGGAACGATTCTGGGATCGGTCAGTCAGAATCTCGTCCACCACGCCGACTGCTCGGTGCTCATCGTACGGTGAGCGCTCAGGCCTGATCTCCACGGCGCGGTGCCATGGGCGGTGAGCCCACATCGCAGTGCGGTGGGCAGTTCGACGCCTCGTCGCCGTTGCCGCGGATGAGCACCGCCGCGATGACCGCACCGATCACCAGCAGTCCGGCGCATATCAGCATCGCGGTGTGGAAGCCGTCCGAGAACGTCTCCGCCGCAGAGTAATCGGACCCTGCGATACCGGCGAGCGCAGGCAGTGCGGCCACGGCGAGCAGTTGACTGGTGCGGGCCACGGCATTGTTGACTCCCGACGCGATTCCGGCGCGATCGGTGGACACCGCGCCCAGAACCGCTCCGGTCAGTGGGGCCACCAGAGCGGACAATCCGAGTCCGAAGACGACAACCGCGGGCAGAATGTCTGTGGCATAGGTGGATCCGGGCCCGACCCGCAACATCAGCAGCAACCCCAGCGCTGCCAGCAGTGGTCCCACGGTCATCGGAATTCGAGGTCCGATGCGTCCGGCGATTCGCCCCGCGCGGGCGGACAGCACCAGCATGAGAGCGGTGATCGGCAGCGTGGCCACTCCGGCCGCGATGGGTGAGTAGCCCACGGCGAACTGCAACTGCAACACCAGGAGAAAGAACACGCCGCCCAGGGCCGCGTACACGGCGAAGGTGACGAGGTTGGCCGCCAGGAACACTCGTGAGGCGAACAGCGACGGTGGTACCAGCGGATCGTGCGAGCGACGCTCGACCACCACGAACACCCCGGCCGCGACGACACCCAGAGCGAGGGCCGGCGTGTGTGACTCGATCAGACCGTACGTGAGCAGACCCAGCGCCACCGCGACGGTCACCGCGCCCGGTACGTCGAGTCGGCCGGACGCGTGCGGATCTCGGCTTTCCGGAACATGTTTCGCCGCCACCCAGACGACCACGACGGCGAGCGGGATGTTGATCAGGAACACCGAACGCCACCCGACGGCGTCTACCAACCAGCCCCCGAGCAACGGACCGACCGCCGACGCGACGCCGCCCAGCCCCGACCACAGACCGATCGCAGCTCCGCGATCCTCGGCCTTGATGGAGGCCGAGATCAGTGCGAGCGAACCCGGCGTCAGCAAGGCCGCACCGACGCCCTGAAGTAGTCGCGCCGCGATCAGCACCTCGATACTCGGAGCCAGCCCGCACAGCACCGATGCGGCCGCGAACCAGACGGTGCCCCAGACGAACACCCGCCTGCGCCCCAGTCGGTCACCGAGGGAACCGCCCAACAAAATCAGCGAGGCCAGGGCCAGGGTGTAGCCGCTCAGAGTCCACTGCAGACCGGTGACGCCTGCACCGAGGTCGCGGCCGATGGCAGGCAACGCGATATTGACCACGGTGGCGTCGAGCATCGCCAGAGCCGAACCGAGCACCGTGGCTGCGACGATCCAGCGGCCCCTCGCGCTCGAGAGTGTGATGCCCTCAGCGGTCACAACCGTTCGACGCAGACGACGAAGTTGCGTGAGTCCTTCTCGAATCCGTACAGCGCCGGGTCGGGGCAGTCGTCGACGGACGAGGTGCCCTGCAGGATGGTCACGACGCGGCGGGTGTCGGCACCGGGGGTGGCGCAGTCGATCCGCTGAGCGAATTCACCGACGAGGTCCATGCATCCGCCGACCTGCCAGTCGATGTCGAGGCACAGAGCTCCCTGTTCGATGTCGAAGTAGGTCTCGTAGTAATACTGATCGGCGTCCTCGGGGCACTCGGCCGAGGTGGGCGTCTTGGCGAAGACGACGTAGTTGGATTCCGCAGATCCGCAGGTCGCGTTGGCGATGGCCGCCTCGTCGACGGTGCCGCCCAGAGTGACGCACTCGCCGATCTCCACGTCGATGTCGACACTGCCGCCGTCGTCGATGTCGGTGCTCGGTGGTGTGGTGGTGGGAGGGTTGGTGGTCGTGGTGGTCGTGGTGGCGGGAATGGTGGCACCGGAGATGGCGACGGCGGTACCGGACACCTCGGAGGCGCACCCGCCGAGTATCAGGGCCGCGCACGACGACAGCGCGAGAACGAGAGCGCGGACCGAACGGTTGGATGACGTCATGGTGAGTCCTGCCCTCGTAGGTTCGAGCGTGCCGTGTCCGTCGACCGTGCTCGTGTAGAAAATATCCGACTCGCTTGTCGGCTGCATGAGGCAGGATGAACTGCGTGGATCTTCCTCTTGCCGTGCCGGTCGCGCCGATGCTCGCCAAAGCCGCGAAAGTGGTGCCCGCCCAACCCGAGAAAGGGCCTGCGGTGTGGTCGTACGAGCCGAAATGGGACGGGTTTCGCGCCATCGTCTTCCGTGACGGTGACGAGGTGGTGCTCGGGTCACGCGGGGGTAAGGACCTGGCTCGCTATTTTCCGGAGCTGGTGGAGGCGATCAAGGCCGAGCTGCCCGAGAAGATCGTCGTCGACGGCGAGATCGTCGTACCCCGAGAGAAGGACGGTTCCACTCGCCTGGATTGGGAGTCGCTGTCCGAACGGATTCATCCCGCAGCGAGTCGGGTGACGATGCTCGCGGAGAAGACTCCGGCGCAGTTCATCGGCTTCGATCTGTTGGCCGTCGGCGACGAGGATCTGACGAGTGAGCCGTTCTCGACGCGGCGAGCGAGATTGCTCGACGTGCTCGGCCCGCACCCGAAGAGTTGTTTCGTCACCTCCGCGACCGAGGATGCGGCGGTGGCCGAGGACTGGTTCGAGCGTTTCGAGGGTGCCGGGTTGGACGGTGTGGTGGCCAAGAAGCTCGACGGGCTCTATCTGCCGAACAAGCGCGAGATGGTCAAGATCAAGCATGCGCGTACCGCCGACTGCGTGTTGATCGGCTATCGAATCCACAAGTCCGGCAACGGTATCGGGTCTCTGCTGCTCGGTCTCTACGACGGTGACGACCTGCGGATGATCGGCGGTGCGTCGGCGTTCACCGACAAACGCCGGTTGGAACTGCTCGAAGAACTCGAACCGCTCCGACTCGGCGACGACGTCACGTACGACGGTGAAGCGACTCGCTGGAATTCGTCGAACGACCGCAACTGGATTCCGGTGCGCATCGAGCGGGTCATCGAGGTGGCCTACGACCAGATGGAGGGGGCACGGCTGCGGCACGTGGCGCGCTTCCTGCGGTGGCGACCCGATCGTGATCCGCGCTCGTGTGCCTACGACCAGCTCGAGGTTCCGGTGCGCTACGACGTCGCCGACGTCATTGCCGGGGGACGATAGCCGTGGCCGCGAAAACACCACCGGCGTTCGTGCAGTCCGGAGAGCGCGAAGTGCGGGTGTCGAGCCCCGATCGCGTGATCTACGAGGCGACCGAACGCACTCCGGAGATCACCAAACTTCAGGTGTGCGAGTACTTCGCGGCCGTCGGTGAGCCGCTGATGCGAGCGATCGGAGACCGCCCCACCGCGATGGAACGATGGCCCGACGGCTATCGCGAGGGCATGCGATTGGCGCTCGGCCCCCAGGACAAGGAGGGCGACGGTTTCTACCAGAAGCGGTTGCCCAAGGGCGCGCCCGAGTGGATCGAGACGGTGAAGATCGCGTTCCCCAGCAAGCGCACCGCCGAGGAGTTGTGCCCGTCGGAACCGGCTGCGCTGGTGTGGGCGGCGCAGATGGGAACGCTGACGTTTCATCCGTGGCCGGTGCGTCGACCGGACGTCGACCATCCCGACGAGCTGCGGCTCGATCTCGATCCGCAGCCCGGGACCACGTTCGCGGACGCCCTGCGCGTCGCCGACGTGACCCGAGAGCTGTTGCAAGAGTTGGGCTTACGCGGCTACCCGAAGACGAGCGGTAATCGGGGTATTCACATCTACGTTCGGATCGAGCCGCAGTACACCTTCGAGCAGGTGCGTCACGCGGCCATCGGTCTGGGTCGAGAACTCGAACGGCGCGACGACGGGGTGACCACCAACTGGTGGAAAGAGGAACGCGGAGAACGCATCTTCATCGACTACAACCAGAACAACCGTGATCGAACCATCGCCAGTGCGTGGAGTCTGCGGGCTCGACCGGGCGCGACGGTGAGCACCCCGATGACGTGGTCACAGTTGGCCGACGTCACCGATCCACGTGAATACAACCTCGTCACGGTGCCGGAGCTGGTTCAGGATGGGGACCCGTGGGCCGATATGGACGATCAGGCCTACTCCCTCGAACCTCTTCTGCAGCTGTGGGAAACCCTGCCCGGCGGAGAACTGAACTTCCCGCCCGACTACCCCAAGATGCCCGGCGAACCGCCACGAGTGCAGCCGTCGAAAAAGGTTGCCGAGCACTGGGATGCGGAGGGAAACCGGACGGACAGCTGATCCCGAGAGGGTCGATCACGCGGTGCCCACGTGTCGCTTCGCTTCTCGGTCGGCCTTGATGCCGCTCGTCGTCAGGATGACGGCTCCGCCGAGTGCCAGGGCCACCGAGAGCGTCAGCATCGCCGTGGCGGGGACGGAACCCAGGGCGAGTAGCCCCGCGATCAGTGCCGACGAGGCAAGGCAATGGGTGGCACCCGCCATCATGTAGGGATATGCGGCTCGATGGCCGGCGACCCAGGCTTCCTTGCTGGCTTTGGTTGCCCGCGTTTTGATGCCGATCAGCGAATTCGGTTCCTGATCAGGCCCTTTGGTCACCAGCGCTGTGACGAATACCGTCAGCGACAACACGAACAGTGTCAGCGCGATCGCTCCCGTTACCGCGCGCGCGGATTCTGCGTCCACGGTCGATCCCCTCTACCTCGGTGCCGTACGCCTCACCACAGAATACCGGTCGGTCGGCTTCGGTGGAGTGAGAACTTCTTCCACCCTGCCCACGATCACATGGATTCGAGTTCCCGGATCAACGTCGCCGCATCGTACGGTCCGATGTGTCGGGTGAGGTTCTTGTCGCCGCGTCCCAGGTAGAACGTCGGGGTGCCGTCGACGTCCGAGGAGGTGGCGTCGAGTTCGTCGTCCTCGACGCGTACCACGTAGTCGCCGGTGCGGATGTCGTCCTCGAATTTGTCCATGTCGAGGCCGAGTTCGCGTGCGTAGCCGTCGATGTCGTCGGGTTCGAGAGCATCACTGTTCCGGAACAACACGTCGGCCATCTCCCAGAACTTGCCCTGCGCGGCTGCGGCCTCGCTGGCGTATGCCGCGTAGCGAGCGTGTGGGTGATAGTCGTCGAGCGGCAGGTGCCGGTAGACGTACCGAAGGTCGTCGCCGAAGTGCTTGCGTACCTCGGCGACACTGCCGGTTGCCTTGCTGCAGAACGGGCACTCGAAATCCGCATACTCCACGATGGTCAGTGGTGCGTCCACCGGGCCGCGGATGTGGTCACGCTTGGCGTCGACCGGACGCAGAATGCGGAGAGAGGCTTCGGCTTTCGGAGGATGAATCTTCTCGTCGATGCGGAAGAGAACCCAGCCGAGTACCGCGGCGATCACCGAGGCCACCAACACGCCGACCCGTGCTTCGTCGGCCAGCAACGGGTCGTCGAGGGCGAGATCGATGATGAACAACGAGATCGTGAATCCGATTCCGGACATCGCGGCACCGCCTGCGATGTGTGACAGCGTCAGGCCCGGAGCCAGGGACGACGGTCTCAACTTCGCGAAAACAGCGGAGGCAGCCGTGATTCCGACGAGCTTGCCGAGGACGAGACCGGCGATGATGCCCCAGGTGAGTGTCGAGGTCGACGCGGCTTTCAGAGTGTCCGAGCTCAGGACGACTCCGGCGTTGGCGAGCGCGAAGATCGGCACGATGATGAACGCCGTGTACGGCTGGTAGAGCCGCATGAGACGTTCGTTGACCGACACCGCGCGATCGAGCCCGAGACGGGCCGCGCGGGCGTATTCGGGATTGGGCGACTGTCGGAACGCGCGTGTCAGATCCGCCGCGCGTTCCACCTCGGTACGGCGCGGCGGATACACCGGAAGAATCAAGGCGATCATCACTCCCGCGAGGGTGGGGTGAACTCCGGACTCGTACATCGCAACCCAGGTGAACAGTGCGACGACGAAGTACCCGACGCCGCGCCACACCTCGAGCCGACGCAGCAGGAAGATCAGCCCCAGACCGACGAACGCCAGCACCAACGGCACCACATCGAGGTTGTCGGTGTAGAAGAAGGCGATGATCGCCAGCGCACCCACATCGTCCGCGACAGCGAGCGTGAGCAGGAAGATGCGCAACCGAGCGGCCTTCTTCGGTCCCAGGACGGCGAGTGCCCCGAGGAGGAACGCGGTGTCGGTGGAGATCACGACGCCCCATGCCTGGGCGGCAGGCCCGGACGGATTGAAGGCGAGAAACAGCAACGCGGGCGCGGCCAGACCGGCAATCGCCGCGACGATCGGTATCGCGGCACGGGATCGGTCGGTGAGCTCACCCATCGCGAACTCACGCTTGACCTCGAGCCCGACGACGAAGAAGAACAGCGCCATGAGCCCGTCGTTGACCCAGTGGGCGAGGTCGAGGGAGATGCCGTGCTCGCCGACGGTGACCGAGAGTTCGGTGTGCCAGAACGACTGGTAGGTCTCGCCGAAGGGTGAGTTGGCCCAGATCAGCGCGATCAGTGTCGCTGCGAGCAAGAAGCCCGCCGCCAGGGTTTCGCTGTTCTTCTCGCCGCGGGCCCGCGAGATCCGTTCGGCGAAACGTGCCATGGGCCGATTCGTCGGCGTGATCTGATCTGCCATCTGCGGCCCGCATCCTCTCGAAGAGTGTTGTGAAGCAGTCTGTACCAACGTGTGGGTCGACGGTTTGCTTCCTTGCAGGTGACAGCCCGCAGAGTAACGTTATTGCGCCGTCGAACTCGCCGCACGGCGAGGGAGATGTGCACAACATATTCGATGAACGGCATTAGTCCGTCCAGAAACGGGAATACGAGTCCGACTCACCCCTGCCACGAAGGAACATCCATGCGTGATTTCATCTGCCGCAAATGCGGACAGAAGCTGTCGTTCGAGAACTCACTGTGTCTGAGCTGCTCGAGCGCACTCGGCTTCCATCTGCCGAGCAGAGCCCTGCTGGTGCTCCCCGACAAGGCCGACGACGGTGTGGCCGAGGCAGACGTGGACGGGGCGACGTGGAAGATGTGCGCCAACCTCAACACTGCGCGCTGCAACTGGCTCGTCGACACCGCCGACGCCGATGATCTCTGCGTGTCCTGCCGACTGACCCGAACCCGGCCGGCCGACGACGACGTGGACGCGATGGCCGCCTATGCCGACGCCGAGACCAACAAGCGTCGCGTCATCCTCGAACTCACCGAGCTCGGACTGCCCATCGTCGGCCGGGACGAGGACGACACGACCGGATTGACGTTCGACCTGCTCTCGAGCGCAAACCAGCAGGTGATGACCGGCCACGACAACGGCCTGATCACCCTCGACCTCGCCGAGGGCGACGACGTGCACCGCGAGCAGCTGCGCGTGGCGATGTCTGAGCCGTACCGCACACTCGTCGGCCACTTCCGTCACGAGATCGGCCATTACTACCAGATGGTGCTGGTCGGCAACGGTGAGCACCGCGCGGCATTCGAGGAACTGTTCGGCGATCCGGATTCGAGCTACCAGGACGCTCTCGATCGCCATTACAGCGAGGGTGCGCCCGACGGCTGGGAAGACAATTACGTCTCGTCCTATGCCACCATGCACCCCGCCGAGGACTGGGCCGAGACCTTCGCGCATTACCTGCACATCCGCGACACCCTCGACACGGCCGCTGCGTTCGGCATGGCCCCGGCCGGTTCGACGATGGAGAGCCCGCTGCCGGGGGACGTCGGCTTCGATCAGATCGTCGACTGGTGGCTGCCGCTGTCGTGGGCACTGAACCAGATCAACCGTTCGATGGGTCATCAGGACCTCTACCCGTTCGTGCTGCCGGCGACCGTCGTGAAGAAGATCGGATTCGTCCACTCCCTGATCGCCCCCAGCACACTCTGATGCCCGGCTAACGGTCCTCGCAGTTGTGCAGCCGGGGCGTATCCTGTGTTGTCGGCACTTCGCCGATACCGGGATGCGCCCCGGTGCAGCAGGACGAGGTGACCGCCATCAGCGAGCAGACACTGGACTCGACCACCCGTCCGCGCGTCACGGACTTCGAGCTGAGCCGACGACTGGCCGAGGTCGCCGAGAAGCTACGTCGCCAGCATTCCGATCCCGATCGGGTACTGGCCACGATCACCGAGGCGGCGGTGGCCAACATCCCGTCCGCCGAGTTCGCGTCCATCACGACGGTGTTGCAGGGCAAGTTCGTGCACAGCGCGGCCCTCGTGGGCGAGACGGCAGGCCACTGCGACAAGGTTCAGGAGCAGCTGGGCGAGGGTCCCTGTCTGGAATCGGCGATCGAACAGACCACCATCAGAATCGACGACATGGACAGCGATCCTCGCTGGCCCCAGTTCACCGATGCCGCGTCCGCGCTCGGCGTCAAGAGCATGATCTGCTTTCAGCTCTATGTCGAGGGCTTCAATTTCGGCGCGTTGAACCTCCACTCCACCCGAACGAACGCCTTCTCGGCCGAGGCAGAATCGATCGGCTCGCTGTTCGCTGCGCACGCGGCCATCGCGTTCTCCACTGCGCGCGAGGAACAGCAGATTCGGGCGGCACTGACGAGCCGAGATCTGATCGGTCAGGCCAAGGGGATGCTGATGGAGCGCTACAACCTCAACTCGCAGGCAGCATTCGCGCTGTTGGCCAAGCTCTCGCAGGACACCAACGTCAAACTGGCCGACCTCGCCGCGCAGCTCGTCGCCGATGCGGCCGAATCGACGGACTGAACTTTCGTCACCGCACGTCGAGGCCGTCGGTGCTCGCGACCGACACGGCCGGGCCGTCCGACGCGACGAAGACCTCGATCCGGACGTCCTCGTCCAGGTAGCGGCTCAGTAGCGCCAATCCCGTTGTAGCAGCGATGATCTCGTGAACTCGGTCACCCGAGATCGGGTAGTCGTCCACGTCGTGACGCCAGTGTGCGGCCACCAGGGTGCCCCCGGCCTCCAGATGCTCGACGACGCGCGTCATCGCCGACGTCAGATCGTCGGCGTCGAGGTAGTACCCGACCTCGCTGATGACGACGAGATCGAACGTCGCCTCGGGTGTGGGCAAGGTCGACCAATCGTCGGACAGTGACCACAGCGCGAATTCGACTGCAGCAGCGTCGCCTACACGCCTGCGTGCGGAATCGAGGGCACCGTCCACCACATCGGTCGACACCACGTGATCGCACCGGATCGCCAATTGTTCGGTGAGCACCCCGATCGAGCAGCCGGGTTCGAGCGCGCGCCGATAGTGCGGCTTGGGCAGCGACGCCATGGTCAATGCGTATTTACGACGCTCGTACCACTTGCTGTCGAGCATGAACGGATCGTCCTTGTCCGCATAGACGGTCCGGAAGTACTCGGCACCGAGGCTCGTTCGAGAACCCTGGCTCGTTCGAGAACCCTCGCTCACGCGAACACCACCTCGAACGGTCGCCGGTAGCGGGCCAATATGTGCGGCGGCAACACCGCTCGGTCCGCAGGATGGTCGGACAGTGGACGGATCTGCGAATCGAACTGCTCGATCGACGCTCGTTTGGCGTCGAGGGTGTGCGGCGGCAGGTCGATACGGCGTCCACGTGTCCACGGCACGTCAGGATGATTCGGAGTTGCCCAGTGCCACATCCAGATCGGATACTCCACCACCGGTATCCCGACGGCGTTCGCTGCGGCGAGACAGGCACGTGCAGTGGCTTCGTGGTCGGGATGGCCGTCCCCGCGCCACGGCGTCAGACACCAGGTTCCGGGGGTGGCGTCGAGCAGAGGCATCAGCGCATCGGCCACCGCACCCTCGTGGTTCTCGACGTCACCGTCGGCGATCTGCAGACGCGTCGGCGAATGGTCGATCCCCAACTCGGCCAATGCGCGCTCGGACTCGACAGGGCGACGCGCACGCAGATCCTCTGCCGTGACAGTGGGGGAACCGGGATGGGAGCCGTCGCCGTCGGTGACGGCGACCACCCGAACATCGACGCCTGCTGCCGCGGCCAGGGACAGCAGTCCGCCGACGCCGAGCACCTCGTCGTCCGGGTGCGGAGCGACGACCACCATGGTGAGGACGTCCTTCCACTGCAGACCGGGAATGGACCAGTCGGCCGACATCCACTCCGATTCGGCGGTGCCCGCATCGACTTCGGCGTCGAATGCGTTCTCTACCATGGGTTGTCCTCCTCGGCTATGTCGTGCCCGAGGGCCTCCAGATCGCGTTCGGCGTGACTCTGTCGCAGGTAGACGGTGAGATCTGCGACGCGTCGGGCGTGCTGGGCGTCGCTGCACAGCGGGCCGGCACCGAGAGCGCGCCCGACGCGGTCGATGCATTGAGTTGCCGCATCCTCGACCACTGCCCGCACGATTCGGGCCCGGGTTCGGGCGCGCCCGGAGCGGTCGAACGGATCCGCGTCCACCTCGGCTGCGGCGGTGGTCAGTGCGCTCGACGCCGCACCGAGGGCCGCCGCGATGGCACCGAGATGCGCAGCGCGGTGCGGGTCCGGCCTGTTGCGGACGGCGGCATGAAGCGTGTCCGCCACCGCGCACGCGCTCCCGAACCAGGCGGCCGACACCCCGATGGCCCCGTGCCAGAAACCCGGCCGAGTGAGGTAGTCGGTCGGTCCGCCGACCGCGACGGCCGGGACGCTGTCGAATGCGATCGAGCCGGAATCGCTCTCGCTCATCCCCACCGCATGCCACGTGTTCGGTATCGGAGTTGCGCCCGGATGCGTCAGATCGACGGCGAACAACCGAGGACTGCCCTCCACGCGCGCAGTCACGAGCGCATGGGTGCACAGCGACGCACCCGAGCACCACGGTTTCGTTCCGGTGAGAACCCAGCCCGAATCGGCCGGCACCGCTTCGAGAATCGGTGCAGGCGGTTCCGCAGCCCACACTCCCCAGATCTGCCCGCGCTGCGGCGTCGGGCCGTCGAGTTCGTGCAGGATCGCGATCGCGTCGGTGTGCGCTTCGGACCACCGGCCCAGCACCGTGTTGTGCCGGCTCAGGGCGGCGAGCGATTGCCAGCGCAGATCGGTGTACCCCGAGCCGGGCAGCGCGAGGTCGAGACGACCGTCCGCCTCGAACGCCAGGAACGCGGCGCGCAGGCCGGTGTCGATGTCTGCTCGCTCGGTGGGTTCGAGAAAACCGGTCTCGCTCATGCGGTGGCCTCCAGGGAACGTAGGAATCCGGCCATGCCGTCGGGTGCTCTGCCGCGCAGCCGACCCGACGTCGCGACCGGAATGTCGCACACCCGACGGCACTCGATGCCGCCGAGCTCGAGGCGGCGGACCAGATCGTGGTCCTCGCCGGTGGGCAGAGGTGCAAATCCGCCGACGGAGAGGTACTCCGCCGCTCGGACACCGAGGTTGGCACCGTGCACGTGTGGGTGGCCGAACTCGTTTCGGTAGAGCGCGTCGTACGACGACCGCAACCCGACGTTCTCCGCGACGTGGCCCTCGAAATCGACTGCCACCGTTCCGGCCACTGCTCGCGCGCCCTCGGCGGCATGCCGGAGATGGCCGAGCAGCCAGTCCTCACCCACCCGGGTGTCGGCATCGGTGGTGGCGAACCAGGTGGATGCGCAGTGTTCGGGGTCGTACGTCGCGAATCCGGTGGCTCTGGCCGCTCCGACGTTGCGGTGCGCCACCTCGACAGCCGACACGGACGGATGACGTGCCGCAACGGCAGCCGAGTCGTCGGTGCACGCATCGAGCACGACGATCGTCGAAACGGACACCGAGGCCACATCCCGGACGCGGCGCTGTGCTCGTACCAGGGCGGTCAGGCAGGCGTCGAGCAGATCCTGCTCGTTGTGCGCGGGTACGACGACGACGATGTGGGTGACGGGGGTACGGGGGAAAGCATCGGAGATCACGGTCCACCCTTTACGGACACCGGACGAAGAAGAGTCCGTTTCGGAAACCGCCGGTGTCTGGACGGGATGTGCTCCCCTCGCACATACCCGTTCCCCGGCTGCCGACACATCCGCCGTGGCCTGGTGAGACGGTTCGGGGACCGGTTGCGAGAAGATACTCGTACCCGCGGTTTCTTTCGTCCGTTTCGTCGATATCCGATTAGCAAATGTCGGAGCGGTATGTGTTAATGGGCGTTGCCCCGCGGCAGCACAGTTCGCGGGTGTCGCGACGCAGCACGAAGGATGGTCGGGTTACATGGCATCACCGGTTCGCACACGCAGACTCGCCCGTATCGGCGCGATCGTTGCAGGTACAGCCCTTGCTGCGTCCGCCGCATTCGGTTCGGCACAGGCCGCGCCACTGTGGCCGGGCGGCCCGGACGTCTCCATCCCCGGAATGCCGGGGTCCTCGGATCCGGCCGCACCCGCGCCGCAGCAGCTCACCCCGCAGCTCGCGCCCGCGAACTTCTCCGATCCGAGCATCAGCCCCTCCGGCGGCGAGGTCGTCGGAGTTGCGCAGCCCATCGCCATCCGCTTCGACGAGGCAATCGGCGATCGTGACGCCGCGCTGCGGGCCATTCGCGTCACCACGAACCCGTCCGTCGACGGCCACTTCTACTGGATCAACGACACCCAGGTCCGCTGGCTGCCCAACGAGTTCTACCCGGCGCACACCCAGGTGACCGTCGAAGCAGGCGGAGCGAAGGCCGAATTCTCCACCGGCGACTCCATCATCACCACGGCCGACGACAACACCAAGCAGATCACCGTCACCCGCAACGGCGAGGTGGTCCGCACCATGCCCACCTCGATGGGCAAGGTCGGGCACGAGACCCCCAACGGCACCTACATCGTCGGCGAGCGATTCCGCGACATGTACATGGACTCGTCCACCTACGGCGTCCCCGTGGACTCCGAGGAGGGCTACCGCACCTACGTCGAGTACGCGACGCGCATCTCCTACAGCGGCATCTTCGTGCACGCGGCCCCGTGGTCGGAATCGCAGCAGGGCTACTCCAACGCCTCGCACGGCTGCCTCAACGTCAGCACCGAAGACGGCAAGTGGTTCTTCGAGAACGCCCAGAAGGGCGACCCCGTCATCGTCGTCAACACCGACGGCGGCACCCTCAGCGGATCCGACGGTCTCGGAGACTGGAACCGTTGATGCCTGCGGCAGTGGTGCGGTCGAGTGCCGTAGGGGGCACATAACCACACCACTGCGCAGCATTTGGTCTGCGTGACGGCACACGTTGGGGCCCAGTTCACCATTCGTTAGCCGAGGCTGAGCACAGTCCTCGCGGTGAGTGCAACAACCGAACGAGTGCTGCCCACGGCACGCAAGAAGAGCTTCTTCTCGCGGCCGTGGACCGATTACGCACTGTTCCTGATTCTTGTGGGCCCCAACCTGGTTCTGCTGGGTGTGTTCACGTACCGGCCGTTGGTCGAGAACTTCCAGTTCTCGTTCTTCGACTGGAACCTGTCCTCGCCCACCTCCACGTTCGTCGGCTTCGACAACTACCGTGAGTGGGCGTCCCGCGAGGACACCTGGCAGATCGTCGGCAACACCGTCGTGTTCACGGTCGCCGCAGTGGTGGGCTCACTGGTTCTCGGCCTGGTGCTCGCACTGTTGCTCGATCGAAAGCTCAGGGGCCGCAACTTCGTTCGCTCCGCGGTCTTCGCCCCGTACGTCATCTCGGGTGCCGCGATCGGCATCGCGTTCCAGTTCGTCTTCGACCCCAACTTCGGTTTGGTCCAGGATCTGATGCGACGCCTCGGCCTCGGTGCGGTTCCGGATTTCTATCAGGACCCCAAGTGGGCGATGGTCATGATCACCGTGACCTACCTGTGGAAGAACCTGGGCTACACCTTCGTCATCTACCTCGCGGCCCTGCAGGGCGTGCGTAAGGAGCTGATGGAAGCGGCCGAGATCGATCAGGCGAGCCGCTGGACCACGTTCCGCAAAGTGCTTCTGCCACAACTACGTCCGACGACGTTCTTCCTGTCCATCACGGTGCTGCTCAATTCGCTCCAGGTCTTCGACATCATCAACGTCATGACGCGCGGTGGCCCGCTGGGCACCGGCACCACCACGATGGTCTACCAGGTCTACGAGGAGACGTTCCGCAACTTCCGGGCCGGCTACGGTGCCACGGTCGCGACGATCCTGTTCCTCGTCCTGTTGATCGTCACCCTCGTGCAGGTACGAATCATGGATCGAGACGATCAGCGATGACAGTGACGAACAAGCCTCGGACTGCGACGCCGGAGAAGGTGCCAGGGCCGCGCGACCAGCAGCGTGCGCGACGTAGCGCGAACATCCTCGGATACGCGGCCATGGTCGCCGTCCTGCTGATGATCGGGCTGCCACTGTTCTGGATCCTGATCACCTCCTTCAAGGATCGACCGGACATCTACGTTCAGCCGGTCACATGGTGGCCCAGCGTGTTTCACCCGCAGAACTACGACGAGGCGACGACGGAGGTGCCGTTCTTCACGTATCTGCGCAACTCCATCATCATCACCACGGCCGTGTCGTCCATAAAGTTCGTCCTCGGGGTTCTCAGCGCCTACGGTCTGGTGTTCCTACGCTTCCCCGGTAAGAACATCGTCTTTCTCGTCATCATCGCCGCGTTGATGGTGCCCAACCAGATCACCGTCATCTCCAACTACTCGCTCATCTCCGAGCTGGGGTGGCGGAACTCGTTCCAAGGCATCATCATTCCGTTGGCCGGTGTCGCCTTCGGTACCTTCCTGATGCGCAATCACTTCCTGTCGCTGCCGCCGGAGATCATCGAGGCCGCGCGGATGGACGGTGCCGGACCGGTACGGCTGATGTTCCGGGTGATCCTGCCGCTGTCCGGCCCGACCATGGTGGCCTTCGCCATCATCACGATCGTCACCGAATGGAACGAGTACCTGTGGCCGTTCCTGATGTCCGACGACTCGTCGGTCGCGCCGCTTCCGGTCGGGTTGACGCTGCTCCAGAACAGCGAGGGCTACACCAACTGGGGTGCAGTGATGGCCGCGACGGTGCTGACCATTCTGCCGATCCTTCTCGTCTTTCTCGTCCTGCAACGCCACATGATCAAGGGCCTCACCTCCGGTGCGGTCAAGGGCTGATTCACCTCACTATCAGGAGTCGAACACCATGGCACACATCATCAATCGGCGTGGCTTCCTCACGCTCACCGGTGCGGCTGCGGCCGCCGCAGCCCTCGCGGCGTGCAGCGGTCCCGGATCGGGCGGGTCGGGCGGCGAGGCCGTCGAAGGCGATGCGAACACCATCAGTTTCTGGTCGAACCACCCGGGCAAGTCCCAGGAGTTCGAGAAGGAACTGATCTCACGCTTCCAGGCCGAGAACCCCGGCCTGACGGTCAATCTCATCGACGGTGGCAAGAACTACGAGGAGGTGTCGCAGAAGTTCAACGCGGCGCTGTCCGGCAACGATGTGCCCGACGTGGTCGTGCTCTCGGACGTCTGGTGGTTCAACTACGCGCTCACCGGTGCGATCGAGCCGCTCGACAAGCACTTCTCTGCAGCAGGTGTCGATCAGTCCGATTACGTGGATTCGCTGCTGGCCGACTACAACTGGAACGGCAGCCACTGGGCATTGCCGTACGCACGCTCGACGCCGCTGTTCTACTACAACAAGGCCGTCTGGCAGCAGGCCGGCCTGCCCGATCGCGGACCGGCCACCTGGCAGGAATTCGACGAATGGGGCCCGCGCATCCAGGCCGTCGTCGGAAACGGCAAGCTCGCTCACGGTTGGGGTAACGCCGTCGACTACCTCGGGTGGACGTTCGAGGGACCGATCTGGACGTTCGGTGGATCGTACTCCGATCAGTTCGAGCTGAAGTTCGACGACCCCAATACCATTGCGGCAGGCAAGTTCCTGCAGGACATGATCCACACCAAGAAGTACGCCGCGGTGTCCAACGACATCGCCAACGACTTCGCCGCGGGCATCCTCGCGTCCACCATCGCCTCCACCGGCGACCTGTCCACCATCAAGGCCGGTGCCGCGTTCGAGTTCGGTACTGCCTTCCTGCCGGCCACCGAAGGCACCCCCGGCTGCCCCACCGGTGGTGCGGGCCTCGCCATCCCGGCGAAGATCTCGGACGAGCGAAAGGTGAACGCGCTCAAATTCATCGACTTCGTCACCAACGGCGCCAACACCGCCTACTTCTCGCAGAACACCGGCTACATGCCGGTCCGCAAGTCTGCGCAGCAGGACCCGTCGGAGATCGCATTCCTCGAGGCGAACCCCAACGCGAAGACGGCCGTGGATCAGTTGGCGCTGACCCGCTCGCAGGACTACGCCCGTGTGTTCGTTCCCGGCGGCGACAAGATCATCGGCAGTGGACTCGAGCAGATCGCACTGCAGAATGCCGATGTCGCAACGACGTTCGCGTCCATCTCGGATCAGCTGCAGCAGATCATCGACCGCCAGATCACCCCGAAGCTGCCGAAGTAATGGCCGCCGTTCACTACGCCGGCGTTTCGCACCGGTATCCGGGTGCCGATTCGCTCGCTGTCGACAACCTCGAACTCGACATCGCGGACGGTGAGTTCATCGTTCTCGTCGGACCTTCGGGCTGTGGGAAGTCGACGAGTCTGCGGATGCTCGCCGGTCTCGAGTCCGTCGAAAGCGGTCACATCGACATCGGCGGAGTGGACGTCACCTCGCTGGCTCCGCGGGCCAGGGACGTCGCGATGGTGTTCCAGAACTACGCGCTGTACCCCAACATGACTGTCGGCGACAACATGGGCTTCGCGCTGCGCAATGCCGGAATGAGCAAGTCCGACACCGCAGCACGAGTACTCGATGCGGCGAAGATGCTCGAACTCGAGCCGCTGCTGAACCGCAAGCCCGGCAAGCTCTCCGGCGGGCAGCGTCAGCGAGTGGCCATGGGGCGCGCCATCGTGCGTCAGCCCAAGGTGTTCTGCATGGACGAACCACTGTCCAACCTCGACGCCAAGTTGCGGGTGTCGACCAGAGCCCAGATCGCCGGTCTACAGCGACGGTTGGGCACCACGACGGTCTACGTCACCCACGATCAGGTCGAGGCGATGACCATGGGTGATCGCGTCGCTGTATTACTCGACGGCAAGTTGCAGCAGATCGCTGCGCCTCGGGAGCTGTACGACAATCCTGTCAACACGTTCGTCGCCGGATTCATCGGGTCACCCGGCATGAATCTGGTCGACGCCCCCGTGCGCGACGGCACCGCCTTGCTCGGCGAGTTGCGCATTCCCGTGCCGTCCTCGGCGGGTGAGCGCGTCGTCGTCGGCGTGCGACCGGAATCGTGGGACCTGGTGGGCGACAGTGCCGGTGGCCTGCAACTGACCGTCGAGCTGATCGAGGAGCTGGGTGCGGAGTCGTTCGTCTACGCCTCCGCACCCGCCACGATCGACGGGTGGACGACCACATCCGGGAGGATGTCGGTCCGAGTCGATCGCAAGCTGTCCATCGCACTGGCCGAAACGATTCGACTGGTGCCCCGGATCGAGGAGCTGTTCTTCTTCGATTCCGTTACCGGCCTGCGGTTGTCGTAGCCGGTTCGCCGAGATCCACCGGGAGAGTGGCCCATCCGTGTAGGACGCGGGTGTTGCGACGGGTGCCCTCGCCTGCCGACCGCAGGTGAGGGAACCGGTCGAACAGGGTCTTGAGGCCAACTTCCGATTCGGCCTTGGCCAGTGCAGCGCCGAGGCAGTAGTGACGCCCTCCCGAGAACGACAGGTGCTTACCGGCATTGGCGCGGGTGACGTCGAAGCGATTGGGGTCCTCGAACACCAGCGGGTCCCGATTGGCACCGGCGAGCACCAGCACGACGAGCTTGCCCTCGTGCACCGTCACCCCCTCGACCTCCACGTCGTGCTTGGCCATCCGGGCGGTGAGCTGTACGGGAGACTCCATCCGCAGCATCTCGTCGATCGCGGTGGGCCAGTGCGACGGATCCTGTTGAAGCACAGCCAGTTGATCGGGGTGGTCGAGCAGAAGTCGGATGCCGCTGCCGAGCAGATTGACTGTCGTCTCGAACCCTGCAGCCAACACCAGACCTGCGGTGGCTCTGAGCTCCTCGTCGTTCAGGCCGATACCCTCGTCCTTCGCAGCGATGAGCTGGCTCATCAGATCGTCACCGGGGTTGCGGCGCAGCTCCGCGATGTGCTGCGAGAGCCAGGCGTCGAACCCGATCAGCCCACGCTCGACCTGCTTGAACTGAGACCACGACAATCCGATATCGAGACTGGGTGCGGCCATTTCGCCGAACTCGAGGACTCGTTGATTGTCCTCCTCGGGAACGCCGAGGATGCGCCCGATGACCGCGACCGGCAGTCGCGCGCAATAGCGATCGACGATGTCGACGACCGGCGAGCCGTCGGACAGCTCGTCGAGCAGAGCATCGGCGGTTTCCTGCACCTGATCGCGCATCTTCTTCACCGCGCGGGCAGTGAAGACCGAGGACACCAGCTTTCTGTATCTGGTGTGGTTCGGCGGCTCGACCGAGAGCAGTGACGGCGGCAGAATCGGGTGCAGTGCACCGGATCTGGTGTGCTCCTCGATCCACCGCAACGGGCCGGGAAGGGTTGCACCCAGCTGGGTGACTCGGAAGTCGTCGGAGCGCAGCAGGTCGAAAGCCACCCGGTGGTGCACGGTGATGTTCGAGATCCGGGTCTTCACCAGCGGCGCGGTGGCGCGCAGTTCTTCGTAGACCGGCGTCGGATCTGCCCGCGTCGCTGGGTCGGCCACCAGCATGGCCTGCCGATCACCTGCGGCTGCAGCGCGCTTGGCCCCGAACCTGATGACCCCGTGCGCCGCGAGCCATCGTACGAATTCCCTCATCCGAAATCCCCTCCCCATTGCCCTACGGATGTGAGTGGAACTTCGTAGCACGCTACGAAGTTCCACTCACCTGCTACCAGATCCTGACGCGCTTCCCCGGGTCCAAGTACAGCGCATCTCCGGGCCGTACGTCGAATGCTTCGTGAAAACTGTCGAGATTTCGCACGACGCCGTTGCAGCGGAACTCCGGCGGCGAGTGCGGATCGACGGCGAGTCTACGGATCGCCTCGGCATCGCGTGCCTTGGTACGCCACACCTGTGACCACCCGAAGAACACGCGTTGCAGCCCGCTCAGGCCGTCGAGCACCGGCGCGTCCTTGCCCTCGAGCGAGATCTCGTAGGCGGCGACCGCGATCGACAGGCCACCCAGGTCGCCGATGTTCTCGCCGATGGTGAACTCGCCGTTCACCTTGTGGCCGGGCAGTGCCTTCGGCTCGAACTCGTTGTACTGCTCGATCAACGCCGTGGTGCGCTTGCCGAATTCGGTGCGGTCGCTGTCGGTCCACCAGTCGACCATGTTGCCGTCACCGTCGTACTTGGCCCCTTGATCGTCGAATCCGTGGCCGATCTCGTGACCGATGACGGCTCCGATGCCGCCGTAGTTGGCCGCGTCGTCGGCCTCTGGGTCGAAGAACGGAGGCTGCAGAATGGCTGCGGGAAAGACGATCTCGTTCATGCCGGGGTTGTAGTACGCGTTGACGGTCTGCGGCGTCATGAACCACTCGTCACGGTCGACGGGTCCGCCGAGCTTGTCGAGGTCGCGCTGGTAGTCCGCGGTGTAGCCGCGGCGGTAGTTCCCGAGCAGGTCGTCGGCGCTGATCTCGACACTCGAGTAGTCGCGCCACCGATCGGGGTAGCCGATCTTGGGGGTGAACTTGCCCAGCTTGTCCAACGCCTTCTCGCGCGTCTGCGGGCTCATCCACTCGAGCTCGGAGATGTTGCGGCGGTAGGCCTCGGTGAGATTGTCGACCAGCACCTGCATCCGAGCCTTGGAGTCGGCCGGGAAGTGGCGTTCGACGTAGAGCTTGCCGACGGCCTCCCCGAGCACGTCCTGAACCAGAGAGACGCCGCGCTTCCAGCGCTCGCGGTTCTCCTCGGTACCGGTCAACGTGGTTCCGTAGAACGCGAAGTTCTCGTCGACGATCTCGCTCGTGAGAAACGGTGCCCGCGAATGCACTACGCGCCACGCCAGCCACGCCTTCCACGCTTCGATGTCCTCGGAGGTCCACAGCGAGACGAAGGTACTCAGGAACGGCGGCTGGCGTACGACGATCTCGGCGAACTGCTCGGTAGTGGCACCGAGCCCGGAAATCCATGCGGTCCAATTGAATCCGGCACCGTTCTGAACCAGGGTGTCGAAATCGACGAGGTTGTAGCTCTTCTCGGCGTCACGCCTGGCCACGACGTCCCAGTGGCCTGCGGCGATCTTCTGCTCGAGGTCGAACACCGTCTGTGCGTCGTACTCGATGCCGCTGAGCGCGAACATCTTCGAGATGTGCTCGAGGTAGCTCGCACGAATCTCGGCGTACTCGTCCTGGCGGTAGTACGACTCGTCCGGCAGGCCGATGCCGGATTGGCTGAAGTGGACCAGGTAGCGATCGGACTGCTTGGCGTCGGTGTCGACGTAGTGGCCGATGGCACCGCCGACGCCCGTGCGCTGCAGGGAACCGAGAACGCCTGCGAGGGTGACGAGGTCGGTGGCGTCGGAGATGGCGGTGAGCTCGTCGGCGATCGGGGTGACGCCGAGTTGCTCGGCACGGTCGGCGTCCATGAAGCTCGAGAACAGGTCGCCGATCTTCTGCGCGTCGCTGCCCGCGGGCGGGTTCGCGGCGGCGGATTCTTCGATGATGGTCTGCACGTCGACCTCGGCGCGGTCGTACAGCGTGCGGAATGCTCCGTCGACTGCGCGGTCGGCCGGGATGTCGTATTCCTCGAGCCATTTGCCGTTGACGTGCACGAACAGGTCGTCCTGTGCGCGTGTGTTCTCGTCCTGGTAGCTGAGATCGATGCCCGAGTTCACTACTGAAGTCATGCGTCCATCTTTACACTCTTGCGCTTGATTGAACGGGTGTTTAATGTGCTGTACATGCGTTCAGTGACGGAAGATCTCACCACCAGGGCACGAATTCGCGACACCGCGATCGACGTCTTCGGCTCGCAGGGCTTCACCGCCGGGGTTCGGTCGATCGCCACCGCGGCAGGCGTCTCTCCCGGGCTGCTCAATCATCACTTCGGGTCCAAGGACGGGCTGCGCGCAGCGTGCGACGAGCACGTTCTGCGAGTGATCCGCGAATCGAAGACTGCCTCGGCTGCCCCCGCCGGCATGATGGAACAGCTGGCTCGGATCGACGAGTACGCGCCGCTCGTCGCGTACATCGTGCGCAGCTTCTCCGTGGGCGGTTCGTTGGCGCGAGAGTTGTTCGAGCACATGGTCGACGACGCAGTCCGCTACATCGACGACGGGGTCCGCGACGGCCGATTCACCCCGAGTCGAGACCCCGCGGCACGCGCCCGATTTCTGACGCGACAGAACGTCGGCGGATTGCTGCTGTACGTGCAGATGGCCGGCCCCGACGTCGATTTCCGCGAGGCCCTGAGCGCCCTCGGCACAGAGGTCATGTTGCCTGCGCTCGAGCTCTACACCGACGGACTGTTCACCGATTCCCAAGTTTTGGACGCGTATCTGGAGGCGAAAGAATGACCGACGCAATCGCAGTGGACGGTCTGGTGAAGACGTTCGGCTCGGTTCGGGCGCTCGACGGACTGACGCTGCACGTACCGACCGGTGAGGTGCACGGCTTCCTCGGACCCAACGGAGCCGGTAAATCCACGACGATCCGAATCCTGCTCGGTCTGGTCCGCGCGACGTCAGGCGACGTGCGGCTGTTCGGAAGCGACCCCTGGACCGACACCGTTGCACTGCATCGACGCCTGGCGTACGTCCCGGGTGACGTGATGCTGTGGCCGTCGCTGACCGGCGGTGAGGTGATCGACCTGCTCGGCCGAATGCGGGGCGGCATCGACTCTGCTCGCCGCGCGGAGTTGATCGAGCGATTCTCCCTCGACCCGGGCAAGCGCGCCCGCACCTACTCCAAGGGCAATCGCCAGAAAGTGGCGCTGATCTCGGCTCTGGCGTCGAACGTGGAGTTGCTCATCCTCGACGAACCCACCTCGGGACTCGATCCGCTGATGGAGCAGCACTTCGGCGACTGCGTGAAAGATGCTGCCCGACGCGGAGTCACGGTGCTGCTGTCGTCGCACATCCTGTCCGAGGTGGATGCGCTGTGCAGTTCGGTGACCATCGTGAAAGAGGGCCGGACGGTCGATACCGGGACTCTGGCCTCGATGCGACACCTGACCCGCACGACGGTCACCGCCGATCTCGAGCGCATGCCCGACGGTTTCGCCACGCTCGCGGGGGTGTCCGACGTCCGAGTCGAGGGATCCTCCGTCACCTGCACGGTGGAGAACGACGCCCTCGGGGCGACGATGCACGTACTCGCCGACGCCGGAGTCCGCAGCCTGGTCAGCTCCGCCCCGACGCTCGAAGAACTGTTCCTCAGGTACTACGCATGAACGCCCTGAGTGGTACCGGCGCGTTGTTGCGGTTGTATCTGCGTCGCGATCGTCTGGTGGCACCGGTGTGGATCGTTCTGCTCGGAGCGTTGCCGCTGATCTATGCCGTCAGCTTCGAGGGCCTGTATCCGACGGCTGCGGATCGGCAGGCGTTCTACCTCGGGACTCTGTCGTCGCCCGCGCAGGCAGCGCTCGTCGGCCCGATCTTCGGTAGCGACCTGGGCGCTCTGGTGTCGTGGCGCTCCGGTCTCGTGTTGGCGCTGGTTCCGCTGGCGGCGATCCTCACCGTGATCCGGCACACCCGAGGCGAGGAGGACGCGGGTCGAACCGAGCTGATCGGATCGACGGCGGTGGGTCGCTACGCCGGGTTGACCGCGGCGATCGCCCTGGCGGGTGGCGCGGTGGCGGCCACCGGGGCGTTGTCGACCGTTTCGCTGTGGGCGTTCGGTCTCCCGGTGGCCGGGAGCATTGCGTACGGGGCATCGGTCGCCGTGGTCGGAATCGTCTTCGTCGGCGGTGCGGCAGTGGCGGCACAGGTGGCGTCGGGAGCGCGGGCGGCTCGCGGTTACGCCCTCGGTGTGCTGGCCGTGGCGTTCGCCGCGCGGGCGGTCGGCGACGCGGGCTCGGGCACCCTGTCGTGGTTCTCGCCGATCGGATGGTCGGCGCAGGTGCGGCCGTTCGCAGACGAGAGGTGGTGGCCGATGTCGATGTCACTGATCGTCGCGGCGATGCTCCTCACCGCTGCGCTCGCCGCTGCCGAGCGTCGCGATCTCGGTAGTGGACTGGTGGCCGAGCGTCGTGGACCAGCAACGGCACCGCCGTCACTGGCCGGACCCATGGCACTCGCCTGGCGACTGACTCGCGGGGCGACCGTGGGCTGGACCGTGGGCATCGCGCTGTTCGGCATCGCCATCGGGTCGTCCGCCCACGACATCGGTGGGCAGCTCGGCAGCAGTGCCGCCATCGGCGATGCGCTGGAGAAGTTCGGTGGCAGCACCATCGAACAGTCGTTCATCGCCGCTGTACTGAGCATCGTGGGCGTCCTCGTGGCGGCGTATTCGGTCTCGGCCCTGCTGCGGTTGCACAGCGAGGAGGAGGCGGGTCTGGCCGAGATCGTGCTGGCGACCGGCGTCTCGCGCCTGCGGTGGCTGGCCGGTCACCTCGTGTTCGCCGTCCTCGGGCCAGCGTGGCTGCTGCTGTTCGTCGGCGTCACCATCGGGCTGACGTACGGGTCGGCCACCGGCGATATCGGAGGAGAACTGCCGTCCGCAGTGCTGGGCGCACTGGGTCAGCTGCCGGCCGTGTGGGTGGTGACGGCCATCGGCATGGCCCTGTACGGCTCGGTCCCCCGATTCGCGACCGTCCTGTGGGCCGTTCTGGGCGGCTTCGTCGCCCTCGGCCAGGTCGGGTCGGTGGTGGGCCTGCCCCAGCCGTGGCTCGATCTCTCGCCCTTCACGCACGTTCCGCGACTGCCGGGAGCCACAGTCGAATTCGCGCCGATCGGATGGCTCGTCGTGATCGCCATCGTTGTCGGTATAGGAGGTTTCACAGCGTTCCGACAAAGAGGCATCCGAGGGTGACGTGCGTCCGATAGCATCGGACGTGGCCGATTTGTCCGGCCCGGTCCAACACGGTGGCGTCCTGTCGGGTCCGTGATCTCTGAGCCGAACGCGCATGGAGGTTACGTGCACTCGACATTCCTGCGCACATGGTGGAACCAGTCGCACAGCTACGAGTCGGTGGTGAGCTACCTCCGACTGCACGGTGCGCTCGCGCCGTATCGCCTCGCTGCATCTCTGAGCACGTTCTCGTACGGATTCGCCGCTGCCGCACTGCTGTTGCTCACCGATTCTCCGCCGACCTCGGCTGTCGGCCGATCGATCATCGTGATTGCGATCGTGTCGACGCTCCTCGTCGGTATCGCATGGTTGAAAGCTCCGTGGCCCTCGAAGCGTGTGTCCCTGATGTTCGCCGTGTACTCGGACATCGGAGTGACTCTGGTTCTGTTGTCCTACGGATCGCCCCAGACCACCTTCTTGGCCCTCGCGATGCTCGCAGCCAACAGCGTGTACGTGCAGCTCTTCCACAGTCCGAAAGTCATGGCCCTGCACTTGCTGTGGGCCGGGACGGCCGTGACGCTCTTCTTCGTGCTGATCCTGCTGTCGCCCGACGCCGATCACGGATTGGCCGTCGCGCAACTCGTGGTGCTCGTCCCCATCACGTTCATGGGCCCGACCTTCTTCCAGTACCTGCTCCTCAAACTGCAGGTCCAGGCGCAGGCGGCCAACTTCGACCCGCTCACTCAGGTGCGCAACCGACGAGGGCTCGACGAGGCACTACCGGTGTATTTCCTCGGGGCGACCGACGTGTCGGTGATGGTCGTCGATGTGGACCGATTCAAGTCGATCAACGACAGATTCGGTCACCATCAGGGGGACGCGGCCCTGCAACTCGTCGCACGTCGGTTGACGACGGACGGTGTGCTGGTTGCGCGGGTGGGCGGCGAGGAGTTCGCTGTGGTGACCAAATCGGCCGAGAACCAGGCTCTCGCACTGGCCGAGAAGTATCGCTGTGCCGCGCATTCCGCAGAGGACCCCGCACCCCTGACGGTGAGCATCGGCGTCGCGCACTGCACCTATCCGATTTCCGAGGACATCGATTTCGACATCGTGGAACTCACCACGCTGCTGTTGCGGCGAGCCGACGCCGCGATGTACGAAGCCAAGCAGCAGGGCGGCAATCAGGTGGTCGTGGCGGGCTCGACGCCCCGACGTGATCGGTCTCCGTCAAGCACCGAGACCTGAGTGCCTGACGCGGCGACTCAGTTCGGTGTCGAGTCGTCGTACTGGTTCTCGACGTTCTGCTGGAATTCGTCGGCACATTGCTGTTGAGCGGCAGTATCACTGCCTGCGTTGCTGAGGCAGTCGGTGAAGTCCTGTCCACCGACTGCGTTGAACAGGCCGACGCCGACGACGACGAGAACGATCGACAGCGCTGCGGCCACGAAACCCAGAATGATCGCGATGAGTGACACGGTGCCGTTCGTGGCGGTGCGCTTCTTGTACCTGGACCGTCCGACGAAGCCGAGAACGATGGCGATCAGGCCGAGAAGAATGCCGCCGACGATGGTCCAGGAGAACAACACACCCAGAATCGCCAGGACCAGAGCAACCGTGCCGACGGTGTTCTTCGGTGCCGGCGGCTGTTGTTGGTATCCGCCCTGCTGGGGGTACTCACCGGGTGACGGGTAGTTTCCGGGCGGGGGATAGTTTCCGGGCGGCGGATTCTGATTCGACACGTTGAGTACCTCCGATATCGGCGATCGTGAACGCTCGGAGTGTATGTGGATGGCTCCGGTGCGCACAGGAGCCACGTGCTCCCGTGATCAACTTGTCATCGAACGTGTGCGTCACCCGCCGAGCCGCGAATGCATCTCCCAGATCAGTACCTCGGCCGATTCGGTGGCAGTAACACGTTGTCCGCCAGTGGAACTCATGCGGACGGCATCACCCTCCCAGAGCTCGCCCACCCCCTCGAGCGTGACGGTGCCGCGCGCGACGAACAGGTGCACGAACGGGGCGTCGGGCACCGTCACCGAGGCTCCGGGCAACAACCTTGCCGCGTGCAGTGCAGCCGACTTCTGGCCGATGGTGATCGCTGCCTGACCACGGTGCTTGTCCATTCCCGACGCGACGGTGACCAACCCGCCGCGCAGTAGCTCGTCGCCGATCTCGAGCTGTTCGTATCCGGGTGTGGCACCGGGACTGTCCGGAAGCACCCACATCTGCACGAAGCGAACGGGTTCGGTGTGCCTGTTGCCGTCGATGCTCCAGGAGTCGTTCTTCTCGGAGTGCATGATGCCCTTGCCCGCGGTCATCCGTTGCGCGAGGCCGGGATGGATGATTCCGGAGTGTCCGATGGAATCCTGATGCACCAGCGAACCCTGCATCACCCACGTGACGATCTCCATGTCGCGATGCGGATGTGTCTCGAAACCCTGACCGGCAGTGACGATGTCGTCGTTGTTGACCAGCAACAGTCCGTGATGGGTGTTGTCGGGGTCGTAATGCCGGCCGAAGGAGAACGAATGTTTCGAGTCCAGCCAGGACACACGGGTTTTCGATCGATCACCGGCGCGGTGTACGTCGATGTGGGCGGTCAGTGGAGCGGACATGTGACCACTCTACGAGCATGTCGGTGCACCGGCGTACGACCTGCATAACGTTCGGGTGTCTTTGCGGTCGGTGTGTGAGCGTCGCCGGGAGTGGGTAGGTTTCGCTGCGTACGGTCACAAGCTCCGCAAACTCCCCCGAAGGCGGCGAGAGATTCTCATGGTCGGTTCCAGCTCGAGTGTGGCACGCACGGTCGAACCCCAGCTCGAGGATGCTCTGGCGGCGTGGTTGCCAGGTCAACGGTGGTTCGGCGCAAAGGGTTCGACGGTCGGTGCGGTGCGAATCGTCGCGCGCGACGTGCTCCGGGACGAGCCGCATTTCGCGGCCGAGCATCTGCTGGTGGAGGTGCAGCTGACGCAGGACGGCGCGGCCGTGACGCAGACCTACCAGGTGCCCCTCGGCTTCCGGACCGAACTGACCGACGAACTCCGACCGTGGATACTGCCCGTGACAGGCGAGGTGTTCGTGTTCGACGGTTTGCGCGACCCCGAGATCATCGGCCTGTACGGAGATGCGCTTGCCGCCGGAAAAGCCACTGGCAGCATCGAATTCAAGATCGTCGACGGTTCGAGTGTGCCCAGCGGTCTGCGCGGTCGGGTTCTGGGGGCCGAGCAGTCCAACACCTCGGTTATTCTCGGTGATCTGCTGTTGCTCAAGCTGTTTCGTCAGGTGCCGCCGGGAATCAGCCCCGATGTGGAACTGCATCGCGCGCTGGCGGAGGCAGAGAGCGTCAACGTCGCGCCGCTTCGCGGCTGGCTCGAAGCAGAAGTCAGCGGTGAACCCACGACGCTCGGTATGGCCCAGGATTTCGCCGCGAACTCCGCCGAGGGGTGGACTGCGGCGCTGGCCAGCGTGCAAGAGGTGTTCGATTCCCCGCAGACGCCGATCGAAGAACTGCCGGCCGATTTCGCCCCGGACGCGCATCGAATCGGCGCAGCTGTGGCGCAGGTGCATCACGACCTGGCATCGATGCTGGGCACCGCCGAACGGTCGGTGGAAGCGACCGCCGTCGAGGAGATCCTCGCCCGCATCTCGGGAGTGGCACGGGTGGTGCCGGAGATCGCGCAGTACATCCCGGCGGCTACCGCCCTGATCTCGCGGGCGGAGGCGTCGAACAGCACCACTGTGCAGCGCATCCACGGCGACCTGCATCTGGGTCAGGTGCTGGGCACTCCCGAACGGTGGCTGCTCATCGATTTCGAGGGTGAGCCGGCCAAGACCCTGGCCGAGCGTAGACAGATGGACAGCGCGCTGCGGGACGTGGCGGGAATGCTGCGCTCGTTCGACTACGCCGCCAATCACCTGCTGGTCGACCGCCCCGAGGACGAGTCGGCGCGCGAGCGGGCCGAGCAGTGGGCGGCGCGGAGCATCTCTGCGTTCTTCGACGGATACGCCTCGGTGGCCGGGCATGATCCCCGTCACGAGGCCGACCTGTTGCGCGCATACGAACTGGACAAGGCCGTGTACGAAGTTCTGTACGAGGCACGCAATCGGCCCACCTGGCTGTCGTTGCCGATGCGGGCCGTAGCGCGCCTGGTGAGCTGAGCGTGCAGTGACGACCCAGGGGTGCCGGTCGACCGGCACGTCTACGACAAGTACCGTATTGCCTGACACGGGAGGCAGGACATGAACGGTATCTTGGCAATTTTCGGCATCGCGGTGGTCGTCGTCACCATCGTCGTAGTGGTCGTGCTCGTCGCGGTGTTGTTCGTGGCATCGATCAAGCCCGACAGTCTCAACATCGACCTGGATCGCAAGAAGCGCGCTCGGGAAGAAAGTTCCACCAAGGCCTGAGACTTCCGTCACGTCCGAGACCGATTCGGTCGTGTGCGGAGTTGTATCGAGTCGAAGCGCCGACCGACGCTTCCGGTTCTGCAACTGGAGACCTCGTGAGCACTTGCCTGAAAGTCGCGGCTGCGTCCCGGTCGGGCTGTGCGCCTCGCATCAGGTCGCGGATGCTCGGGGAGTCGGTTCTCGCTCAGTTCGCGCGCTTCGTGATCGTCGGGGTATCGAGCAACGGTGTGTACGCCCTGGTGTTCGTCGCTCTCGCTTCCCTCGGATCGTTCAGTGCCAATCTTGCAGGTGTGGCGGCAAGTACCGTCCTTGCCAACGAGTTGCACCGCCGTCACACCTTTCATGCGGCCGGTCGTGTCGGTTGGTTCCAGACGCAGTGGGAAGCCGGAGGACTGGCCCTGATCGGGCTGGGTCTGAGTACCGCGTCACTGGCCGCCGTGCACATCCTGTTCCCGACAGCGCCGACGTACGTCCAGGTCCTGGTGGTCATCGCTGTCAGCGGCGTCTTCGGAGCCGCCCGATTCCTCGCTCTCCGTGGCTGGGTGTTCCGTCCGGCCACGCTCGCGTCCACGGAATCGCCCCTGGCGGTTCGCTGAGCTGTGATGTCGCACCATTCGGTGCGGGCATCGGTTGCTACCTCTAACAGAATCCGGGCAAGGCTCCACGCGTCGAGCATCGATCGCCCTAGGCTAGCGAGCTGACGTCAACGCGAGGAGGCATCTCGATGGCCAGGGATCTGACACAGCTCGAGCTTCTGCAAGAGCTGGTGCCCACTGCCGAGGACAATGTGAACCGTCACATCTCGATGGCGCGGGAGTGGCACCCTCAC
>NZ_NOYD01000016.1 GCF_002258315.1 Rhodococcus sp. 06-462-5 | reverse complement strand
GCAACGATCTGCCGCATTGTCTTCCGCAGGATCTTGCCCGAGCGGGTCTTCGGCAACGCCCCGACGATCGTCACGTCCCGGAACGTCGCGAGTGCGCCGATCTGATCGCGCACCATGGCCACCAGTTCGGTACGCAGCTGTTCTTCGGTTATGGTCTCCCCGGCCTTGAGCACCACGTAGCCGCTGGGGCGCTGGCCCTTGAGGTCGTCGTGAATACCGATGACGGCGCACTCGGCAACCGCCGGGTGACCGGCCAGTACCGCCTCCATCGACCCGGTCGAGAGGCGGTGCCCGGCCACGTTGATGACGTCGTCGCTGCGGCCGAGGACGTAGACGTAGCCGTCGGCGTCGATGTATCCGGAATCGCCGGTGAGGTAGTAGCCGGGGAAGGTGTCCAGATACGAACGCTGGAAGCGTGATTCGTCGTTCCACAGTCCCACGAGTGCGCCGGGCGGCAACGGCAGCTTCACAACGATGTTGCCCTCGGTGCCGGCCTCGACCGGGTTGCCCGAGGCGTCTAGTATGCCGACCTGGAATCCGGGCACCGGTACCGTCGGCGAGCCCGATTTGATCGGAAGTGGTTCGAGACCGCGAAGATTGGCGCAGATCGCCCAGCCGGTTTCGGTCTGCCACCAGTGGTCGACCACGGGGCGGTCCAGGGTTCGTGAAATCCACTCGTACGTATCGGGATCGAGGCGCTCACCTGCGACGAACAGGGTCTCGAGCGACGAGGTGTCGTACTTCTCGAGCTCGGCCGCATGTGGATCGACCTTGCGGATGGCACGCAATGCCGTCGGCGCGGTGAACAACGCGCGGACGGCGTGATCCTGGATCACCCGCCAGAATGCGCCCGCATCGGGAGTTCCGACGGGCTTGCCCTCGTAGAGAACCGTTGTGGCACCTGCGAACAGCGGCCCGTAGACGATGTACGAGTGCCCGACGACCCAGCCGACGTCGGACGCCGTCCACATCACCTGACCGGCACTCACGTCGTAGATGTTGCGCATCGACCACGTCAACGCGACGGCATGACCGCCGTTGTCGCGCACTACACCCTTGGGCTTTCCGGTCGTGCCCGAGGTGTAGAGGATGTACAGCGGATCCGTCGCCTGCACCGAAACCGGTTGGGCTGCGGTGGCGTCGGCGATGAGGGAGTCCCAGTCCAACCAGTCGTGGCTGCCGGGAATTCCCTCGCGGGTTTTCACGATCACTGCGGGGACTTTCGCGGTCGTCAGCGTCAGAGCCCGCTGCACCAATGGGAGGTATTCGATGACGCGACCCGGCTCGAACCCGCCGCTGGCGGTGATCAGCAGGACCGGCTCCGCGTCGTCGATTCTCGCCGCGAGCTCCTTGGCCGCGAAGCCGCCGAACACCACCGAGTGCACGGCGCCGAGCCTGGCGCACGCGAGCATGGCGATGACGGCCTCGGGAATCATCGGCAGGTAGATCACCACGCGGTCGCCTGGGGAGACGCCGTTGCTGCGGAGTACACCAGCGAAACGAGCGACCTGATCGAGCAGCTCTGCGTAGGTGTAGCTGCGGGTGAGTCCGAGCATGGCCGAGTCGTAGATCAACGCGGTCCGGTCGCCGTGCCCGGCGTCGACGTGTCGGTCGAGTGCATTGAAACAGGTGTTCAGTCGGGCCCCGGGAAACCAGTGCGAGCCGTCGAACGCGGTGGTGGGTGGGGTGTCCCAGTCGACTCCTGCCGCGGCATCGAGCCAGAATTGCTCACGGTTGTCGACGCTGTCGTCGAAGGCCTGCCGATACTCGCCACTCATGGGGCGAGCGTAGTTCGCCGGGTACGCGGCGCGGGTCGGGTTGCGCACTACCGGCGACGATCGGCGGTAATCCGTCGACCGGCGGTCGTAGCGTGCACTCGTGCCCGGCGCACGTCAAAATTCGGGGCGCAACCGTCAAGATTGCGTCAACACCTCTGTTCGACGCCACCGCCCGGCGTGAGACTTCTTCTCATGACACTTCTCGACATGCTTCCGTCCCTCGGTGCCGCTTATGTTTCGCGGTGCGATCCAGCGCTCTGGCCTGCAGATACGCATTGCGTCTGCGGCCGCATCACCGTCGACGGCGTTGCGCTGGAGGATCTTGCCGACGCGCAGGGCACTCCGGTGCAGTGGGGTTCGATTCTGGTGACCCGGGTGCGTTCGGTGATCGCAGGTGAGGTGGGCGTCGACGCCGAGTTCGCGGATCTGCGCCAAGCCGTGGTGGTCAACCGGCATTCGGTGGGTCCGGTGGTCAAGGTCGATGTGCACGGCCCGGGTCGACGCTGCGTCAGTCCGGTGGAACTTCCCGCTGACCTGCGTGCGGGTGATGTCTTGGCGCTCGTGACCTCGCAGGTGCACGGCGGAGCCTGACCCGAAGGCACCTCGCTCACATGCGGCGGAGCCGCTCATCCCAGCGTGCGGTAGCGGCCGAGTCTGGATCGCGTGCGGGTGGCGGCGTCGACGGTCGACAACGTGCGGAGCTCCCGGACGATGGCATCGGCGACTCGGGCGGAAAAGGCGGCCGGTTCGTCGGCGGCGTCGGGGAGTTCGGGGACGATCGCGTCGACGATGCCGTCGCGCAGCAGGTCGACCGAGCGGATGCCTTGCGCCTCGGCCATATCCGGGGCGTGAGCGGTGTCCCGGTGCACGATGGCACTGGCACCCTCGGGCGGAAGCGGTGCGAGCCAGGCATTCTGGGCACACAGCACGCGATCGGACGGCAGTAGGGCGAGCGCTCCTCCGCCGGTGCCCTGGCCGAGCAGCACCGACACCGTCGGGGTATCGACGGTCACCAGGTCGGAGATCGAGCGGGCTATCTCGGGTGCCAGACCGCCCTCCTCGGCTTCCTTGGACAGTGCGGCACCGAAGGTGTCGATCACCAGTACGAGCGGGATGCGTAATTCCTCGGCGAGACGCATGCCGCGTCGAGCCTCGCGCAACGCCGCTGGACCCATTGTGGCTGTGGCGGTGCTGCTGCTCCGATCGTTGCCGAACAGCACGCAGGAGACGCCACGGATGCGGCACAGCGACAACAGGATCGAGGTGTCGGCCTCGCCCTGTCCGGTGCCGCTGAGTGGAACGTGTTCGCTGGCAGCGTGTTCGATAAGTTGCCGAATTCCGGGGCGATCCGCGCGGCGGGACGACTGCACCGAATGCCACGCCGAATTCTCGGGGATTTCCACCGATTCCTCGCCGGCATCCTCGGGCCACACGGCGGCGTCGACGATCACTCTGAGTGCGCGGATCAACAAGTGGCGCAGGTGATCAACCGGCACCACACCGTCGATGACGCCGTGCTGGTAGAGGTTCTCGGCGGTCTGGACGCCGTCGGGAAATGGCTTGTCGTACAACGCCTGATAGACGCGGGGCCCGAGGAACCCGATGAGGGCTCCGGGTTCGGCGACCGTGACGTGAGCGAGCGATCCCCAGGACGCGAACACGCCTCCCGTCGTCGGATTGCGGAGGTACACCAGGTACGGCAGGTGCGCCGCCTTGTGCGCGGTGACGGCCGAGGCGATCTTGACCATCTGTACGAAGGCGAGTGTGCCCTCCTGCATGCGCGTGCCGCCGGAGGTGGGGGAGGCGATGAGCGGCAGCCCCTCGGCCGTGGCGCGTTCGATGGCGGAGGTGATGCGCTCGGCCGCGGCAACGCCGATCGATCCGGCGAGAAAAGCGAACTCGCACGCGATGATAACCACGCGTCGACCCTCGAGGGTGCCCTCGCCGGTCACCACCGATTCGTCGACGCCGCTCTTCTCCCGAGCCTTGGCCAGATCCCTCAGATAGGACTCCCCAGGATGGACGTCCACCGGCGTGGCGTCCCAGGACACGAACGATCCGCCGTCGAGAACGGAATCGAGAATCTCGGCGGCGGACGTCCGTGGGTTCATGGAAGAACCCTAGCGAGCAAACGCTTCCTTCCACGAGACGGTCTTGCCGATCCGAAGAATGGAACGCTGGTAGATCTTCGCCGCGCCCATGGCCAGGATTGCTGTGGTGATGACCATCAGGACTGCCGAACCGACGATCTGCACTGGCGAGGTCACTCCGGCCGCGATACGCAGCGGCATCATGATCGCGGAGAACGGAGGAATCCAGCTCAGAGTGTTGGCGAGGGTGCTCTCCGGATCACTGACGGAATAGAAGGCCGCGAAGAACATCGCCATGATCAGGATGAGTAGCGGCATGGTGGTCGAGTTGACGTCCTCCTGCCGCGAGACCATCGAGCCGCCCGCCGCGTAGAGCACCGCGAAGAAGGCAAACCCCAGGATGAACCACGCCAGCGTTGCCGCGAAGACGCTCACCGCGGCACCGGTGACTGTGAGTACCCCCGTGCCCAATCCTGCTCCCACACCGGCTATTCCGTACAGAGCGAGCTGCAGGATGCCGACCGCGCCGATACCGAGGATCTTTCCCCACAGCAACTGCAGGGGGCGGACGGTCGAGAGCAGCAGTTCGACTACACGCGAGGACTTTTCCTCGACGACGCCCATCGCGACGTACATGCCGAAGCCGATGATCTGTGCATACAGCAGGAACACTGCCGACAGGGCAAGAGCAGTCCGCTGACCGGCCTCGGGATCCGGGGGATCGATCGCGTCGACCGTGACCGTTGCGGCACTCGTCGCTGCCCCGAGCTCGTTTTGATCGACACCCTGTTGCGCCAGTGCAGCATTAGTTGCCTGCGTTGCAACACTGCCTTCGACGACGGCGCGCAACGTGCCGGTCAGGTCGGACTCGGTGACGGCGGTGTACGCGCCCTGGGTTCCGTCCGGAACCAACGCCACGTCGAGATCTCCCGATTCGACGCCGCTGCGTGCGGCCCCCGCGTCGGCGATCTCGCGGACCTCGACCGGAGACCCGACGGCGTCGCCGGTTGCTTCCACCACGGCCGCGATGGATTGGTCTCCGGCGATGCCGACGACGTCGCGTTCTTCGTCACCGCTGCCGGAGAAAATCGAGAACGCGATGATGCCGCCGACGATGACAGCCAGAATGATGACGTTGCTGATGACGAAGCTCTTCTTCATCACCTGAACAGTGAACTCGCGCTTGGCTATCAAGGACACTGCGCTGAAGGAGTTCAATTGTGAGCTCATGCCACTACCGCCTCTCGGAACAGGTCGCTCAGGGAAGGTTTCTGGATGGAGAATTCGTGTACCGGGCCGGTCGCCAGTGCCGCCCGCAGGATGTCCTGGTCGTCGGCCCCGGGTGCCAAGCCCAGGACGGTGACGCCGTCACTGTGGCCGAGCGTGCTCACCCCGGCGATCCCCGACGCCCATCCGGGCGCCGCGTTCGGTGCGTGGACACGCAGTTGCGAATCTCCGGATCCGCGTAGTTCGTCGACGGTTCCGACGGCCTTCATCGAGCCCGCGGCGATGATGCCAACGCGGTCGCACAGCCGTTGCACCAGATCGAGCTGGTGGCTCGAGAACACCACCGGCACTCCGGCAGCGGCTTTTTCGCGCAGTACCTCGCTCATGACGTCGACGGCAATCGGGTCGAGTCCAGAGAACGGCTCGTCCAGAACCAGCACCGCGGGGTCGTGCACCAGCGCGGCCGCCAACTGCACGCGCTGCTGGTTGCCCAGGCTCAGCGCGTCGACGGTGTCGTTGACGCGCTGGTCGATGCCGAGTCGTTCGGTCCAGCGGATCACCGCGGCCTTGGCGTCCTTGGACGACAGCCCGTGCAGCTCGGCCATGTAGGCCAACTGCGGGCCCACCTTCATCTTGGGATACAGGCCACGCTCCTCGGGCATGTAACCGATGGTGCGGCGGACGTCGAGGTCGACGGGCTTGCCGCCCAACAGAACCTGACCGGAATCTGCCGACAGAACTCCCAGCGCGATGCGCATCGTGGTGGTCTTGCCGGCGCCGTTGCTGCCGACGAAGCCGAACAGCTCGCCCGGCCGGACGTCGAAGCTGAGGTTGTCGAGAGCGATCTTGTCGCCGTACCTCTTGGAGACGGAGTCGATCGTGAGGGTGCTCATGGTGCCCTTTCGGTCGTTACTTCTGATCGAAATCTTCGGTGTCTTCGAGTTCGGGGTCGGGGGTGATCCACGCGAGAACGACGGCCGGTGCGCATCCGCCGGCCAGCAGAGCAGCGAGCGTCCACAACGCTCCGGCGTACGCCAGGTTCTCGTTGTCGTACGTTCCCGACAGCACGATCAGGACCAGAACTGCCACCATCACCAGGGCCTGAGTGACGGTGAGGCCGATCGAGCGGGCTTCGTTGCGCTGCTGTACTTCCCACTCGTCGAGTGCGCCCACCGGTGCATCGCTGTGGCGACGTGACACTGTCTGCAACATCGTCCACGTGACGAGAAACATCACGGTGGCCGGGACCCATGCGATCGGTGCCCACCGGGAGAACAGAGACCACACGGCGATCACCAACAAAGTGAGCAAGGACGCCATCACGAAGACGGCGAGAATGCGACGACGTTCTTGGGTGCGCCAGTTCGGAAGCCAGTGACGGGTTTTCGCGTCGTGCTCCAGGAATCGTCGAGTTCGATACGCCTGATAGCGGGTGAGGAGGTCGGAGCTGGGTGTGGTCATCGATCCTTCTCCCTTCGGAAGAGTTCGGCCGAGAGTGGTCCGAGTTCGGTGCGCGAGAACACTGCTTCGATCGGCAGATCGAAGACGTCGCAGATGCGCATCGCGAGGTCGAGGCTCGGGTAGTGGTCGCCTCGTTCGAGGGCGCCCACCGTCTGGGGATTCACTTCGACGAGTTCGGCCAGTTGCGCGCGGCTCATCTTTCGTTCTGCCCGCAGAACACCCACCCTGTTGAAGATCGGGAGCGCGGTACCGCGCTTGACGGGGCTCATGACAATGAATTGTTGTATAAACCCAACGATGTGTCAACAGGTAATAACGAATAAGCCGATTCGTCTACGTAGCTTGCTGCTCCCGGGCGGAGGCGACGACCGCGTGCATGGTCGTCAGAAACTCGTCGATCGTTGCCCGCTGATCGGGTGTGAAGCGTGCGAGTTCGTCGACGGCCCGACCGATGACGGGGCCGAAGAAGCTCGTGCCGAGTTCGGCTGCGTGTTCGGTGACACGGAGCAGGACTCTCCGACGATCGGCTGGGTCGGATTCACGTGATACCAACTTGCGCTTGGCCATTCGATCGACGAGGGCGGTGACCGACGCGGATTCCAGGCCCAGCTGTCCGCCGAGCCAGCCGGGTGTGGCACGCGTTCCGGCTCGGTCCGCATCCAGCAGGCAGATCAGCGCGCGGATGTCTGTCGGGTGAAGTGAGTGCTTCTGGGCGAAGTCTGCGCCGAGGAGATCGAGCTCGACGGTGAGCGCTCGCAGCCGATGCACGGCGGCGACAGGTTCGGTCATGTGTCGATCCCTCGGGAGATGCTTTGCGAGTAGTCTCTCTATTGTCTACTATCTCGATCATCGAGAGAATAGAGGGTCGCAATGACGCTGGACGGATTCTTCTCCGCCTACGACCGGGTGCGGCGGAAGTGGCCGGTTGATACCCAGGCCATCGACGTGAACACGGTGCACGGCACCACCCGAATCAACGCCTGCGGACCTGTCGACGGCCCGGCTCTGGTGCTGTTGCCGGGGGCCGGTGCGACATCGACCGTGTGGTTCGGCAACGTCGCGGCGCTCTCGCAGCGCTACCGGGTGTACGCGGTGGACCTCATGGGCGACGTCGGACGCAGCGTTCCCGGCGACCAGTCGATCGACTCGGTGGAGAAGTTGCTGAACTGGGTGTCGGCGGTGCTGGATGAGCTGAAGTTGCCCACCGCGGCGCTCTGCGGACATTCCTACGGCGCAATGATCGCTTTGGCGTATGCGCTGGAAAATCCAGGTCGCGTCGATGCACTCACGCTGCTCGATCCCAATGCCTGCTTCGGCTCCATGAGTCCGCGATATCTGTTGCACGCCCTGCCGATATTGCTCACTCCCAACGAGAAACGGCAGCGGCGCTTCGTAGCGTGGGAGACCGACGAACTCGCATTGGATTCGGACTGGCTCGACGTGCTCGCGCTCGGGGCCGCGCATTTCCCGACGGCGAAGACCATCGTTCCGAAGCGCCCGAAGCCCGCTGCGTTCGAGGGATTCGATGTGCGCACCACCGTGGTCCTGGCGGGGAAAGGAAAGGTGCACAATGCCGCTCGGATCGAATCGGCTGTGCATGCGGTTCTGCCGAGTGCGAGGACGGTGATACTCGGCAGCGCCACGCATCACGGTCTGCCGATGTATCCCGCCGCCGAGGTGAACGAAATTCTGCTCAGCTGACGTGAATCGGGTGCAGTTGACCGCGCTCACCGCGGTCAGCTGCACCCGATTTCATTGTGACCTACAGTTCCGACAGCTGCCCGTCGGCCATGGTCCACTGGCGAGTGCTGCGGACCGTGTCGAGCATTCTGCGGTCGTGTGTCACCAGCAGCAACGTGCCCTCGAAGTTTTCCATCGCGCGTTCGAGTTGTTCGATGGCAGGCAGGTCGAGGTGATTGGTCGGCTCGTCGAGCACCAGCAGATTGACTCCGCGGGCCTGCAACAACGCGAGTGCTGCGCGGGTTCGCTCACCGGGCGAGAGCGACGATGCCGGCCGCAGTGCATCGTCGCCGCGCAGGCCGAACTTTGCCAGCAGGGTGCGGACGTCGGCGTCGGGCCACTCGGGAAGCGCGGCACTGAGGGCGTCGGACACTGTGCCCTCGCCGACGAAGTGTGCTCGTGCCTGGTCGATTTCGCCGACGGCGACTCCGGATCCGAGTGAGGCCGTGCCCTCGTCCGGGCTGAGCCTGCCCAGCAGAACCGACAGCAACGTCGTCTTGCCGGAGCCGTTCGGCCCGGTGATCAGAATTCGATCGCCCCAGTCGATTTGCGTCGTGACCGGTCCGAACGTGAACCCGGATCGCCGGACGACAGCACCGCCCAACACCGACACCACGGTTCCGCTCCGGGGAGCCGCCGCGATCTCCATTCGCAGCTCCCACTCCTTGCGAGGCTCTTCCACCACCTCGAGGCGCTCGATGCGACGTTGTGTCTGACGAGCTTTCGCGGCCTGCTTCTCGGTCGATTCGGCGCGGGTCTTGCGGGCGATCTTGTCGTTGTCGGTGGCCTTGCGTCGCGCATTGCGCACCCCCGACTCCATCCAGTTCCGCTGCATCTGCGCCCGAGACTCCAACGCGGACTTGGTGTCTGCGAACTCGTCGTACTTCTCTCTGGCATGCTGGCGCGCGATCTCGCGCTCCGCCAGATAGGACTGGTAGCTGCCGTCGTACACATCGATGCGACGCTGCGCCCGATCGAGCTCCACGACGCCCGTCACCGTGCGTGCCAGAAATTCGCGATCGTGACTGACGACGACGATGGCGGCCCGAGTCGCGACGACGAACTGCTCGAGTTGTTCGAGGCCCGCCAGATCGAGGTCGTTGGTGGGCTCGTCGAGCAGCAGGATGTCGTAGCGAGCGAGGAGAATCGCGGCGAGCCCGGCGCGGGCGGCCTGCCCACCCGACAGATCCGTCATGAGTGCAGACCCGTCGACCTCGAGACCGAGGTCCGCCAGCACCTTTGCTGTTCGCTCCGCCAGATCTGCGCCGCCGAGTGCCAGCCACTTCTCCAGCGCCGGGGTGTAGAGGTCTTCGTCACTCGAGCCCAACGCCTCGGCAGCGGCGTTCATCGACGATTCTGCTGCCGTGACCCCGGTGCGCCGACCGAGGAAGTCGAGCACCGTCTCCCCGGCGATGCGCTCGGGCTCCTGAGCCAGGTAGCCGACCGTGGCGTCGGGCGGGCTGGTGTAGATCTCACCCTCGTGATCGGCGGTTCCCACCCCGGCGAGCAGCGTCAACAGGGTCGATTTGCCCGCACCGTTGGCCCCGACGAGCCCGATCACGTCACCCTCGGCCACCGTCAGATCGAGGCCGGAGAACAGGGTTCGATCGCCGTGAAAAGCGGCGAGATCATCGATACGAAGCGTGGCAGTCACCGAACAAGTATCTCTGGCGGGATGGGAACAGATTCACCGTGCCGCCCGTTGCCATTCGTATGACGTATTCAGCCGAGACCAGTACCGTCCCGACCATCGTGCTCAACGACGGCACGTCCATTCCCCAGCTGGGGTTCGGTGTGTGGCAGGTGCCCGACGACGGTGCGCAGGCCGCAGTGACCGAGGCATTGAAGGTCGGTTACCGCAGCATCGACACCGCCAAGGTGTACGAGAACGAAACCGGCACCGGCCGCGCCATCGCCGACTCCGGCATCGCCCGTGACGAGCTGTTCGTCACCACCAAGCTGTGGAACGACGACCAGGGCTACGACTCCACGTTGAAGGCGTTCGACGCCAGCATGGATCGCCTCGGACTCGAGTACCTCGACCTGTACCTCATTCACTGGCAGCAGCTCGACCGCGACAAGTACATCGACACCTTCAAGGCATTCCAGAAGCTGAAGGCGGACGGCCGGATCGGATCCATCGGTGTCTCCAACTTCACCATCCCCACCCTGGAGAAGCTGATCGACGCCGTCGGCGAGACCCCGTCGATCAACCAGATCGAGCTGCATCCGCGCCTGATCCAGGAAGAGCTGCGCGCGTTCCACACCTCGAAGGGCATCGCCACCGAGGCCTGGAGCCCGCTCGGCTCGGGCACCATCCTCGACGAGCCGGTTTTCGCGAAGATCGCCGACGCTCACGGCGTCACCCCGGCCCAGGTCATCCTGCGCTGGCACATCCAGCTCGGCAATGTGGTGATCCCCAAGTCGGTCACTCCGAAGCGCATCGCCAGCAACTTCGACGTGTTCGGTTTCGAGCTCAGCAACGACGAAATTCAGCAGATCAACGCGCTGGACTCCGCAGACGGCCGCACCGGCCCGGACCCGGACAAGTTCAGCAGCTGACTACGGGGGCCTAGTCTGTACCCATGTCCGATTCGCTCGACGGCAAGACCGTTGCCCTCACCGCCGAGCGGCGTGCAGACGAATTGGCCACCATGCTCGAACGCCGCGGCGCGAACATCGTTCACGCCGCGGCGATTCACGTTCTGCCCCTGATCGACGACTCGGATTTGAAGTCCGCCACCGAGGGCATCGTCGAACGACCGCCGCAGATCGTGGTGATCAGCACCGGCATCGGTTTTCGGGGCTGGCTCGACGCGGCCGCCGACTGGGGTATACGTGATGATCTCGTTGCCGCCCTTAGCCATTCGCGAATCATTGCTCGGGGGCCCAAGGCGCGCGGTGCCATTCGTGGTGCGGGGCTGCGGGACGAGTGGTCCCCGGCCACCGAGGCCTCGCAGGAAGTGTCCGATCATCTTGCCGCCGAAGGTGTTGCCGGGGTGGACATCGCGGTTCAGCTGCACGGGGTGATCACCGAGTGGGAACCGACGATCCATCTCAACGACGCGCTGAGCGAACTCGGGGCACACGTGCGGCCGGTTCCGGTGTATCGGTGGATCCGCCCCGTGGATCAGGCACCGCTCATCGACCTGTTGGGGCAGATCATCGAGCATTGGGTCGACGCAGTCACGTTCACCAGCGCCCCCGCGGTGGCATCTCTGCTCTCGACCGCAAAGGACAACGGCCTGCTCGACGCTTTCCTCGACGCACTTCGCGGCCCTGTCGCCGCGATCTGCGTCGGGCCGGTGACATCGGCACCGTTGGATGCGTTGGGTGTTCCGACGTCCATGCCGAGCCGGGCGCGACTGGGCGCGCTGGCGAAGTTCGTGACCGAGCAGCTCTCCTCGCCGTAGAGACTCAGCCCAACGTCTCGAGCAGCTCCGTCACCGCGGCTCGTCCCGCGCGATTGGCCCCGATCGTGCTGGCGGACGGCCCGTAGCCGAGCAGATGGACGCGGTGGTTCGCGGCGACCCGGGTGGTGAGCCTGCCGTCCATGACGATTCCGCCGCCGTGTTCGCGCAGGCGCAGCGGAGCGAGGTGGTCGAGGGCGCTGCGAAAGCCGGTGGCCCACAGGATCACATCGGCGTGCTGACTCGACCCGTCCTCCCACACCACCGAATCTTCCGTGATGGACGAGAACATGGGCTTTCGGTCGAGCGCGCCGCGCTCGCGTGCGGCGGCCAACGACGGCGTCAGCAACAGGCCGGTCACCGAGACCACCGAGCCGGGTGGCAGGCCCGCCCGCACCCGTTCCTCGACCATGGCGACGGCCTTGCGTCCGGCATTCTGATCGAATTCGCCGTCCCGGAACACCGGTGGTCGACGCGTCACCCAGGTCGTCGTGGTGACCTGGGAGATCTCGTCGAGCAATTGGACCGCCGAGATGCCGCCGCCCACCACGACGACATGCTTGCCGGCGAACTCGTCGGCGGTCCGGTAATCCTTGGTGTGCAGCTGCCTGCCTGCGAACGTCTCGGCACCGTCGTAGTGCGGAACGAACGGCTTCTCCCACGTTCCGGTCGCATTGATCAGTCCCTCTGCCATGACGACGGTATCGCCGGCTTCGACCCGGAATCGAGGTTCCCGATCGCACACGACCGTCACCGTGACGGGGCGTCGTACATGGAGTTCGAAGCGTTCTTCGTACTGGCGGTAGTACCGGGGAACGGCATCGGCGGCCGCGACGCTCTCGGCCGGCTCGTCACCGAGGGTGTCCGCGAACGCCATTCCGGGCAGGTCGTGCACCCCATTGACCGTGCTGAGCGTCAGCGAGGGCCAGCGGAACTGCCACGCGCCGCCCGGGCCCGGCGATCGGTCCAGCATCACGAATCCCTCACCGGAGGTCAGGCCCGCCCGATGCAGGTGATAGCCGGCCGAGAGTCCGGCTTGGCCCGCTCCGATGACGGCGACCCGAGTGTCGATCATGCAGACCAGTAGATCAGGCCCCGCACTGTCGATTCTCGTACTGGTGGGTAACCTCTGCTGTCGTGATCGGACTTTCTCGTGACGGCGACGTCGTCACCATCGAACTGCAGCGGCCGGATCGACGGAACGCGTTGAACTCCGAGCTGTGCCTTGCGGTGCGTCGCGGCGTCGAACAGGCCGAGCGTGACGGCGCGCGGGTCGTGGTCATCACCGGCCAGGGCACCAGCTTCTGCGCGGGCGCGGATCTGACCGGTGATGCGTTTCCCGAGCATTTCGGGCAGATCCTCGAGGAAATGCTGACGGCAATCGAGCGTGTCTCGATTCCGGTCGTGGCGGCGGTGAACGGCCCGGCAGTGGGGGCAGGCACCCAGTTGGCCATCGCCTGCGATCTGCGGGTCGTTGCGCCGGGCAGTTTCTTCGAGATTCCGTCTACGCGGCTCGGTATCGCGGTGAGCAACTGGACCATCCGGCGGCTGGCATCGCTCGCGGGCGGGGGAGTGGCACGCACGATTCTGCTGGGCGGGGAGCGGGTGCTTGCAGATCAGGCGTACACCTGCGGGCTGGCCAACAAGCTGGGCGACGTCGATGCGGCGACGCAGTGGGCGCAGTCGATCACCGCGCTCGCTCCGTTGGCGCTGAAACACCTCAAGCTCGTCTTCAACGACGATGGAGCACACGATGTTCCGACGCCCGAGCAGGCCACAGCGTTCGAGGCCGCGTGGAGCAGCGAGGACATGAAGGAAGCGCGCCGGGCACGTACCGAGAAGCGCACGCCGAAGTTCGTGGGCAGGTGATCAGCGGCGCGCCCGACGCGGGCGATACGGCGTGGTTGCTGGCCAGTACCGCGTTGGTGCTGCTGATGACCCCCGGCCTGGCGTTCTTCTACGGCGGCATGGTGCGCTCGAAGAGCGTGCTGAACATGATGATGATGAGTCTGTCGGCGATCGCGGTCGTATGGCTGCTGTGGTTGGCGTTCGGATTCTCGATGGTGTTCGGCGACAACGTGATCGGTGGGTGGATCGGAAACCCACTGCAGTACGCCGGTTTCGAGGGCCTGCTGGGCGGGGTGTACACCTCGGCCGGGGGAGCAGTGTCGATTCCGTTGGTGGGAACCGTTCCGGCGCTGGTGTTCGCAGCATTCCAAGCCGGATTCGCGATGGTGACGGTGGCGTTGATCTCCGGGGCCGTGGCAGACCGTATGCGCTTCGTCCCCTGGGTCCTGTTCGCGGCGCTGTGGTCCACCCTGGTCTATTTCCCGGTGGCGCACTGGGTGTTCTCGCTCGACGGGCTCACGAGTGAGTTCGGTGGGTGGATCACCAACAGGCTCGGTGCAATCGACTTCGCCGGCGGCACTGCGGTGGAGATCAACGCCGGAGTGGCAGGGCTCGTGCTCGCCCTCGTGGTCGGCAAACGTCGGGGCTGGCCGCGGGATCCCATGCGCCCGCACAACCTTCCGGCCGTCATGCTCGGAGCCGGGTTGTTGTGGTTCGGCTGGTTCGGGTTCAACGCGGGATCGTCACTCGCCGCCGACGGCGTCGCCGCAGTGGCTCTGGTGAACACGATGGGTGCCGGAGCGATGTCCATGGCGGCGTGGCTCGTGGTCGAGAAGCTGCGGGACGGGCATGCGACCTCCTTCGGCGCGGCCTCGGGCGTCGTGGCCGGATTGGTGGCCATCACACCCTCGTGCGCGGCGGTCACTCCTGTCGGTGCCGCAGCGATCGGCATCGCGTCGGGTGCGCTGTGTGCCCTGGCCATCGGCCTCAAATACCGCTTCGGGTACGACGATTCGCTCGACGTCGTCGGTGTGCACCTCGTGGGCGGCATCGTCGGCACGTTGATGATCGGACTCGTGGCCAGTGCGCAGATGCCGGCCGGCGTGGACGGTCTGTTCTACGGCGGCGGGCTGCATCAGCTGTGGGTGCAGGCGGTCGCGGTCGCGGCGGTGTTCGCCTACTGCGCCGTCGTCACCACCGCAATCGCGTTCGCGATCAAGGCGGTCATGGGAGTGCGCGCCGACGCGCAACACGAAGCCGACGGACTCGACGAGCACGAGCACGCCGAGTCCGCCTACGACTTCGGGGTGAGTCACGGCGGCAGCAACAAACCGGGTCTTTTCGGTAAGTAGGGACAACCCGCGCGAGTCGTTTACGAAAGGATTGGACTTCGAAAGTCGTTCTGTCCCTTTTGAGTCGATGCGTTTCATCGTTGTTCGGATCGACCCCGTTCGTTCACCTTCGGTTCGCCTGACCCGCGTGTTCCACCCATAGTTTTTCGCTGCTCGCATCGAGTGATGGACACGACGAAAGACTGAGGAACATGAAGCTGACTCGATTCGCGGCAACGTCCGCATTGGTCATTGCAGCGATGACGACCGCCATGGGCACCGCCTATGCGGATCCGGCACCGGCTCCCGCCGCTGCCGTCGGGTGGAACGTCACCCAGGCCGGCAACCAGGTCCTCGTCGACACGACGGCCGGCACCCTGAGCAACGAGGACAACCACCTCGTGGTCCGTGACGCGAATGGCGCACTGGTGGAATCGGTTCCGCTGGCCATTGCCGTGGACGGATTCTCGCACCCCGTCGCTGCCGTCATCGACGGAAACCACGCCACCCTGACCGCTGACGCGTCGCCCGCCGCCGCAACCCCGGTCTCCGCCACCCTCCCCGGCCTGCAGCAGGTCGACCTGCCCGCCGCAGTCTCCGGCGTCAAGGACAACATCAGCCTCTCCGCGTCGGTCGGCGGATTCCTCGGAGCCGCAACCGGTCTGGTCACCGGATGCTTCCTCGGAGCCATCGCTGCAGGCACCGTCTCCGCACCTGCCCTGCTGCTCTTCGGTGCCGCACCGGTCGCCGGATGCGTCGGCGGCGCACTGCTTCTCGGCTCGGGTGCGTCCCTTGCCGGTACCGCCATCGGTGGCCTCGGTGCCATCGCAGGTAACGCAGGTCAGTTCATCCAGCTCCTCAACGCTCCCCCCGCAGTCAAGAAGTAGCGTTCTCTTTCCACGTCATGCTGTGGCCCGCACCGGATTCCGGTGCGGGCCACAGTCGTCGACAGGTCTAGCGTGCCAGTGCGAGGTCTGCCACATGCGCGCGTCGGGCGGCCGTCACGAGTTCGACTACGGCCTCGGCCACCTCGTGTGCTCGTTCGAGAATCACCATGTGCCCGGCCTGCGCGACGCGTACGAGGCGGGTGTCGGGCAGATGGGCGGCAAGGGTTTCCGAGTGTCGCATCGGGGTCATCAGGTCGTCCGAGCCGCACAACACCAGGGTGGGAATCGAGGCGAGGGCGGCCAGGCCTGCCACCTCGTCGAGTGCGCAGAACGCCCCGAGGAACCCCGCCATCGTCACGATGGACGTCTCACCGAGCATCGCCGTCGCCAGCGTCACCACCCGGGGACTCACCTTGCGGGATCCGCATCCGGCCGTCCTCACTATCGGTGCACACACGCCGCGACTGAGTTTCTTGGCACCCGACATCAGCCGAGGGGCGCGTCGAACAGCGGCTCGAAATGCCGACACCGCGGGATGCGCGAGGCAACTGCCGAGTCCGTCGTCGGTGATCCCACCGGCCGACGTGGCGATCAGACCGACCCCGACCAGCCGTGAGCCGATCGCCTCGGGGTTCTGACGCGCGTAGGACAGCGCTGTCATTCCGCCCATCGAATGCCCGACGACGACGAACGGGCCGGACGGAATCACCGCGCGGATGACGTCGGCCAGGTCTTCTCCGAGTCGGTCCATGGTGCAGCTGTCCGGCGTGGCCGCGTTCGATTCACCGTGACCCCTGTGGTCGTACATCACGATCCGCACGTCGTCTCCCCAGCTGCGCTCCACTTGTCGACGCAGGTCGGTCCACGACTGCATGCGTAGACAGTGCCCGTGCACGAACACCACGGTCAGCGGCGCATCGGGATGGCCGAACTCACGCACTGCCAGCGCCGTTCCGTCGCCGGCCGCGACGGTACTGCGGCGACCGATCCGATGGGTCTGCTCGCTGGTGATCATGGGCGCTCCGTGGGTGGGGTGACACGTGCTGCGAGGACGGTGTTGTCCGGTACTTCGCTTCCACGACACGCCGTGTTACCTGAATCACATTTTCTTTCGATGTGGTAGCCGATCGGACCAAGCCGGGTGGGAATCGGCACCGAAGTACTGGTGAGCGTTCAGGAGAGGACGCGCGTTGCCAGTGAGGAGATCGGCCATGAGTGTCGGCATGGACAGGCTGGAGGACGTTGTACCTCGCGCCGTTGCGGGAGATCGACTCGCCCTCGAACAGGTGCTGGTGCTGATCCAGCCACCGGTTCGGCGCTACTGCGCCGCCCGGATCGGGAATCTCGACGTGGCCGCGGACGATGTGGTGCAGGACGTCTGCCTCGCGTTGGTCACCGCCATTCCCAAGTACCGCGACATGGGCAAGCCCTTCATGGCTTTCGTGTATGGGATCGCCGCTCACAAGCTTGCCGACGCCGGTCGTAAATCCGTTCTGCGACAGACGTTCTCCATCGACGAGATGCCCGAGGAGCAATCCACCGAAGCCGGGCCGGAGCAGCTCGCTCTCGGCGGCGAACTGCGCAGTCACGCGCAGGCTTTGATGGACACCCTGCCGACGAAATACCGCAAGATCATCCTGATGCGAGTGGTGTGGGGCCTGACGGCACCGCAAACCGGTGAAGCGCTCGGAATGACGGCCGGAGCCGTACGAGTGGCCCAGCATCGGGCGATGAACATGCTTCGCGCCGAACTGTCGAACTTCTCGCTGCTGGCAGCACCCGCAGTCGCCTGACTCATTCGGCGCGAGGCACCTGCGCCGATGTGATCGACTGTCACAATGACCGGTACAGGGGGACCCGAGCCAGAGTTCGTGCCAGAGCAGCGGCACCGACCGAACCGTCAGCAGTGGGTGTTGGCCGCCATCGTGCTGGCCTTCACCGCGGCCGTGATCGTTCGGAAAATTCTGCAGGAAACCGGCCAGGACCAGACTGCTGCGTTCTACATCGGAATTCCCGCCGTCCTCGCGATCGTCGTCGTGCTGTCCGCTCCGTGGGGGAAGGTGATCGGTACGACGGTCAAGGTGGTGACGGTGTGCCTGTTGCTGTCGATGATCGTGCTGGGTGAAGGCTTCATCTGCGTCATCTTCGCAGCACCCCTGTTCTACGGGGTGGCCATTCTCGTGGCGGCCGTAGTCGAATACGTGCGTAAGCAGGCCGGCGGTGGCACGCTGCAGGTCTCGGTTCTCCCGGTACTGCTGTTGGTCATGGCCTCCGAGGGCGTGCTGCCCGCTACCACCTTTCCGTCGGATTCGACGGTGTCGTCCACCCGCGTGTTCGACGCCTCCTCCGCCGACGTGGCTCGGGCCGTCGGCTCGCCGTTGCGGTTTCACGACGTCGAGCCGTCGGGCATCCTGTCCTGGGGCTTTCCGGCACCGATGCACGATCGTCTCGAAGGCGGGGAGGTCGAGGGCTCGCGTGTCGGTGACAGGCGCGTCATCGAATTCGCGGGCGCGCACCATCGCCCTGCGTTGCTGTCGACACATCACTGGGGCGAGCAGTCGTCGGAGCTGACGCTCGAGGTGGTCGAGCAGACCGCGACGTCGGTTCGGCTGCGCGCGGTCTCCGATACGACCCCGCTCGCGTCGTGGCTGACCTGGAAGACGATCGACATCGACTGGGCCGATCGGGGTGACGGTCGTACCGCGGTGACGTGGACGTTGAACTTCGATCGCGAACTCGCGCCCGCCTGGTACTTCGGTCCCATCGAGAGCATGGTGGCCGAGCGGGCCGCCGGCTATCTGCTGGATTCGCTCGACCTGCAGGCGTGAGCGCAGCGATGCAGACCGGTCTCGACATCGCGGTACTGCGAGCGGCGGTGTTGATGGTGCCACTGATATCGGTTGCGGCGCTGTGGATTGCCGTGGTCGACAAGCGCGTACGCGGTGCCGCGGTGTTGGGGTTGCTGTGGAGTGCGGTGAGTCTGCTGCCGATCAATGCGCTGGCGGTTCGGCTCGACTGGTGGAGTTTCGGAACCGAGGGTCTCGCGTGGTCCGAGGTGCCGATCGACGTGATTCTCGGCTGGGCACTGTTGTGGGGAGCTGTGCCGATTCTGTTGTCCCGCTGGGTGAATCCGCTGCCGATCCTCGCGGTTCTTGTCACCGCCGACGTTCTGGTGATGGGCAGTCTCGAGCCCCTGGTGGTCCTGAAGCCGTCGTGGTGGTGGGGCGAAGTGCTCGCCCTTCTCGTATGTCTGCTTCCGGCAACGGCTCTCGGCATGCTGACGGCATCTGGGCGAGCGCTGCGGGTTCGGGTGCTGCTGCAGATGGTGCTGTTCGCGGCGTTGCTGCTCTTCGTGATTCCCTCCGCGGCCTTCGAGGCGACCGGGCAGACGTGGGCGGCTGTTCTCGCCGACATCGGAGGGCCACTGGATTCGGTGACGATCCAGCTGATCGCACTGCTCGGCATCGTCGCCCTGCGCGCCGTGTGGGATTTCGCCGTCATCGGCGGCGGTACTCCCTTTCCGTGGGACCCACCCAGCAGGCTCGTGGTCTCGGGTCCCTATGCATACGTGGCGAATCCGATGCAGTTGTGCGCCGTGCTGATTCTGGCATCGGCGGCTCTGCTGATCGGCGAACTCGTTCTGCTCCTGGCTGCGCTGACGGGCGTCGCCTTCAGCAGCGGACTCGCTGCCTGGAACGAAAAGGGCCATCTGGACGACCGATTCGGACCAGCGTGGCGCGAGTACCGATCGACCGTGCGTGACTGGATCCCACGATGGAACCCGACCGCGGATCGCGCGTCGGGCACGCTGTTTGCGTCGGTCACCTGCGATCCGTGCAGTGCTGTCGGACCGTGGTTCGAGCGAAGGTCGTCGGCTGGACTGGTCGTCGCGGCCGCGGAGAATCACCCGAGCGAGTTGCGCCGCATTCGATACGAGAGCGCCGACGGCCGCGTCGTCGCCGACGGCACCCGCGCCGTCGGGTGCGCACTCGAGCATCTGAATCTGGGCTGGGCGATGGTGGGTTGGGTGATGCGGGCTCCGGTGCTGGCGAGCCTCATCGCGCTGGTGACCGACGCGTGCGGCGGAGCGCCTCGGTCGATTCCGGGGCGCATGTCCGAATCGCCGGATTGAGTAACAGTAGCTACATCCGCGCAAGACACCCCGGCAACGTGGCGGTTCTACGTTGTTGACCCATGACCGCCGTACAACCAGCGCCGACAGACACCGCGCTCAAAGAGACGCTCGAGGACTACACGCTGCGCTTCGCGCCGCGTAGCTACCGTAAATGGGGAACCGGTGTTGTCGCGACGTCCGCGCTCGGCGGAATCGCGTATCTCGCGGACTTCGCCATCGGTGCCAACATCGGAATCTCGTACGGAACCGGCAACGCACTCTGGGGCATCCTGGTGTTCGCGGTCGTGATCTTCCTGACCGGACTTCCGCTCGCCTACTACGCTGCCCGCTACAACATCGACCTCGACCTGATCACTCGCGGAAGCGGATTCGGCTACTACGGATCAGTGGTCACCAACGTCATCTTCGCGACGTTCACGTTCATCTTCTTCGCGCTCGAAGGTTCGATCATGGCGCAGGGGCTCGAACTGGGGCTCGGAATTCCTTTGCCCATCGGGTACGCGGTATCCACGATCATGGTGATCCCATTGGTCATCTACGGCATGAAAGCCCTTGCCAAGCTTCAGGTCTGGACCACTCCGCTGTGGCTGGTGCTGATGGTGCTGCCGTTCGTCTACCTGGTGATCAGCAATCCCGATTCGGTCGGGGAGTTCTTCGCCTACGGCGGTCAGGACGGTGCCGACGGCAAAGGCGTCAACATCGGATCGGTGATGCTCGCGGCAGGCGTGTGTCTGTCGTTGATCGCGCAGATCGCCGAGCAGATCGACTACCTGCGGTTCATGCCGCCCAAGACTCCCGAGAACTCCCGACGCTGGTGGACGGCAGTGCTTCTCGCGGGTCCTGGCTGGGTCATCTTCGGCGCGCTCAAGCAGGTCGTCGGCCTGTTCCTCGCCGTGTACCTCATTGCCAACGTCGTCGACGGTTCGACCATCGCCAACGAGCCGGTGCACCAGTTCCTCGAGATCTACGAGAACTTCATGCCGGGCTGGCTGGCGATGACCCTCGCGGTGATCCTGGTGGTCATCAGCCAGATCAAGATCAACGTCACCAACGCCTACTCCGGGTCGCTGGCGTGGACCAACTCCTACACCCGCCTCACCAAGACGTACCCGGGCCGCATGGTGTTCGTGCTGTTCAACCTTGCCATCGCACTGATCCTGATGGAAGCCAACATGTTCGACTTCCTCAACAGCATCCTCGGCTTCTACGCCAATTGCGGTATCGCGTGGATTGCCGTGGTGGCGTCGGACATCGTGTTCAACAAGTACATTCTGGGGCTCTCGCCCAAGGTGCCCGAGTTCCGACGCGGCATGCTCTACAACATCAATCCGGTCGGCTTCGGATCGATGGCAGCATCGGCGATCCTGTCGATTCTCGTCTTCTTCGGCGCATTCGGATCTGCGATCAAGCCCTACTCACCGATCGTGGCTCTTGTACTCGCACTTGTTCTTCCGCCCATCCTGGCGGTGGCGACCAAGGGTAAGTACTACCTGCGACGCACCGATGACGGTATCGATCTGCCGATGTTCGACGAGCACGGCAACCCGTCCGACGCGCTCGTGATGTGCCACGTCAGCGGCATGGAATTCGAGCGACCCGACATGATCGCATCCAACGTGCCGGGGCCGAACGGGGAGAAGCAGTACATCAGTTCACTGTCGCTGAGCACCGACAAGACGGGGGAGCACATCCTGCCTCCGCAGTGAGTGCGGCTGCGCCGCAGTGGTGTGGTTGTGCGCCGCCCAGGGCACATAACCACACCACTGCCGCAGGCACTCAGATGGTGCGCGTCAACCGATCCGCCAGCAATCGGGAGAACTTCGCAGGGTCCTTGAGCTCGGTTCCCTCGGCGAGAAGTGCCGTCGCGTACAGCAATTCGGCGGTCTCGGCGAGGTGCGGATCGTCGCTGCGATCCTCGCGGGCCTTCTTCAATCCCGTCACCAGATCGTGGGTCGGGTTGAGTTCGAGAATGCGCTTCGAGGTCGGCACGAACTGCCCCGACGCCTTGTACATCTTCTCGAGCTGCGGGGAGAAGCTGAACTCGTCGCCGACGACGCAGGCCGGTGACGTCGTCAGACGCGTCGACAGGCGCACCTCCTTGACGTCCTCACCGAGTGTCTCGGTGAGCCAGGTGAGCAGGTCCGCGAACTCTTTGTCCTGCTCCTCGCGCTTGGCCTCGGACTCCTTCTTCTCCTCTTCGGTGTCGAGGTCCACCTCGCCCTTGGCGATGGACTGGAACGACTTTCCGTCGAAGTCGGTGACGTTGCCGACCCACACCTCGTCGACCGAATCGGTGAGCAGCAGCACCTCGAGCCCGCGAGCCTTGAAGGCCTCCATGTGCGGGGAGCTCTCGATCTGCTGACGGGATTCGCCCGTCATGTAGTAGATCTGCTGCTGGCCGTCCTTCATCCGGTCCACGTACTCGGCGAGGGTGGTCACGCCCTCCTCGGAGTTGGTGGACGCGAACGACGCGATGCCCAGCAGGGTTTCGCGGTTGTCGCTGTCGGAGATCAGGCCCTCCTTGAGGACCGTTCCGAACTGCGACCACAGCGTCTTGTACTTGTCGGGCTGCTCGCTCTGCAGCTCCTTGACCGTGGAGAGCACCTTCTTGGTGAGGCGACGACGGATCGCGCGGATCTGCCGGTCCTGCTGCAGGATTTCGCGAGAGACGTTGAGCGAGAGGTCCGCTGCGTCGACGACACCCTTGACGAACCGCAGGTACTCGGGCAGCAGTTCCTGCGAGTCGTCCATGATGAACACGCGCTTGACGTACAGGTGCACGCCCGCCTTGCTCTCGCGCATGAACAGGTCGAACGGTGCCTGCGACGGAATGAACAGCAGCGCTTGGTATTCGAACGTGCCCTCGGCCTTGAACGGGATGACCTCGAGCGGCTCGTCCCAGGCGTGGCTGACGTGCTTGTAGAACTCCTTGTACTCCTCCTCGGACACCTCGTCCTTGGAGCGGGTCCACAGCGCCTTCTGCGAGTTGATCGTTTCGGTCTCGATCGTGACGGTGTCCTCGCCGCCTTCCTCTTCGCTCTTGACGCGCTTCTCGACGTCGATGCGAATGGGCCAGGCGATGAAGTCGGAGTACTTCTTGACCAGTTCCTTGATCTTGCGCTCGGACGCGTAGTCGTGGAGGTGGTCCTCCTCGTCGGCGGGCTTGAGTGCCAGCGTCACCGAGGAGCCCTGCGGGGCGTCGTCGACGTCGGTGATCTCGTAGGTGCCCTCGCCGGTGGACTCCCACTTCGTCGCCGTGCTCTCGCCGGCCTTGCGGGTGAGCAGCGTGACCTTCTCGGCCACCATGAACGTGGAGTAGAAGCCGATGCCGAACTGGCCGATCAGCTCCTCCGAGGCAGCCGCGTCCTTGGCTTCCTTGAGCTTCTTGCGTACCTCGGCGGTGCCGGACTTGGCGAGCGTGCCGATGAGGTCGATGACCTCGGCGCGGGACATGCCGATGCCGTTGTCGCGGATGGTGAGGGTGCGGGCCGCGGAGTCGATGTCGATCTCGATGTGCAGATCCGAGACGTCGACGTCCAGGTCCTTGTTGCGGTACGACTCCAGGCGCAGCTTGTCCAGCGCGTCCGAGGAGTTGGAGATCAGTTCACGGAGAAAGCTGTCCTTGTTGGAGTAGATGGAGTGCACCATCAGATCCAGGAGCTGACGCGTCTCCGCCTGGAATTCGAGCTGTTCGGTACTCAATGTCTCCCCTTCTAGCAGCAAAACCGACGCGAATATTCTAGGGCAAGGCTACGGGTGAGCTGCGAAGACGTCGGCGCCGCCTACTCTGGGGGCCGTGACGAAGACGAAGTTCGTACTGGGAGCAGCCGCAGCACTGAGCGGTGCATGGTTGGCACGCGCGACGTGGGGTCTGCCGTCGGCGATCGGTGCCAGACGCGTACACATCAGTCCCTATGCGGCCGGGTCGCCGCGATACCGCGATCGCCGGTTCCACAACTCCGATCCGAGTTCGAGTTACGTGCCGGGTCGCGGCGAGAAGGACCAGAAGAACATGTTCGTCTCGCTCGTCACCGAGCGCGGCAAGGGCAGGCCCCAGCGCCCGATTCCGCTGGCCCCGCCGATCGCTCCGGTGGACGCGGGCGAGATGGCGGTCACCTGGTACGGCCACTCGAGTGTGCTCATCGAGGTCGACGGCTATCGCGTTCTTGCCGACCCGGTGTGGAGCAATCGCGTCTCCCCGTCCTCGGTGGTGGGGCCGGCGCGACTGCATCCGACTCCGGTCGAGCTGGTCGACCTGCCGCGGGTCGACGCCATCGTGATCTCCCACGATCACTACGACCACCTCGACAAGGCGACGGTGCAGAAGCTGGCGAGCACGCAGTCGGCACCGTTCGTCGTGCCGCTGGGAATCGGTGCTCACCTACGCAAGTGGCGGGTGCCCGAGGCGCGCATCATCGAACTGGACTGGGACGAGCAGACGAACATCGGTGGCCTCACCGTCACGTGCACAGAAGCTCGACATTTCTCCGGCCGCGGTCTGACCCGGGACTCGACGCAGTGGGCGTCCTGGGCCTTCGCCGGTCCGGTTCGTCGCGTGTTCTTCGGCGGCGACACCGGCTACACCCCGAAGTTCGCCGAGATCGGCCGCAACTACGGCCCCTTCGACCTGACATTGCTGCCCGTCGGGGCCTACGACGTGCGGTGGCCGGACATCCACATGAATCCCGAGGAAGCGGTCACCGCGCACATCGACCTGACGGCGTCGGGCATCTTCGTGCCGATTCACTGGGCCACGTTCAACCTTGCCTTCCACCCCTGGTCCGAGCCCATCGTGCGACTGCACGCTGCCGCGCAGGACGTCGGAGTTCAGGTGGCGGTACCGATGCCGGGACAACGAATAGACGGCACGCGAACGCTGCACGACGATCGTTGGTGGGCTCGGCTGGGCTGACCGGACCGGGTTTAAGCTGCACGCATGTCTATCGACGCCGATGCGCAGCGTGACACCGGGCTGACCGAGGCGGACGTCGCCAGGCTCAGGGCCGAGGGAAAGTCGAACGACGTTCCGGCCCGAGCTTCTCGGTCGGTTCGCGACATCGTCCGCGGCAACGTGTTCACTCGAATCAATGCGATTCTCGGTGTGCTGTTGATCATCGTGCTCTCGACGGGTTCGGTGATCGACGGCATGTTCGGGCTGTTGATCGTCGCGAACAGCGGCATCGGAATCGTGCAGGAAATTCGCGCCAAGCGCACCTTGGATCGGCTGGCCATCGTCGGGCAGAACAAGCCCCAGGTGCGACGCGACGGCGTCTCGAAGCAGATCCCGCCGGACGAGGTCGTACTCGGCGATATCGTCGAACTGGGTCCCGGTGATCAGATCGTCGTCGACGGTGAGGTGATCGAGACCGAGAGCCTCGAGATCGACGAGTCGTTGCTCACCGGCGAGGCCGACACGGTGCACAAACTTCAGGCGGCGCAGGTGCTTTCGGGAAGTTTCGTCGTGTCGGGCAGTGGTGCGTACCGCGCGACGAAGGTGGGGCGCGACGCCTATGCAGCCAAGCTCGCCGAGGAGGCCAGCAAGTTCACTCTGGTCAAGTCCGAACTGCGCAGCGGTATCGACAAGATCCTCAAATTCATCACCTACCTGATGATTCCGGCCGGTGCGCTGATCATCTACAACCAATTGTTCTCCAGCGGACAGGCTTTGGGGCCTGCCCTCAACGGCATGGTCGCCGCGCTCGTCCCGATGGTGCCCGAAGGTCTGGTGCTGATGACGTCGATCGCGTTCGCGGTGGGCGTGGTCCGGCTCGGTCAACGGCAGTGCCTGGTGCAGGAGCTGCCTGCGATCGAAGGCCTCGCCCGCGTCGACGTGGTGTGTGCGGACAAGACCGGCACCCTCACCGAGAACGGCATGCGGCTGTCCGAGTTGGTGCTGATCGACAGCCGCGATTCCGATTCGGTCACACAGGCTCTCGCGTCTCTGGCCCACGACGATCCGCGGCCGAACGCGAGTGTGCAGGCGGTCGGTGAGGCGTATCCGGACGCGCCCGGGTGGACTCAGACGGCGGTTGCCCCGTTCTCCTCGGCCAAGAAGTGGAGTGGACTGTCCTACGGCGAGCACGGAAACTGGCTGCTCGGTGCCCCGGACGTACTGCTCGACTCCGGCTCCGAGACGGCTCGACGGGCCGAATCCGCAGGTTCGAAAGGCCTGCGGGTGTTGCTTCTCGCCAGCTCCGACGCTGCCGTCGACGACGCGAACGCGCCCGGTGTCGTCGCCCCGCGTGCCCTGGTGATTCTCGAGCAGAAGGTGCGCGAGGATGCCCGAGACACGCTGGAGTACTTCGCGAGCCAGTACGTCGAGGTCAAGGTCATCTCCGGCGACAATGCCGTCTCGGTCGGCGCGGTCGCCGGTTCACTCGGCCTGCCCGGCGGCGACGCCCCGATCGATGCGCGTGATCTTCCCGAGGACTCCGAGAAGCTGGCCGACACTCTGGCACACTCCACCACTTTCGGCCGCGTCAGGCCCGATCAGAAGCGAGCGATGCTGGGCGCGTTGCAATCTCGCGGCCACACGGTCGCGATGACCGGCGACGGCGTCAACGACGTGCTCGCGCTCAAGGACGCCGACATCGGCGTTTCGATGGGTTCGGGAAGCGCCGCTACGCGAGCCGTCGCGCAGATCGTGCTGTTGGACAACAAGTTCGCCACGTTGCCCTACGTCGTAGGGGAGGGGCGACGCGTCATCGGCAACATCGAACGTGTCTCCAATCTGTTCCTCACCAAGACGGTGTACTCGGTACTGCTGGCGTTCCTCATCGGGCTCTCGGGCGTGCTGTCGCAGATCTTCCACTTCGAGCCGATTCCGTATCCGTTCCTTCCGCGGCACGTGACGATCGCTGCCTGGTTCACCATCGGTATCCCGGCCTTCGTGCTCTCGCTCGCGCCGAACAACGAGCGGGCGCGCAGTGGATTCGTCTCGCGGGTGATGCGGCTGGCCGTGCCGTCCGGTTTGATCGTCGGCTCGTGCACGTTCATCTCGTACCTGCTGGTCTATGCAGGCCCGAACGCGACCGAGACCCAGGTGACGCAGGCCAGTACCACCGCGCTGATCACCCTGATCATGATTGCGCTGTGGGTGTTGGCCGTCGTCGCGCGGCCCTACAACTGGTGGAAGATCCTGCTGCTCGGTGGGTCGGTCGGTGGCTACCTGTTGCTGTTCGCAATCCCGTTCTGCCGCACCTTCTTCAAGCTCGACCCCTCCAACGTCGGAGCCACCACCAGCGCCTTGATCATCGGCGGTATCGGCATTGCGCTCGTCGAGGTCGCCCATCGATTCGGATCGGCACTACGCAACAGGCAGAACAAAACGTAGGCTTTCGGGTGTTCCGTTGCACCCGACCGGCAGGAGAGTTTCATGGGCTTCGCAGACAATTTGAAGGGCATGGTCGACAAGGGCAAGGATCTTGCGGCCGAGAATTCGGACAAGATCGACGACGTCGTGGAGAAGGCGGGGGACTTCATCGACAACAAGACCGGCGGCAAGTACGCCGACAAGGTCGACAAGGTTCAGGACGCTGTCAAGAAGGCGATTCCGGACAAGTAGGACCTTCCGGTCTCCTCCTATCGGTGATCGTGTCCGTCGGTCGTGCCCCAGGGTGCGGCTGACGGCACAATCGTCGGGGTGGACGGACCGATTCTTCTTCTCGTAGTCATCTTCGCGATCGCGGTCGCTGGTTTCGCCAGGCGCGTCGATCTGCAGGTTCCGCTCGTCCTGGTCACCGTCGGATCCATCGCCTCGTTCGTTCCCGGAGTGCCGCACGTCAGTCTCTCGCCCGAGCTGATCCTCGGCGTGGTGCTTCCGCCGCTGTTGTACTCCGCCGCGCTGGATTTCTCGTTCGTCACCTTTCGGCGCAATCTCGGCCAGATACTCCGGCTCGGATTGGTCATGGTGATCGTGACGACGTTCGTGGTCGGCTGGTTCGCGAACCTGTTGATCCCGGAACTGACGCTGGGTGCGGCTCTGGTGCTCGGTGCCGTCGTCGCCCCGCCCGACGCGGTGTCCGCGGTCTCTGTCGGCCGCAAGCTCGGCCTGCCTGCTCGGATGATGGCCATCCTCACCGGCGAGTCTCTGGTGAACGACGCGGCCGCGTTGACCCTGTTCACCCTGGCCGTCGCCTCGGTGACGGGCAGTCGGATCGAACTCGGTTCACCGGTGCTGTTCTTCCTCTACGAGATCGCGGGCGGCGTGCTCGTGGGGCTGGTCCTGGCGCGCATCGTGCGGTTCGTCCGCAATCGCATCGCGGACTCGGCGCTGGAAACCGTGCTCGGTCTGGTGCTGCCGTTCACCGCGTATCTGGCGGCCGAGGAGGTGCATGCCTCCGGTGTGCTCGCCGTCGTCACCGCGGGTTTCGTGCTGGGCCGCGTCACCGCCGACGTGTCGGTCTCCACTCGGGTGCAGGAACGGCAGGTGTGGCCGACGCTGGATCTTCTGCTCGAAGCATTCGTGTTCGCCTACATGGGTTTACAGCTGAAATTCGTCATCGAGGAAGTCCAGCGTGAAGGGCTGCCGGTGCACCACGTGTTCGCCTATGCGGTGCTGGTCCTGGTGGTGGTGATGGCCGTCCGCCCAGCGTGGATATTCGTCAACTCCGGGCGAAACATGCTGCTTCGCAAGCTGTTCCGGCGATCATCGCCGGCCGAGACCGGTCTCACGTGGCAGCAGAACCTGGTGCTCTCCTGGGCGGGCATGCGTGGGGTGGTCACGCTCGCTGCGGCGGCCGGTGTACCGCTGACCACGGTGCTCGGCGACGAATTCCCCGGGCGCGCGGTGATTCAGGCCGTGGCCTTCGTCGTCGCCGTCGGTACGTTGCTGCTGCAGGGCCTGACGCTTCCGCTGTTGATCCGACGGCTCGACGTGGCCGATCCACTCGAGCAGCAGCGCAACGACAATCAGCGGCTGCTGTCGCAGGCCATCGCCCGGACGGCGGCAGAGGACTACCTCCAGCGCGCGGCGAAGGAGGGAATTGCGGGAGTGGACAGCGAGCGCGTCGACGAGGTGATCGAGCGAGTCCGACGCTCGGTGCGCGCTCGTTTGGATGCCGACGAGACCGAGGATCGCGAGAAGCGGATCGCGGCGGCCGGGGCGTTGTTCGATTCGCTGCGGCACAACGTCCTGGTCGCGCAGCGGGCGGCGCTCATCGCGGCTCGCGACTCGGGGGAGTTGGAGGACGAAGCCCTGCGGGCAGTGTTGAATGGTCTGGACGTGGAGGAAATTGCGGCGGAGGCTCGCATCGCACGACGTACACCGTAGGAGCGCAGAGACAGTGAGGTCGACCGGACCGGTGGTCGCCGCGGCACTGGTGTTCGCCCTTGCCTCGTGCAGCACTCCCACCGCCGAATCCGTCGAACCCGCCCCCACTGTTGTCGCGGCACCCGAAGGCCTCGAACGCGGTGAGATCGTGTCGTCGATGCTGCTGGGGCAGGTCGACATCGGTGTCGCCTACCTCGGCGGAACCGCCACCAAAATCGTCTACCGCACCACCGACGGAGTCACCGGGGGCGGGACCGAGGCATCGGGAACGGTGTTCGTGCCCAAGGGTTCTGCTCCGCCCGGTGGCTGGCCGATCGTCTCCGTCGGGCACGGCACCACCGGTGTCACCGACGAGTGCGCACCCTCGCTCTATCCGAACCTGTTGGGCACCATCGGATTGGTGACGCCGTTCCTCGAACGCGGCACCGTGGTCGTGGTGACGGACTACCAGGGGCTCGGAACGCCGGGAGATCCCGCGTACCTCGACCGGGACGCCGCAGCGTACGACGTGATCGACGCGGTGCGCGCGGCCCGCAACGTGGTTCCCGACGTCGGCACCAGGTGGGGTGCAGTGGGCACCTCCCAAGGCGGACAAGCGGTCTGGGCGGCGGCCGAGCGCAGTGGCGACTACGGCGACGGTCTGCAACTGGTCGGTGCCGCGGCACTGTCGCCCGCGGCCGATCTGACGCGGTTCTTCGCGCCCGAGACCGAGCAGACCGTGCCGCGTCAGCTGCTGGTGCCGTATCTCTACGAGGGTCTGCACGCCGCAGATCCGAGTGCCGAACGCGCGGACTACATCCGCGGCACGTTCGCCGACAACGTGACCGCGCTGACCGCCTGCAGTGACCTGCTCGGCTTCTCCAAGGCCGACGCCGGAGCCGTTCTCGATCCGGCCGACGCCTTCCCGGACTCCGCGGATGCATCGGATCGGATGACGCAGTGGCTCGAATCGGTTGCGGTACCGACGTCTCGCACCGAGGTACCGCTCCTGGTCCTGGTCGGCGAACGCGACGATCTCATCGATCCCCAATGGACCCGGGACGCGGTGGCCGAGGCCTGCGCACTGGGCGACGACGTCGAGCTTCGCTCCGAACCGGAGCAGGGCCATGCCGAACTGGCCGCCAACGGCATCGGAGTCGACTGGCTCGTCGAACGCTTCCTGAACGTGCCCACCTCGACGACGTGCGCGCGATGACCGCGGCACTGGCGTCGTTGGCGGTGATCGTGGCCGTGATCGTCTCGGTCATCGCCGTGATCAGTCTGCGCGGTCGACGAGACCTCACCACACCGGCCGAGCGAGCCGTCCACGCCACCCTGCACACCGCGTCGTTGGCCGCCAAGCCGTTGCGTGACGGTCTCGACACTCGCTCGGCTGCCGCGGCCGCGCCGCACCTGCGGGTACTGACCGGTGCGGACGCACTGGGAATCTGCGATCCCGACGGTTCGCTGCTGGCCTGGGACGGCCCGTGGGACGAGCTGACACCGGCCTTCGTCGAGGCGGCGAAGCGGGCGGTGGACGGGCAGCGGCGCGTCCTGGTGCGTCTGCCGCTCGGTTCGATCCACGAGGTCAGAGCGCTGGTGGTGCAGCCGTTGGTCGTCGACGAGTCTCCTGTGGTCGGGGTGTTGGGGGCAGCCGTCGTCGCCGAGCCCGGACCGGGCATGCTCGGGGCCATCGCTGAGGTCGCGCGCTACGCGTGCGGTCAGATCGAGCTCGCCGAACTCGACGCGTCCCGGGCGCGGTTGGACCGCGCCGAGGTGCGGGCACTGCGCGCACAGATCAGCCCACACTTCATCTACAACGCGCTCGGCACCATCGCGTCGTTCGTGCGCACCGACCCGGATCGAGCGCGGGAGCTGGTGCTCGAGTTCGCCGACTTCACCCGATACTCGTTCCGCAACGCAGGCGAGTTCACGGTGCTCGCGGACGAGCTACGCAACATCGATCGGTACCTGACGCTCGAACGGGCCCGCTTCGGTGATTCCCTGCAGGTCACGTTGCAGGTGGCGCCCGAGGTGTTGAGCGTCGCGCTGCCGTTTCTGGCGCTGCAGCCGCTCGTCGAGAACGCCGTCCGGCACGGCCTGTCCGGCAAGGCCGACGGCGGCCGCGTGACGATCATCGCCGCCGACGAGGGCACCGACGCAGTGATCAGTATCGAGGACGACGGGGTGGGGATGGATCCCGATGTGCTGCGTTCGGGAAGCCTGCACACCGAGGACGCGGCCCATGTCGGATTGGCGAACGTGGACGATCGGCTGCGGGCAGCCTTCGGAAACGACTACGGTCTCGTAGTGGACACCGCACCGGGCGCAGGCACCAAAGTGAGCCTGCGCGTGCCCAAATTCAGGCCGGGTGTGCGGGCATGACGCAGGCTGCCAACATGGCCCCCGGCCGTGGGTTGATCGTGCTCGCCGTCGACGACGAGCGCCCGGCACTGGACGAACTCGCCTTTCTGCTGCGCCAGCAGGACACCGTCGCCGAGGTGTTCACCGCGCAGGACGCCACCACCGCACTACGGCAGCTCCAACAGACCTCCGCGCAGCCGGTGGATGCAGTGTTCCTCGACATCAACATGCCCGGACTCGACGGCCTGGAACTGGCCGGCATCCTGTCGGCATTCGCGCGGCCACCCGCCGTCGTGTTCGTCACCGCCCACGACGACCGGGCACTGGCCGCCTTCGATCTCGGTGCCGTCGACTACCTGCTCAAGCCCTTGCGAGAGGACCGGCTCACCGAGGCACTGCGCCGGGTGCTGCTCGCGCGCCGCCGACCCGCGGAGTCCGCCGACACCTCGGCCGACGAGGTCATCCCCGTCGAACTCGGCGGAACCACCACCTTGGTGCACCGGTCGTCGGTCGCGTGGGTCGAGGCCGACGGCGACTATGCGAGATTGCACACCTCCAACGGCTCGCACCTGGTGCGCATACCGATCTCGACCCTCGAAAGCCGCTGGGCGGACGCCGGATTCCTCCGCGTGCACCGCTCGTACCTGGTCTCGCTGCGGTTGGTCACGGGGATCCGCAGCGTCGGTTCGGGTCTGGTGGTATGCCTGCGGGCCAGTGGAAACCTCGCTGCCTGCGAACTTCCGGTGAGCCGACGGCACGCCAGAGAACTCAAGGACAGACTGGTCCGCGGTCCGCTGCAATCGTGGTCGTCCAGGTGACGGGATGAGTCAGCCACACCGGCAGCGGGTGGTGCTCTCGCAACGTCGCGGTGCGCGGATGGTGCGCACCCGTGTCGAAGTGCAGGAGCAAACCGAGGTCGGCGACGCCCTGGTCCGTAGCCTGGTACGCGCGCAGCTGTTGCTGTCGGTGCGCCTGGCGGTGATGACGCTGTCGATTCTGTTCGCAATTCCGTTGCTGGGCATGCTCCTCGCCCGTTTCACCGACGTCGCGCCGTTCGGCATCGGGCTGCCGTGGTTGGTGTTGGGGGTGGCGATCTATCCGTTGCTGTTCGCTGTCGGCTGGGCGTACGTGCGCCGGGCCGAACGCAACGAGACCGAGTTCGTCGGCCTGGTCGAGGACTAGGCGCACGTGAACGGATCGATTCCGATCGCGACGGTGATCGCGCTGTTGGTGGCCGCCGTCGCCACGGTGGGCATCGGCATCTACGGAGTTCGGCTGGCCCGCACCACCTCCGACTTCCTGGTGGCCTCGCGTACCGTCGGGCCACGCTGGAATGCCGCCGCCATCAGCGGCGAATACCTCTCGGCCGCATCGTTTCTCGGGGTCGCGGGGCTCATCGCGAAGTACGGAGCCGATGCGCTGTGGTATCCGGTCGGCTTCACCGCGGGCTATCTGGGTCTGCTGCTGTTCGTCGCGGCACCGCTGCGCAGGAGCGGCGCGTACACGGTGCCCGATTTCGTCGAATTCCGGCTCGGTGCACCATGGTTGCGAACCGTGGCGATGCTGGTGGTGGTGGTCATCTGCGCGCTGTATCTGGTGCCGCAGTTCCAGGGTGCCGGCCTGACCCTGAACATTCTGCTCGGAGTGCCCGGCTGGGTCGGTGCCCTGGCGGTGGGGCTGATCGTGATCGCGAACGTCGTCGGCGGTGGCATGCGCTCGATCACCTTCGTCCAGGCGTTCCAGTACTGGCTCAAGCTCACCGCGATCGCCATCCCGGCACTGGTGCTGGCCGTGCACTTCTTCGCCGACGACCGCAGCGTCGGCAGCCCGGCCCCACCGACGGTGACCGAGCAGACCGTCGTCGACATCACCACCGACGTTCTCGTACAGGTGGATTCGCCGATCGTGGTCGCCGTGACGGGAACCCTCGACGACGAGAGCGTCGACGGGCGAGTCCTGCTGGACGCAGGCGAACACCGGCTGGGCTCGGGCACGTCGTTGACGCTCGACGCCGGATCGCCCGTTCCCGTCGTCGCGGGAGCGCCGACCACCGACCGGGCGTGGGCGATGCCGGGCGGGGGACTGGGCGGCGCGCACCCGCTGTATCAGGTGTACTCGCTGATTCTGGCCACGTTCCTCGGAACCCTCGGCCTGCCGCACGTGCTGGTGCGCTTCTACACCAACCCGGACGGCCGAGCGGCGCGGCTGACCTCGCTCACCGTCCTGGCGTTGCTCGGCATGTTCTACCTGTTCCCGACGGTGCTCGGCGTCTTCGCCCGGCTGTACGTTCCGCAACTGCTGATCACCGGAGCATCCGACGCAGCGGTCCTGCTGCTGCCCGGCTCGGTGCTCTCCGGAATACCGGGACAACTGCTCGCCGCACTCGTGGCCGCCGGTGCCATCGCTGCGTTCCTGTCGACGTCGTCGGGACTGCTGGTCAGCATCGCAGGGGTGCTCAGTACCGACGTCCTCTCGGGCAAGGTCCGAGACTTCCGCGTCGCCGCGATCCTCGCCGGAGCCGTGCCGTTGGCGCTGTCGATCGGCGTTGTCTCACTCGACCTCTCGCGCACCGTCGGGCTCGTCTTCGCCGTCGCCGCGTCCACCCTGTGCCCACTGCTCGTGCTGGGTATCTGGTGGCGCGGACTCACCGCGGCCGGAGCGGCAACCGGACTGCTCCTCGGCGGCGGCATCTCACTCGTCGCCGCGTCGATCTCCGTCGTGACCCCCATCTCCGACGGCGTCCTCGGCGGCTGGGCGGCAGCGATCCTCGGCTACCCCGCCGCCGTCAGCGTCCCCGTCGCCTTCGCCTCGATGATCGCCGTCAGCCTCGCCACCCGAAAGACCGTCCCGTCGGACATCTCCCGCATCTTCGCGCGACTGCACCTCCCCGAGGGCCTCGACATGGGCAAAGACCGAGAACGCGAACTGTAACTGCGTCTTCGGGTCGTTCCGCAGGCTCCACTCCCTCTTTGGGTCGTTCCGCAGGCTCCACTCCCTCGTGGGGTCATTCCGCAGGCTCCACTCCCGGCCGCCACCGCTCGACTGCCATTCGCGACCGCTCGTCGCACACTCCCGCAGCCCATCGTGTGATCGACACCACCTCCTGATTTTGTGACCTGACTCTCATTAATGTTCCGAGTCAGCTAAAGCTCACATCAACTTCAGGAGTCCAAGGTGACCGCACCGGAAACCAATTCGCCACCGGACGCGCAAGCGTTCGTCGACATGCAGGCCAGTCCCGAGTTCCAGGAACTCAGGCGTCGCCTGCGTAGCTTCGTGTTCCCGATGGCCGGGTTCTTCCTGGTCTGGTACGTCGTCTACGTGCTGCTGAGCACCTACGCCGTGGACTTCATGTCCACCAAGGTGTGGGGCAACATCAACGTCGGTCTGCTGCTCGGCCTCGGCCAGTTCGTCACGACATTCGCCATCACCGGCATCTACGTGAAGTTCGCCAACCGTGAACTCGATCCTCGAGCCGCAGCCCTGCGCGCCGAGATGGAAGCCTCCCAGGGAGCCAAGTCGTGAACGTATTAGCCCAGGCCACCGACACCACAGTCGGTGAACCCCTCGTCAACATCGCGATCTTCGGTGCGTTCGTCCTCGTGACGATGTTCGTCGTCATCCGCGCATCCAAGAAGAATGCGACCTCCGCGGATTTCTTCACCGCAGGTGGCGGCTTCTCCGGACCGCAGAACGGCGTCGCCATCGCCGGTGACTACCTCTCGGCGGCCAGCTTTCTCGGTATCGCCGGTGCCATCGCCGTCTACGGCTACGACGGCTTCCTGTACTCCATCGGCTTCCTCGTCGCCTGGCTCGTCGCGTTGCTCCTCGTCGCCGAATTGCTCAGGAACACCGGCAAGTTCACCATGGCGGACGTGCTGAGCTTCCGGCTCAAGCAGGGCCCGGTTCGCACCGCGGCCGCACTGTCCACACTGACGGTCTCGCTGTTCTACCTGCTGGCGCAGATGGCCGGTGCCGGCGGACTCGTCGCACTGCTGCTCGACATCTCCGACCGCACCGGACAGTCCATCGTCATCGCCATCGTCGGCGTGCTGATGATCGCGTACGTACTCATCGGCGGCATGAAGGGCACCACCTGGGTGCAGATCATCAAGGCCGTTCTGCTCATCACCGGCGCAGCGTTCATGACCGTCCTCGTTCTCGCCAAGTTCGGCATGAACTTCTCCGAACTGCTCGGCAGCGCTCAGACCATGGTGGCCGGATCGGCCAACGAGGCCGTGGCGGCCCGTGACGTCATCGAGCCCGGTGCCCAGTACGGCGGCAGTGCCACCTCGAAGATCAATTTCCTCTCGCTCGGTCTCGCACTCGTCCTCGGTACCGCGGGTCTGCCGCACGTGCTGATGCGCTTCTACACCGTGCCCACCGCCAAGGAAGCTCGCCGCAGCGTCGTGTGGGCCATCGCGCTCATCGGTGCGTTCTACCTGTTCACCCTCGTCCTCGGCTACGGAGCCGCAGCGATCGTCGGACCCGACCGCATCCTGGCCTCGGCCGGTGGTCAGAACTCCGCTGCTCCGCTGTTGGCCTTCGAACTCGGCGGCGTGATTCTGCTCGGCATCATCTCGGCGGTCGCCTTCGCGACCATCCTCGCCGTGGTCGCCGGACTGACGATCACCGCCTCGGCGTCGTTCGCCCACGACATCTACGGCAGCGTCATCAAGAAGGGCAAGGTCGACGACAAGAAGCAGGTCAAGGTCTCCCGCATCACCGCCGTCGTCATCGGTGTGCTCGCCATCGGCCTCGGCATCCTCGCCAACGGTCAGAACATCGCGTTCCTGGTGGCACTCGCCTTCGCCGTCGCTGCAGCCGCGAACCTGCCGACCATCCTGTACTCGCTGTTCTGGCGTCGCTTCACCACCACCGGCGCACTGTTCAGCATGTACGGCGGCCTGATCTCGACCATCGTGCTGATCGTCTTCTCCCCGGCCGTTTCCGGATCGCCGACGTCGATGGTCCCCGGCTCGGACTTCGCCTGGTTCCCGCTCTCCAACCCCGGCATCGTGTCGATCCCGTTGGCATTCGTCCTCGGCATCGTCGGAACACTGATCTCGAAGGACACCGAGAGCACCGACAAGCAGGCCGAGATGGAGGTTCGCTCCCTCACCGGTATCGGTGCGGAGAAGGCCAGCGCTCACTAGTCGAACGCAGGTTCCATCGAAGATGTCCGTGTGAGGAAGGCCTCACACGGACATTTTTCGTTCAGCGGTTACCATCCCTGCTGTGGCCAAGCTGAAGGTTTCCCTCGACGTCCCCCTGACCCCCGAGCAGACGTGGGCGCATGCGTCCGACCTGTCCGGATACGAGCAGTGGCTCTCCATCCACGAAGCATGGCGCGGTGAGCTGCCCGAGCAGCTGGCCGTCGGCACCACCCTGGACTCCATCGCCAGCGTGAAGGGAATGCGCAACCGGGTGTCCTGGAAGATCGAGTCCTACGATCCGCCCAAGAAGCTCGAGCTCAAGGGCAACGGCAAGGGCGGGGTCAAGATCGGCCTGAACATGTCCGTGAAATCCAAGGGTGACGGTTCCGAGATCACCATCGACATCAACCTCGGCGGTGCGCCGCTGTTCGGTCCCATCGGCTCCGGTGTCGCGCGCGCTCTCAAGGGCGATATCGAGAACTCGCTGAAGACGTTCGTCAAGATCTACGCCTGACGGGGCAGGAGTGGAGCCTGTGGAACGACCGATGAAGTAGGAGCGCGCTATGCCCGGTAAACACAGTGCCCCGTCGTCCGGCTCGAGCAGCCGCGGAATCGCCAAGTACGGCGTCGTCGCCGTCGTTCTGTTGCTCGTTGTCGGCGGTGGAGTCTTCGTGGCACTGAAGGCCTTCGGGTCCACCTGTGGCGACACTCAGTCCTACTCGCTGGCTGCGGATCCGGCGATCGCACCGGTGCTGCAGAAGATCGTCGACAACACCCCCGCCGAGGACCTGGGTTGTGCCGGTGTCGAGGTCACCGCCACCGAATCGGGTCAGGTCTCGGCCGCGGTGGCCAAGGGCGACGATGTTCCCTCGCTCTGGATTCCCGATTCGTCGCTGTGGGTCGGCAAGACCGTGCGGTCCACGGCGTCGTTGATCGACCTCGCGAGTCAGTCGGTGGCCGCAACCCCGGCCGTGCTCGCGGCCCGCAAGGACGAGGTGCCGTTCTTCGACACCTGGCTCACTGCCTTGAAGCTCGAAGGTCTGCGCATCGGTAATCCGTTGGCCAACACCACGTCCGACGCGGCCATCCTGGGCGCGGTGGCCGAGGCCGGATCGGACGAGAAGATGCTCGACGCGGTCTCGGCGGCGCTCGTCCCCATCGCTCAGGCTCAGGCCGCCACGCGCGGCGAGGCCGATCCGACGGTCAGGCTCGACGACCTGGTCGCCGACGGAGGAGTCGCGGTGGTCTCCGAGCAGGCCTTCCTGGACTACCAGCAGGACAAGAACGTCGAACTCGGCGCGACGGCTCCGCCGACCGGTGCCTTCTTCCTGAACTTTCCGCTGGCGGTGACCGAACCCGCGGGCGATCGACACGAGACCGCGAAGTCCGTCGGGACGGCACTGGCCACGGCCATCGAATCCGACCAGGGGCAGCAGGCTCTGTCCGACGCAGGGTTCCGCTCCGCAGACATGGCCCCGCTCGATTCCGATCGGGGGATCGGGAACGTCACGCCGCTGACGATTGCCGACCAACAGGCCGCCGAGTCGACGCTGCGGCAGTACCAGGTCTTGGCGCTCCCGTCGCGGGCGTTGGTGATGGAGGATGTCTCCGGATCGATGAACTACAGCGCCGGGGCGAATTCGCGTATCGCCATGACGGTGCAGGCCAGTGAGACCGGAAATCGGCTGTTCCCCGACAACGCGTCGATGGGGTTGTGGGCGTTCTCGATCGGACTCGGCGGTGGCGATCAGGACTACCGTGAGCTCGCACCGATCCGGCGAATGGACGAGCAGGTCGGCAACACCACTCAGCGTGAGGTGCTGTTGCAGCAAACCCGAACGCTGCCGTCCCTGGTCGGAGGTGGTACCGGGTTGTACGACACCACGTTGGCCGCGTTCCGCACCGTGCAGCAGGGCTACGACCCCGATGCCGTGAACAGCGTCATCATCCTCACCGACGGCACCAACGAGGATCCCGACAGCATCTCGCTCGACGAGCTGCTGTCGACTCTGCGAGCCGAGCAGGACCCGTCCAAGCCGGTCGTCATCGTCACCATCGGCATCACCGACGATGCGGATGCCGGTGTGCTGCAACAGATTTCGGCCGCCACAGGCGGTACGAGTTTTGTCGCACGAAATCCGGCCGAGATCCCCAACGTGTTCGTCAATGCGCTCAGAAGCCGCTCCGGTCGCTGAGGAGGCTACTATGCTGTGCGTCGCGTCACTTCTGAGTGTGCGTGCGGTTGCATTCGTGAGTGCAGCTGGGGGCCGAGCAGGGGGTTGCATCGATGTCGGGACGTCACAGCGGTAGTCCGCGCCGGTTCGGTTCGGCCGCGACCTGGTCGGTGCTCGCGCTGGTGGCAGTTGTCGTCGTGGTCGGCAGTTGGTTCGGAGTGCAGGCCGTGCGCGCGTCCGGTGCGGACTCCTGCGATTCCCTCGACACGGTCTCGCTGGCGGTGGACACTTCCATCGCCGAGCCGGTGCAGCAGATCGTCGCCCAGGCAGGCGACGTCGAGCGCGGCTGCGTGAACTTCGAGGTCCGCCCCGAACGCCCCACCGACACGGCGACCGAGATCGCGGGCACCCGAAATCGCCCGGACCTGTGGATCCCGGACTCGACGCTGTGGCTGCTCAAG